>NZ_NRDO01000099.1 GCF_010231475.1 Citrobacter sp. NCU1 | reverse complement strand
GCCTTCCGTGTTGATCAGAACATCGAATTGACCGTTGATAATGGGCGTCATCAACGTACCGACAATCAGCGTAATGCCAATCGCGATACCAATCCCCATCGACATACCGAGGTAGCGCATGGTCAGGCCGTAGTTAATATTGCCAATACCCCACATGGCGCCAAACAGGAAAACAGGTAATAAAGTAGAAAGGCTGAAAGAGCTGTAGTAGGCCCAAAAATCGGGCAGCAACATTGCGCTGATACCCCACGGTAGGATAATCCAGGAGACCATCCCGCCAACCGACCACATCGTTTCCCATGACCACTGTTTTACTTGCTTAAATGGGGCATAGAAACAGGCTGCACTGGCCGCACCTATCAAATGCCAAAAAATACCCATCGTAATCGCGTTACTCATGACTTTATCCTCATCGTTTTTATTGTCGCGTTACCCCTTCGACGTGATGAGTGTAAAAATTGCGCAGATTCTTCACCTTCTTCCCGTTGCCGCTTTGTGGTTCTCTTTGGCAATAGACACGTTAAGCGGGTGATTTAGCTCACATCTTTGGTATGTGGGCGAACGATCATACCCGTAAGAAAAGTACGGCATTGATAATCATTTTCAATATCATTTAATTAACTATAATGAACCAACTGCTTACGCGGCGTTAACACCCAGCCGCTCGATAATAATGGAGATGAATATGAGTTATACACTGCCATCCCTGCCGTACGCTTACGATGCTCTGGAACCGCACTTCGATAAGCAGACGATGGAAATTCACCACACCAAACACCATCAAGCCTACGTTAACAATGCCAATGCGGCGCTGGAAAGCCTGCCAGAATTCGCTAACCTGTCTGTCGAAGAGCTGATCGCAAAACTGGATCAACTGCCGGCGGACAAGAAAACCGTACTGCGTAACAACGCAGGCGGTCACGCTAACCACAGTCTGTTCTGGAAAGGTTTGAAAACCGGTACCACCCTGCAGGGTGACCTGAAAGCGGCTATCGAACGTGACTTCGGTTCCGTTGATAATTTCAAAGCCGAGTTTGAGAAAGCGGCAGCTACCCGCTTTGGCTCCGGTTGGGCATGGCTGGTACTGAAAGGCGACAAGCTGGCAGTGGTCTCTACCGCGAACCAGGATTCCCCGCTGATGGGCGAAGCTGTCTCTGGCGCGTCTGGCTTCCCAATTGTTGGTCTGGACGTGTGGGAACACGCATACTACCTGAAATTCCAGAACCGCCGTCCGGACTACATTAAAGAGTTCTGGAACGTGGTGAACTGGGACGAAGCAGCAGCGCGTTTCGCCGCGAAAAAATAAGTGTGATCGTAGCCTGATGGCGGTAACGCCATCAGGCTGTATGACTTAACCTTTTGTTAAAAACACCTCATCAATTGTTCGGCAGTCACTCTCATTCAACTCACCACCTGCATTGCGCGAAACCCCGGTGCAATAACCAAATTTACGCGACACCACAGTTTTGATCGTGGTGACAAAATCTTCACCGATCGCGTAAATGGACATATAGGTACCGATCTTGTCTTGAATTTCACGTAACGTGTGCAGATCGCCCTGTTTAAACGCCTCGCGCGCGTCGACAAAAAGCTCAGGCATCACATTGTTTAATCCGGAAATAATCCCTGCGCCTCCTGCCATCAGGTTAGGGATGTAATATTCGTCATAGCCGGAAAGCACGGCAAAGTCATCACGCACGGCGCGGGTGGCCTGAATCATGCTGCGGGTGTGGGACTGGCAATCGACGGTATCCTTAATACCCGCAAAATTGGGGAACTCGGCCGCGAGAGTTGCGACCAGGTCTGGGGTTAAATCACAGCCGGTCCGTGCCGGGAAGTTGTAGGCAAACCATTTTCCGCGCAATGCGCCGCCAAGTTTGCGGAAATAACTCAGGAGCTGTTTTGTCGTTTGTCCGTAATAGTACGGCGGCAATACCATTACCGCATCGTAACCTGCGTTGTCGGCTTCCTGCGCCATCTGTAAAACGTCGCTCATACAGGTAGAGGAGACGTTGGCGACCATCTTCAGCGAGCTCATCGCTCTGGCTTCCCGGATCAACATCAGCCGCTCTTCAAGACTCAAAGAGGCGAATTCACCGATACTGCCCATCAGCAAAATAACATCGATTTTGGCGTCGGTAAGGCGCTTGAGATGGTGCTTCAGGCCAGAGAGATCGACGTTTCCATCATTATCCATTGGCGTAATGGAGGGACACCAGACACCAGCAAATTGCGATTGTACTGTCACGTTGTTGACTCCTTGTTATGAAATGGCGTTTCAATATCACCCTAATTGATATCATGTCTGGTTATTTATCATGTGAATCCGGCTCTCATTTTGAGCGGCTGAGGTAAAATAATTATGCTCTAATGGGATTATTTAGTGGGGAGAGGGAACAGATGCGATATCCAGTCGAGGTGTTTACAGGCAAGGTTCTGGACTATACGGGAAGCCGCCCCAGCGCGATTGCGAAGATCCAGGTGGATGGCGAACTGCAGCTAACGGAACTGGGCCTGGAGGGTGATGAGCAGGCGGAGGCGAAAATTCACGGTGGGCCCGATCGCGCACTGTGCCATTACCCGCGAGAGCATTACTTGTATTGGGCACGGGAATTCCCGGAACAGGCGGATCGGTTTGTCGCGCCCGCGTTTGGCGAAAACCTCTCAACCGACGGTCTGACGGAACAGAATGTCTATATTGGCGATATCTTTCAGTGGGGAGAGACGCTGATTCAGGTGACGCAGCCGCGTTCACCCTGCTTTAAACTTAACTACCATTTCGGCATCAGTGACATGGCGAGCCAGATGCAAAACGCCGGTAAAACGGGCTGGTTGTACAGCGTTATCGCGGCCGGGAAAGTCTCGGCGGATGCGCCGTTGATTCTGGTGTCGCGCGTCAGCGACGTCACGGTGCAGGAGGCAATTGCCATTGCCTGGCATATGCCGTTTGATGATGCGCAGTATCACCGTTTATTGTCGGCGGCAGGATTATCAAAAAGCTGGACCAGAACGATGCAGAAGCGGCGTCTGAGCGGCAAGATCGAAGACAATTCGCGTCGTTTGTGGGGAAGATAACAAATTGCGCGCCGGGTTGATGCCCGGCGCCACAATTAAGCGCGTTTATACAACGGTAGCCAGATCACCAGTCGTAAACCACCCAGCGGGCTGTCTTCCGCTTTGACCCAGCCACGGTGCTGCTGAATGGCGGTTTCCACAATCGCCAGACCCAGACCGGTGCCGCCGGATTCGCGATCGCGAGCCTCGTCGGTACGGTAGAACGGTCGGAAAATCTGTTCCCGATCTTCGGGGCTGACGCCCGGACCATCGTCGTCCACGGTAATCGTGATCCCGTCTTTGTCCACTGCGAAGCCGACTTCAATCTTCGTGTGTGAATAGCGCAGGGCGTTACGGACAATATTCTCCAGCGCGCTTTCCAGGGCATTCGGGTTGCCATAGAGCGGCCACGGTCCCGGCGGGAAATTCACCGTCAACGATTTGCCCATCTGCTCGGCTTCGAAGGCGGCATTATCCAGCACATCACCCCACAGATGATTGGCTTTCATCGTTTCGCTGACCAGCGCGTTTTTCTGCTGATTACGCGACATCACTAACAGATCGTTGATCATGCTGTCGAGTCGGTGGGCTTCAGTTTCAATACGCTCCAGCTCTTTACTCTCGCCGCTACGGCGACGCAGCAGGGCGGTGCCGAGTTGCAGGCGTGTCAGTGGGGTTCTCAGTTCGTGAGAGATGTCCGACAGCAGACGCTGTTGCGAGGTCATCATCCGCTCGAGCGCAGTCACCATTTGGTTAAAACTGGCGCCAGCCGCGCGAAACTCCTGTGGACCTGCTTCCAGTTCTGGATGTTGTCGTAAGTTACCCTGCGCCACTTCATCCGCCGCGTTTTTGAGCTTACGCGCCGGTTTTGCCAGGCTCCAGGCCAGCCAGAGAAGCAGGGGAGTGCTGACCAGCATCGTCACAATCAGCAATAGCAGAGGGCGGTCAAACAGCAGATTAATAAAATCGGATTGCGAACTGCTGGCCGGGCGGATCAAATAGAGTTGGTAGTTATCTTCCCCGTCTCTGACGGAGAAAGGTCCCACCATCTCAACACGGCCATACTTTTTCTTCTGCGGATGATCGGCGTTATCTGCCTGACCAATAAAGTTACGAATGATCTGCATTTCGTTGCGTTCTGCGCCGATCACGCGTCCTTCTGTGGTGACAAGCAATAACCGTTGTCCCGGCGGCGCCCACTTGTCAATCGCCCGGAACAAGCGACGCCACCACATCAGGTCGTTGGGTGGATCGTTCGCGAGTTCAGCTTCAACGTGTTGCTCAATCATCAACCCCTGGCGCTGTTCGCTGTCCAGTAGCTCGGTCATCTGGCGTGAGTCGAGCTTGGGTAACATCAGAACCAACATTAACACCAGTGCCAGCGTCAACCAGAAGATAGCAAAGATGCGCGCGGTGAGGCTCCCTATCATGAAGCGGAGACCATCAGATAGCCGCGGCCACGCAGGGTTTTGAACCACGGATGTCCGTCTTTCCGTTCCGGAAGCTTACGGCGCAGGTTCGAGATATGCATATCAATCGCACGGTCGAAAGGCGTCAGGCGTTTGCCCAGCACTTCCTGGCTTAGATGTTCACGCGAAACCACCTGGCCGAGGTGCTGAGCCAGCAAATAAAGCAGGGTGAATTCGGTGCCGGTTAACTCCAGAGTTTGACCATCAAAGCTGGCCTCCTGGCGACCCGGATTGAGGCTTAAGGCATCCACTTCCAGCGTTGGCGATCCGTTGTCGCTGCTTTGCTGCTGTTCGCTCCAGTGAGAGCGGCGCAAGATAGCGCGAATACGTGCAACCAGTTCGCGGTCGTTAAACGGTTTGGGTAAATAGTCATCCGCGCCCAGCTCAAGGCCAAGTACGCGATCCAGTTCGCTGCCGCGCGCGGTCAGCATGATTACGGGGGTCTGGTGTGTCTGGCGTAGCGCTTTCAGTGTGTCGATACCGTTTTTCTTCGGCATCATGACATCGAGCAAAAGTAGATCAATGCTGTCGTCCAGAAGCTCAAGCGCCTGCTCCCCATCATGGGCAACCAGCACATCGAAGCCTTCCATTTCGAGCAGCTCCTTTAACAGGGAAGTCAGCTCTCGGTCATCATCAACTAACAGGATTTTATTCATTTTTTAAATACCTCCGAGGCAGAAATTACGTCATCAGGAGTCGCTAATCCATGACTTTACGTTGTTTTACACCCCCTGACGCATGTTTGCAGCCCGAATCGTAAACTGTCTCTCGTTGAATCGCGACAGAAAAGATTTTGGGAGCAAGTGATGCGCAAAGTTACCGCTGCCGTCATGGCCTCAACGCTGGCACTCAGTCCTTTAAGCCACGCTGCTGAAGTCGTTACAGGCGATAACTGGCACCAGGGCGAAGGGCCTACGCAGCGCAGTACGCAGAGCCATATGTTTGACGGCATAAGTTTAACCGAACATCAGCGTCAACAGATGCGAGATCTGATGCAGCAGGCAAGACACGAACAGCCTCCTGTTAATGTTAGCGAAGTGGAGACAATGCATCGCCTTGTCACCGCAGAAAAATTTGATGAAAGCGCTGTGCGCGCTCAGGCAGAAAAAATGGCACAAGAACAGGTTGCCCGCCAGGTCGAAATGGCCAGGGTTCGCAACCAGATGTATCACCTGCTAACGCCGGAGCAGCAAGCGGTTTTAAATGAGAAACATCAGCAACGAATTGAGCAACTGCGCGACGTGGCGCAATGGCAAAAAGGCTCATCGTTGAATTTATTGAGTAGTAGCAACTCACGTTCCCAGTAGCAAACCCTGTTTTCCTTGCCATAGACACCATCCCTGTCTTCCCCCTCATGATGAGGGGGTTTTTTTTATCAGGTACTTAGAAAAAATC
>NZ_NRDO01000098.1 GCF_010231475.1 Citrobacter sp. NCU1 | reverse complement strand
TGGTAACAGAGCCTTACAGGCGCATTTGAAAAACCTCCGGCTATGCCGGAGGATATTTATTTGTCTGAAAAGATGAAAGCGACGGGGCGATATGGCATCCCCCCGTTCGGTTATCACGATTTGGTGTCGAAGATGTCAGTGCCCAGATGGTTGTAATCCACCTTCTGTAACTTGAAGTTGGTGATGAAGATAGGCCCGGCTTTCTGCTCAGAGAGGAAGCGGTATTTGAGGCTTATCTCTTTGGCGCTGATCCCGGTCCATTGGGCGAAAAAGCCCAGGAAGTCGTTAGCGGAACGGCGAGCTTTGATTTTGCGGTGCGCTTTATCATCGCTGGAGATGACCATAAACGGAACCTGGAAGTTCTGCTGGAATTGATCATCATGTGCCAGATATTGCACCTCTTTTCCACGCTCTTTAAACGCCAGACCGTGATCGGAGAAATAGACCATCGAGAAACTGCTACCACTATTGCGCAACTGCTCGTACAGCTGGCGCAGCAGATCGTCGGTTTGCGTCATGGTGTAGAGATAGCAAGAGGTCTCTTTTGACTGTACGAATTCTGTGTATTTGCCTTTCGTACGGTCGCAGGCTTGTGGGTGAGAACCCATTAAATGCAGTACGATGAGCTGCGGTTGTGTACGCTCGGTTTCGAGTACCTGAGCGGTCATTTTCAACAGCGCTTCATCACTGGTGTTTTTGTCCGCTTCAAAGTTACCGTTTTTCAGAAAGTGCACTTCATCAGCACGCTCCGCAATGCTGGCGATGGCCGTATCGTACTCGCCGATTTGCCCCTGATTAGAGAACCACCACGTCTGGAAACCGGCGCGGTTGGCCAGCGTCACAAAGTTATCCTGATACTGCGGTTGATTATCCACTACGCGGTTTAGCGTCAGGCCAAGGGATTTTTGTGTTGATCCGCTCGCCGCAACGTAATCCATAAAGATATTACCGTTGACCGTGCTGGCAAAGGGGGTGTTATCCCAGTGACCGCCAAACGCCCCCAGCGCGTCCCGGCGCGCACTTTCACCAATCACCACCACATAGGTATGGTATTTGGGTTTGACCGCCGTTACTGTCCAGGTGTCTTTCATACCGGCCAGTTTCGCCATTCGCGCCTGTTCGTCAATCACCTCATTGTTATTGACGATAACGTCTTTGACGAAGCGGAACACCGGGTAGCCCGTATCTTTCAGTTTAAAGACGCCGCCCCATGCCAGGTTTTGTACGGGGGCAACAAAGAACGTGATGATGCTAAACAACAGGCACAGGCTGTTGAGCATATTCCAGGGTTTCTTTTCGGTCTCTTTTTTGCGGCGAATGGCAATTACGCCCAGCGCAAAGATGAAGACAGCCACCAGGTAGTTGTACCACGGGAAGATCGTCAGGATCTCGGTTGACTCTTCCATGTTGGTCGAATGCATCGCCAGCAGGGTATTAAAGTTAGGCGAACCGTATGCCTGGCCGAACGGGAAATACATTGCGGCGATCAGTGAACACACGCCGATCAGCACCTTTTGCGCTCGCGGTGCGCTGCGCCAGAGCAGCAGCAATATGCAGGCAAAGGCCGCGCTATAGAGCAGACTAAGAGGGTAACCCAGTGCGAGATTAATCAGCAAAGATTGTAAAAAGTAAAAGGCCGTCCACGGGTTAATGACCCGGCTGCGGGCAATAAGCGAGTCTTTGAGGGTTAAATTCATATGCCACTATTACAAAAACGCCATGTGCTTACCCTGGCGCAAAGGGTTAATGCCTGCCTGAGAGTGCGTGAAGAGGATATCTGCGTGCCGCAATATATGCAGGGATGCCAGAAGATAGAGCTTGCTTATGTTTAGGTCAACTACTACAGCGAAATTGTTTTGCGAAGAGGATAGCAAATCAGACAAAAAGAAGGGGTATTTGCGCTGAACCGAGAAAATGAGCAGTAGTGAAGGGGCGAAGATGAAGCGGCGTACCGCGACGCCGCGTTAGTGTGAGGAGGGTTTATCCTGCTCTGGTTTGCCATTGATCATGTCGCACAGCATTGAGATCAGCATTAACCGTACCTTAAAGGGAGAGTGACTAAACACGCGCATACACCTCTTGAATTCGTTCATATAAACCTCCTACTTATCGATCCCATCAATCCTTGAGGGATGACTGTATTACATACAGATATAGCACAGGCTATATTATATAGCTATTGCTAAAACGTTAATTTTTTGTGCCAGGACAACTCTGGTTTACAATGGATCCTCTTACATCAGATACAGTCAATGCGTCACAGTCATGGGGAAGCAGAATGAGTCGTCGCGCAGGTACGCCAACAACAAAAAAAGTGACGCAATTAGTGAATGTCGAGGAACATGTCGAAGGTTTTCGCCAGGTCAGAGAAGCGCACCGTCGTGAACTGATTGATGACTATGTCGAGCTGATTTCCGACTTAATCATTGAGGTCGGGGAGGCGCGTCAGGTCGATATGGCGGCCCGACTTGGCGTTTCGCAACCCACTGTCGCCAAAATGCTTAAGCGACTGGCGACCGTCGGGCTGATTGAAATGATCCCCTGGAGAGGGGTGTTCCTGACCCCGGAAGGGGAAAAGCTGGCGCAAGAAAGTCGCGAGCGTCATCAGATCGTTGAAAATTTTCTGCTGGTGCTGGGCGTGAGCGCGGATATCGCGCGCCGTGATGCGGAGGGAATGGAGCATCACGTGAGCCAGGAAACGCTGGAGGCTTTTCGGCTGTTTACACAAAAGAACGGAACGGCATCTGAATGAGTCTTCCCTTTTTGCGAGCGCTCAGGGGCGATCGTTTTTTTCAGTTATTGATAATTATCGGGATTGGCTTAAGCCTTTGTGTACCGTTTGCCCCTCGTCGGTGGTTCGCTGCCATTGACTGGCATACCATTATTACCCTCAGCGGTTTAATGCTGCTGACAAAAGGGGTCGAACTGAGCGGTTATTTCGACGTGCTGGGGCGCAGAATGCTTCGCCGGTTTGCTACCGAGCGTCGTCTGGCGCTGTTTATGGTGCTGGCGGCGGCAGGGCTGTCGACGTTTCTGACTAACGATGTGGCGTTGTTTATCGTCGTCCCTCTCACCATTACCCTCAAAAAACTGTGTGCGATCCCGGTTAACCGGCTGATCATTTTTGAAGCGTTGGCGGTGAATGCCGGTTCACTGCTCACCCCCATTGGCAACCCGCAAAATATATTACTGTGGGGACGCTCTGGCCTTTCATTTACCGCCTTTACCTGGCAGATGTTGCCGCTCGCTGTCGCAATGATGCTGACCTTAGTGGTGTTGTGCTGGTTCTGTTTTCCGACGAAAGCGCTGCAATACCATACCGGGACGCGCTCGCCAGAGTGGCAGCCGCGGCTGGTGTGGTGCTGCCTCGGGTTGTACATCGTCTTTCTCAGTGCGCTGGAGTTGAAGCAAGAGCTGTGGGGGCTGGTAATTGTAGCGACCGGATTTCTGGTACTGGCGCGCCGCGTCGTGTTCAGCGTGGACTGGACGTTGCTGCTGGTGTTTATGGCGATGTTTATCGACGTGCATTTATTAACCCAACTTCCCGCTTTACAGGCGATTTCAGGTCATATCGGCACGCTTTCCGGGCCGGGACTCTGGTTGACGGCTATCGGACTGTCGCAATTTATCAGTAACGTACCCAGTACGATTTTACTGTTGAACTATGTACCGCCTACGCTGTTGCTGGCATGGGCTGTCAATGTCGGTGGTTTCGGTCTGTTACCGGGCTCGCTGGCAAATCTGATCGCATTACGCATGGCGAACGACCGACGCATCTGGTGGCGTTTCCATCTGTATTCGTTACCGATGTTGCTATGGGCGGCGTTGGTAGGGTATGGGCTGTTGCTGTTGAGATAGCGTTTAGACAGGGTGTTGGCTGGCGTGTTAAAGGCCCGATAAGCATAGCGCTATCGGGCCTTTTTCATGGAGTTAGTTCAGGCGAACCGGCATACCAGAACGGTTCTGGATAGCTTGATCTACCACAGCCTTATCGACATCCGGCTGGCTGGTTACGCTCTGTACGCTCTTGGTCAACGTAATCGGGACTTCCTCGGCGCCTTCAAACTGAGCTTCAGTGGTTGACAGCGGGTTATGTACCTCGATGTAGCGGCTGCCGTCTGGCTCGGTGGTGGCTTTTACCGGTTCATCAATGAACTGAACGCGCGTACCGACCGGAACATTCTCAAACAGGAATTTGATGTCTTCGTTACGCAGACGCACACAACCGTGGCTCACGCGCAAACCGATACCAAAGTTGGCGTTAGTTCCGTGAATGGCATACAGGCGGCCAATGTACAGTGCGTACAGACCCATCGGGTTATCCGGACCGGCAGGCACGACCGCAGGCAGTGGTTCACCCGCAGCACGGTATTCGGCGTGCATTTTTGCTGTCGGCGTCCAAGTCGGGCCTGCTTTTTTACGTTCTACCTTGGTGGTCCAGTTAATCGGAGTATCTTTACCCAACTGGCCAATACCAATCGGCAGCACGATAACGGTGTTGGTGCCTTTCGGGTAGTAGTACAGACGCATTTCAGCGCTGTTGATGACCATACCTTCATGCACGGTATCCGGCAGGATCAGCTGCTGCGGAATGTTCAGCACCGTACCGCCTTTCGGCAGGAAGGTGTCCACGCCAGGGTTCGCTTCCAGCATGTTGGAAAGCCCCATCTGGTATTGGGCAGCAAAATACTCCAACGGCTGGGTGTTGCCTTCCGGGACAGTGATGACCTGGTTTTGACCAATCACCCGGCTACCGTCTGTCGGTAGTGGATACGTAACGGCTGAAGCAGTGCTGCAAAAGCCAACAACAGCGAGTGCCGCCGCGAAAAACGTTGTCAATTTCATATTCATGTTCATTTATGCGAGATTCATTGCCAGGCAGGCTATTGGGTTGAGAGTTCTGTAGTGTTGGGAGCGCATTATATGTGCATTCGGGTTAACAGGGAAATCAGATGTGTACGAAATCACATTTTTCCCTTGATCTGACCTTTCGTTTTTACGCCCACCCTCCTGACAATACGCGATCTTTTTGAAGACTTGTGGCATAATATGCGGTTTGTCACATATTTTTCTCAGGAACGCTGACCTGCGATGTTAGAGGATGCGTGATCTAATCCCTCAATTCAGTAAAGGTTCGATTTATTCAACAAAGCTTGATAGGCTTTGCAGAATCTCAACCTATTGATTTTAGTAATGTTAAAATTATTCACAAAGTATGCATCAATTGGCGTACTTAATACTGCCTTGCACTGGTTCATTTTCTCAATATGTGTCTATGCCTTCCACACAAGCCAGGCGCTGGCAAATGTGGTCGGGTTTGCTGTGGCCGTTAGTTTTAGTTTCTTTGCTAACGCACGATTTACCTTCAAATCCACCATATCAACCACTCGCTATTTGCTGTATGTCGGCTTTATGGGGGCATTGAGCGGTATTGTAGGTTGGATAGCCGATGAGTGCGCAATGGCACCAATTATTACGCTTGTTATCTTCTCTGCAATCAGCCTGATTTGCGGATTTTTTTATTCCCGGTTCATAGTTTTCAGGAAGATGAAATGAAAATTTCATTAGTGGTTCCCGTCTTTAATGAAGAGGACTCGATCCCAATTTTTTATAAGACGGTAAGAGAGTTTGAGGCATTAAAGCCGTTAGATGTCGAGATCGTTTTTATCAATGATGGTAGTCATGATGCCACCGAATCAATTATCAGCGCCCTGGCTGTCGCCGATCCGCTGGTCGTACCGCTCTCGTTTACGCGTAATTTTGGTAAAGAGCCAGCGCTCTTTGCCGGTCTGGATCATGCAACCGGTGATGCGGTAATCCCTATCGATGTGGATTTACAGGACCCGATCGAGGTGATTCCACATCTTATTAAAAAATGGCAAGCAGGCGCTGACATGGTGCTGGCGAAGCGTACCGATCGTTCGACTGATGGCCGGTTGAAACGCAAGACCGCTGAGTGGTTTTACAAATTGCACAATAAAATCAGCACGCCCAAGATTGAAGAAAATGTGGGTGATTTCAGACTAATGTCCCGCGATGTCGTGGAAAATATCAAATTATTGCCTGAACGAAATCTTTTTATGAAAGGTGTACTTTCCTGGGTAGGCGGCAGCACCGATGTTGTTGAATACGCGCGGGCAGACCGCGTTGCTGGCGATTCGAAATTCAACGGCTGGAAACTCTGGAACCTGGCGCTGGAAGGCATCACCAGCTTTTCCACCTTTCCCCTGCGGATCTGGACCTACATTGGCGTTAGCGTTTCCGCACTCTCTCTCATTTATGCCGCGTGGATGATCCTTGATAAGCTGCTGTGGGGCAATCCTGTTCCAGGCTACCCCTCACTCATGACTGCTATTCTCTTTCTCGGCGGCATTCAGCTTATTGGCATCGGCATTCTCGGTGAGTATATTGGCCGCGTTTACACGGAGGTTAAGCAGAGACCTCGTTACATCTTGAAGAGTAAAAACAGGACGATGGAATAATTACGACCATGCTAAAGTTACTACCCAAAGCGGCGATTTTGCTGCTGGCTTTTTTGGCTATATTTCTCATTGAGTGGTTCACACCAATTCACTCAGACGACTATCGTTACTATCTTTTGGGGATCTCGCCGGAGTCTCATTTACATCATTATATGACCTGGAGCGGCAGGATCATTGCCGATTACGCTAGTTCGCTGATTCTCTATACACAATCACAAATTATCTATTCCGTTGCTGCGGGCTTCTCTACGGTTGCGTTCTGCTACTTCATTGTTAAAACACCATCTGGCACGCTAAGCTGGACGAAAGTTGATTATATTTTGTTCCCGCTGATTTTTTTCACCTACTGGATTTCGAACCCAAATTTAGGACAAACCACCTTCTGGGTTGTGGGCGCGGCAAACTATCTTTGGACTAACCTTTTCGTCGCGGCATGGTTGTTTTATATCTACCGTATCACAACCCAAAATATCAAAACGATCAACCTATTAATCGCTTTGCTGAGTTTTATGGCGGGTTGTTCTAATGAAAGCGTCTCGCCTTTTGTCTCCTTGCTTTCTGTGCTCACCATCGCGTACGAGTTGTGGCGTACAAAGTCAGTTTCAGTCAATAAGATTATCTACAGCATCAGTGCAATCCTGGGATCATGTGTTTTAATTCTCTCTCCGGGTAACTTTATCCGCGCCAGCGGAAAAGACTTTTGGTATGGGAAATCCATTTTTGAACGCATTTTCATTCACCTGACTGAACGCGTGCATAATCATCTGGCACTTATCTGGATTGGTTATGTCGTATTGTTTCTGCTGGTGCTATTGGTTATCTTCAATAAGCAAATTCGCGCAAACATTCAAAAGAGCCATCTTGTTAGCGCAGCACTGGTGGTTTGCATAGGTCTGGGCACATCATTAATCATGTTTGCCTCACCCTCCTACCCTGACCGGGTAATGAACGGGACCTTCATGTTCTTTCTGCTGGCCATTTCTTTCCTGGCTCATGGCTTATTAACCAGCGGTGTTAGAGCGGGGGTCACCGGTACGGCTGCCGTTACCGCTCTATGTGGAATAACTTTCTTATGGTCTTATCCCATGATGTACAACGCGTACGAAAAAGCAGCCCGTCAGGAAGTGGTCAGGCAAAAAGTTATTAGCCAACAGCTTGCGACAGGAAAGCAGGCGTTTACCATCCCTGATTACTATTTTGTCAAATTGCAAAACAGTGGTGGTCACTTTGGCTTCTTCCACGATCCCGCAGTCTACGGCGACTATTATGGTGTTCAGACAATTATCAAGGAGAAAGTGAAGTTTGACTATTCAGTGGTTGCTGATGGGCAGCAGCATAAACTCGCTAACGATACTGTGGCCTACAGTAATACGGAAGGTGATTTAGTCGTTATTAGCCTGACCCCACTCTCCTTGCAGATGGCGGTAACTGTCGATGGCGTGAAGAAAATTATTCAGCCTGAAAAGATGAAACAGGCAGAAATTAACCAACAATTCTGGTACTACGCGCCCATCGATAAAGGTGAGGTTACAGCAATCTCGCTCTGAACCTCAGTGATAATAAAGCCCCGCTCTTTACTTAAAGGCGGGGCTTTACGCTATTTTAATTATATATTCGCGATAATCGCGTCGCCAAACTCTGAACATTTCAGCAGTTTAGCGCCTTCCATCAGACGTTCGAAGTCATAGGTTACGGTCTTAGCTTCGATAACGCCTTCCATGCCTTTAACTATCAGATCAACCGCTTCGAACCATTCCATATGACGCAGCAGTAACCATTAACCAGTTTTTCCCGGTATGCAGTCGTTAGTCCTGGCAGTGTCATTCATTATGCCTCAGGTGACAGCACGGTTGGAGGATATCAGATTGTAGTGATGTGATGGACGTCCCTCCCTCAGCGCAAGTCCTGCCACACTTATGCTGAGTGTTCTTTTTCTGAGGTACTGCATCATGAACGCGATTAAAGTCATCGGTATCGATCTGGCTAAATCTGTCTTTCAGGTCTGCGTCTGGATAAATGACGGGAGCATTGCATTTAACCGTAAGGTTTCCCGGGCTAAATTGCTGGATATCATTCGTCAGTTTCCTGCCGGTTCGATCGTTGCAATGGAGGCTTGTGCTACTTCGCATTACTGGGGGCGCGTTTTTCAGTCAATGGGCTTTCTCGTCCGACTTATCCCCACACAACACGTAAAAGCATTAACGCATCACCAGAAAAACGATTCCAATGATGCCCTGGCAATTTGCGAGACAGCGCTTCGCCCCGGTATTCATTTTGTTGCTATCAAGACTATTGAACAACAGGATATCAAGGCTCTTCGAAGTGCCCGTCAGTTGATGGTAGAGCAGCGAACAGCTTTGGCAAATCAGGCCCGGTCACTGGCGGCAGAACAAGGGATTGAGATCCCTATTGGGATTCATGTATTACAGCATCGACTGCCGGATATTATTGAAGATGCTGAGCAATTAATTTCCCCCGTGCTGCGCCAGTTACTGCATTCGTTGCTCGGGAACATACACGCACTTAATGAGCAAATTCTCGTTACGGAGCACAGTCTTGCAGCTCTTTGCCAGCAACAACCCAAATATAAAGTGCTGATGACAATACCGGGTATTGGCCCGCTTATTGCCGCAGCGTTTCTGAGTGAAGTGAATGCGGAGCAGTTTACTCACGGGCGACAATTATCTGCCTGGTGTGGTCTGGTTCCCAGACAACATAGTTCAGGTGGGAAAAGCAGTCTTTCGTCGATGACCAAAAACGGGAATCGCGGCCTCAGGACGCTGATTATTCATGGCGCCCGTTCTGTAATGCACTGGGCGCATAAGCGAGATGATGCATTGGGTATATGGCTGAAACGTCTTACTGAGCGAAGGGGCAAAATGAAAGCCACGGTCGCACTGGCCAATAAACTGACTCGCATCGTCTGGCGATTACTGACCGAATCAACAAGTTTTAATATTAACAGGGCTTTCGCTATGAGCTAAGCATTGTTGTATGTGAGGAACCCTATTCCTCCTGAGTTTGCAGGTACTGATGAGAGAACGGTAAACCGACCCTGTAACAGCCTGAAGTGTGCCGAGGTAGTAACATACCGGTGTAGTGATAAGGAAACAGGGGGCGGATGACATCATGGCGCGGGTAAATTAACCCACTAACGACGCCGGATATATGGCAGCAAACCGTATCAACTCAGAGCTTGCACAGCGCGGGACGTCCATATATGGCACACT
>NZ_NRDO01000097.1 GCF_010231475.1 Citrobacter sp. NCU1 | reverse complement strand
AGCCACTGGAGCACCTCAAAAACACCATCATACACTAAATCAGTAAGTTGGCAGCATCACCCAAAACGCAGATGCGAGAGGATAAGCTGTTTGATCCTACCCACGTAATATGGACACAGGCCTAAGCGAGGTTCTGGTTTTCAAATTGTTCCGGACTGAGGCCGCCACACCAACTGTGCCGCCGCCACCGATTGTAATCACATTCGATATAATTAAATACCGTTGCCCGCATTATTTCCCGGCTGATAAAGTGTTCTCCATGGATACATTCCACTTTCAGCGAATGAAAGAAGCTTTCCACGCAGGCATTATCGTAGCAGCAACCTTTTGCGCTCATACTTCCACGCAGATTATGCCGCTTCAGTTGCGCCTGATAATCTGCTGAACAGTACTGGCCTCCACGGACGCCCTTCTAAGTGTCAAGTCGTTATTTGAGTGCTGTTGATCTGCCGATTTTGATTTCGAAGCAGTGTGTAGACCTCGCGTGCGATATAACGTTTCAGGCAGCGCAGTGCTTCCATTTTTGAATGCCCCTCCGAGACTTTTTTCGCTACATAGTCCTGTGTTTTCGTGTCCGTGCGTAATCGGCCTATAGCGATGATATGCAGCGCGCTATTCGCTGCACGATCGCCACCCCGGTTCAGTCTGTGGCGATTTGTTTTACCTGATGAGACGGGAACGGGGCTAACTCCGCATAAGGCCGCGAAGCCAGACTCAGACTGAAGTCGTTGCGGGTTATCACCGGCTGTGATCAGCAACTGCGAAGCCGATTCATAGCCTATCGCATTACGCTTAATCAGCTCAGGTGCCAGTTCATCAACGATTGACGCGATCATTATGTCGAGGTCTGCTATTTCATCATGCAGTTCAAGGTATCGTCGGGCCAGCGATTTCAGGGCAATACGATAAGCATCCTGAACATTGCGATACGCCGTAACATCCGGGCGCCATGCGGCCAGGGTGCGGATCAGCTGCATCCGGGTCAGATTACGTATTTGATCGCGTAGTTCGTCCGGTGCAGAAACGATATCCATATGGATCATTTGCAGCGCAATACGACGCGCCGCAACGGCCGTTTTTCGGCAGACTTTCAAAACGCGAAGTGCTTCAATCATCCCGTTTCGTGTTTTAGGAGTGACAGTGCGTATTAGTGAGAAAGCTGCGTGGGCGGCACTTTCAGCATCGATAGTGTCATTTTTTCCACGCCTGCGACGCTCCATTTTATCCGGAGCTGTTACTTCCAGAACGGTGACTCCTGCATTCTGCAGGTAGCGCAGCAAGCCAGCGCCGTATGAGCCGGTACATTCAACGCCGATGCGGGTAACCGTTCCGAAAGATGTCATCCATATCAGCATTTGCCGATATCCCTGCCGGGTTGTCGCGAAAAATTCACTGCCTAAAATGCGGTTGTTTTCATCAACCACTGCAGCAACGTGCAGATCCTTGTGCGTATCAACGCCCCCCACAACAGACGGTGTGAGAACTGACTTAATCTTCGCCATAGCCTAATCCTGCTCTGAAACTTATCGTCGTTTCTCCTGACGATAACCCGGACAGGACAGTAATGAGACAAGCCGTCAGGCCCTTCTTGAGTCACGCGTATCGGTGAGGAGAAGCCTCGCATGAAGCCCTTTCCGTCAACCGACAGGTCCGGGGAAAGACATGCTGCTGGTCGATCAGTGTGAGAGTCAGGGAGCCGGAAAGTCTTCACTGCATCAGTGATCTCACCGGGTTGACAAAACAGCAAGTGTGGTGATGAAAACTGACACCGACATTCTTACTGTCCGTGTGAACGATAACGTTCCGGGGCCTCTTACGCCGCCACAGCGCCATCTGCAGGGCATCGCAGGCCAGTTGCGCCGTCATGCGTGGCGACATTGACCAGCCAATAACGGCACGTGACCACAGGTCAATGACCACTGCCAGATACAGCCAGCCTTCATCTGTACGTAAGTACGTGATGTCTCCTGCCCACTTCTGGTTCGGGCCACTGGCGTAAAAATCCTGCTCCAACAGATTTTCTGACACAGGCAGGCCGTGTGCGCGGTAGCTGACCGGGCTGAACTTCCGGGAGGCCTTTGCCCTCAGTCCCTGACGGCGCAGGCTTGCCGCCACGGTTTTTACGTTAAAGGGGTAACCCTGAGCACGCAGTTCATCCGTCAGGCGTGGGGCACCGTAACGCTGTTTTGACCGGGTAAAAGCCGCGAGGACAACGCTGTCGCAGTGTTGGCGGAACTGCTGACGCGTGCTTATCCTTGTCCGCCGCTGACACCACGTATACCAGCCGCTGCGGGCCACCCGGAGCACGCGGCACATTGCTTTGATGCTGAACTCAGCCTGATGTTTTTCAATAAAGACATACTTCATTTCAGGCGCTTCGCGAAGTATGTCGCGGCCTTTTGGAGGATAGCCAGCTCTTCATCCCGTTCTGCCAGCTGGCGTTTGAGACGTGCAATCTCGGTAGACATCTCCAGTTCACGTTCAGAAGACGTCTGCTGATTTTGCTGTTTACTGCGCCAGTTGTAGAGCTGTGATTCATACAGGCTGAGTTCACGGGCTGCGGCAGTAACACCGATGCGTTCAGCAAGCTTCAGGGCTTCACTGCGAAATTCAGGCGAATGCTGTTTACGGGGTTTTTTACTGGTTGATACTGTTTTTGTCATGTGAGTCACCTCTGACTGAGAGTTTACTCACTTAGCCGCGTGTCCACTATTGCTGGGTAAGATCAATCCTGCTATGCCTAGCACCACGATGTTGGCCGGATTCAGCTTCTCGATAAGTGCTGAAGTAAGACTAGCGGATCGGGTATTGCCCATTTTTCCTGCCGGGAACACAGCAACTTCGAAGCTTCTGTTAAGAACAGGCGAGTCGATATTGCCGAAGAAACCTGTCAGTGCAACACCTACCTGCTCTTGGGATTTAAAATCTGATCCTAGCATATCTATAACGACATCAAACTCCTCGCTTAGAGCCACGTAAAGCAAGATATCGATAGCCTTACCCATACTTATTACCTTCCTAAAGTTGATGTAGGCGGCTGGATCTGCGGCGCGCAGCAACCACTAAACTGAAACGTTCGTGTTGTTCTTAAAATCAATAGCTTGAATTTTATTGCACTTTATCAAATTCATTAAGCGGTAAGTGTGACGGACATAACCTACATCCGAACCCACGAAGGCTGGATGTATCTGGCCCTGGTGGTTGACCTGTTCTCCCGAAAAGTTATCGGCTGGTCAATGCAACCCCGCATGACAAAAGAGATTGTCTCGTATGTCGGAATTCTTTTTCTGAATGGATCAGGATATCGGGTCAGGGACAAAGGCCTCATGCAAATCCAATCAACCCTGACAATGCTACCGCCCTCAGAGAGCTGTTGTGATTAGATTTTGGTGTATCTAAATGTTACTAAGATTCATAAATTATTCAAGAAGACAATCAGATACAACCTAAATCTTGATTTGCCGGGTTATACGATTAATTTGGGAAATGCTGTAACTAAGTAAGTTGCCGAGAAATGCACATTAGGCGCCCATTTCCTACTAGTTCATGAAGTTATCTGGAGGTAGACTCAACTATAAATAGTGAATATACATTGAAATCATGTGGATAGCTAAATTTTGGTTTATGAACTAAATTCTCACACAACATAAGTTAAACGGTTTTTTGTCGTGCTGCTCCGTCAATTCTCCCCGGTAAACACTCCCGCAAAATCGCAGATTTCACGTAGCGCACCACCGTTACTGCCTCCATCAAAAATACTCACCAATATTTTTCGCACCACAAACAACCTAACATACTGTAAAACAACAAATTGTTTTCGCGCCGGTTGCGCATCGAGCGCGTTGGCCATCAGCTGATCGCGCGGCGACCGCTCCAGTATTTTTGAACAAGATTTCACGCGCTCCGGGCGACGTGTCCGGGACACTGGCGGCATCACTCCGGGCAGATCTCAACTGCCGGGTAGTAATTCCTCCGGCAGTTAGACATACAGCGCTGGTAATGACTCCAACTTATTGATAGTGTTTTATGTTCAGATAATGCCCGATGACTTTGTCA
>NZ_NRDO01000096.1 GCF_010231475.1 Citrobacter sp. NCU1 | reverse complement strand
AATTTCACCCATTTGTATTAAGTTCTGTCGCGCAATGCCGATAACTGACGACAGTCTGTCAGGTTTCCAGGAGTCATTAGGCGTGAGTCATTACCATGAGCAGTTCCTGAAGCAAAATCCATTGGCGGTGTTAGGTGTTCTTCGTGATCTCAATAAACATCAGGTCCCGTTGCGCATTTCGTGGTCGGGAGGCCAGTTCATCAGCAAAATTCTCGCGGTCAGCACGGAGAGTCTGGTGATGGATTTCGGCAGTCAGGAGAATGAAAACCTGACGGTTCAGCGCGCCAGACAGATAACCATCACCGCCGAAACACAAGGCGCGAAAGTCGAATTTACGCTACCGCAGCTTCAGAGCGGTGAATACCAACAACTTCCGGCGTTTATCACTGCGCTACCGCCCTCTTTGTGGTTCGTACAACGACGCGAATATTTCCGTATCTGCGCCCCGCTGCATCCGCCCTACATCTGCTCAGCAAAAATGCCGGACAACAGCACGCTGCGTTTTCGCTTATTCGACCTCTCTCTCGGGGGCATGGGCGCGTTGCTGGAAGGCGCCAAACCCGAAGGGTTGAAAGAGGGAATGCGGTTTTCTCAGATTGAACTGAACATGGGCGAATGGGGCATTTTCCATTTTGACGCGCAGCTCATCTCAATGAGCGAACGTAAACTGATCGACGGGAAAAATGAGACGATCACCACTCCCCGCCTGAGTCTGCGTTTTCTTAACGTCAGCCCGGCGGTGGAGCGGCAATTACAACGGATTATCTTTTCGCTGGAGCGAGAAGCGCGGGAAAGAGCGAATAAAGTGCGCGAGTAAGATCCCTCTCGGTTACATGACATTCAACGCTTGCTGAAGTTTCCAGATGTAGCGCGGTGCCTGCGGCGCAGGATGGTTGTCGGCAACATGTTCGATAAACTCATCAGGGTCAAGATCATTGATCTCGCCGATCGCTTTTTTCCTGTCAGAGGAGAACGTACGCAGCAGCGCACCCGCCCCGTTTGCGTAAGAAACCACCAGCGCGTATTGCATCACCTGGGGATCTTCGATGCCGGCAAGCGGGCCGTTCTCCAGGATACTCAGATAGGCGGCGCCCATAGAGATATTCCGTTCCGGGTTTTTCAACTCGCTGGTCGAGGGTTCGCCGCTCCACCCCATCCGGCGATACACATCCCGCCCGGAGGTTGAGGCTTTCAATTGCATCAACCCGACGGCATTCGATTTACTGACTGCATTTGGGTTACCGCCGGATTCAATCGCGATAATCGCGGTGATCAGTTTTGGATCCACGCCCCAGGCCGCACCGGCTTTTTCGCTGATCGGCATCCATTGCATCGCACGTTTGACCGGAACTTCCGCATTCCAGGGCGGATTTTTATAATCCTGCTGCTTTGAACTACAACCCGCCAGTAACACGATTAAAAAAGCAAACCATCTCAATTTCACTTCATCTATCCTTTTAGCCGAAATCCATCGTTGAGGTGACAACAACACAACGTTGCGCTGAAATGTCAGCAGGCCGGATAAGCAAAGCGCTCCCCGGCAAAACGTTCTAATATATGCGGCATGATATACATTTGCATTCTATTGTCAGCAAGGAATTGCCATGTCTTTGTTTCATTTAATCGCACCATCGGGCTACTGCATCAACCAACACGCCGCATTACGCGGGCTTACGCGGCTTAGGGAAACGGGGCATCAGGTGAATAACGCCGCGGTTATCCATCGCCGTGAACAACGTTTTGCCGGAACGGAAGCAGAACGCCTGAACGACATTAATTCCCTCGCCAGCCTGACCACGGCCGATACCATTGTGATGCCGGTGCGTGGCGGTTACGGCGCCAGCCGTTTGCTGGCGAAAATTGACTGGCAGGCTCTAACGACCCGGCAAAAGCACAACCCGTTACTGATCTGCGGGCACAGCGACTTTACCGCCGTTCAGTCCGGTTTACTCGCCCACGGTAACGTCATCACCTTTAGCGGCCCAATGCTGGCGGCTAATTTTGGCGCTGAAGAAATGAACGCCTTCACGGAATACCATTTCTGGCTCGCACTGCGCAACGCGCAATTTACCGTGGAGTGGCAAGGCCAGGGGCCCGCCTGTCAGACCGAAGGGACGCTGTGGGGTGGCAATCTGGCGATGCTGATTTCGCTCATCGGCACTCCGTGGATGCCAAACATTGAAAACGGCATACTGGTGCTGGAAGACATTAATGAGCATCCCTTCCGCGTTGAGCGTATGCTGTTGCAACTGCTGGATGCGGGTATTTTAAACCGGCAAAACGCGATAGTGCTGGGCAGCTTTAGCGGCAGTGCGCCAAACGAGTATGACGCGGGTTACGATCTTGATGCGGTTTACGCTTTTTTGCGCTCACGTTTGTCAATCCCGCTGATTACGGGCCTGGATTTTGGTCATGAGCAACGCACGGTGACCCTGCCATTAGGCGCGCACGCGGTGCTGAAAAATGCAAAAGAAACCACCCAGCTCACGGTATCGGGTCATCCCGTACTCAACGTGTAAAAAGCCAATCCTGAAGCGCAAAGTCTGCCCCGTCAGACGGTAATCAAAACGCTGTTTCTGTCGTTTTTGTGTTAGGGTTTATTATTAAGAAATAGCGTAATTCAGGAGTAACCGAACGTTGGATGCCGCAGCAATCATTAGCCTGTTTATTTTGGGTTCTGTCCTCGTAACCTGCAGTATTTTATTAAGTTCATTCTCATCCCGCCTCGGCATCCCTATTCTGGTTATTTTTCTCGCGATCGGTATGCTGGCGGGCGTGGACGGCGTGGGTGGTATTCCCTTCGATAATTACCCGTTCGCTTACATGGTCAGTAACCTTGCGCTGGCGATTATTCTGCTCGATGGTGGCATGCGCACGCAGGCCAGCTCTTTTAGGGTCGCGCTGGGACCGGCGTTATCGCTGGCCACTGTGGGGGTTCTTATCACCTCCGGATTAACCGGGATGATGGCGGCATGGCTGTTTCACCTTGATCTCATTGAGGGGTTGCTGATTGGCGCCATTGTCGGTTCAACGGATGCGGCGGCGGTATTTTCCTTGCTGGGCGGTAAAGGGCTTAACGAACGTGTGGGGTCGACACTGGAGATTGAGTCCGGAAGCAATGATCCGATGGCGGTGTTTCTGACCATTACGCTGATTGCGATGATCCAGAATCATGAGACGGCGCTGAGCTGGATGTTTGCCGTCCACATTATCCAACAGTTTGGCCTGGGGATTATGCTCGGCTTCGGCGGCGGCTACCTGCTTTTGCAGATGATTAACCGCATATCGCTGCCCACGGGTCTCTATCCTCTGTTGGCGCTCAGCGGCGGGATCCTGATTTTCGCTTTAACCACCGCGCTCGAAGGCAGCGGCATACTGGCGGTGTACTTGTGTGGGTTCCTGCTGGGCAATCGCCCGATTCGCAACCGATTTGGCATCCTGCAAAACTTTGACGGCCTCGCCTGGCTGGCGCAAATCGCGATGTTCCTGGTGCTGGGGTTACTCGTCAACCCTTCGGATCTGCTGCCGATTGCCGTGCCAGCGTTGCTATTGTCCGCCTGGATGATCTTCTTTGCCCGCCCGTTGTCGGTCTTCGCCGGATTACTGCCCTTTCGCGGTTTTAATCTGCGCGAGCGGGTTTTCATCAGTTGGGTTGGGCTGCGGGGGGCGGTGCCGATTATCCTCGCGGTCTTCCCGATGATGGCCGGACTGGAGAATGCGCGGTTGTTCTTCAACGTCGCGTTCTTCGTGGTGCTTATCTCTCTGCTGCTTCAGGGAACATCGCTCTCCTGGGCGGCCAAAAAAGCCAAAGTGGTGGTTCCCCCTGTCGGGTGGCCGGTCTCTCGTATGGGGCTGGATATTCATCCGGAAAACCCCTGGGAGCAGTTTGTTTATCAGCTCAGCGCCGACAAATGGTGCGTTGGCGCGGCGCTGCGCGATCTGCACATGCCGGAGGATACGCGTATTGCCGCCCTGTTTCGCGATAATGCCCTGTTTCATCCGACCGGCAGCACTCGCCTGCGTGAAGGCGACGTTTTGTGCGTGATTGGCCGCGAGCGTGATCTGCCCGCGCTGGGGAAACTGTTCAGTCAGTCGCCGCCAGTGGCCCTGGATCAGCGCTTCTTCGGCGACTTTATTCTGGAAGCCAGCGCGAAATATGCTGATGTGGCGCTGATTTACGGGTTAGACGACGGCACAGAGTATCGCGATAAGCAGCAAACGCTGGGCGAAATTGTTCAGCAACTGCTCGGCGCCGCCCCGGTTGTGGGCGATCAGGTGGAGTTCGCCGGTATGATCTGGACAGTGGCGGAAAAAGAGGACAATGCGGTACTGAAGGTCGGTGTTCGTGTTGCGGAGGATGAAGAGGAATAACGGCGAAAAGTGCCGGATACGCCAGAGGCGTTATCCGGCAGCGGTTAAGTTACACTGTCACGACAGGCACACGTAACGCTAAGGCACACATTAACTCATAGCCCACCGTACCGGCGGCAGAGGCAACGTCATCAATTTTCACCTCTGTGCCCCACAACTCCACCGGCGTGCCAATCCCCGCCTGTGGACACGGCGTCAGATCCACCGCCAGCATATCCATTGAGACCGTTCCTACCGTTGTGGTGCGTACACCGTCGACGAGGATGGGGGTTCCACTCGGCGCATGGCGCGGATAGCCGTCCGCATAACCGGCGGCAACAATACCGATACGCTGTTCACCACGGGCGGTATAGCGCCCGCCGTACCCCACCCGGTCGCCCGCTTTCAGGGTCTGCACGCCAATGATTTCGCTGCGAAGAGTCATCACCGGTTTCAGTCCGGTATTGGCGATATCCTGCCACACGCCTGACGGCGATGCGCCGTACAGGATGATACCCGGGCGAACCCAGTCAAAATGGGCCTCAGGATGCCATAGCGTGGCCGCTGAGTTGGACAACGAGCGACGGCACTCCAGTCCTTCCGTGGCCTGAGATACCCGGGTCATGGCGTCACGGATACCGTCCGGATGTTCAGCATCTGCAAAGTGCGACATCAGCGTCATTTCGCCGACATTCGGCAACGCACGCAGTTGCTGCCAGACGGTTTGCACTCGTTCAGGCAGGAACCCCAGTCGGTTCATGCCGGTATTGACCTTCAGATAGACATCAAGCGGCGCGTTCAGTCGGGCATTCTGTAGCGCCTTCAACTGCCAGTTGCTGTGCACGCTGGTGGTCAGACGGTATTTGTCGTACAACGCCAGATCTTCGGCGTGGAAAAAGCCTTCCAGCATCAGTATCGGCCCCTTCCAGCCGCGTTCTCGCAGGGTGACCGCCTCCTCCAGATTGAGCAAGGCAAAGCCGTCAGTCGCCCCCAGAGCCGACCAGACGCGATCAATTCCATGCCCATACGCATTGGCTTTCACCACCGACCAGATACGGGAGTTCGGTGCTGCCTGGCGCGCAATCCCCAGGTTCTGCTTCATCGCCTGCAGGTCAAGGCTGGCCAATATAGGACGAGTCATCCGGATTCCTTATTAGTTATGTGCGCCATGCAAATGTCGTGGACGTGAAGGGGTAAATCCTGGCTGATAACGCGCGACGCTCAGGTCATCGTATGGAATTGCCGGCGTGCGTCCGGAAAGAATGTCGCTTAGCAATTGCCCCGAGCCGCAGGCCATCGTCCACCCCAGCGTGCCGTGTCCGGTGTTCAGCCAGAGATTTTTGAAGTGGGTACGTCCAACGACTGGCGTACCGTCCGGCGTCATCGGGCGCAACCCGGTCCAGAACGTGGCCTGTTCAACATGCCCACCACGTGGGAAGAGATCGCGCACCACCATCTCCAGCGTTTCACGACGCGGTTGCAACAGTTCGGTATTAAAGCCCACAATTTCCGCCATCCCACCCACACGGATGCGATTATCAAAACGGGTAATCGCAATTTTATAGGTTTCATCAAGAATCGTAGACACCGGCGCGCCATCTTCCTGCGCCACCGGAATGGTCAGCGAATAGCCTTTTAACGGATAGACCGGAATATCGACAATCCCTTTCAGCATTGCCGTCGAGTAAGAGCCAAACGCCATCACATACGCATCGGCCTTAACAATTTCCTCGCCGCACTTCACGCCATAAATCTGCTCGCCCTCATAAAGCAACCTTTCCACCGGCGTGTTGAACCGGAATTTCACCCCCGCCTGCTCCGCCATCAGCGCCAGTTGTTGAGTAAACAGCTGGCAATCGCCGGTTTCATCATTCGGCAACCGCAGACCACCGGTCAGCTTGTGCGCCACTTCCGCCAGGGCCGGTTCGACTTCAGCCAGACGGCTGGACTCCAGCAACTGATACGGAACGCCTGCGTCTTCAAGCACGGCAATATCGCGGGTCGCATTTTCGTACTGCTGCTCGGTGCGGAACAGTTGCAGAGTTCCGCCCTGACGGCCTTCATACTGAATGCCGGTTGACGCGCGCAGCGCTTTCAGACAGTCACGGCTGTATTCCGCCAGACGCACCATGCGTCCTTTGTTTTCCATGTAATGGCTGGTGTCACAGTTACGCAACATTTGCCACATCCATTTAAGTTGAAATTGCGTCCCGTCAAGGCGAACGGCCAGCGGCGCGTGCCGCTGGAACATCCATTTAATGGCCTTCAACGGAACACCGGGTGCCGCCCACGGTGCCGCATACCCCGGGGAGATTTGCCCCGCATTCGCAGCACTGGTTTCCAGCGCCGGGCCGGGTTCGCGATCGATGACGGTCACGTCATGTCCAGCCTGACTCAGATACCAGGCGCTGGTCACGCCGACAACGCCACTTCCCAGTATGACAACTCGCATAGCCACTCCGTTAACAGTAAGTAAAAGAACAATCATCTAATTACATCTTGATAACTCAGATGAAAATATTATTCAACATATGGCTTTTTTATGGTGACGTATCTCACATATGTCTCTTATGTCAGGCATATCGCTAGTTTGGGATCTCCTGCTACACGTCATTTTTATCCAGCATAAAATGCTGCAACACCTGCTTTATACGGCATCCTGATAACGTGAAATCGCAAAGAAAAATTTTCCTCACCAGCACGCTTTTTAACACGGTGTTCTATGCTTGAGATGAGGTGCTCCAGACAGAGAGTGCCGCTAACAATGAGGGTGCGCGAATGGCTACGATTGATTCCATGAATAAGGACACCACACGTTTGAGCGATGGACCCGACTGGACGTTTGAGCTGCTGGATATCTATCTGGCAGAAATAGACCGCGTGGCGAAACTCTACAGACTGGACACCTACCCGCACCAAATCGAGGTGATCACTTCCGAACAGATGATGGATGCCTACTCCAGCGTCGGGATGCCGATCAACTATACCCACTGGTCGTTTGGCAAAAAATTTATCGAAACTGAGCGACTGTATAAACATGGTCAGCAAGGGTTAGCGTATGAAATCGTGATTAACTCTAACCCGTGTATTGCCTATTTAATGGAAGAGAACACCATGACCATGCAAGCGCTGGTGATGGCCCATGCCTGCTACGGGCATAACTCTTTCTTCAAAAATAACTATTTGTTCCGCAGCTGGACCGATGCCAGCTCGATTGTCGATTACCTGATTTTCGCCCGCAAATACATCACCGAGTGCGAAGAACGTTACGGCGTCGACGAAGTCGAAAAGCTCCTCGACTCCTGTCATGCCCTGATGAACTACGGCGTGGACCGCTATAAACGGCCGCAGAAAATCTCTTTGCAGGAAGAGAAAGCGCGGCAAAAGAGCCGGGAAGAATATCTGCAAAGCCAGGTGAATACGCTGTGGCGTACCCTGCCGAAACGCGAGGAAGAGAAAACCGTCGCCGAGGCGCGCCGTTATCCGTCCGAACCCCAGGAAAACCTGCTCTACTTTATGGAGAAAAACGCCCCGCTGCTGGAGCCCTGGCAGCGAGAGATCCTGCGCATCGTGCGTAAGGTAAGCCAGTATTTCTATCCGCAGAAACAGACGCAGGTAATGAACGAGGGCTGGGCGACCTTCTGGCATTACACCATCCTCAACCATCTGTACGATGAGGGTAAAGTGACTGAACGGTTTATGCTGGAATTTTTGCACAGCCATACCAACGTTGTGTTCCAGCCACCGTATAACAGTCCGTGGTATAGCGGGATTAACCCCTATGCGCTTGGCTTTGCCATGTTCCAGGACATCAAACGCATTTGCCAGTCACCCACCGAAGAGGACAAATACTGGTTCCCGAACATCGCGGGTTCCGACTGGCTGGAAACGCTCCATTTTGCGATGCGCGACTTTAAAGACGAGAGTTTTATCAGT
This sequence comes from Citrobacter sp. NCU1, assembly GCF_010231475.1. Taxonomy (GTDB): domain Bacteria; phylum Pseudomonadota; class Gammaproteobacteria; order Enterobacterales; family Enterobacteriaceae; genus Citrobacter_D. The sequence goes on along the minus strand of NZ_NRDO01000096.1, from coordinate 11,272 downwards.
CAGTTCCTGTCGCCCAAAGTGATGCGTGATTTCCGCTTTTTCACCGTTCTGGATGACGACAGACACAATTATCTGGAGATTTCGGCGATTCACAATGAGGAGGGGTATCGCGAAATTCGCAATCGCCTCTCATCGCAGTACAACCTGAGTAATCTGGAGCCGAATATTCAGGTCTGGAATGTTGACCTTCGGGGCGACCGCTCTCTGACATTGCGCTACATTCCACACAACCGCGCGCCGCTGGATAAAGGACGTAAAGAGGTTCTGAAACACGTGCATCGGTTATGGGGATTTGATGTGATGCTGGAACAGCAAAACGAGGACGGTAGCGTCGAACTTCTGGAGCGTTGCCCTGCGCGCATGAACAGTCTGTAAAAAAACAGGCCCCTTCATTATGAAGGGGCCTGTTGACTCTTTTTGCCGATAATCAAGCGTACGCTTAACGGCCCTGAATCGCTAAATCACCGGGCAGATTTTTCTGCATACGATGCCAGATTTCGCCACTGTCATGACCGTAGCGACGCACCGTTTCATAAACCTGATCGTGGGAGCCTTGCTCACACAGCGTTGACAGCGAGTGGTAAAAACCCAGCGCCAGACTGCGCGCTTCAGGATTCGCGAAATAGTGGCGACCAATGCGGGTGTACAACCCTTTCATCCCATTAATAATCAGACCGTAAATGGGGTTACCGGAGGCAAACGCCAGACCACGGAAAATGTTGTAGTCCAGATCGGCGAACGCATCGGCGTGATCGGCCACTTCGTTTGCCGTCGCCAGCACTTCTTGTGCTTTCTCCGGATGCTGACGAAACGCTGTACGGATAAAGATCGTGGAAATGTTGGTCCGCACTGACAGCAAATTATCGATCAGTTGCGGAACACTCTCGTGATCGAGTCGTGCGAGCGTCTCGAGAATATTGAGCCCGGACGTTTCCCAGAAATTATTCACCTTCGTCGGTTTGCCGTGCTGAATGGTCAACCAACCGTCTCGCGCCAGACGCTGCAACACTTCTCGTAAAGTGGTTCGCGTTACCCCGATAAGCTCGGAGAGTTCACGTTCTGCAGGCAAAATAGTGCCAGGTGGGAAGCGGTTATTCCAGATACTTTCAATAATGTACTCTTCCGCGAAACCCGCCGGGCTCTGCGCCTTAATGACCATAGTGAGATTTCCATTACACAGCAAAACATAGTTGTACTCATCATACCAGACGGGTTTCATGGCTGATAGCAGACAAAATAAAGAAAAAAGGGATCGGGGCTTCATTTTCTGCATTTCCCATTTCACACTCTTTGCGGAAGGACTTGCCTGCACGCGCCCCTGCCCGTAAGCTTTGCGCCTTAGATAAAAACACCATTTCATATTTCACGGTAAGGGAAACTGCATGGAGATCTCCTGGGGTCGCGCGTTATGGCGCAACTTCTTAGGCCAGTCACCAGACTGGTATAAACTCGCACTCGTCATCTTCTTAATCGTCAACCCACTGATTTTTCTCATCAATCCTTTTGTGGCTGGGTGGTTGTTGGTTGCTGAGTTTATTTTCACGCTGGCTATGGCGCTGAAATGCTACCCATTGCTTCCCGGAGGATTGCTGGCGATCGAAGCCGTTTTCATTGGTATGACCAGCGCCTCACACGTCCGTGAGGAGATTGCCGCTAACCTTGAGGTACTGTTGCTGCTGATGTTCATGGTGGCCGGTATCTATTTTATGAAGCAGCTTCTGCTGTTCATTTTTACCCGGCTGTTGCTCAGTATTCGCTCCAAAACCATCCTGTCGCTCTCCTTTTGTCTTGCGGCGGCGTTCCTCTCCGCCTTCCTCGACGCCTTAACGGTAGTGGCGGTGGTGATAAGCGTTGCCGTTGGTTTTTACGGTATCTATCACCGCGTTGCTTCTGCGCGTGGAGAAGATAACGACCTGCTGGACGACAGTCATATCGACCAACACTACAAAGCCGTGCTGGAACAATTTCGCGGTTTCTTGCGTAGTCTGATGATGCACGCAGGCGTGGGCACCGCATTAGGCGGGGTAATGACCATGGTGGGCGAACCGCAAAACCTGATCATCGCCAAAGCCGCAGGCTGGCATTTTAGCGACTTCTTCTTGCGTATGTCCCCCGTCACCGTACCGGTACTCATTTGCGGTTTATTAACCTGCGCGCTGGTAGAGAAACTGCGCTGGTTTGGCTATGGCGAAACCTTGCCAGAAAAAGTGCGGGGCATCCTACAAGAGTTTGACGATCAAAGCCGCAAGCAACGTACTCGTCAGGATAAGCTCAACCTGATTGTACAAACCATTATCGGTATCTGGCTGGTTATCGCGCTGGCATTGCATCTGGCGGAAGTGGGATTAATCGGTCTTTCGGTCATTATCCTGGCGACTTCGTTAACCGGCGTCACTGATGAACATGCCATTGGTAAAGCGTTCACCGAATCGTTGCCGTTTACCGCCCTGCTGACCGTGTTCTTTGCAGTGGTCGCGGTCATTATCGATCAGCATCTGTTCGCCCCGATCATTCAGTTTGTTTTACAGGCGCCTGAGCATACACAGTTGCGGCTGTTCTATCTTTTCAACGGTCTGCTCTCTTCTATTTCCGATAACGTCTTTGTGGGTACGATTTATATCAACGAAGCCAAAGCGGCAATGGAAAATGGCATTGTCAGCTTAAATCAGTTCGAACTGCTGGCCGTGGCCATTAATACCGGCACCAACCTGCCTTCCGTGGCGACACCGAATGGCCAGGCGGCATTTTTGTTCCTGCTGACCTCGGCGCTGGCCCCTCTCATTCGTCTTTCCTATGGCCGGATGGTCTGGATGGCGTTGCCGTATACGTTAGTACTGACCGTAGTTGGTTTATTCTGCATTGAATATACCCTAACGCCAGTAACAGAATGGATGACGCAATTAGGCTGGCTGGCTACACTTTCATAACAATAAACCGAGCAAATCACTGCTCGGTTTCACTTTTTGCATAATATGTATCCAATTACACTTTATTTCATTTTCCGCTAGTGGCGTGAAATTTGAATTGGTTTACACTGCCGACTCTACGCATGTTGCAGGGAAATTATTATGTTACGATTTTTGAACCAGTGCTCACGGGGTCGGGGCGCATGGTTACTGATGGCATTAACCGCACTGGCGCTTGAAATAGTGGCGCTGTGGTTTCAGCATGTCATGCTGCTTAAGCCTTGCGTCCTTTGCATTTATGAACGTTGCGCGTTATTCGGCATTATGGGCGCGGGTCTGGTTGGCGCGATTGCGCCAAAATCACCGTTACGCTATGTCGCGCTGGTGATTTGGATTTACAGCGCATGGCGCGGCCTTCAGTTGGCGTATGAACATACCATGATCCAACTTTACCCTTCGCCATTCATGACCTGTGATTTTATGGCGCGCTTCCCGAGCTGGCTGCCTCTGGACAAATGGCTGCCGCAGGTGTTCGTCGCTTCTGGTGATTGCGCACAGCGCCAGTGGGAGTTTTTAACGCTGGAAATGCCACAGTGGCTGTTGGGGATTTATGCCGCGTATCTCGTTGTGGCCATTCTGGTGGTCATTGCCCAGCCGTTTAAGCCGAAAAAACGCGATCTGTTCGGTCGATAACATAACACGCGCTTTCGCCAGCGTTTCGTGTGATGACAACGAACATCATCTCAGCATCAGCGATTACGCTAAGAAAAACAGGGCAACATAAAACTCAACCCGACTGACGTCGGGTTTTTCTTACATATTACTTAGTACTTGATGTCACGCGCCTGGTCGCGCCCTTCCTGTTTGTTCTGGCGATGATCCTGGCGGCAATCTGCATTACCGACAACGCCATTACGGCATTCCTGCTTAATTTCACGGGACTCCTGACGAGTATCCTGACGAACTTCCCTGGCATCACGGCGCTCACCGGCCTGCTGGGTTTCAGCCTGCGCAGGAACAATGGTCATCAGGGAGGTGGCAGCCAGCAGCATCAACGCAAACTTCTTCATTATCAACCCTCAAAATATTCATCACGCCTCTACGACGTTCTAAAATTATAGGTTTAAGACATATTTTTTTGCTTGATTGAAAGTGCTGGCTTTTCCCGTTTTTCTCTTACCTCTTCAATCCTCAATGAAAATAAATTGCCACAAAATATAACCGTTAAAACCGGCCATTTTGGGGCCGTAGATGACCCTGTACGATAAGGTAAACGCTGGTGAATAACAGCAGTCCGACAATGGCTATCATGCAGAAAATTTCATTGGGGGCAGGACTAAAAATGAGATTGCCGCCGGCATCATCTGGATAGTTGTGCAGTGACCAGATACCGGCCGTCACCTGAATGGCGCTGGCACACAATAACCCCACTCTTGCCCCCGCGAAGCGGGCCAGTATGGTCGCGACCAATCCTGCGGTTGTCAGCAACCAGCCGCCTAAACACATGAGAACCAAAAACATACCGCCAAATAACGTCCCTCCCACTTCTCGCGGCGTTATCAGCAAGATCCCGAAAAAGGACTGCACGCCGAGTAAGAGGAGTACCGTTATCCCGCAGAATACGTAATAGATCAGGAGCTTCATTGCGTCTCATTGAATAATTTATCGTAGCGTTATTATACGGGCCAACGGATAAGTGATAAGACCTTTTATTTCAGGCACTCACAGTCCCCATTCGGGCTGGTTGCGCAAAGGCAGCATGATAAATCCAGACTACGTTGAGTGACGGGCCGGGAGAAAGTTGCCGATCGTGCTGTACTACCTTGACCCACGTTCATGGCTGGGCAATTATCGGCAAATTGCTAACGCGTGCCGCTGTTTGAGGATAACAGTCGTGCGCGTTTTTATTTATCCATGCTGTCTGAACAGGCTCATGCGAGATGCCTGAGTACATTATTTGAGGTTATTCATGAAAAATACCGCACTGCTGCTCTCCCTACTGATGACGGGGCCTGCCCTGGCAGACGTCAGCATCAATTCCAACGGTGTTCGGGTCAGTATGGATCGCGAAGACGAAATCAATGAGTGGAAAAATAAGCACAAGAATGAGTGCTCATCAGTCACCATCGGCGGCGTCAAAGTCACCAGCGACGGTTGTAGCGACGGCAAGAACAAAGAAAACCGCAGCGTCCACGGGGACAACAACCCAGGCAAGGGGCACGACAAAAACAAGAACAAAAACGATGGCGATGATGACTATACCCTCAAGGTCGAGCACTATGACTCTGACTCCGTGAAAGGTAAAAGTAAGGGTAAGCAAAACAAATAAAATAGCTTCGCTCAAACCTGAACTGACAGTGACGGGTTATTCATCCGTCACTGTGCCCTGCCCAATGCAGCGGGGAGCCGTCACGACAGTGCCACCTTGTATTACCGCAAAAATGGGACGCACGTCGGCGCAGCGTTTAGGGAAAATGGAGACGGGCAATAATGCCAGGCAACAAGAGAACCTGAGCGCGAATTCAGAAGGTGATGGCCCCTCTGTGCCCCACGCACAAAACGGATAAGCAATAACCTCTTTTATTTCAACAACTCACTGAGCCCATTCGGGTTTATTGAGGATATGATCCTGCCAGTCCACGACCTCGGACTCTTTCACCGCAATATGGCGCACAGAAATACGCTCACCGTGCATGGCCGCTTTTGAACCGGTGACCAACGGGTGCCAGTCTGGTAGCCCTTTCCCTTCGGCTAATAACCGATATGCGCAGGTCATCGGCAACCATTCAAAGGTCGGGAGATTATCACGGGTCAGTTTGATGCAATCGGGTTCGTACTCGAAACGACGTTCGTAGTTACGACACTGGCAGGTTTTGATGTTTAGCTGACGGCAGGCAACATTGGTGAAATAAATTTCGTCTGTGTCTTCATCCATTAATTTATGCAGGCAGCATTGACCACAACCATCGCATAACGACTCCCACTCAGCATCAGTCATGTCGTCCAGGGATTTACGTTGCCAGAAAGGTAAGTCGTTCATTCGGGTATCCGCCATTGCAATAAAGCTGCACCTTATAACCAGTCTGGCAGGCGGATGCAAGTTTTGCCGCCCGAAAAGGCGGCAAGCAGAGATTACAACACCCGGGTGGTCAGCGTTTGTCCATTAAAACTGACAGTCAGTTCATCACCACTGTGTAACGGACCTACCCCTTCCGGCGTGCCGGTCAGCACCACATCACCGGCTTTCAGGGTGAAAAACTGACTCATATAGGCAATTAGCGGAATGATCGGGTGGATCATATCCGCCGTCGTTCCCTGCTGACGCATTTCGCCGTTAATGCTCAGACCAAGCTGAGTATTCTGCGGGTCATCCTTAAACTCACTCACTGGGATAAATCCAGACAGCGGACACGCGTTATCAAATCCCTTTGCTTTCTCCCAGGGTTGCCCGGCCTTTTTCATTTTCCCCTGGATATCACGCAAAGTGAGATCAAGCGCCACACCATAACCGGCAATGGCTTTACGCACATGCTCTTCTGAAGCCTTACGTAGCGTTGCGCCAATCAATACCGCCAGTTCGACTTCGTGATGCACGGACCCCATATCCGCAGGGATCACCAGCGGCTGGCGCAAATCACACAATGCGGTTTCTGGTTTAATGAAAAGTACCGGTTCTTCCGGCGTCGCGCTGCCCATCTCCTTAATATGCTTTGCATAATTACTGCCTACGCAAACCACTTTACTCACCGGGTAATCAAGCAGAGCACCTTGCCAATTATGGTGTTGATACATTATTTTCCCCTAACGTAATCGTGGACTTCAGGAACTGCATCGACGAGGCATGACGCGGCCGGATACAGTTTAACGTTTAGCGTCTGATTTATTTTCTCCGGCCACCGAAAGATGCTGTTTCAGTAAATTTTCCGGCGGCGGCGGCAGTTGTAAATAATAACCCTGTTCAGCAAGCGCCTGTTTTACATTATCAAGATCGGCATTAGCGAGTTTTTTACGTCCATCAAGCGGCAGGACCATCGCCAACTGGGGCTGACCGAACCCCTTCAGGAGTTCCTCAGGAACCCGTGAGAAATCGTCTTTTTTTTCGACATATAAATAGGTCTGGTCACGCTTAGTACTTCTGTAGATCACACAAAACATACATTTTACTCTGAATTAACGGGATGGCGACTTGCCTCAATATAATACTGACTATAACATGCCTTCTGGACTTCGGAATATCGCTCCGCACTGGAGATGATAAATAGCAAATTGAGTAAGGCCAGGATGTCAAACACGCCAATCGAGCTTAAAGGCAGTAGCTTCACCTTATCAGTGGTTCATTTGCACGAAGCAGAACCCGAGGTTATTCGTCAGGCGTTGGAAGACAAAATCGCGCAGGCTCCTGCTTTTTTAAAACACGCTCCTGTAGTGGTTAATGTCAGCGGCCTTGAAAGCCCGGTAAACTGGCCGGTACTCCAAAAGGTCGTGGCGTCCACCGGTCTGCGTATTGTCGGGGTTAGCGGATGCAAAGATGCCCGACTGAAAGCGGAAATCGACAGGATAGGCCTCCCTTTACTGACCGAAGGTAAAGAGAAAGTGGTTCGTTCTGCTCCCGTTGAAGTCGCAGCGCCCGTTCCCCCACCGCAAAACGTTACTCCAATCACAAAAACGCGATTAATTGATGTACCGGTTCGTTCCGGCCAGCGTATTTATGCTCCACAATGTGATCTGATTGTTACAAGTCACGTCAGTGCTGGCGCAGAGCTGATTGCCGACGGCAATATTCACGTTTACGGTATGATGAGAGGCCGCGCGCTGGCTGGCGCAAGCGGCGATCGGGAAGCGCAAATTTTTTGTACACATCTGACGGCAGAACTGGTGTCTATCGCAGGTGTTTATTGGCTGAGTGATAAAATCCCAGCAGAATTTTATGGCAAAGCAGCTCGTCTGCAGTTGGCAGAGAACGCTTTGACAGTTCAACCGTTGAATTGATCCCTTTTAACAAGGAATTTCTATGGCACGCATTATTGTTGTTACTTCGGGTAAAGGGGGCGTTGGCAAGACCACCTCCAGCGCGGCCATCGCTACTGGTTTGGCCCAGAAGGGAAAGAAAACTGTCGTTATTGATTTCGATATCGGCTTGCGTAACCTCGATCTGATCATGGGATGTGAACGTCGCGTCGTTTACGATTTCGTGAACGTGATTCAGGGCGATGCGTCACTCAATCAGGCGTTAATCAAAGATAAGCGTACTGAAAATCTCTTCATTCTTCCGGCATCACAAACCCGCGATAAAGATGCACTGACCCGTGAAGGCGTCGCGAAAGTGCTTGATGATCTGAAAGCGATGGATTTTGATTTCATCGTCTGCGACTCTCCGGCAGGTATCGAAACCGGTGCGCTGATGGCGCTCTATTTTGCCGATGAAGCGATTATCACCACCAACCCGGAAGTCTCTTCGGTACGCGACTCTGACCGTATTCTGGGCATTCTGGCATCAAAATCACGTCGTGCAGAGAATGGTGAAGATCCTATCAAAGAACACCTGCTGTTAACGCGCTACAACCCCGGTCGCGTCAACAAAGGCGATATGCTCAGCATGGAAGACGTGCTTGAGATCCTGCGTATCAAACTGGTAGGCGTCATTCCGGAAGATCAATCCGTTTTGCGTGCATCTAACCAGGGCGAGCCGGTCATCCTCGATATCAATGCGGATGCAGGCAAAGCGTATGCAGATACTGTGGAACGTCTGTTGGGAGAAGATCGTCCTTTCCGCTTCATTGAAGAAGAGAAGAAAGGTTTCCTCAAACGCCTGTTCGGAGGATAAGTTATGGCATTACTGGATTTTTTTCTCTCGCGGAAAAAGAGTACAGCTAACATCGCAAAAGAGCGACTGCAGATTATTGTTGCGGAGCGCCGTCGCAGTGACGCCGAGCCACATTATTTACCGCAGCTGAGAAAGGATATTCTCGAGGTTATCTGCAAATATGTGCAAATAGATCCGGAAATGGTCACCGTGCAACTTGAACAAAAAGACGGCGATATTTCTATCCTCGAACTTAACGTGACGTTACCGGAAGCAGAAGAGTCCCGATAACGCTCAGCACAAATAGCGCATATATTATGAAAGGCAGATAATTCTGCCTTTTTTATTTTCCGTGGTCTGTCAAACAATCAGCGCTTCACGTTTATTCCAGTTTAAACGTTGGATAGCGCTCCTGAAAATAACCACGTAAGAACTCGACCGTAATACGGATTTTTGCCGAGGTCGCCAGGCGAGAAACATAAACAGCCCAAATATTTGCGGGCTGATAATACTCCGGCAGCACGTGAACCAGATGACCACTGGCAATGTTGTCGCACACATCCCACCATGAACGCAGCGCAATCCCCTGCCCATCCAGACACCACTGATGCACAATCTCACCGTGGTTGGATGACAGCGCGCCAGTCACTTTGATCGAATGTACGCCCTCTTTATTGCGTAATTGCCATATCCCAAACGGATGATCTCGCTCCTTAATGACCAGACACGGGAAAGTGGCTAATTCAGCAAGTTGCTTCGGCGTACCGTGCTGCGTCAGAAATTCTGGCGATGCGCATAAAATTCGATAGTTGGTAGCCAATTTGCGGGCAATCAGATTCGGGGCGATATCATCCCCGATGCGAATATCGAGATCGACCCCTTCACTGACCAGATCCACCAGTCGGTCTTCAACATCAAAGCGCAGTTCCAGTTGCGGATACTGCTTTGCCAGAGCGGAGAGCGCCGGGGCCACGACCCGACGCCCAAAACCAAAACTGCTGATGACCCGTAGCATGCCCTGCGGCACCTGCCGTACGTCAGACAGTTCATCCATCATCTGATCCACATCCTGCAAAATGCGCTGTGCCCATTCGTAGATGCGCTCCCCTTCCTCGGTGATCGTCACCCGGCGCGTGGTCCGGTGTAATAACACGACGTTCAACGTCTGTTCCAGCAACGCGACACGTTTGCTGATAAACGCAGGGGAAACCCCCAGTGCTTCCGCCACGGCGGCAAATCCGGCACGACGGGCAACCAGCATAAAGACGCGTAAATCATTTAGCAGCGGTAGATTATTCATGATCTGTGTTTTATGTTTCACCAGTTAGGGGGATTAACTATCAATCAGTCAATTATAGGATAAAGGGGAAGTCAATTTTGGTTGCTGATAAGTGAGAGCTGGTATGAAGAAAACCTGTCGTATTGCCGCTATTCCCGGAGACGGTATTGGTAAAGAAGTGCTGCCTGAGGGTATTCGCGTTTTGCAGGCTGCCGCTGAGCGCTGGGACTTGTCGCTGAGCTTTGAGCCGATCGAATGGGCCAGCTGTGAGTACTATACCCATCACGGAAAGATGATGCCTGATGACTGGCACGAGCAACTTAAGTCATTTGATGCCATCTATTTTGGCGCCGTCGGCTGGCCGGAAACGGTACCTGACCACGTCTCATTGTGGGGCTCACTACTGAAATTCCGCCGCGAGTTTGATCAGTACGTCAACCTGCGCCCGGTACGTCTCTTCCCCGGTGTCCCGTGTCCACTGGCTGGAAAACAGGCGGGGGATATTGATTTTTACGTGGTGCGCGAAAATACCGAAGGCGAATACTCTTCGCTGGGCGGGCGCGTCAACGCCGGGACCGAGCATGAACTGGTGATTCAGGAGTCCGTGTTTACCCGCCGTGGCGTGGACAGAATTCTGCGTTACGCCTTTGAACTGGCGCAAAGTCGCCCACGCAAAACGCTCACTTCCGCCACCAAATCTAACGGTCTTGCCATCAGCATGCCTTACTGGGATGAACGTGTTGAGGCGATGGCAACGCAATATCCGCAGATCCGCTGGGATAAGCAGCATATTGATGTATTGTGCGCCCGCTTCGTTTTACAGCCAGAACGCTTTGATGTGGTGGTCGCCTCTAACCTGTTCGGCGATATTCTTTCCGATCTGGGACCGGCCTGTACGGGGACCATCGGTATTGCGCCCTCTGCCAACCTCAATCCTGAGCGTACCTTTCCTTCCCTGTTCGAGCCGGTACACGGCTCAGCGCCGGACATCTACGGTAAAAATATTGCCAACCCCATTGCAACCATTTGGGCTGGCGCCATGATGCTGGATTTCCTCGGTAATGGCGATGAGCGTTTCCATCATGCACACAATGCTATTCTGGCGGCCATTGAGCAGGTGATTGCCAGCGGGCCTAAAACGCCCGATATGAAAGGCGTTGCCTCCACACAACAGGTGGGTGACGCCATTTGTCAGGCCATACTGCGTTGAGGTCAAACCACAAAAATAAATATCCTCCGGCATAGCCGGAGGTTTTTCAAATGCGCCTGTAAGGCTCTGTTACC
>NZ_NRDO01000095.1 GCF_010231475.1 Citrobacter sp. NCU1 | reverse complement strand
ATGCATAAAATCGACAGACCAGCTCTGGTTCAGCGCTTCCGCCGTGACCAGTGGCGAGGGATTACGCGGGTAGGATCAGAACGCGCGATTCCGCAAATCAAGGGATTGCTGAGCAATCGGTGATTATTACACCCCCTCCGACGTGTTCGACAGTATTCAGTTCCGGGGGGGGGGGGGGCAACTGGCCTCCGATGAGGAGATGAACCCTGACTACCTGAATGAGTTCGCGCCGGTGGTTCGCGGTACAGCCTCCACTAATGCACAGGTTATTATCCGCCAGAACGGCAACGTGGTTTACCAGACAACCGTTGCCCCAGGGCCGTTCACGATTACAGATATCCCCGCATCGTCCCAGAGCGGGGATTTCTACGTTACCGTCCAGGAGTCAGACGGAAAAGAACACATGTTTATTCAGGGCAACTCCGCGGTAGCAGTAATGCAAAGGCAAGGCCAGTTACGCTATGCCGTGGCCGGGGGAAGTTGCGCAGCACTGGGACAGACTCCCGTGAGCCCGAGTTTGTTCTGGGAACCCTGATTTATGGTTTACCCCATGATATGACGGTCTATGGCGGTATGCTCAAGAGTCAGGAAATCAGGCAGGAAGTATCGGGTTAGGAGCCCTGATGGGGATCCTCGGGGCTGTGTCTGTGGACCTTACATATACAAAATCAGATCGTGCAGCAATTACCGGAGATGATAAAGAAGGGATCGATTCCGGGCAGTCTTGGCGGGCACGTTACTCAAAAACAATAGCAGAAACAGATTCCACCCTCGCCGTATCAGCGCTTCACAATACCTCCGGTGGTTACTGGTCATTCAGTGATGCCTATGCGCTGAGAAGTGAGGAAGATGAGGATGACGACGACATCACCATTACGGATGACGGTGTGGTAACTACGACCGTGGTCAGTGGCCGCACCCGCAACGAATTGCAGCGATCCCTGACTCAACGTCTGGGGGATACGTTTGGTTCAGTAGGGCTGAGTGCGTCGAAGAAAACGTTTCATGACCGTGACGGAGAGCAGACATCGGTATCCATAAACTGGAATACCCCCCTTAAAGGTATCGGGCTGAGCCTTGGCTATGTATGGATTAAGTTAGCAATGAAGTAATACATGGAAAAATAATAAATGGTGCCGGGTGGTGACGGCGAATACCACCCGGTTGAAAATAGGAAGTGCGATCAGTATGTACTTCTTATTTCGTCAGATATCCCCGATTCGTTTGTTTCCGGGAACGGCCTCATAGATAATCGACAATCATTTCCTCAAGTTTTTGCTGGTCAGCAGCAAACAGGCGAATACCTTCAGTCAACTTTTCAACGGCCATCGGATCACTGTTATGCTCCCAGCGGAACGCGCTTTCGGTCATTTTTTCTGGTTTCCCGCTCACGCTTCCGCTGAATGCCAACGCCCGGCTGACCGGAAGATCGCTGTTAACCAGTTGCTGCAGTACTGCTGGTGACACGGTCAGTTTGTCACATCCAGCCAGGGCAAGTACCTGTTCAGGGGTTCTGAAACTCGCCCCCATGACAATGGTCTGGTAACCGTGCTGTTTGTAGTAGTGATAGATATTACGGACAGAGTCCACTCCCGGATCGCAGTGGTAAAGTACTTCAGGTTGTTTTGCTTTATACCAGTCAGTTATACGCCCTACAAAAGGTGAAATTAACGTGACGCCGGCATCCGCACAGGCTTTAGCCTGAGCAAACGAGAACAGCAGGGTGAGATTACAGCGGATCCCTTCTTTTTCCAGCACCTCAGCCGCTCGGATCCCTTCCCAAGTCGAAGCTAGTTTAATCAGCACCTTATTTTTACTCACACCGTACGACTTATACAGCGCAATAAGCTCGCGCGCTTTCTTCACACAGGCGTCGGTGTCATAGGATAAACGGGCATCAACCTCTGTCGAAATAACACCGGGAATATGAGCCTCAATCTGTTTCCCGATCAGAATGGAAAGGTGATCGCAGATGGCTGACAGTCGCTGCCCATGAGGCACACTTGCTGCCAGGCAGGCTTTGATAGCTTCAGGAATAAGTGAAGCGTAGATCGGCAGGCAAGCAGCTTTGTAAATGAGAGAAGGATTGGTTGTTGCATCCACAGGTTGATATTTCAGCACATACTCAATGTCACCACTGTCCACCACAATCGAGGAAAGCGCGCTCAACCTTTCAAAACTGTTCATAAATCAGACCTTTTTCAGTAATACGTGGAGATATTTCTACGGGAAAGCAAACCTGCACTAGGCTCAGTCCGTCATCATTTCCAGTGAAAGGAGATAAATTCGTTCGATAGTGTATTCAAACCGTTCAGGATTGAACTGTCCTTTTGATATCTCATCCAATAACCACAACACCTCAGGAAAAATTACACTGCTGAACAGTTTTCTTTTCTGGGCGGAACGAAGCCATCTTTCAATGTATTTTTTCCTGGCTGATTTTGTCTCTCCCGGATAACGCCGGACCCTGATTTTCAGGGCAATCAGAAGGCAATAATAGAAATGATTTAAAGACACGACCTCATCTTTACGGACACTGACCATGGTACTAATTTACCTGATGATGGCCAGCCTGTAGGGGCTGGCCGGATTTCGCTTGTTGAATGTTTTTCCTGGCGATCAGCACGCTGGAAAAAGACTGACCGATTTGTCTGATCCATGCGGCCGCTACTTTCAGCAAATCGGAAGTAACGATTGGCCAGGGAAATGAAAGCGGGTTCAGGTGACTGTGAAACCCTACGGTGTCAGGGATCGATGTGATGCCGTCCGTATGGCTGGTTTCACAGGCTTCATGCTGCGCAAATTTATTCGAGATCTTTTCGCTGCTAGCCTCCGGCATGAAATACCTGAGCATTCTGAGGATCGGTTTACTATGCTTGAAATGTTGCACCGCCGCCTTGTCCAGACCTTGACTGTCTGCCCTGACTCCCCATGTTGGCTCAACTGCTCCCAGTGAATCAGCTGGGGTGCCATTTAAATCAAATATCATTCCTTTGAAAGGCATACGCTTACCTGTGCTGAGCCAAATTGGTGTAAACTAATTTTTCAACCCGTCCGGACTGCCCGAAGTATCTTCAAAACCCCCCGCAGAAAATCAAGTTCCGGGAAAGAATTTCGTTCAATGCTGCTTAATGCAATACGAGTGCCATAAAAATAAAAACATTTAAATTCAGTTAATTAAATTAAAGTGTTTCACCTTTCGTATCAGTGTTTCACATTTCTAAAACGGTGTTTAATCTGCGAAAACATTTTCCTGTCTAGACAGGAGAACTAGAGCAACGCCGAGTTTTGCGGATCACTCGAGATTGGCATGCCGCGCTGAAGCTTGTTCCACTAACACTCATTTCCAGTACATTATTTCCACCGAAAATCAGCAGAGACTATTCAAATTGCGTGATCATCGACTGAATGGAACAGATCCCGCATGCCTAATTTTTTATCGCAGTCAACAATCTACGATCACGTCAAACAGTAGTGCACTGCTGCTTTCCGGCGAGGACGCAAAAGGGTCAGACAGGTGCTGTACTTCAGGGAGTATAGCGAGAGGTATTTTTAAAAATGGACTCACCGAAGCGATGACTAGCACATCATGCCACCGCCCGGGTGGATCATTGACATCCCCCGACTATCCAATCCGTGAGTCCCCTGGTGACTTAGTTTTTGGACAAAGACCGATAATGCGATGCGAGCGTACCCCATGTGGCAGTAGTTTACTAATCCAAGGCACCGCACGAGTCAGCTAATAACGTCGCGATAAACACTGGGGTAACAAATGACACAAAAAAATAACCAACAGTTTTCACCAGAATTTAAGCTCGAAGTCATTGGATATAGCACGCCTGCAATGTGAGTGACTCTGCTACGTCGTTTCATGGACAATTACCTGAACATCCATGGGTTCCTGTCACTGGAAGATGCTCAGGACAAACTCAACAACTGGTGCAGAGAATATAATCATGAGCAGGAGCATTCATCATTAAATGACATGGCTCCGGCTGAATTCATCCAAAGTCTCCGCAATGACGAAGATCTCTGATTTAGCACTGATTTTGCGCTCGGGTCAGCGATACAGAATAGTCGAAACACAGTGACTGCTTTAAATAATACACACTGCACCCTGCGAAACACTGTCTTTTATATAATTGATATATATGAAAATTAAAATAATGGCACAAATCATGCATAACAAGATACGTGCAGCATCGTTATCCACAGGTCATAAATCTGGTGAGCCAGGCAGAGTGAAGAATATTAAGGGGGCAGTAAGATGGATTGTACGGTTATTGTGGCAACACACGGAAAGTTGGCAAACGAACTGATTGAGACAACCTCTATGCTTGTCGGGCGATATGACAACGTCAGGACGCTGGACTTTATGCCCGGGGAAAATGTCGAAACGCTTATCTTAAAAATGAAAAATATTGTGGATTTCTTAGCAGAAGAGATGCCTGTATTGTTCGTGGTCGATATGTTTTCGGGCAGCCCTTTTAATGCAGCCACTTACTTTATCAAGCATAGGAAAAATACAAAAATTATCGCAGGTGTAAATATTCCTGTGCTAGTGAATATCTTTCTGGAACGTCAAGAATGTTCAACTCTTGACGAACTCGCTGATATTGCTGTTATTTCAGGGCAAAACTCAATTAAATCACTATGAGATCGAGAGGTCAGAAAATGTCTACAATTTCCCTACTTCGCATTGATGATAGATTAATCCACGGTCAGGTAATGACTGGCTGGGTAAAACATATCAACGCTTCTAAAATTATTATAGTTGATGATGAATTGGTGAACGATGATTTTATGATCTCAGTTCTGGAGATGGCTGTGCCTAATCATATGACGTTGAAAATTTATAACATCGAGCAGGCAACAGAAGTGCTCAGCGACATTAAAAATGATGGGAATGATGACAATATTATTATCCTTGTAAAAAGCCCAGTACCGGTACTGTCCTTGATACAACGCGGTGTCAGTTTTAACGAATTAATTGTTGGCGGGATGGGGGTAAATGAAAAACGTTCGCGCCTGTATCGCAACCTGGCTGCATCAGAGAGTGAGCGTACAGCGTTCAGGGAAATAGATAAATTAGGGTTATCCATTAATATAAGAGTATTACCCAGCGACGCACCAATGGAATTAATGCCTTATTTATAACAACACATAGGCACAATAGCAAAGATGTTCCCGAAAAATATAAAGGATAATTTATTATGCTAATTTCAGCTATTTTAGTCGCCCTGATTGCTATCCTTAGCAACTGGTGGGTTAGCCACTTGCTGACCCGGTCGTGGCTTTATCCCATTATATCAGGATTTCTTGTCGCCCTTGCACTTGATTCCCCTATAGAAGGGATGAAAGCGGCAGCTTATATTAACCTTGCTTATCTCGGTTGGATGACCGTGGGCGGCACAATGCCGGGTAACCTTCCTGTTGCATCTGTGTTTGGTACTGCTATGACTATTCTGAGTGGGGCAGCGCCTTCAACTGCTGTAGTATTTGCTGTGCCATTCTCTCTACTGGGTATTTTAACTTTCCAGGCATCAATGTGTTTTAACGCCTTATGGGTTCACAAAGCTGAAGCGATGCTTGATCGTGGCAATATCACCGGCATGCGAATGATGAACTATATCCCCTCATTCTTTGTAAATATGGTGCTAGTGGGGATACCTGCATTTTGCATGGTTTACTTTGGCGCCGAATTTATGAAAAACATGCTGGCGATGATCCCACAAAGCTTAGTTAATGCGTTTGAAGTTATTGGCGGTATTATGCCTGCACTCGGTATTGCTATGCTGGTCTCATTCCTTGGGAAAAAACGGCTGATGCCATTTTTCTTCCTAGGCTTCTTTTTAGTAGCCTATCTGAACCTCGGGATTATGGCCATTGCCGTCTTTGCGGTGATTGCCGCAGTGATTATGAATATTAACGCTGATCAAAAAGTGTCTATTAAGGAATAAGGGAGGTATTGTCATGTCTACATATCAAACGCAGCGTGATGTTCCGCTTAAAGAAACCCAAGGTGCTACGACGCTTACCCGTAAAGAGTTGTTGAAAACATGGGCTTTAAACTATTCCTCCGAAACCTGTTATAACTATGAACGCTTACAGGCACTCGGGCAGACCAGTGCGATGGTTCCAGTTATTCGTAAACTGTACCCAAATGACAAAGCCAAACAAGTACAGGAATTAAAGAAATACCTAAACTTTTTTAATACAGAGCCGTCATTTTGTGGGCATGTGATCACCGGAGTCTCCGTTGCCATGGAAGAACAACGAGCAAATGGCGCTCAACTACCGCCGGAAGCCATCACGTCTCTGCGTTCAGGACTGATGGGACCAGTCGCTGGTATTGGCGATACTCTTCAGGCTATTGTTTACTCTATTCTGGCAGCGATAGCCTGTAATCTTGCCATTCAGGGAAATATAGCTGGACCAATCCTGTTTGAAGTTGTTTATAAGTTCATCATGATATTTTGTAGCCTAAACATGTTCTTCCTCGGCTATCGTAAAGGTAGAACAGTTATTCTCGACATTCTAAAAAAAGGTTTGATGGATAAATTAACTGATGCCTTCGGACTTATTGGGCTGATGGTAGTAGGTGGTATGGCCGCTTCTAGGGTGAATATAATCACACCGGCCTCTATTAACTTAAATGGTGTAACCGTAATATTTCAGGATATTTTAAACACTTTATTACCATCGTTAATTCCCTTAGTGATCACATTAGGGATACTGAAAATGGTTAATAAGAAGATGAAACCTAATACGGTCATAGCTATCATCTTTATAGTTGGCATTATCACCTCTTATTTAGGGGTGCTGGCGGTACCCGTAGCAAAATAATTGACAAACCATTAATACCAGTGCCAACTGGCACTGGTCTGTGAGGGAAAAATATGAAAGTGTTATCCTTAACGGAACTCGGTAAATTCGAGTTGCAGGATCGGCCTATTCCTGAACCAGGCATAGGAGAGGTTTTACTTAAAGTTGGCGCTGCTGGTATTTGCGGCTCTGATATTCCAAGAGCATTTGTCAATGGTCCTTATCATTATCCTATCGTTCTTGGTCACGAATTTTCAGGTCAGATTGTTGCAACTGGCACAGGAGTTAAAAAAGAATTAATTGGTCGGAAAGCAGCTATTTTCCCGCTGATTCCGTGCAATAAGTGCGATTTTTGTAAAGAGCGTCATTATGCTAAATGTACCCATTATAGTTATTTTGGCTCGCGCCAGGACGGTGGCTTCAGCGAGTATGTGACCGTTCCAGAATTTAATCTCGTATTATTGAATGATGATGCTGACTTGCGCGAAGCCGCAATGCTCGAACCGGCTGTCGTAGGATTACACGTTATGCGGCGCGCGCATCTAGATCTTAATGATACCGTGGTAATCTACGGAACTGGTCCTATCGGGATAATGATTGCCCGCTGGGCCGCTCTCTACGGGGCTAAAAAAGTATTGCTGATTGATATCGATGAGAAAAAAATCGAGTTTTGCCATTCGCTTGGTTTTACCGATATCTGTAATGCAAGCCAGATAGATCCTGTTGAGTGGGTTATGCTGCATACCGATGGTTATGGGGCTGATGTATGTATTGAGGGCAGCGGGTCATCCACTGGTTTCATTAATGCACTGCTGTCTTGCCGGGTATTTGGAAAAGTATTAATGCTGGGCAATCCCCACGCTGATATTAGCATTCCACGTGAAGCTTATGACAAATTTATGCGAAAAGAGGCACAGATCCTCGGGGTCTTTAACTCCATTTATTCCCAGCATCCACATGATGAATGGAAAGATACTGCTGCAGCCATTCAGTCTGGCAAGCTCAAAGTCAGCGACCTAATTACTCATGCTGTTCCCATGGCGCAATTATCTGACTTAATTGATCTGATTCGCGAAAACAAAGTTCCTTACTGCAAAGGCATGATGGTGATGTAAATGGATACAGCGAATTTCAGAGAAAACGTCAGAATTACAGGAAATGAATACTCAAAGGTACTGAACGGACTGAGTGAGCAGCAAATTTCGGCCTATATCTCGGTCTTATTGCAGGCCGAAAAAGTGTTCTTCGTTGGCGTGGGACGCGTTTTACTCGCTCTGGAAATGACCGTAAAACGACTCAATCACTTGGGTATCAATGCCTGTGTAGTCGGCGCGGTGAACGAGCCACCGATTGGCCCCCGGGATGTTCTGGTCGTGGGATCCGGTTCTGGAGAATCAATTTACCCAAAACATATTGCTGTTTGTGCCAAACGCTATAACGCAAAAATTATTCATCTGACATCGAGTCCGACTAGCTCGATTGCCCAACTCTCGGATGTAGTGGTTGATTTTCACTGTGGATCAAAAGGCGGGGAAGGGAAACATAGTTCAATCCAGCCGATGACCACATTATTTGAACAATCTCTGGTTCTGTTTGGCGATCTTATCTGCCTCGAGATTATGGCGATCAGGAAATTATCGTTTGCAGATGTGAAACTTAATCATGCCAACCTGGAATAATCACCACTGAAAGAAGGAAAAGCATAATGAAAGTCGTTGCATTAACAGCCATTGGCCATCTTGAATTACAGGAACGCGCAATTCCAATACCCGCTGAAGGTGAAGTACTGCTTAAAATTATGGCTTCAGGCGTGTGCGGCTCGGATATTCCAAGAGCATATCAAACTGGGACACTAGGTTTTCCACGCGTGCTGGGACATGAATTTGCCGGCCGCGTTGAAGCGGTCGGTCCGGGCGGCAACCCGGAATTAATTGGCAAAAGGATGGCCGTATTTCCAATTGTGCCGTGTAAGACGTGTGAATTTTGTCAGCAGCATCACTATCCTCGGTGCCTTAACTATAGCTCTTACGGGTCCCGCCGCGACGGTGGTTTTAGTGAATATTTAACGGTACCGGAATTTAATCTGGTCGAATTTCCAGATCACGTCAGCTACACCGCCGCAGCAATGCTTGAACCGGCAACAATTGCTTTGCATGTGATTCGTCGCGCTAAGCCGGATCTTAATGACAATATTGCTATTTTTGGCGCTGGCCCGATTGGGCTGATGGCGGCACGCTGGGCAAAGCTTCAGGGTGCTCAAAAGGTCATGCTGATTGATATTGATGCGAAAAAAATCGAATTCTGTCGCCAATTGGGTTTTGAGCATGTCTGTCTTGCCACTGAACAAGATGCGGTTGAGTGGGTATTGCAAAACACGGGGGGTTTTGGGGCGCACATTACGATCGAAGGTAGTGGTTCACGCACAGGATTAGCACAGGCTCTGCTGACTTGCCGCGTTTACGGCAAAGTCATGTTAATGGGAAATCCCCATGACGATATGCAAATACCCCGTGATGTTTATGACAAAGCAATGCGCAAAGAACTGATTATCGCCAGTGTTTATAACTCCGTTTATAAACAAATGCCACACGATGAATGGGTTGATGCCGCAAATGCTATCAGTAGAGGAAAATTGCAGGTCAATGACTTAATTTCTCATCAAGTTGAAATCGATAATGTTGTAGATCTTTTTAACACATTCCACCATCGTAGCGAATTTACCTGTAAAGGTATGATGATCACTAGGGAGTAATATAATGCAAAACCTTTTGATTGCACCTTCTTTAATGTGCATGGATTTATTACGCCTCGAAGAACAAGTGAGTTTTCTTAACGACAAAATTGGTTATTTCCATGTCGACATCATGGATGGTCACTTTGTTCCCAACCTGACGCTGTCACCCTTTTTTGTCTCACAGCTTAAGCGAGTGGCGAATGCTCCGATTGATTGCCATCTGATGGTGACTAACCCGCAGGATTATGTATGTACTTTGGCTGATGCGGGAGCAACCATGATCAGTTTCCATGCCGAAACAGCCAACGGCCAAGCATTTCGTCTGATTGAAACTATTCGGGCAAAGGGAATGCAGTGCGGACTGGTGGTGAATCCGGAAACACCGCTTGAAGCAGTAACCTTGTATCTTGACCGTGTGGATAAGGTGACCATTATGACCGTCGATCCAGGGTTTGCCGGTCAGTCGTTCATCCCTGCAATGCTGAAGAAAATAACTATTTTTGCAGAATACCGTCAGCAGAATCAGCTGGGGTATTTAGTTGAGGTCGATGGTTCTTGCAATAAAATGACTTATGCAGCGCTGGTTGACGCAGGTGCAGAGGTATTGATTGTCGGTTCTAGCGGTTTGTTTGGTCATGCAGAAAATATCAGCGAGGCATGGCAGATCATGGAGAAAGACTTGGCTGAAGTGTTGGCTTAACCCTCCCCAGGCGTCGGGGAGGCCTTTCCGACGCCTAACAATCCATGCCCATGCTTTTTCGAGCATATCAATACTAAAAAGTAGTTCATCGTCATTGACGATTAACATCAAGCTGGCCAAGTATCTAATGGGTTGATTGGCAAATCATAAGCAATACTCACAATTGGTGAACGTTCCCTACAACGCCATAATTTTACTTCAAGCCTCATCAGAAGAATCCTCCCAAGCTCTAAGTGGCTGAATGCATAACCTGAATGTCCAGAACAACCAGAGAAATAATTGAACCGTCTGTATTTTTAATCATATTATAAAATTTATGATATGGATGAAAGATGAGGATCACAGTTAAAAAATAAAAAACATGTAGAGTATGAGCATCGGGTATTGAATGAATGCAGATTAAGATGAACAGAAAAGATAGGATTCTACAAAAAGTTCACGAACTTTGTCAGATAAATGCTGCTGGGGTGACAACAGATCAGATATCCGAGCAGACAAATATATCGCGGGCGAATGTCAGTAATTATCTTAACCTGTTAGCTAAAGAAGGTGTAATTGAAAAATTCGCCACCCGTCCAGTATTATATCGTACTAGGGAAACCATTACCTTAAAGGTTAATAATACGGCTGAAGTTAATAAAGAACCATTTCAGTATTTACTGGGTTATAACGGCAGCCTAAAAAATCAAATCAATCAGGCAAAAGCAGCGGTGATGTATCCACCAAAGGGTCTGCATACTCTTATAACCGGTGATACTGGAGTGGGAAAAAGCCTGTTTGCTAGCCTTATGTATAAACATGCAGTGCATATGCAGCAGCTTGAGCAAGATGCACCATTCATTGTATTTAACTGCGCAGATTACGCGAGTAATCCTCAACTATTGGTCTCCCATATTTTTGGTCATGCTCGGGGGGCTTTTACCGGCGCGGACAGGGATAAACCAGGTCTGATCAGCGAGGCGAATGGCGGCATGTTATTTCTGGATGAAGTGCATCGTCTGCCACCAGAAGGCCAGGAAATGATTTTTTATTTCATGGATACCGGGACTTACGGGTGCCTTGGAGAAACCCAGCGTAGTAAGAAGTCCGAAATTCTGCTGGTCTGCGCCACCACGGAAGAACCAGGTTCAGCTCTTCTGTCGACCTTTTTACGGAGGATACCAATCACCATCAATCTCCCCAGCTTGTCCGAGCGTTCGCCGGAAGACCAAGCTGAAATGCTGAAATTCCTGTTTGAGATCGAGTCAAAACGCATTAATTGTGCCATCAGCATCGATCTTGACAGTGCCAAAGCGATCATCGGCTCTTCGTTCACAGGTAACGTCGGTAAATTAAAATCCACCATTCAGTCGGTCTGCGCGAATTTCTTTATTGAGAAAATGGATGACGATGACAGTATCTCCATCAACTTTTATCATCTCGACCTAAAGACCAAAGTAGGAATATTCAACCTCAACCGCGACAGTGATTATCAGGCGCGGCTACAACATGCCATCGGCGATAAAATCTTCGTGTCACCAGATTACCCTTATTACGCCGTTTCTAATCATTGCTACCAGGACCTGAATAAGCACGACACCCCGTTTAAGGTCTACGATTTCATTGATAACAAGATGCATTTTGTTCTTGAGCAAAAACTGAATGACAAAGAGGTTGGTCGCTATATAACTTCGGAGATCAATAATTATCTATCCTTTACCATACCCAAAAGCCAGCAAGACCTCGATCATGGCATAAGTAAGAGAACCATGGATTTCTGTGAAGCCATTCAAAATGAAGTTTCACTGCAACTTGGTAAGGGGTTGGGGCAGAAATTCAAACTATTCCTAGGTTATCATCTCCAGAACATCATTGAGAACCCTAGTGTTCATCGCATTAATTCATGGACCCGGAGTTATGAAACGCGCATGTTTGAAGAGTATGACTCCGCGCTGACGATTAAAAAACGTCTGCAAGAAGAATTTGATATTGCTATCAGTGATGACGAGGTCGCTTACCTGACGATCTTACTGGCTTCCCTGGTCGTTCACGAACGTGGGAAGATGGTACATGTTATTGTGGCCACACACGGTGATATGATCGCCAGTAACATGGTGGATATCGCGAAAAAGCTAATTGGGGAAACGAACATTTCCGCAGTAAACATGCCGCTGGATATCAGACCCAATCAGGCTATTGAAGAAATCAAAAAGACTGTGATGTCCACCATGGATACCCTCGGGTTTCTTTTGCTAGTTGATATGGGGTCGCTGTCTCAGGCCGGCGAGATTATAACCCAGGACTGTAACATCCCAGTCCGCACACTCGACATGGTCTCCACGCCACTGGTCATTGAGGCACTCCGCCGCACCATGATCCTGAATGCCGACCTCAATGAAATCCACCTCAGCCTTCAGCATTTCAGGGGATACGGTGCCAATAAACCGGATTATCTAACACCCAGTGAGCGCCCGCAGGCCATTTTGTCCATCTGCTCCACTGGTGAAGGGATCGCAAAAAAACTGCAGGGGTTCCTGCGATCTGTGCTGGATGATATGGACAGAAAAGATATTCATATCATTAACCTGTCAGTTGAAGATGTGCTGCGGGACAAGCACCAGTTGCTGACCGAATACCAGATACTTCTTTCTGTAGGGGTGATCGATCCCCAGCTCAATGTCACACATATTCCCCTGTCCGACTTCTTTTCTCCCAAAGGAGAACTGGCCTTCCAGAGCATTATCGGCGGGAAATACCCGTCTCACCAGACGCAGGAAACGCCAGTGACGCTGACCAAACTTGCCGAAGAGTATTTGCAGGATTTCCTGGTTTTCCTGAACCCGAGGAAGATCGTCCCGATTGTGATGTCCTTTATCTGTAGACTGAAGGAGTTGCGTGAACTGGATGATTTCGGCCCTAATTTACTGAACATTTGCGTACATATCTGTATGGCGCTAGAGCGTTCACTGCGTAATGAAACTATTGAGTACAGCAAGCAAAACCGTCAGGAAATCATAGACAGTGAGATATTCTACATTTATCAGAAAGCCAATGCCCTACTGGCAGACAAAGTCGGTATCTGCCTGAGTGATGGCGAATTACTCTACGTTGTTGATATGATTGAAAAGAGATAAAAAACTAAAAAGGCCGCAGCAATGCTAACACCGATAGGATATCTCCTCATTCGAAGAACGCAGGCACTGTTGGTGACACGATCCAATATTTATGAACGCCTGAGTGGCCAGAGCCAGCCCCGTGTTGCGTGTTACAGCGCAGAAGCCGATGAGGATGAGTACTGCCAACAGGATAATGTCACGACTGAAATGTCGGTCCTTGAATACGTTCATGAGTAGCGTCACTGGTGAGAATGGCAGCAAAGTTTATCAGCGCTGCGATCTTTGCAACAGTGCCCATATTATTATCTGCCATTTTTAGAACCAATCTGATGCACAGCAGGAAAGGGGGCTAATCATCTTTACTGCACAAGTTAAGTACGTGCCGTATAGTAAATGGGGCTTCTGTAAAATGAACGAAATTTACGAGTCGCCCCTTATTATTGCAGTTACAGCGTTATAGTAAGATTTAATGACATCACTTTACGATGCCATCCTGCATGCTGTTGTTTTTATAAAGAGTGGGATCAGGCTGAAATGCCACTGGCTGACTGTATTTTTCTGCCTCTTGTTGCCACAATTCCTTCATTTTTGACAGGATTTCCGGGTGCTGGCTTGCCAAATCAGTGGATTCGGAAAAGTCATTTTCTGTATCAAACAATTCCCATTTGTCCTGAGAAAAGTCGGTGTTTACTTCATGCATGGCGACTGCGCGCCATTTCCCCCAAGCGATAGCGCGTTGTCCACGTAACTCAAAGTACTGGATATCGCGAGTTTTCGCCGTATCGGAATTTAAGGTAGCAAGTATGGATTTCCCGTCAACTGGTAGTTGCTCCAAGCCATCAACGGATGCAGAGAATTTGGTTCCGGTTGCCTGTAAAATAGTCGGTGCCAAATCGATGATGTTGACATATTGATGTCGGATAGCCCCTGGGTTGTTAATATGCTGAGGCCAGGAAATAATTAATGGCGTCCTGACTCCACCTAAATGTGACCAGAGCTTATATCTGCGGAACGGAGTGCTACCGGCATAGGCCCAAGGACGCTGATACAGCATATATGTTGAAGCGCTACCGGCTTCGTCAAGACGTTTGTCCATTTCCTCAACCGGCGTTTTATCATTATAGCCGACTTGGAACCCCCCATGTGGGCCTCCTTCTGAAGCCGCGCCGTTATCGGTTAAAAAGACGATCATTGTATTATCGTACTGACCAGTTTTTTTAAGCGCATCAATTACCCGACCAATCTCATGATCTGTATGGGTGAGGAAACCCGCGTAAGTCTCCATAAATTTTGAATAAACCCTTTTTTCGGTTGGGTTCAACGAACTCCAGGCCGCATCGCCGTTTTCCCGCGGCGGTAATTTGGTATTGGCAGGGATAATGCCCATTTTTATCTGGCGCTCATAACGTTGGCGCCGTAGTTCGTCCCAGCCCTGTGAGTATAATCCTTTATATTGATCAATAAAGGTGTCAGGTACCTGATAAGGTGCATGAGCGGCGCCGAATGCTAGGTATACAAGCTTAGGTTTTTTTACATCTTTTTCTATTACATCAATAGCGTGATTAACTATATCGGTAGAAAAATGGTAGCC
Organism: Citrobacter sp. NCU1; assembly: GCF_010231475.1. GTDB lineage: Bacteria > Pseudomonadota > Gammaproteobacteria > Enterobacterales > Enterobacteriaceae > Citrobacter_D. The sequence goes on along the minus strand of NZ_NRDO01000095.1, from coordinate 36,184 downwards.
GACCGGCTGTTCAACTTTTGGTAAAACAGTATTATTTTCTACCAGGTCAGGACGATACTGATCTGTGTGGCCGCTTAGAAAACCGTAAAAATAGTCAAAGCCGCGTTGCCGTGGGTAAAAGGGTTTATTCCGCTCTGTATTGTCTTTATACAAAGGAGCCATATGCCATTTACCAAACGCATAAGTTGAATATCCGTCGGCCTTGAGGACCTGCGCTATATTCTGCGCATTCAGCGGTATTTCTCCACTGTTAGATGGCCCTGAACCCAGCGGAACATCTTGCGATGGTGCCAGTTTCCCTTTCGGAGGGAGGTCAGCCATATTTACCCTATGGTTGTTTCGACCGGTTAACAGAGACGCTCTTGATGGTGAGCACATGGCTTTCGTATCGAACTGATTATATCTGACACCCGAGCTGGCTAGGGCGTCTATATTCGGGGTTTTAATTTCTGATCCAAAAGCTCCGAGGTCAGCAAAACCGACATCATCAAGCAAAATCACCAGAACATTATCTTTTTCATTCGAAGCCGTGTGCGAGGTAGCAAGAGCAGAAGGTGTCGCTGCAATGGCCCCGAGGACAAGCGCTCCAATAGCGGTAATCTTGGTTCGTTGAAACAGTTTGTCTGGCAACGATAGCGGGTACGAACTGTGGGTTGAGGGGACTTTATTCATGTGTTTCTCCTTGTTTTTAAGAGCATAATTAGTTTATGTATTACATTGAACTCTCTGAGTGTGTCTGAACCTATTACAGGTGTATGATTGAAAAACTTGCTTTGTAATTTTTATTTCATTATTTTTAAACCTCATGAATCAAATATTACATTTAATAATATGAATCAACCTTATCGTGAACATAAGGTCGGATATGTCACACCTTATGCAGGAAGCATTCAGTTTCTTTTATTTCTTTAAGGTTGTTTGGGTCGCCGCAATGGTCGCTGCAGTATGCATGACGTTAGCAGGGGGGAGGCGTAGCTTTAATTGGTGTGCCATAAATTTCATATAGGGATCTATGTGGCTGAAAATGGCCTTATATCCTGAACATAAATGGTTATGCCAGCGTTCGCTCGTTTTGTGGATACGGTGCTTCGGGCAGCCTCCCTGGCAGGCAAAACGCCACTGACAGTGCTCGCATTCGACTGACAGCTGGTTTTTTGCCAGTCCAAATTTGCGCTGCTGTTTGCTGTTTGCCATCTGGACCAGGTTATCATGGTGTAAGTTACCCAGTCGGTGCGAGGGATAGACATAATGATCGCAGCTATAGACGTCTCCATTTTGCTCGACAACAAGCCCTCTGCCGCAGGAGGAGCGCATAACGCATAGCGAGGGGGGTTCACCAGCCCAGGCGGCCAGAGCGTTGTCGAATAGCTGAACGAATACGCGACCAACGTCATGGCGGACCCAATGGTCAAAAATAGTATTGATAAAATGACCGTACTGTTTTCCCGATACGGACCACTCTGTAACCACCCCTCCGGATAATGTTTGCGGATAGAGGAGCTCACCGAACTTTTCAGTACCTGGGCGCTGTTCCACTGCCGGAATAAACTGAATGAATTCGGCTTTCAGCTCCTGGGTTAAAAAATTATATATTTCAAGAGGGTGATTGGCTGTGATGTTATTGACGACGGTTAATACGTTAACTTCAACTCGGTGTCGTTGAAGTGCATCCATAGCCCTGATGACTTTATTAAATACCGATTTATTGCTGTTTGATTTACGGTATTGGTCGTGAAGCCACTCTGGACCATCGATAGAAAGGCCTACAAGGAATTTATGTTGGGCAAAAAAAGAAGCCCATTCATCGTCGATAAGTACACCATTGGTCTGAAAGCTATTGGTGATCGTTTTGCCTCTTGCATACTTCTGTTGCAGCATGAGCGCTTTCTTGTAGAACTCGATTCCCGCCAGCGTGGGTTCTCCCCCCTGCCAAGTGAACTCGATCTCGGACATCGGGTTGGCTTCAATGTACTGACGTACATAAGCTTCCAGCGTTGCGTCGTCCATATGTCTTTGTTCTTTACAGGGTTTTACCACTCCCTTTTTTCCAAGGTAAAAGCAGTAATCACAGGCGATATTGCATTGATAGCTGACGGGTTTAGCCATCAAATGAAAAGGACGATTCATATAACCTCCGGACATGTTTCTGTATCAGTAAATAGTGACACTGATCACTTTTCAGTATCCGTTTTTGACTTTACTTATTAACATTAGAAATAAATATTTCATGATTTTATGTTGGTGGTGAATTATAAACTACTCATTGATAATGCCAGAGGTATTTATGTGTAAACTGTTCGCTGGGGCACAAAATCTGGTTTTGTCGCATTAAGGAGTCGTAAGGTAACATACTGTTTTATTTGTAATGTTACCTGACCATACCGTTGAGCCAAAAAGCCTTCAAACGCCTGCATTATCCCGTCTATGTTATTGCGCAGTGTGTTCGTGGGTCTCTTGCCTGTGCTCTGTGCCTGCGCAACATGGAGGAAATGATGGTCGGACGCGGTATCGTCGTTGACTATTCCACACTTCACCGCTGGGTTCTTCACTGGGTAAAGTCTTTCACCGGCATAAACGCAAGATGGGTCGCCGGTGGCACATGGATGAAACCTACATCAAAATCAAAGGACAGTGGAAATATTTGTACTGTGCGGTCGATACGGCAAGCCAGACTATCGACTTCCTGCTGACCGCTAAGCGGGATACGGCAGCTGCACTGCGTTTTTTTCACAAATCTATTCGCCATCACGGTGAGCCGGAGGTTGTGACCATCGATAAAAGTGGGGATAACACCGCGGCACTGGCTACGCTCAATGCCAGTAAACCAGAAGAAAAAATGATGACTGTCAGGCGGAGCAAATACCTGAATAATTTGGTTGAGCAGGACCACCGGAATATAAAACGCTGGACCTGCTCGAAGCTGGGGTTTAAATCATTTCGCCGGGCACAGGCCATCCTGGCAGGCATCGAACTGATACATATTATAAGCAAAGGGCAATATCAGCATCTGCAAGGTGATGGATTATCACCTGCGGAAAAATTTTATTTGCTGATTGCCTAAAAAACGGCAGTGCAGGTTTTGACGACTGTTCGCCGTTAATGCGACAGAGCCCTTACTGTTGTTAACGCAACAGAACCAAATTTTTTTCATGGTTACTCCTAAATAAATCACACATGAAATTTAGTGACATTGTTCACTTTTTTATCAATGTTTTTTGACTTTGACCGAAAAGGATGGAAACATATATTTCATTCTTATGATTATATTGTGAAATATAAATTTCATAACACCAACATCAGGGGTCTTTATGAGCAAATTATTTGCCGGAGCACAAAACTTAGGTAAATCTTTTATGCTGCCGATTGCCGTCCTGCCTGCTGCAGGTCTGCTTCTGGGATTCGGCGGTGTTTTCACCAATCCGGTTACCATATCCACATATCCTGCCCTCAACAATGAGGTGATTCAGGCGATTTTTACCGTCATGAAGCTGTGTGGCAGCGTGGTTTTCGATAATCTCTCGCTACTGTTTGCTGTGGGTATTGCGGTCGGTATGGCCCGCAGCGACAAAGGGACTGCCGGTCTTGCGGCTGTGCTTTGTTTTATCGTCATGAATAAGGCCATTAACGCTTCACTACTGCTATCCGGGACACTTGCTACGGAGAACCTGGCCGCAGCTGGGCAGGCGAGCGTTATGGGGATCACCACCCTGCAGACAGGGGTTATGGGCGGGATAATGAGTGGCCTGCTGGCATTCTGGGTTCAGAAGCGGTTCGGGAAAACCGAGCTGCCAAGCCTGCTGGCTTTTTTCAGTGGCTCCCGTTTTGTGCCTATTGTCAGCTCCTTCTTCGCAATCTTCCTCGGTGTGGCCTTGTTCTGGGTCTGGCCACATATCCAGACAAGCATTACTCATCTGGGTGGACTGGTTGAGAAGACCGGCTATATCGGCACCATGTTCTACGGCATGATCCTCAAATGCCTCATTCCTCTTGGTCTCCATCACCTGTTCTATCTGCCTTTCTGGCTGACCAGTGTGGGTGGCGAGCAGATGGTGAACGGACATCTGGTGCAGGGGACGCAGAAAATTTTCTTTGCTCAGTTGGCAGACCCTTCTGTGACCCAGTACTACATCGGTGTGTCCCGTTTCATGGCAGGGCGCTTCGCAGACTTCATGTTTGGTCTGCCAGGGGCGGCACTGGCCATTTACCATTCCGCTCGTCCAGAAAACAAGAAAAAAGTCGCCAGTCTGATGTTGTCCGCCGCGCTGACAGCGTTTGTCACCGGCATTACAGAGCCACTGGAATTTGCATTCATGTTTTGCGCACCGCTGTTGTATGGCGTACACATTGTGCTGACCGGTGTGGCGTTTATGTTCACACACATCCTGCAAATCACTGTCGGACAGACTTTCTCTGGTGGACTTATCGACTTCCTTCTGTTTGGTGTCCTTCAGGGCAATGCCAAAACCAACTGGCTGCTGATGCTTCCGATCGGTGCCGTGATGTTCTGCCTGTATTACTTCTCTTTCCGCTTCCTTATCAAATGGCGTCAGCTTAAAACGCCGGGCCGTGAAGACGAAACAGACGATGAAACTCCAGCTGCGACCGTCAGTGGCAATGAGCGTGCCGCGGGGATCGTGCAGGCGCTGGGTGGTCGGGACAATATTATTGATGTGGATTGCTGCGCCACCCGCCTTCGCATCACGGTTAAAAATCCGCAAAACGTAGTAGTGGATGCCTTTAAACAACTCGGCAGTCGTGGCGCATTTATCCGTGGAGAAGGCGTTCAGGTAGTCTACGGGCCACATGTGACCCTGATTAAAAATGAAGTTGAAGAATTTATCGGTTCATAAAGAAGAGAAGTCTTATGAAAGCTGTAATGCTGATGTTTGATACGCTGACACGTAACCATCTCGCCCCTTATGGGGGCGATGCCATCACTCCCAACTTTACTCGGCTGGCCCGCGAGTCTGTTCAGTTTGATAACTTCTATGTGGGCAGCATGCCCTGTATGCCGGCACGACGCGAAATGCATACCGGGCGTTATAACTTTTTACACCGTAGTTGGGGGCCGCTGGAGCCGTTCGATTTCTCAACGTTCCAGGCACTGAAGCAGGCTGGTGTCCATACCCATATGGTAACCGACCATAAACACTATTGGCGTGATGGTGGGGCGACCTACCATACCCGTTACTCCACTTTTGAGTTTATCCGGGGTCAGGAAGGAGACTGCTGGAAAGGTCAGGTCGAGAAACCAGCCATCAACTGGCAGGGCATGGAAGATAAAGAGACGCTGCGCCGTCGCAGTGGACGTATGACCCAGGATCTTATCAACCGTGCGGCCATGCCAACCCAGGAAGAACATTTTACTCACCGTACCATCAGTGCTGGTATAGAGTTCCTGGAAACCAACCAGCATCAGGACAACTGGTTCCTGCAGATTGAATGTTTCGATCCCCATGAACCCTTCTTTGTCCCGGAAAAATACCTCGTACAGTATGGCTGTACCCCTGATGAATTTGACGGCTGGGTGCCTTATTACTGCGGTGCGCCAGGCGGCAAAGATGATGATAAAGTCAGGAAGTTCTACCAGGCACTCATCACCATGTGTGATGACTATCTCGGGCAGGTGATGGATAAACTGAAAGCCCTGAATCTGTGGGAGGACACGCTGTTCATCGTCTGCACCGATCACGGTTTTCTGCTCGGAGAGCATCAGTGGTGGGGCAAGAACATAATGCCGGTGTACAACGAAATCGCCAACACACCGTTCTTTATTCGCGATCCGCGCTGCCAAGCAGAAGGGGTTCGCCGAAGCGCGCTGGCGCAGACCGTTGATATTCCGGCCACCCTGCTGGAGTATTTCGATGTTCCACGTCCGCCATCAATGACCGGTAAACCTCTGCTTCCTGCGGTGGAAAATGACACCCCGATAAGGGATTATGCGATGTTTGGTTACTTCGGTGGCCACATCAATATTACCGATGGTGACTACGTTTACATGCGTTGTCCGCGGGAGGAAGTAAAGGGAAATTTATACGAATACACCCTGATGCCAACCCGTATCGACAGTATGTTCAAAGTGAGCGAACTCCAGAACATTAACATTCATCCCGGCTTTGATTTCACCCAGGGGGCGCAGGTCATGCAAATACCAGCGACCTACAGTTACCTGAATCCGTGGCGTTTTGGGGATAAACTATTCGATCTCAAATCTGACCCACAGCAGATGTGTCCCCTGCACGACAGTGAACGTACGTTTCATTATGCCCGTGCGATGAAAGGATTGATGCAGCTACATGATTCACCACATGAACTTTACTCCCGCTTTGAACTGGACAGGTTGACGCCTGAGCGTGAGCAGACCTTTGTCGAACTCCGGACCAGAGAGACCCGGTGGAAGGGGAAAGTGTATCAGTATGAGCATCATGGTGTGGAAGAGGCATTGCGTTTTGTCCTTAGTGTCGCAAAAGAGCAGGGGTTGTCCCAGGAAGAGATAATGAAGCACTTCCCTGCTGAACATTTGCTGGCTGAAATGGACATTTTCACGCTGATTGATTCCGGCTTTACAGGGGATCTGCACAAGGCTCTAGTTTATCAGACTCGGTTGTTGCTGAGGACAGAATAACCATGAACGTCTGGCAGCTTGAGAATGACCGCTATCAGGTGGCAGTGAACACTACTGGCGGCGAGTTATCCCGAATCCAGGATAAACTCACTGGTCGTGAATGGTTATGGCAACCGCAGCCAGACGTCTGGAATAACTCGGCCACACAGTTGTTTCCTGTCGTCGGTGCCCTTGTCCATGAGGGTATTCGGGTGGACGGGCAGTTCCTGTTGTTACCGGCACACGGTTTTCTGCGACGTCAGCTGTTTACCTGCATTGAGCAAGGCATGAACCATCTGCTGCTGGAGGCGCGGGCTACACCTGAAACCACCAGTGCGTGGCCATGGTGCTGGCGGGTTCAGTTTCAGCTCACGTTGCATTCGGACGGGCTCAGTGTGTCACAGCATGTCTTTAATGATGACAGTCGCTCATTCTGGTACTCCATTGGCTGGCATCCTGGGTTTGCACTGTCTGTCGCCAGCGAATCAGGCTGGCATGTTCAGTTTGGTGAGAAGGAGGTCAGAGGGCCATTTCCGACCCGTAACAGAATGCTGGTTACTGACGGTAAGACACAGACAACCACGACCTTTCCACTGACAGAGTCATCATTTCGATCTGGTGCCGTTTATTTCGGTGACTGTCAGCAACGACAGGTCAGGGTCTGTTCACCCGATGGAAAAACCATCATGACGCTTGAAACGGCTGAACATGACTGGCTGGCACTCTGGGGCGTCCCTGGTGCTGATATTCTCTGTATTGAGCCGCTCGCCGGGACGACCGATGCTCCGGATTTTGATGGTGAGACAGAGAATAAACGTGGAATACGGCGGCTTGCTCCAGGTCAGAGTCAGACGTTCACGGTGAGACTGCGTTTTACGGTGGACGTATGAGCTGAGGATTGAAATAATGCCCTTTATTTTTCATGCAATAAGGTCAGGTGAAGCGATGAGTATTAATCGCGAAAATGTGCGGGTTTATATCAGTAATGTACTGGGTGGCCTCAGTGAAACTGACCAGCATATTGCCCGGTTTATTCTAGAGCAGCCCGCGACAGTGGCGCAGATGCCGGTATGCAAGCTGGCCGAAGCCATGTCGGTTAGCGAAGCAACTATCGTGCGCTTTTGCAAAAAAATCGGTTATACCGGATTACTGGAACTAAAAGCAGCCCTCAAACGTGAGTTGTTGGACGAACGCGAACAACTGTTGCCGTCATCCCCGGATATATTCCTGGACGATACCCGCAACGATGTGGCTCAGAAGATTGCCATGACGGTGGAAACCACCATGAAGGAAACCATAGACCTGCTGGATATGAAAGTGGTTAACCCTGTGGTGGAGCGATTTCTTGCTGCAAACCGCGTTCTGTTCGTGGGGTTCGGTGCCTCTGGTCTGTCGGCGATGGAAGCGCGCGACAAAATGAACCGCCTAGGCATTGATTCGGAAGCATATACCGATCGCTTCACCATGACGTTGAAACTCGCCAACCTGAAGCCTGAAGACCTGGTGGTTGCATTTTCTCACTTCGGGGAAACACCGGAAGTGGTTAATGCCTTCCGGCTGGCCAAAAAAGTGGGTGCACAGTGTCTGGCTATTACCCACAGTCCACAGTCACCACTGACAGAGCTGGCAGACGCTTGGCTGCCGACTTGCGGCAGTGCAGGGCCGTATCAAGGTGACTCTATTGCCACCCGCATTTCACAACTGTTCATGATTGAGTTTTTGTGCACGGAAGTCACACGCCACAACCTGCGTGACTGCTCATCAAACGGACTGTCGATTAAAGAATTGCTGATAAAAGAAAGGATCAAACGTGAGTCAACAGGATAATTCACACCTAGGTCCACAGGGAAAATGGTGGTTGGCTGGCAAAACACCCGATTACCGTTTTACGCTCGCCAACGAACGAACGTTTCTCGCCTGGATACGCACTGCGCTGGCACTGATGGCCGGTGCTGTCGGGATTGAGCAGTTTTCTCCCCAACAGTCTTCAGCAGACCTGCGTATTGGCATCTCAACCATGCTTCTGCTAGCCGCATCCACCATGGGGTATATGGCCTGGCAACGCTGGCGTCGGAATGAATATGCCATGCGTATTGAAAGCAATTTACCTTATACCCGTGCGTTGGTAATTTTGGCGACACTTATGATTATTCTCGCAATATTGCTGGGAATACTGCTCTGGCAAGGGAAACCATAATGAAAAGAGATCCTGGCTTACAGCCAGAGCGCACTCACTTGTCTTGGCGCAGAACGGGCTGGTCGATGCTATTGCCGGGGTTGCTATGCTTGCGGGGATGGAGTCATACCGGAAATGCGTTATACGTGCTGGCAGGGATATTGTTGATGGGCGGATCATTTGCAATGTTTTGTGGTTTGGGTCATGGGCGACACTACTTGATATCACTGAATGTAATGATCAGCGGTACTGTCATTTTATTAATGACTACCTTTAACATTTAGACTCTGTCGCATTAAGGGAGAGAAGACAATAAAATCGGGAACCTGTTTTCAGGCAGCCAGCAGATAAAATTGTTCTGCCGGCGACAACCCGTCCCCCTGCGGATGATGAAGCTGCCGGTTGCGCAGGCAAGATACCCGCGAACACACTGCGCAATAACATAGACGGGATAACGCAGGCGTTTGAAGGCTTTTTGGAACAACGGCATGGTCAGGTAACATCACAAATAAAACAGTATGTTACTTGACGACTCCTTAATGCGACAAACCTTGTACAGGATATACGTATCCGCTTAACGAACAAGAACCTCACGCACGTCTTTCATCAAGGGGTCAGTTTGGATATCGAATCTATGGTCACTCCCGTTTTTGCAACACTGATTTTCGACGATATCATTGGCTTACTTAAATCTGTCCGGCGTCTGAATCGCGCCACAATGAGTTCCGCGCCTGATGAACCTCAGAAAAATTATACGGCTTCAGATGAGCCATTCCGATATACAGGTTCTTCAACAGGCCGGTCGGCCGTTTGTATCATCAATGATCAGTATTCGCAAAACCAGATAAGTGATTGTTTAAAGAATTTATTGTTGTAGAGACTTACGACGCGAACGTCTGTTGCCGCGTCGTAAGCGCCCAGGCTACCTGATGTTCACAGGCAGTTGCTGGCAGCAATGGTGGTCAGACGCCGACAATTAACGATCATGCTTACAGCTGAGCGGAACAGGTTGCATCCATCGCATCCTCAGAATCATGAAAGTATCAGATTTATAATTTCGGTATTGAAAAGTGAAATGGTTCGTGTAGAAGCTGAAATGTCAGCCTATATTTCGAAAAATTTCAGTGAATTATCTGCATTATTGAGCGCCGTTAAAGGTGTTGGTGCAGCGGCTGTTGCCGTGCTGCTGGCCGAGGTTCCGGAACTTGGAACGTTGTCACGACGTGAAATTAGTGCGCTTATTGGGGTTGCTCCAATAAACAGGGATTCCGGCACGATGCGCGGTCGCCGAACGGTATTCGGAGGGCGAGCCTCCGTCCGAACAGCTCTCTATATGTCAGCCCTGGTCGGGACGAGGCACAACCCAGTAATTAAAGAGTTCTATACACGCCTCGTTGCCGCTGGGAAACCCAAAAAGGTTGCACTGACCGCCTGCATCAGAAAACTACTGACCATCCTGAACGCAATGCTGAAAAATAATGAAGCATGGGATCCGTTGTATCACCAACATGCTTCGTAATCGGGCTCGAAGACAGTTGCTATGCTCAAACTATAGGGCAGGATCGATCGTCTACCGGGGTGGGGTCAGTCCACTTCCTACGGTGATATCGACAACATAGCTCATTGCAGCGGAAGTGATTCCATTTCAGAACCAAAACTTTTTGTGGACATGCTATTCCATCAAGGCTTGCGACGAGGAGGCACAAGCGGGTGCCTCCCATTTCCTTACCAGCGACACACTGATGTAGACTGTCGGTATTCAGTTATCCTGTCTGTTACTGAGATATAGCAATTTGTTGCTGTCTGGAGGGCGCTATGAAGAATAAGGTTTGCAAACTCACACGCGATAAAAGGATCCGCATACGTGTAGCCGAAGATGAACTCATAGTTATCGACACTGCCGCCAGTCTGGTGAACAAAAGTCGAAACGCTTTCATTATTGATACTGCTGTGCATGAGGCGCAGAATATTATTCTTAGTCAAGGCATCATCCTCCTTGATGATGCCCGTTACCTGGAGTTCCTTAAACAGCTTGAAGCCCCGTTACAAAATGTAGAAGGACGCAAGCGTTTAACGAATTTAAAACCTGAGTGGTGAATGGCCCGGCACCACCTCCGTTCAGGGAGTGTTCATCATGCCGGAATTCTGTTTCTGAATGGCGCAGGATTTTGGGCCAGGGTCGCTAAAACGGGTCTATTTACAGTTCGACCGGTCGTTTATTTTTAGATGAATACTGTTTAGTGCTTCAGAGAACTACATAATATATCGATTCGTACAGTCATATTTTTTTGTGTGCTCGCACACCTGACAGGAGTGTTTTATTGTCTTCATCACGCAAGCATCAAAAAAACCATGTGTTTTATCCTGAAATTCCATAGATGTTGTTTCAAAGTTTTCTTTTAAGAATAAATAAAATCCTGCTATGTTTTCATTAATTAGTGTGGTGTATAAATTATTCAAAAGAAGTTCATTACCCACAATATATTGAATACCAGGTAAAAATACATAGGCAGATTTGAACCCAAAAGAGCGATATGCTTTTTCTGCTATTTCTTTTTTGTTTTTTTCAACCCATGGTTTAAGTTTTGAGAACACACAAGGCATTAAAAAAACAGGAGTATGACTCAATACATCAGCAGCGCAATTTAAATGATCAGTTGGATTTTGAAACGTATAAGATGGGATCTTCCCTGAAGTAATATCATTAAAAAAAACAACAGTATCACTATAATTACTAAAAATTTTATTATGCAAACAGATTTTATGTCGGGGGCAAAAAAACTGACGAATCCAGCTATATCTTATGTACCCAACTCCCTTCTCTCTGACATCTTCTGCAAGACATGAAACACAAAAATTAACACTGGGGAAATTATATTTTCTTTTCAAGTTCCTGAGTTGATTTCTTTTATACTCAGGAGTTTGCTTATGCATAACAAAGAATTTTGACACCGTATCCTTCGGCGTATCAAAGCTGCACCGATTAACTAGATACGTACCTGTTCGTGATATGACATCATACAATGATTGCTGATCAAAGCATCGATAGAGTTCAAGCATTTCGGCCAGAGGGAAAATATCAAACCTCAGCAACCCTGCATTAGAAATAACATTCCTGAAATCAGAAAAGCCAAAAACCTTTTGAGTCCTAAAAAGAAAACTATGCAAAAGTTCATCTTCGAAAATCACTGGTTGACATCCTTTATTCATATGGCCATAAAATATAAAAAACATCATTTTTTCTGTAAAGAATTAACCCATGCCAGAGTTATTGGAAATTTATCTTTGTTCTTTATCAACCATCCATGCCCCCCGATTAGCTGATCAATCGCGCTTAGCGATTGCAATAAATACCTGCGTGACAAAGCCTCCTGTAGTATTAGTGCTACCTGTTTGTCTCGTTCCTGCCAGTCAACCTTTTGCACCTGTGCTGGTTTTTCTTTTATAGGAAGATGTTCTTCAAGCCAGCTTTTTTCATGATTATACAACCAGTAAAAAGCAGCCATACAATGTTTTTTCACATCACGCCTGAGCACATCTGGATTCTGAGAAAGATATCTTAAAATCTGGCACTTGTAGCGTCGTCTTAAAGACTGGCTCTTACATTTTTTCCGCCAGGCAACCAGACCGGGGGTAACAGAAATAATCATTTCTATGCTGCCGATAGATACCTGCGTATGACGACCTATTGCAGCTCTGCTAAACCCCTTTTGAGCCAGAGCATGCACAGTTTTTATCACGTTTTGATTAATAACCTTATTGCGTTTAACATCCAAACCATGACGTTTATAAATCTCTGATTTAATAAAACACCGACTCTTCCCCGTCAGTCGACTTATTTCACTAAAAGAACGCCCCTCATTGTAAAGTCTGTCAATACAAAGTAATAACTCACCATTTTCTGTTGTTTTTTTGTTTTTCTGACTGGCTTTATAATTCCATGCAGATAATACAGTAAGGCAGTAACAGAGTAGAAGATGTTTTGATGGATGCTGCGCCCCTGAATCATGTAATAATGTGCCCCAGTAGTGGTAATCCGTTACAGAGGATGGAAGGAACACGCCATCGATATTTTCAAGCCTGCTGACAATTTTGTAGAGCTCTGGAAGAAGGATGTTTTTTCTCAAATTCCCGTTCACGGAATTAAATCCCATTTCTGTGAGAACCGTTCTGTATTCAGGGTGACTAATATTTCCCCTGCTAATATTTCCCCTGCTAATATTTCTCATAATCTCATCCGCAAATCTTGCAAATTCAACATCAGTGGGGCTGGCAGGTAGAGCAATACAACCTGTGGGTGGATATAAGCCAGATCTAATATGCGTTTGCCCTGGGACATTGCAGTATTCAAGTTTTACCGGATGACGATGGCATGATGAAACACCATAAACTTGATGCTGCCGGTGCCAGTAAGATACACCAAATTTTGCGATATCTTCTCGAACACAAGCAGGACAAAATTTAAGCAGCATCATTTGTCTTTCAGCAAAGCTCGATAACTGACACGTTCTCAGTAATTTTGTCGAGGGTGTATCGAGATTCATCAGTTCTGCACGATAACCAGGTAATGCCCATGCAAACAGCGGAAGAAGCGTTTGTTTAACCCAAAGTTCAGATCCTGATTCGACGGTATTATGAGCAATCTTGTTCAGTTCGGCATTAAGTGTGGGATGAATGCTGACGTCAGGTCTGTTAAAAATCAGAGTTAATAACGATGCTGGACTCATACCGTAAACGGTTAATGTCCGGCAAATCCGGCTATAGAGTGTTTCTTCAGGAAGCGCTGTCATGATGAACATTTCGACACCTGTCCCGTACTTCATGCTAAGCAAAGTATAGGAGATTATTCATTCAGTGGATCGGTACAAAGCAGGCCATATCTTTTCAACTGACTATAAGTACAGCTCTCCTGAGCAAGAGAGCGAATCACTCCAGAGTGTTCAATATGAACAAGACTGTGATTTAAATTATTCAAGACACCTGTAATGACCTTCGAAAATTCAGCATGTTGTGGGCGGTTAAAGTCACCAGGAATAACGGAGTTTTTTTCTACAGTTCTTCCCCCTGATACAGACATTTTTTGCTCAAATGGATATTGATGCTCACCGACCATTGGTGTATCTGATATTAGTAATTTTTTTCTCCCCTGAGTACCTGGTATTAACTCATTAATAAATTCCTCGGAATTACTGGATAATGGGGGGGTTGAGGATGCAAGCACAGCACAATTTATCGTTTCATTACCGCTGCCAATCACTTTCATTTGTGCTCTTTTATATATAGCCTGAGCGAGACCAATGTTACCTTTTGATAGTATAAACAGTTTCTCATTGAGTTCTGATGTTAAAGGCGATTCAACATTAGTCCATTGCAGCGGCCACAAATAATTGATAAATGTCTGCCAGTCGGAAGAATTATACTCAGGCGACGAAATTTTCATATACCCACCAGACTCTGCGCGTCTGGCTATACGTAGCTTTCTGGTCAATGTTTCATCAAATGGATGATTACCGCAAAATACCAGCGGCACGCCCAGCGAATCAACAATTTCATGAAGAAAATCAATTAACGTATTTTCACCACCTGTCCGGGAAAATTTCAACCTCTGCATCTCATCAATGACGAGCACACCCAGGAAAGAAGATTTTATTTTCTGTGCTATTTGCCGTGCAAGCGAACCATTTCTGCTTGCAGGAATAGTGACGCCGGAATCTAACACGTTATCCAGAGCACCTAGAATAGCCTCACACAAGTCCCGAACACTGGCATTATAAGGGCAATTTACTTTTAGCCAGACGACCTGCTTATTGAATCCAGGGAATGCCCCCTTGTAATTAACATGCTCAATAACCTGCGGGAAATAACCTAAAACCTGCTCTAACATAGTAGTTTTGCCAGAGCCACTCACCCCGACAATAGTAACTGTATCCGCACACGACTGAAAATAACCGTCTACCGGCTCAATATCCGGGCGTTCGTTCGTGTAATAATGCAGATATTGCACAGTACTGCTTTTCAATGGATTACGGGAAGAATAACCGTCTCTCAATGCCCTGGAAATATATTTATAGCATTCTATATAATTTTCCTGAGGACAGCGAAATTGTTTAATTCGATCAACGTATTGTTCTCTGACGACGGCAGGGGCATCCCACCGTATGTGCTCATCAAGTTCAGGAAAATGACTTAATGCCAGCAACACGTCGTGATCTGACAGTAGTACGGGTAATGCTTCAATCAACGGGTTTCCACGTTGCTCAGGCAGGACAGCTTCGCTGTAATGGGCAATAACGCTTTTCATTGTGCTTATCCTTCCGGATCGTAAGTATTTTTCTTAGTTGCCAGCCATTTTTCTTTTGCTTCTCGTCCGGGTAAAAGCACAACATTTTCTACCGGAGGCAGCGTAAATTCTTTTTTCTTTTCCTGCTCCGCGGTACCATTTAGCGCATCAATCTCCTCTTTTCTGTTCTGCCTGATACCTTTAGTTCTTTTATTGTTATGAGGTTTTAATTCATCAAGACGCAGACGCCCCTTCTTATTTAATGCTTCTAAATGTTCATCAACAACAAAGGAGTTCATTGTCACCGGAGACAATTCTTTTTGTAAATCGATCCAGTCGGCAAGCACATCAGCCTCCATGTGGGGCCGTCCATAGAAAATATTGCGCTTTTCGAGTAAAAAATGTTTCGTGAACACACTGTTCTTATCTAAACGCACATAGATATAATCAGCACAGTTTTCATCAATTCGAACCTCACAGGGAATGTGCCCAAAAACCCGAGCCGAAGAAGCCAGTCCCTCATCGCAGTCATAGTAAAGGTTATTGTACTGGATACCACGTGGCGTAATGCTGACATTTTCAGGTGGTAATAAACGCGAAATCACTTCATCTTCAGTGCTCTTGCGAGCACTGAAACGGCCAAATTTCAGACTGATATTCCAGCTATTCAGCGGCGACATTTTCAAATCATGCGCAATCAAAAGTGGATTGATATATGCTACCTCTTCAAAAATGCTCTGATTATGTTCCAGTACTGCCAGGATCAACGTTTTGGTGACTTCTGTTAGCGTCAGACAGGCTCTCGAGGTGGGATTAGGTTCTCCTCTCACTATTTTCCCTCCACGTGTTGTTCCCAGCAAAGGGTGAATCGCTTCCTGATTTAAAATGTGAAAACGACTCTCAACAATACTTTTCCTGTCTCCTCTGTTGCTGGGTGCAAATTCCAAAGCTGTCATTGGCGTGACAACGTCCTGAGGCTTCAAGCCTATCATTTCCCCATTGTCACACATCAGCTTAAGTGGGATGTGCGAACAAGGCCACTCTCTTTCCGTAATTTTAACACCGAACTGACGACAGTATTCCTTCTTCGGCATAAAGCAATTGGCCAGTGCTTGCCTGGCCGCCCGCCAGGAAGCGTGGTAAAGCGAGATATGCATACCCACAATCATTCTCGTTGCCCGATCCATGACCGTATAAATGGTCGGACGCCCAATGACTTTACTCATATTTAAACTCGATATGAGGTGTACATCTGCAACTGTCGCATCAATTTCAAAAACGTCCCCCGGTAAAGTTTCTTTATTTGCAGCACTTCCAAGGAGGGCTCTCTGAGTCAGTAGATACTGTGTTTTCGTCGACTTCGACGTAATATCATCGTTTCTGGAAATAAGCTTCAATTTCCAGTAGCGAAACTGTCGCTTCGAAGGAATATAAGGAGGGATACCCGCTTTATCAGCACGCTCAAGCTCATGTCGAAAATAGCGTTTAATGTACTTTCCATAAGTCTTCTCCAGTGAGAGTCCCCCAACCTTGAGATGATGTTTTTTGATCGATTTGACCATATTGGTTTTATCAGTATCACTGAGAATAAAAGGCTGATTTCTTTCCATCGGTAATACTCTGTTTACTTTTGTTTTCCCTAAAGATATGCCCCCAGATTTTCTTTGTTTTCCTGCTCCTCCACTATTGGGATATGCAGGAAGTAACGCATATAGATCCTGGCCATACCGCCAGTACTTCGTTAAAAGCATCCTGATTTTTTGATGGTCAGTATTGTTTTCCTTCGCATATTTTTTTACTGTAGTTGAACGAGGAAACATGGCGTACTCAATGAGAAATTGAGAATTACTTATCAGAGGATAAATCAACTGGAAGTTTTCATCTCTTTTCGCCCTTGAACTTTCATTTATTTTACTTTCATCAATGAACATATAAGGTGGGTTTGCGTATTCTGCGCTGATAACCTCTCTGGCTTTCACCATTAACGAAAATTTTTTGAAAGAAAAAACAAATGGTTTACTCATTCTTTTATTCTGTAGTTCAAAAAGAATAACTACATCCAGATCAACGTTAAACTCCAGCACCCGATATAAACCCTCGGTCATATCTTCGAAATTATCTATACGCCATACAGTATTTCTAACAATGTTCATTTGCTGATGCCCTCACGTCATATGCATTGCTCAATACTCTAAGTAAACCAACTTCAATAATTGGGTAAGTCAAATCTACCCTAATGAGTTTTTTCGCTATGATGACCTGTAACATAATCATCGCTTCATCTCTCTCGATACGAAGTACTTCAGCAAGCAAGTCCAGAATTTCATCAACAGGGTAGTCGCCTGGGCGCAGCACACTTAAAACATGATCATAAGGCAAAGACTCATAGTAATCAGGGTCCATCCTGATTGCTGATGTCGCCCAACAGATGTTGTTACTCTGAATTTTGTTCTGTTTTGAGCCAACGTAAATCTGGAAATCGACACCAAGTAACGTCCAGAACAGGCGTTCAATCTCAAGTTTTTCAGCCTCACGAGCTGTGATCAATTTATCTGGTTTTACTGCCACGGCCTTATAGCGAAAACTACCATCCGCCTTCTTCATTGTTAAAACAAAATCGGTAGTCATGACATGTAAAACTGATGAATCTTTGCCCGGAATGCCTTTGACTAGAGGGTGTTGTACGCCAATGTATTCTGCAATTTGCCGGGTGAGGCTAAGAGGGAACAGCGGAAATTGCTCACGAATATCAACGACTGAGTCGTTGAATTCCGCCAGATAAAAAAAGTCGCTTTCAATAGAAGAAAGAAAATGATGTTTACGGCGGGTCGTCAAGCCGAAAATAACCGAGCGGTTACCATTTGATTTAACATCCTGTGCACGAAACCAGGGTTGATAATTTTCAGCATGCCCGATACCAACCCCCTTACTCAAGGCTTTTTCGTAGTCCCGGTAGGAAGTAAAACGCCGCCCCCTACCCATGATGGCAACTCAGGAAATACATGATATATAACCTTGATCCGGCAATAAAGAATAAAGAAGGACACCCTAATTAAATATACAACTTTATTGTCAATTTGTAAATTATGTATACAACTTTAGCGTCTGGCATACAACTTTATTGTCATTCACCAGGTGCCAAATCCTGCGCACAGGCCCAGGCACTTGACCACGCCCACTGGAAATTATACCCGCCCAGCCAGCCGGTCACGTCCATCACCTCCCCAATAAAGTAGAGGCCTGGCACCTTACGCGCCTCCATCGTGCGGGAGGAAAGCTCATTGGTATCCACGCCGCCCAGCGTGACTTCCGCCGTACGATATCCTTCAGTGCCGTTAGGCTGCACGCGCCATTCTGTTAACGTCTCCACCAGCAGTTGTTGATCGCGTGCGTTGAGCTGCTTCAGAGAGAGCTCGGGGATTTGCCCTAACGCTTGCAGGCATTCCACCAGACGTTTTGGCAACTGCATCGCAAGGGTGTTTTTCAGACTCTGATTCGGGTGCGCGCTACGCTGCTCATTAAGGAAAACGTCCAGATCGATATCAGGTAATAAATTAATGCTGACAAATTCGCCAGGCTGCCAAAAACTCGAAATTTGCAAAACAGCCGGGCCTGAAAGTCCACGGTGCGTAAAGAGCAGATTTTCACGAAATACCGTGCCGTCCTGCGCTGTAATCACAGAAGAAACGGATACGCCTGACAGTGTCTGGAGTTGTTCCAGCAACGGTTTATGCAACGTAAAAGGAACGAGACCCGCACGCGTTGGCAGCACATTCAGGCCAAACTGCTCGGCAATTTTATAACCAAACGGCGTTGCCCCCAGACCCGGCATCGAGAGTCCGCCACTGGCAATTACCAGGTTTGGCGCACTGACCGTCATACCGTTCAGCTCAAGGGTGTACCCCTCATCGCCACGGGTAACGCTGAGCACTTCACTGCGCAACCGCAGGGTGACGCCGCCTTTCTCGCATTCTGCCACCAGCATGTCGACGATTTGTTGGGCGGAATCGTCGCAAAAGAGCTGGCCGAGCGTTTTCTCATGCCAGGCAATTCCGTGTTTACCGACCAGATCGATAAAGTCCCACTGGGTATAGCGCGCCAACGCTGATTTACAGAAATGAGGGTTTTGACTTAAATACGCCGCGGGCTCTACATAAAGATTAGTAAAGTTACAGCGTCCCCCGCCAGACATGAGGATTTTGCGCCCCGGCTTTTTACCATTATCAATGAGCAACACGCGGTTACCCCGTTGCCCTGCCTGTGCGGCGCAGAACATACCCGCCGCGCCAGCGCCTATAATAACGGTATCAAACCTATCCACTTTGCGATCCTCTCTTAAATCTGGGTGTGAATTGTAAAGTTTCCTCAGTGACCGTACCAGTGACAAGATCGTGAGAAACAAGTATTTGGTTGAAATCTATAAGATAATTCTTTAGTGGGGGAAACTATTCAGGAGACAAATCAAAAAAAGTCTATATTTCACTTTGCCCGCGTCGCCAAAGTCCCTGATAATGCGCCGCGTTCATGTCCTCAAAATGGCGTAACGTCCTATGCTACATTTGTTTGCTGGCCTGGATTTGCATACCGGGCTTTTACTATTGCTTGCTCTGGCTTTTGTGCTGTTCTACGAAGCGATTAACGGCTTCCATGATACGGCAAACGCAGTCGCAACCGTGATCTATACCCGCGCAATGCGTTCGCAATTAGCGGTTGTCATGGCGGCGGTCTTCAACTTTTTTGGTGTTTTGCTGGGCGGTCTCAGCGTAGCGTATGCCATTGTGCATATGTTGCCCACGGATCTGCTGCTTAACATGGGTTCCTCACATGGTCTCGCCATGGTGTTCTCCATGCTTCTGGCGGCAATTATCTGGAACCTGGGTACCTGGTACTTTGGTCTTCCGGCCTCCAGTTCTCACACACTGATTGGCGCTATCATTGGTATTGGTTTAACCAATGCTTTGATGACCGGCACATCGGTGGTGGATGCACTTAACATACCGAAAGTTATCAATATTTTCGGTTCTTTGATTATTTCCCCCATTGTCGGCCTGGTGTTTGCTGGCGGTCTGATCTTTTTGCTGCGTCGCTACTGGAGCGGCACCAAGAAACGGGCGCGTATTCACCTGACCCCAGCGGAACGTGAAAAGAAAGACGGCAAGAAAAAGCCGCCATTCTGGACGCGTATCGCTCTTATTCTGTCTGCCATCGGCGTTGCATTCTCCCATGGCGCTAATGATGGACAGAAAGGCATTGGTCTGGTGATGCTGGTTCTGATTGGCGTGGCGCCTGCGGGCTTCGTGGTCAATATGAACGCTTCCGGCTATGAAATCACCCGTACCCGTGACGCCATTAACAACGTCGAAACTTACTTCCAGCAGCATCCTGATCTGCTGAAGAAAGTGACCGGCGTCGATCAGCAGATTCCGTCTCCGGTCGCTGCGACAACGACACCGACGGAGTTCCACTGCCACCCGGCAAACACCCTGAATGCGCTTGATCGTGCGAAGGGCATGCTGGGAAATCTGGAAACTTACGACAAGTTAAGCGTTGAGCAACGTGGTCAGTTACGTCGCATTATGCTGTGCATCTCTGACACCACCGATAAAGTGGTGAAGCTGCCTGGCGTAAGCGCTGACGATAAGCGCCTGTTGAAGAAACTGAAAACCGATATGCTGAGCACCATTGAGTACGCACCGGTCTGGATTATCATGGCCGTCGCACTGGCGCTGGGTCTTGGTACGATGATCGGCTGGCGTCGCGTGGCAACCACTATCGGCGAGAAGATCGGTAAGAAAGGCATGACTTATGCGCAAGGGATGTCCGCGCAAATGACTGCCGCGGTGTCTATCGGTCTGGCGAGTTACACCGGTATGCCTGTTTCTACCACCCACGTACTCTCTTCCTCCGTTGCGGGGACGATGGTCGTCGACGGTGGCGGTCTGCAGCGTAAAACGGTCACCAGCATTCTGATGGCCTGGGTCTTTACTCTGCCTGCGGCGATTGTGCTTTCTGGTGGGCTGTACTGGCTCTCCCTGAAGTTGATCTAAGTCGGTTAGTCTGTAAAAAAAGCGGGTCCAGGAAACTGGCCCGCTTTTTTTTGCCTGTGCGATACGTCCAAATGGCTCAATGCCAAATCACCAACCCTACCATACTGATAATCACCAGACCGCATAATGCGCTGGTGAGGATGAACTGGCCGCGAACACGTTCACAACGGCGAATAAATTCATCATCGTGATGATCCCGATAGCGTTGAGCATAGATATACCACACCAGACGCATTTGCTTGTTGGGTTGGCCATGCGAGGTAAAAAAACCACCTCCATCTACATATTGGTAGAGCAATGGATCGCAACCACGAAGTACCACTAACAGTGCACGTAATGACGAGAAATAACGCGCCATATTCACAATGCAAACGACACATAACGCCCAGAACAATGCGACGGTGCTAATCATACCACCTCCCCGGCGACCCGCCCTCGGAGCCCCTCTCCGCGGCAATCGCTCCCCGATACCCTGCCAGACAGTTCAGTGAAAAAGTCCTACCAAGCCATGATGAGGATATTCTGCATCCAAACGGCTCTTTAAATATTGTAGGAGATCAGTTAATTTTTTTGCCAGAAGGTTAACCGCTATCAATGCATTTAACAGAAAAATTTGTTTAACTGGTTGGCAACCAAGGCGGATTGACGGATTATCCTGGTCGCTATAATGTAATGATAGTCTAAACAATCCATCTTACGGCTGGGCTAGCCCCGCGCATATTGTTCGCAGGACGCGGGTGACGCGACGGCAAAGAAACGCTAGCTGGCTAGTCATCGACAACTTTATGGAAGGAGTAACACTATGGCTTACAAACACATTCTTATCGCGGTTGATCTTTCCCCGGAAAGCAAAGTTCTGGTAGAAAAAGCGGTTTCTATGGCGCGTCCTTACAACGCGAAAGTCTCCATCATCCACGTAGACGTGAACTACTCTGACCTTTACACCGGGCTTATCGACGTCAATCTCGGCGATATGCAGAAACGCATTTCTGAAGAAACCCACCATGCACTGACCGAACTGTCCAGCAATGCGGGCTACCCGATCACTGAAACGCTGAGCGGTAGCGGCGATCTGGGCCAGGTGCTGGTTGATGCTATCAAGAAATACGACATGGATCTGGTCGTCTGCGGTCACCACCAGGACTTCTGGAGCAAGCTGATGTCTTCCGCACGTCAGTTGATCAACACCGTTCACGTTGACATGCTGATTGTTCCACTGCGTGACGAAGAAGAATAAGACTTCGGTACCGGACGCCTGATCCGGTAAATCGTCAACAACATCGCTCATCGCGCCCGCTTATGCGGGCGTTTTTATTTCTGTTTATTTAAATGATTAGTACATCACTCCATCCAACAAATCATAAATAGTGTGATCATCTAGTTAGATCGAAATAACTCAATATAATAGTCTACACATCCGGTTAATGACCGCAGTCTATAACAGAGTCAGACTTTTTCGGCGCGTTTTAGCATACGCGTTCATACTTTTCGGGATGGCATTGAAAGGCGAAGGAATATGAATACAACTGCACCTACGGGTTTGCTGCAGCAACCTCGTCCGTTCTTCATGATCTTTTTTGTAGAATTATGGGAACGATTTGGCTATTACGGCGTTCAGGGCATCCTGGCCGTCTTTTTTGTTAAACAGCTTGGGTTCTCTCAGGAACAGGCGTTCATCACCTTTGGCGCGTTTGCCGCCCTGGTCTATGGCCTGATTTCCATTGGCGGCTACGTTGGCGATCACCTGTTGGGAACCAAACGTACGCTGGTGCTCGGCGCGATCGTCCTGGCGCTGGGTTACTTCATGACGGGGATGTCACTGCTCAAACCCGATCTGATTTTTATCGCACTTGGCACCATTGCCGTCGGCAACGGGTTATTTAAGGCTAACCCGGCCAGCCTGCTGTCAAAATGCTATCCGCCGAAAGATGCCCGTCTTGATGGCGCATTTACCCTGTTTTATATGTCGATTAACATCGGTTCCCTGCTGTCGCTATCGCTGGCGCCAGTGATTGCCGAAAAATTTGGCTATGCCGTCACCTACAACCTGTGCGGCGCAGGCCTGATCGTGGCTCTGCTGGTCTATTTCGCCTGCCGCGGTATGGTGAAAGATATCGGTTCAGAGCCTGACCACAAACCGTTGAGTCTGCGTAACCTGCTGTATGTATTAGTCGGTACCGTGGCGATGGTGTTCCTGTGCGCCTGGCTGATGCACAACGTCAAGATCGCCAACATCGTGCTGATTGTGTTGTCGATTGTCGTCACGATTATCTTCTTCCGTGAAGCGTTCAAACTGGATAAAACCGGGCGCAACAAAATGTTTGTCGCCTTTATTCTGATGCTGGAAGCGGTGCTGTTTTATATTCTGTACGCACAGATGCCGACCTCTCTCAACTTCTTTGCCATCAACAACGTACACCATGAGATCCTCGGCATCACCATTAACCCTGTCAGCTTTCAGGCGCTGAACCCATTCTGGGTAGTGCTCGCCAGTCCGGTACTGGCAGCCATCTATACTCGTCTGGGGAACAAGGGCAAAGACCTGACCATGCCGATGAAATTTACGCTCGGTATGTTCTTGTGTGCGCTGGGCTTTCTGACCGCCGCCGCTGCGGGAATGTGGTTTGCCGATGCGCAGGGGCTGACATCACCGTGGTTTATCGTACTGGTTTATCTGTTCCAGAGTCTGGGCGAGTTACTGATAAGCGCCCTGGGGCTGGCCATGGTTGCCGCGCTGGTACCGCAACATCTAATGGGCTTTATCCTTGGGATGTGGTTCCTGACGCAGGCTGCAGCGTTCCTGATGGGGGGATATGTGGCAACATTCACTGCCGTACCGGAAAACATTACCGATCCGTTGCAGACGCTGCCTATCTACACAGGCGTGTTCAGCAAAATCGGGCTGGTAACGCTGGCCGTAACGATAGTGATGGCAATGATGGTGCCGTGGCTAAACCGGATGATCAATACGCCGGACAGCAGCAAATAACGACCGTAACCTCAGTCAGTCCACGCTGGCTGAGGTTAGCTTTTCCGTGCGGCAATCCACTCCTGAACCTCAACCACAAAAGTCTCCGGCGCTTTGCGGTACATTTTTCGCGCAAGGTCGAGGATTGTATGCTGGCTGAGCGCTTCTTCCATCCGCTGTTGTGCCGAATCCATCACCGAACGTACACCGCAAATACCTTCGCACGCCCATTGCGGCGGTTGCTCATCAAACACGGCCAGTCGCTGGCGAATTTCGCGGCATTCGAAAATACGTTTGTCACCATCAATCGCGTTGACCACATCAAGTACCGTGATGTGTTCAGCAGGCTTTGCCAACTGGAATCCGCCGCCCTTACCTTCAATGCTGCGCACCAGTCCGGCCTTTGATAAACGCGTAAAAATTTTGGCCAGGTAGTCATAGGGAACGCTTTGCAGTGCGGCAATCTCCCGCACACTCATATCGCGGGCATCACCTTTGCTGTCGACCATACACATCAGGCTATGAATGCCGTACTCAACCCCAGAACTGTAAAATGCCATTCTCTAATCTCAGCCAAAATAATTCTGAGTTATTGTAGCTATTTCACTCTCTCCATACCATACAGTTCCTTCAAAATAGACTCCGAATAATAAATAAATAGCGACTAATCAATGCGATAAACGCAAAACAATCGACATCATCATTTTTCGCGTTGCATTTCAAAACTACGACCAATAAAATCCGAGTCAATTAATCGGAGTTAACAGAGTGAAGAAACGATGCGTAAACAAATTCTGATCGTCGGTGCTGGTTTTTCTGGCATGTGGGCCGCCCTGAGTGCGGCACGTCTGGCAGACAAGCATGACAACCAGGCCATTGATATTACAGTGATTGCACCACAGCCGGAGCTCCGCGTACGCCCGCGTTTTTATGAGAATCGCGTTGAAACAATGGTTTCTCCGTTACAGCCACTGTTTGACGTTACCGGCGTGAAATTCCTGCGCGGCACTGTATCCAGCATCCATACCGACTTACACAGTGTGAGCTGGAAAGATGCCAACGGCGAAACCCATCAACACCACTATGACCGCCTGATTCTGGCGAGCGGCAGCCACGTAAACCGTTCATTTGTCTCGGGTGTGGAGGCACACGCCTTCGACCTTGATCAGCTGGAAAGCGCCACCGTATTAGAAAAACAGCTGAAGTCACTGGCCAACCAGCCAGAAAGCGAGGCGCGCAATACGGTCGTGGTTTGCGGCGGTGGCTTTACCGGTATTGAGATGGCGATGGAACTGCCTGGCCGCCTGCGCGATATCCTCGGTTCAAATTCTAAGACCAGAGTAGTCGTAGTTGAACGCGGTCCACAACCAGGCTCGCGCTACAGTGAAGCACTGCGTAATGTCATCATCGACGCCTCCGCCGAACTGGGCGTGGAGTGGTTGGTGAATACGGAGGTGGAATCGGTTGATGCTACGGGCGTGACGCTGAA
Source organism: Citrobacter sp. NCU1 (assembly GCF_010231475.1). Lineage (GTDB taxonomy): Bacteria > Pseudomonadota > Gammaproteobacteria > Enterobacterales > Enterobacteriaceae > Citrobacter_D. Next base: position 10,620 of record NZ_NRDO01000095.1, on the reverse strand, counting down.
AGATGGGCAGAGAATTGCCTCTTCAACCATTATCTGGACCGTGGGTGTCCAGGCCAGCGACCTGACGGCGCAGATCACCGCCCCGCGCGATCGTCAGGGTCGTCTGCACGTCAATACAAATCTGCAAGTGGAAGGCTATGACGATATCTACGCCACTGGCGACGTCGCCTACGCGGCGACCGATGACAAAGGCAATCACGCGTTGATGACCTGTCAGCATGCAATTCTGCTGGGTAAATTCGCCGGGAACAATGCGGCAGCCAGTTTGCTGCAGGTGGCACCGTCGCCATATCGCCAGGAGATGTACGTCACCTGTCTGGATCTCGGCGCGTGGGGCGCGGTCTATACCGAAGGCTGGGATCAGCAGGTGAAACTGACGCGCGAAGAAGCCAAGACGCTGAAGATGTCGATTACCAGTGCGCTGATTTATCCGCCGAAGGCAGAAAAAGCGGTGGCATTTGAGATGGCGGACCCGTACGCGCCATTTGTGTAGCTAAGTCAACGCGTTATCAGGCCTACAACGAGCACGGTTCTGTAGACCTGATAAGCGCAGCGCCATCCGGCAATTTTTGCACCATTGCCGGATAGCGGCGCAAGCGCCTTCTCCCGCTTACAGAAGACGGCGCGATCGATCCGGCGGCGACAACGCTATTCCGCCGTCCCCGCGTAAATATCAAACCGGTGTCCTTTGGTGACGACCGCGTTGGGAGTTGCGACATCGGCAAGTGGCGGCGCGTAGTCCGGACGTTTCACCACCACCCGTTTTGTCGCCAGTTGTCGGGCGGGCTCAAGCAGCCCGTCGGCGTCTAAATCCGGCCCCACCAGCGACTGAAACACGCGCATCTCTTTTTTCACCAGCGCGCTTTTCTGCTTGTGCGGAAACATCGGGTCGAGATAAACCACCTGCGGGCGCGGGGTGATATCGGTCAACGCCGTCAGGCTGGACGCGTGGATCAGCTGCAAACGCGCCTGTAACCACGGGCCGATTTCCGGGTCGGTATAGCCACGCGCCAGACCGTCATCAAGCAGCGCCGCAACCACCGGATTACGTTCCAGCATCCGCACGCGGCAACCCACCGACGCCAGCACGAAGGCATCGCGACCCAATCCTGCCGTGGCATCCACCACATCCGGCAAATAATCGCCTTTGATGCCGACCGCTTTCGCGACTGCTTCGCCACGACCGCCGCCAAATTTGCGACGGTGCGCCATCGCCCCGCCGACAAAATCGACGAAAATGCCGCCAAGTTTCGGTTCATCGCGCTTACGCAACTCCAGATGTTCCGCCGTCAGCACCAGCGCCATCAGATTATCTTCATCGTGTTCCAGCCCCCAGCGGGCGGCAAGAACAGATAAGGCGCCGTCTCCGGCGCCCGTTTCATCAATTAAGCAGATTTTCACGTAACGACTAACCTTTGATGCCGTAATGCTCAAGCATCGCATCCAGTTGCGGTTCGCGGCCACGGAAGCGTTTGAATAGCTCCATCGGCTCTTCAGAACCACCACGGGTCAGGATGTTGTCGAGGAACGACTGCCCGGTATCGCGGTTGAAAATGCCCTCTTCTTCGAAACGAGAGAAGGCATCAGCCGCCAGTACATCGGCCCACAGATAGCTGTAGTAACCCGCCGCATAACCACCGGCAAAGATGTGGCTGAATGCATGCGGGAAACGGCCCCATGACGGCCCCGGCACCACAGCAACCTGTTTTTTGATTTCTGCCAGCGTATCGAGGATTTTCGCCCCCTGTTCTGGGCTAAATTCGGCATGAAGGCGGAAGTCGAACAGACCGAACTCCAGTTGACGCAGAATAAACAGCGCCGCCTGGTAGTTTTTCGCCGCCAGCATTTTATCCAGCAGTTCTTTCGGCAACGATTCGCCAGTCTCATAGTGACCGGAAATAAACGCCAGCGCATCCGGCTCCCAGCACCAGTTTTCCATAAACTGGCTCGGCAGTTCGACTGCATCCCACGGCACACCGCTAATACCAGAAACGCCAGCGGTTTCAATACGGGTCAGCATATGATGCAGGCCATGACCGAACTCGTGGAACAGCGTGATCACTTCGTCGTGGGTGAACAGCGCCGGCTTACCGTTGACCGGACGGTTAAAGTTGCAGGTCAGGTAAGCGACCGGTTTTTGCAGCGAGCCATCGGCTTTACGCATCTGACCCACACAATCATCCATCCATGCCCCGCCGCGTTTGTTTTCACGGGCGTACAGGTCGAGATAGAAACTGCCGCGCAGTTCGTTGTTTTCGTCATACAGCTCGAAGAAACGCACTTCCGGGTGCCACACGTCCACATCCGTACGCTCTTTCGCGGTAATGCCATAAATACGTTTCACGACCTCAAACAGGCCGTTAACCGCTTTGTTTTCCGGGAAGTACGGACGCAGTTGCTCGTCACTGATGCTGTACAGATGCTGTTTCTGTTTTTCGCTGTAGTAAGCGATATCCCACGGCTGTAGCTCGTCAACGCCAAATTCCGCTTTTGCGAAAGCGCGCAGTTGCGCCAGTTCTTTCTCACCCTGCGGACGGGCGCGTTTCGCCAGATCGGTTAAGAAATCGAGCACCTGCTGCGGGTTTTCCGCCATTTTGGTAGCCAGTGATTTAAAGGCGTAGCTGTCAAAGCCCAGCAATTGCGCCAGCTCATGACGCAGGGCGAGGATCTCCTCCATCACCGGGCTGTTGTCCCATTTGCCCGCATTTGGCCCCTGATCGGAGGCGCGGGTCACATAGGCGCGATACATCTCTTCACGCAATGCCTGGTTGTCGCAGTAGGTCATCACCGGCAGATAGCTCGGGATATCCAGCGTCAGCAGATACCCTTCCAGCTCTTTCGCTTCGGCCTGAGCTTTGGCGGCTGCCAGCGCGCTTTCCGGCATCCCGGCCAGCGCGGTCTCATCCGTCACTAACTTCGTCCAGCCCATCGTGGCATCAAGGACGTTGTTGCTGTACAGGTTTCCGAGTTCAGACAGGCGGGTAGCAATTTCACCGTAGCGCTGCTGTTTTTCTTTCGGCAAACCAATACCAGAGAGTTCAAAATCACGCAGCGCGTTATCCACGGCTTTTTTCTGCGCGGTGGAGAGCGTGGCGTAGTGATCGCCGTCGCGCAGGTCGCGATATGCCTGATACAGCCCTTCGTGCTGTCCAACCCAGGTGCTGTACTCAGACAACAGCGGCAGGGTTTGTTCATACGCTTCACGCAGTTCCGGACTGTTTTTCACCGAGTTCAGGTGACTGACCGGCGAGAAAATACGTCCCAGCACGTCATCCACTTCCGCCAGCGGTTGGCATAAGTTTTCCCAGGTGTACGGTGCGCCCTGTGCTACCACACGTTCCACATTTTCGCGGCAGTCATTCAGCGCCTGAGTCACGGCGGGAACGACATGTTCGGGCTGAATTTTGGAAAACGGCGGCAGTTCGAAGGGAGTCAGTAATGGATTCGTCATATGCACAGTCCTGGTTAAAAAAGGGGAACGAAACGCGTATACACGTTTTCGCCGGAGGGCAGCTGACACCTTATCCAGCGCGTAATACTCAGTAGCATGGGGTTAAGTGTAGTGAATTTCAATGCTGCGCGTTGTCCTTTCGCGGCGAGGGTGACTTTTCTGTATACTGTGGCGATATGCTTTATTTTCGCCCGATGGCGCTTCGCTTATCGTGCCTACGCTTTTAACCTGGAACTCCTTTACCCATGCTCAGTTATCGCCACAGCTATCACGCTGGCAACCACGCCGACGTCCTTAAACACACCGTTCAGAGCCTGATCATCGAGTCGCTCAAAGAGAAAGAAAAACCGTTTCTCTATCTGGACACCCATGCGGGTGCTGGCCGGTATCAACTGAGTGGCGAGCATGCCGAGCGCACCGGGGAGTATCTGGAAGGCATCGCGCGCATCTGGCAGCAGGATGATTTACCGGCTGAGCTGGAGCCGTACATCTCCGTCGTGCAGCATTTTAACCGCAGCGGTCAGCTACGTTATTACCCAGGTTCGCCGCTGATTGCCCGTCAGTTGCTGCGTGAGCAAGACAGCCTGCAACTGACCGAGCTGCACCCGAGCGATTTCCCCCTGCTGCGCTCTGAGTTTCAGAAAGATGAGCGCGCCCGTGTGGCACGCGCCGACGGCTATCAACAGCTGAAAGCAAAATTACCGCCGGTCTCCCGTCGCGGGCTGATCCTCATTGATCCGCCTTATGAAATGAAAACGGACTACCAGGCCGTCGTCAGCGGGATCAGTGAAGGGTATAAACGTTTTGCCACCGGCACCTACGCGCTGTGGTATCCGGTCGTCCTGCGTGCGCAAATCAAACGCATGCTCAAAGAGCTGGAAGCCACCGGTATTCGCCGTATTCTGCAAATTGAGCTGGCCGTCCGTCCGGACAGCGATCAACGTGGGATGACGGCATCCGGTATGATTGTGATCAACCCGCCGTGGAAGCTGGAACAGCAGATGAATAGCGTGCTGCCGTGGCTGCACAGCAAACTGGTTCCGGCAGGCACCGGTCATACCTCGGTAAACTGGGTAGTGCCGGAGTAATCACAGCCATCGGTGGAACCTTTTACGTCTCACGCTACAATCGCAGCAATCAACGATTAAGGACAAAAGTCATGACCAAACACTATGATTACATCGCTATCGGCGGCGGCAGCGGCGGTATCGCCTCCATTAACCGCGCAGCCATGTACGGCCAAAAATGTGCGCTAATTGAAGCCAAAGAGTTGGGCGGCACCTGCGTGAACGTCGGTTGCGTACCGAAAAAAGTGATGTGGCATGCTGCGCAGATTCGCGAAGCGATCCACCTGTATGGTCCGGACTACGGCTTTGACACCACGATCAACGCATTCAACTGGGACACGTTAATCGCCAGCCGTAGCGCTTACATCGACCGTATCCACACCTCGTACGATAACGTGCTGGGTAAAAATAAGGTGGATGTGATCAAAGGCTTTGCCCGTTTTGTTGATGCGAAAACCATTGAAGTGAATGGCGAAACAATCACTGCCGACCACATTCTGATCGCCACCGGCGGCCGTCCGAGCCATCCGGACATTCCGGGCGTGGAATACGGTATCGACTCTGACGGCTTCTTCGAACTGCCCGCACTGCCGGAACGTGTTGCGGTCGTCGGAGCAGGTTACATCGCGGTTGAACTGGCGGGTGTGATCAACGGTCTGGGCGCGAAAACGCATCTGTTCGTGCGTAAACACGCGCCGCTGCGCAGCTTTGACCCGATGATCACCGAGACGCTGGTTGAAGTGATGAATGCCGAAGGCCCTCAGCTTCACACCAACGCCATTCCGAAAGCGGTAGTCAAAAACGCCGATGGCAGCCTGACCCTTGAACTGGAAGATGGCCGTAGCGAAACCGTGGATTGTCTGATTTGGGCTATCGGTCGCGAACCTGCCACCGATAACCTCAATCTGGCGGTAACGGGCGTGAAAACCAATGAAAAAGGTTACATCGTCGTCGATAAATTCCAGAACACGAATGTGAATGGCATTTACGCAGTGGGTGATAACACCGGTGCCGTTGAGCTGACGCCAGTGGCAGTAGCGGCGGGCCGTCGCCTCTCTGAGCGTTTGTTTAATAACAAACCGGACGAGCATCTGGACTACAGCAACATCCCGACCGTGGTCTTCAGCCACCCGCCGATTGGCACCGTGGGTCTGACCGAACCCCAGGCGCGCGAACAGTACGGCGATGAGCAGGTAAAAGTGTACAAATCGTCATTTACCGCGATGTACACGGCGGTGACCTCTCACCGTCAGCCGTGCCGCATGAAGCTGGTCTGCGTGGGACCGGAAGAGAAGATTGTCGGTATCCACGGTATCGGTTTTGGTATGGATGAAATGCTGCAAGGCTTTGCAGTGGCGCTGAAAATGGGCGCAACCAAAAAAGACTTCGACAACACTGTCGCCATCCACCCTACCGCGTCGGAAGAGTTCGTTACTATGAGAGGTTAGTGTAGAAAACTCATACCTACACCTTTGTAACTCTGGAAAACTGGCCGTAACAAGCCAGTTTTTTATTTCTATTAATAGTGGTTAATATTCTACTTTTACGTTGTTTTCTACATCATATTAAGCCCAAGATTAAACAGGTGAAAACAAAAATGCATCAATCACTTTTTTATACAAAGAGCCAATCTTTAAATTCATCGCATGATCTGGAATAGAAAAAGAAGATGTACCCGCTTCAATGAATTCCATTTTAAGATCTGTTTCTCCGAATTTCTTTATACCATTTCTTTGCATGAAGCCCTGAGATACAGAGGATGCCTCATGTACGGGTAATGACCATTCATCCTGTTGTGTATGTAAAATTTTATAGTCCTCTGGTAAGTCTTCAGCCAGTCGACCGGAGAATAAAGTCAGTTCATCAGTAGCCATTGTAAATAACCAGGCTTCCTGATATTTGTGTTGGTTCACTCGTAAAATCCTACCCAGTACTTGCCTGAAGTAAAGCTCAGTTTTTACAGTGCTTAGGTGGCAGCAAACCTGAAGCCGGGGGATATCTGTGCCCTCGCTGATCATGCCAACACTGACGATCCACTCAGTAGCAGCATGTCGGTAATGCACAATCTTAGAAAGGGCGTTTCTATCGTGATACGTCACAATGGTTGCGGTTTGGCCAAACTCGTTCTCTAAAATACTCAGTAGTTCGTACGCATGCTCGACTGATGAAGCAACAACCAGACCACCCGCATCAGGATTAACTTTTCGTATTTCACGAAGCTTTTCACATCCTGCTTTGATTACATATTTCATTGCATCAGGATGCCAAATTATTGATTGATACGAAGCTATGCTTTCACTCAGAAAATCTGCTATAGAACCAAAATTTTTTATTATCTTATCTGATGAAAAAGTCAAATCACTACTATTTATCAGGACAATTTTAGGTTTACGACAAACATTATCTTCGATAGCCTCACGTAGACCGTATACATAATCGCAACTGACAGCCCCATCCGGATCAGTGTAATTTGAAAGCACTATTGGTGTATTATCCGTTCGCCATGGAGTTCCTGTTAATGCCAGTGTATAACTGGCACATTGTTGAACTTGAGTAAGTATTTCCCCACCCCAAACATTGGCATTTTCCAAAGAATCACCGGAGCAATGATGTATTTCATCGAAAACAGCCAATACCCGATGCCGCTTCAAAGAGTCCCAGAAGCTCTTATCGAAATACATCAGACTGTGATAAGTATACGCAGCGCCAACCGCCCCAAGGCCACCATCAAAATTTCTTTCCAGAATGCGTGAGAAGGTACTTTTTACAGATGAGACCACAGCCGTCGAAGGTGCAAAGCATATGACAAGGTCTACCAGATCGAGCTCAAGCATTCTCCTGGCAACCTCGGCTGCCATCACAGTTTTTCCCGCACCTGGACTAGCAAGGCATAGAAAGTGCCGCGATTCAGATTGATATTTTTTTAGCGCAGTTTCAGTACATTCTTTCTGCCATTCTCTCAGCATACTGGATGCTCATCACTATGATGCCCAAGCACTTTGGATAAAGCAGTAACTCTGCCAAGCAATTCTGCTGACTGATTTTTTGCCTGCTGAAAGAGGTCCATCAAGCATCTTTTTTTGGTTGGAAAACGTTCCATAAGGGACTGGTATTCTTCAATTTCGCTAAGAATCACGGCTAGTTTGGCTTCATGAACAATCTTTTCTTTCATCAGATCAACCAGGAAAAGATCAACATCCGAAACGGAAGGTTTCACATTTGTGGGTAAAGCTATAAGGCGCGAATTCTTAGGCAATTTTCTTGGTATGAAAGTGGTTGAATAAAAGTTTTCTGTTTTCTTGTACAAGGTCTTGGAGCGCCCACCACTAGTTTCAATTTTATCTATGAAGCCAAGGGATTCCAGCCTGAGAAGTTGTCGGCGGATGAACTTTCTGGCTTCCGCCACATCAGCATACTCATCTGTAATCTTCAGCAAAGCATCCCTGAGATGGGTAGCACCAAACTCATCAAAATCTTTTTCTATCAATAAATTATAAATAAAGGGGTGCAACTTTACTGCAGACTTCATTGTAAAAAAATCCAAATCAACAAACTTAGAATTGCTAAGTATACAGAAACCTACGAAACTTAGACAATTTAAGCACTCTAAGGCAATGATGATGAATACGTGGCTCACCCAAACCCGATACCCGAGAGGCTCAAAGCAGCCAGAACAAAAGCTGGGATCACTCAAAAGGAATTGGGTATCCGAATTGGCATGGAACCCAGTTCAGCGAGCGGCCGCATGAACCATTATGAGAAGGGGAGGCATACTCCTGACATTGATACCCTCAAGCGTATGGCCGATGAGCTTGGGGTACCAATTAACTACTTCTTTTGCGAGAACGAAACGACTGCAGAGTTAGCATGCCTGATAGCAAAAATGACAGAGCAACAACAAATTGAATTGATTGCTATGTTAAAGAAAAATCAGTCTTAGATTTTTCACAGGAATCATTTCTGAATGTTATTTCAGCTTCTTAGGTATTCGTGTTCAACTGATAGTTTATCAAGGCTCTCAGACATACCTTCTCCTTACACGGTTTCATATAAAATCAGTCGGAGTTACCACTTAGTTGGGTACGATTAGACCTAGCTGTAATTAAAGGACAAAGATCGTAGATTAATCAAAGAATTAACTTAGTTGAATTAAAAAATTAATGAAAAATTCGTTAAACCTTACTCCCCCGAATAGTATCAGCTAAATCTAATGCTAGTTGGACATAAGAACGAGCATCATTTTCACTAAGATTCAAGTCCTGTGCATGCGCAACCTTGTTGCGTAGGTGCCGTAACTTATTGAAAACATCTAATTGTGTCCGATCAATGACCTTACATTGCAACAGATACTCACCAAGTTTTGGCATATTCTTTAAGGCGTCATTTGCCGAATGTCCCCAAAACGAACTTGCCGAACTTACCGCTGCTGACTCAACTTCAAACCACGCTTCCATTATTGCAGCAGGCGTTGAGACTGAAACAAGGTCAAGCAAACGCGATGAGTTTACAGGTGTGGATGGGGATTTCTCTTTCGCAATGGCTTCAACCTCGGCCTTTAGCTCAGACACCTCCTTAGAAAACTCAAGCTCAAACTCTTTGTACTTTAAGCGCCTCAGTAATGGAATGAGCTCGATTATGGGTTGTCGCAAAAGGATAACTAACGCGATTATTGTTACTGGCCAAGCAAGCGACTTAACTATCTCTGAAAGGAATTTCAATATATCCATTTGTTCCCAATCTTACTTGTACGATTAAAAATTTTTAAGCCTATCGGCAAATAAATCGACATTACTAACTGAGTGTTATATCTAATCCTGGGGGTAGGTCATCACAACACGCTGTGAAAAGCATACCGTATTGTTATATTCTCACATCAGAGGAGTCAGTAATTTCATTCTTTCTGCATAAACATTAAATATACTATCGTAGCGTTCTTCGTCTTTCACTCTGTTATACTGATGAATTCTGTCTGGAACAGGATTGCCAGATGAACGATAGATAAATATCTGATCCTGAATATTCCTAGAAAGTTTTTTTAGGTGTCCCTCATCAAATTCACCTGACTCTATTATTTTATCTAGTTCAGACTCAACCTTCTGGCGAAGTTCATCCGCACGAGCAACTGATTTCTTGTTTTCACTAACATAGCGGTAATAAAATTGATAAACTGGAGCCAACAGAGCAATAAGTGAAAAGATATTAACCACAGGTGGATTTATCATAATCGCAAGCACCAGCAACATGATGCCATTAACCACTAAAACTACGGAAAGCACATTAGATATTATTATTTTCAATCGGGAATCCCAACCAAGATTTTTACTCTGGCATAGTAGTGTCATTACTGGTGAGGGAAGAGCAATTGAATAGTTCAGGTACCAGTTGGTCAGGTTGCTGCTTCCGTTTTTCTTCAGATGCCGGTCGCTTGGTTCAACCCATTCATTCGGTCTGGGACGTTTACCTGCAACCACATCATTCCATTCCATCGCGAACAAGCAAGTGTCAAACTCTTCCTGTATACGTGCTGCAATCTTTTTAATTGAGCTAATGTGGTTAAGTAGTAAATTATTAATAAAAAGCATAATAAAACCGTAAACAGTCAAGGAAATTTTCAGCCACGGAAATGTATAGCCCGGAAAGAAGTTTAATACCAGATAGATGGCAGACGCCATAGTTGGAACAAACACGGCCAGCATAAAACTGTACGTTAGGTATTTTTTCACGACTGAATAGAGCTCCCGCTGCGCAGCCTGCAAATTAATCATTTCGGGTTGGTTCTGATTTTCAAAGTAATGGTTCATTACGCCGCCTCCACCGGAAAATCATTGCCCAGAACCTGTTGCCAGCGTTTACCGGACTCCACCGGATCACTGAACTCCAACGCGATTGCTTCCTCTGCCAGAGCAGCATCCGTAGTTGCTTTTTCCCAAACTTTATAGCGGTCATCTAGATTCAAGTTATTTATGTCTCCCTGAAAGTTTTTCTGGTCATAAACAGAACCTAGGACAGCGCTGGCTAGTGCTCGCAACGCAAGGGGAAATGATCTTACCCACGTAATGTGGACACAACCCTAAGCGAGATTCTGGTTTTCAAATTGTTCCG
>NZ_NRDO01000094.1 GCF_010231475.1 Citrobacter sp. NCU1 | reverse complement strand
ACACCTGTATTGTTCTGAGGTGAGCATATCACCTCTGTTCAGGTGGCCAAATTAAGTGTGCCACTACACCCTCCGACAGAAGCTTCCACGACCTTTCCCACAAGCCCACCAGCTCTGAGCAACCTTGCTCCAAGTTTTGGCAATTGCTTCTTGGCTATATCGCTGAGGTTTGGACTGAGACCCGCGTACAATTCGCGGAAAAAAGCGAGCGCCAGTGCATCCTCACCTCTAAACCACCAACAAGCAAAGTTAATGATGGTCAGATCGTTAGCATTGATGGCTTCGACCAAATGGTATTTACAAAGATTGACCGCACTACTTTTACCTGAACCCCATGGGCCATTGAGACCGATTGCAGTCCCCTGAGGATGCTTCATTTTGCAAAAACTCGCCGCGAGAGCTCGTGCAAAGGGGTCAACACCGAAGCGGTCCTCCATTGGACTTTCGATTGGTTGGTCGTTATAGGACAAGTGTTCGGTCATGTTTTATCATCGATTATTAGCAATACAAGCATCCATTCTAACTACATGGAATTATCCTTCTGGAGTAAAATTATTATTTCTCACCAGTGTCACACTTTTGCGGTCCCTACTACACTGCGTTACATCACATAGCACCGTATCAGCACTACCTGATACCATCGGTACCACTATATCCCCCACTAGTTATGGCTTAAGAGTACAGCTTTTATTTGCATCCGTATAAAAACAAATACCCCTGCCATCCCTGGCAGCGTGTCATGTATGAATAATGAGTGAAGGTCAGAACGGTAAATCGAGAAGGCGGTTCGCAGGATTCACAGAACGGAATATTTATGGCTCAGCTCAGGCAGACCAGTAGCCTGCATTGCCCGCAATATGTCTACAGCGCGCAGATAAGGTGACTGCTCCTGCCAGCTAAATCCTTTCCTGTCGATACGAACCAGTTCGTATTTCTCCACCAGAAAATTAACGGCATCCCTCAGAGTGATACCGGCATCAATGTGTTCCTGAATAACAGTTTCATCGCTGAACGGTGTATCGTTCAGGGTCAGACCATAGTGCTGCTCCAGTAGGCGTGTAAGCAGCATTTGCCAGATAGCCACGGGCAACAGACAGGGCTTCGCCGCCCGCGAAGTTGTTGCAGGTAAAGTTTTCATATTTGCTCTCGTGAAAGTAATTAGCGCTGAGTAGGATAAATGACGATATAGACGTAACCGTGTGAACCAAGGGTGTCGGCTTCGCAGGTAAAACCGTTGTGGTAAAGGGTGACGCAGTGGGCATGGAGGGGATTAAGTTCACCCGTGGTCAACATCGATTCCATCTGACGGACAAAGTGCGGGAATGCGGCTTCGAGTATCTGGCTTTCTTTTTCACGAAAGTGACCGGTTATTCCGGCCCGGTCCGCGAGATAGTGCAGCCGGTTCCCTTCCTGCACCAGTCTGGCACCGAGACGCGGGGTGACGTCACGCTGCAGGCCCCAGCTCATTTCATTCATTAATGCTCTCCTTTAACCTCATAGCAGACCGTGTTCAGCAAACGACAGTATCTGCCTACCGCCAACGATAAGGTGGTCCGGAACGCGGATGTCCACCAGCGCAAGTGCCTGCACCAGACGCTGCGTGATGGCTTTGTCAGCCTGACTGGGTGTGGTGTCGCCGGAGGGATGGTTGTGGGCAAATATCACCGCTGCCGCATTGAAGTACAGGGCGCGTTTGACCACCTCACGGGGATGGACTTCGGTGCTGCTGATGGAGCCGGTGAACAGGGTTTCATGGGCTATCAACTGGTTCTGCTGATTCAGGTACAACACCATAAACTCCTCTCGCTCCAGAAGTGCCATTTTCAGCCGCAACCAGTCACGGGTAGCCTGAGTGGAGGTAAACGCCACACCGGGTTCACGCAGATGATAATCAAGCAAACTCAGGGCGCGTTTGATGGTGCGCAGTGAAGTTAACGGAAGTTCTGGCGTAAATAAGGTCAGTTGTTTCTTCATGGCAAAACTCCTTAATCTATGATGGCGAGAATGGCACTGCATTCAGGATGGATCAGCGCGTAGTCCCGTAAGCGATAATAGTGCTCAGTCATCGCGTCACATTCGGTACGGCAGGCGTGGTGGCTGTAGCCCATCAGACAGGCGACTATACCTGCCGCTTCACTGGTAAGCTCTGCACCGTTGCCGTTCATGCTGTTGAACAATGCCCACTTCTCATTTTTCTCTGACTCGGGAGCCATAAAAGCGCCGCCGTTGCTGAGCGTCGAAAAGCGCCAGATACCGCCGTGATAATCGACACACAGCCGGCCCATCCAGGCGAAAATGCGAGGTTCAAGGGTTATCCATTGTGGGATGGAGCCAAAGTGCTGCGGCCAGAAGCCGATGCGTAACTCGTCCGGGACCACTGAGGCAGTAATTGCTGCCTGCTCAGCAAACTCAAGGTTTTGTGTATTCATTAAAATATCTCCTTATGCCGGAACGGTTGTTTAACGCCCGAAAAATTCGAGCATGTTTTCTGCCATAACCCACAGGGCGCGGTTGAGCTTCACATCACCATTAATACCGGTAACAGCACGGGTGCGGCTGCTTTTCCCCTGAGCGGTTCGTCCTGACAGACCGCCTTTCATCAGGTTCTCCTGCACGCGCTGGTATACGGTCCACAGATCATCGCTGTAGTCTTCCCGGCGACGTGGGGTCAGCAACTGCGATACCGTGACCGGCTGGTGGTCCTCACCAAATCGATACTTCAGTGCGGCATTCGCCAGTGCATGACGGGCAGGGTCTGGCAGCACAAGCGACTGCATCGCATCGCGCTTTTCATCCACTCGGTCAAAGACCCCGAGCACTTCGTAAGCCCCTTCAATCACCTTCTCGACGACATTACCTTTATGCGGTACCCGCACTTCACCGAATGACTGACCGCAGACCAGACCATTAGTACAGACGCCACGAAACAACCCCGGCAGCATCTGGTAGCTCGAGGAGCCGTCATGGCTGTTGAGCAGGATGATTTCCGGCACCTGATGGCCGGTCAGTTGTCCGGCACGACGCAGACGCAGCATATGCTTGGTGTGTTCCCGCTTGCTCTGGTCCCGAACCTTCGTCTGGCAGGCAAAGAACGGCTCAAAGCCTTCACGCTGCAGGCTTTCGAGGATGGTGATGGTCGGGATGTAGGTATAACGGTCTGAACGAGATTCATGTTTGTCACTCCCGAATACGCTGGGAACATGACTCATCAGCTCTTCGTGGGTCAGAGGCCGGTCACGGCGTATCTGGTTTATACGCCCAAAGCGGCTGGCTAATTGCATGGGTAACTCCTTATGCAGTGGGTAAAAATTCGAAAGGCCACACTTCCCGAGGGAAGTGTGGCCTGACTTTGTTTATAACGGTGATGCGCTGGTGGTGGTTATGCAGGGAATTTGCGGATGCCATAACGAGCGATATACCTGTTCATCCAGTAACCGGCATCCGGCTCAAAGTTCCAGGCCCGCCAGACCATGCAGCGCTCATGACGGATAACCAGACGGAAATGCGTACCCTGGTCGTCCTCTATAGCCACGTTGGGATATTGAGACGAAAGCGCCTCAGCCTGCTGGCGCGTAAACGGTCCATCAGGCAATTCAGTGAGTTCAGTCATACAGGCTCCTTAAAACAAAAAGCCCCTGTGGCATAAGCGACAGGGGCTGAATCAAACGGACAACGAATCGGCTAAGATGCCTTACCACCGACAACCGTGACTTGTATCGGTCGGTAGTACTGTGGGTCGAAAACGGACAGTGGCAGGTCAATCATGTAACCATTACGCTCTTCCGTTGCCTTCATGATTTCGACTGAGTTGACGTTTTCCACGCATTCGTTCTCCAGCGAGGCTTCCTGAGAGCGAGTGGCATCGCTGTCACCAAATGCAGCCACCGCCATATTCCCCATCGCCAGCGTGTTCCCCCCTTTATCTTTCAGACGCAGGGAGAGTGTCAAAGGCCCGAACCCTTCGCCACTTCCGCCGTTGTCCAGGCGAAACTGCCAGACGCAGACATTACCCGGCACCCAGACCATGTCTGTGTTGCGGATACTGATATAACGCTGTTCTTCGGCCTGAGCCGGTGACAGCAGACAGAGGCTCAGAGCGAAAACTGAGATAACGCCTATCAGCTTCATCATGGATTTTTCTCCTGATTCTCCGGCAGATAGAGTTTCCCCATTTCCTTACCATCGTGTGAATAAACTACTGATTTCTCACCCGTGTAGCTGTCGGTTTCAATCCTGAAGCTCAGGGAAATATTGTCCGCAAGGCACAGGGCTGCCATCAGCGGCTGCACCGTTTTCTGCTGCATATCCGCAATGTAGTAATAATTGCCTGACTCACAGCCTTCCGGTGACTGACGGGTTTTCATTACCGTGTACTGGGGTGTGCCGAAGGCATCCTTTTTTACCCACTCCTGGGTAATATCGGATTTATGCGACACAACCTTGCTGAACGGTGGCGGAGTCAGGTCCTTAAACCTGGCTATCGTTTTCACGCCAGCATCTTCCTTGCTGTCGCAGCCAGAGGCACTCATGGCACCGATAACTGTCAGAACGGCAAGCACAGGTGGATACAATTTCTTCATGGTGCAGATTCCTTATCAATCGACCTTTCCGTTACTTCAGCAATTACCGGTGCGTCGGCACAACTCTGCCAGACTCTGTTGGGCTACCCACTGCTGCAGTTTCTGCTCTGAGTCAGAACGCTTCGCCGCCAGGGCAGCCTGCTGCTGTTTGTTGACACAGTTTTCCGGGAATGCAGCAAGTACCTGGTTGCGGTGAGGTTCATCAGCCAGGTCCAGTTGATACTGGGTATCGATGATAGTGAAGTAACACCCTTTCCCCTGGTCTTCGCCCTGATAGACCGATGTCAGGTCGGAGTAATAACCGCTGGCAGGTTTCAGATTCAGCTTGCGCACGGTATGCGTTTTCTTGTCGGCGAGAAAATAAGCACCACCACCACGCTGGCGCAGCAGGAACTGCCTGGTCCAGGGATAATTGCCAATGACACTGGCTTGGTAGAGCGTATTGTTCAGCGTGTCGTCGTCCATTCCATCGGCAGATTTCCAGCCATCCGCCTGCATGTACTGCCAGAATTTGACGGTACCCACGACGGTTTCGGCAGACGCCGGAAAGACAGTGCCAGCACAGAGACTGGCGACCAGCGCCGTTGTGGTCAGTAATTTCTTCATCATGATTCCTTCTGAGGTAAAAGACCGTCGCCGGTACTGGCGAGCAGTGAGTGAAAAACGTGAAAATGGGGCAGAGCCCTGAGGAAATCCGGTTCGGTGAGAACGTTGCGAATCTGGAAGTCAGGCACGAACAGTTCCGGGTGGAAGGTAACAGCATGGATATCGTTCAGCGGAAATACCGCCACGCGATGATGATGTTCACCCGTCAGATACCAGTGGCCGCTACAGAGCACGAGGCGGTAAGGTGCAAGCCCTGAGCAACGACAACCTTTAGCCAGCAGCGTCACGCGGCGATGCTCTGATATGGCCCTGACAAGCCGTGTAAATATGCCTGGTCTGGGTGGCGACAATGACTCCGACTCTGCCCATATGAGACAAGGAGATTCACCGGGTCCACTCAACAGAGAGCTGACCATGTGGTTATCCATGTCAGGAAACAAGGCCTCCACACCTGACTGACGAGCAAAAGTTAGTACAGCCAGTTCGCGTTGATGGCTACCTGAGAGCAGACGACAGGTGCCATCGCGATATTCCAGGTCCAGGTACATCAGTCGCTCGCGGAAGTCCCGGCGGAGGGTGCGGATCGACACGCCAAACTCTGCGGCAAGGAGGCCTATATCCAGCGTTTCGCCAGCAACCAGGCGACTGATAATGAGAGACAGCCGAACCGCCAGCCTTTCATGGCGACGCTCAGTCTGGGACATTAGATTTTCTCCATCCCGTTAACAGGCTGAAAGTTAAGAGATTAGTGTAACGAAGGGGCGGGACAGGGTATGGACATGGGAAGGCGTATTTTTTCAGTGCGCGGATTACAGCCGTGATGCGCCATTGCGCCTAATTGATGGACTGACTGAACATTAATTGAGCGCGGCAAGGACAGGGAATGTCCGTCATAAGTGGTTTGTCAGAAGAAAATACAGTCCCAGACAGCACGGGCAACGGTCACCACTGCTTCCCGCACGGTCCGAATCACAGCCCTTACAGAGGCTGGAAGTAAAGATGCTGATCCAACAGAGCCAATCATTTCATCTACTGCATTACCAAAGCGCTCGCGTGCCTGCTTTTTTACCGGCTCGGTGCAGAGCCTTCCATGCAGTTGTGTCGTCAGTGGGCTGGTGGCCCGGTCAGGCAGGCTGCGCATCATTGTCTCTACCATCGCATCCAGCCCCCATCCAGTTCGGGCTGACACCACACAGATCTGATGATGCGATAGGAACAGTTGCTGTACTGCGCTCCGCTTGGCCTCAATAGTTGATTGTTGGCTATGAGATGGTGTATTGCTGGTGGTATTCCACTGATGACAGGGTTCGGCCTTGTCAGCCTGATTCACTACAAATAGTACCCTGTGCTGGTAGGCCAACATTATCTTTCGATAAAAATGCTCGTCCACCGACAGAGCGCGATCATCGGTTTTGATAACCCACAGTACCAAATCCAGTTCGGGCAGGATGCGGCGATACAGTGCAGTGTATTCTTCATCGCGTTGCTCGCTTTCACCCACACCCGGTAAATCAACAATCATCAGGCTGTGATTACCATTGCGGAGCCGGAAGCGCAGAACGTCACGGGTGCAGGACTCAACATTACTGACAGGTGTCACCTCTCCCTGGAAGAGAGCATTGCAAAGACTACTTTTACCAACTCCGGTTTTACCCATAATGCCGATCACCGGCTCGTATTGT
>NZ_NRDO01000093.1 GCF_010231475.1 Citrobacter sp. NCU1 | reverse complement strand
CTATCACGCTGAAAATAAAGGATTACATCTGAGATACCAGGCCAACAGTATTAAATCAAGGCGGGTAATCTCGTATCTGACGTTAGCGGAGAATGTCTTACGACACTCCCCGCTAATTTTAAAACGAACGGTGCTAAGCACCATTCTTAATCACCTCGCCAGAACCTACCAGAATATGGTGTTGGTTTATTAGCGCTGATTTGTGGGGATCCCTCAGCGCAATGCGGGTTTTTTTATGCCGTAACATCGCCAGGCTCATCGCCCATCGACATACAAACAAGACAACTTAGTTCTCGGTGTCGAGCTCGTCAAAGCTTTTCACCAGATCGTCAATCGCTTTAATCTGGGTCAGGAATTGCTCCAGTTTCGCCAGCGGCAGCGCAGACGGACCGTCACATTTTGCGTTGGCGGGATCCGGATGGGCTTCAATAAACAGCCCTGCCAGACCAACAGCCATACCCGCACGCGCCAGCTCAGTGACCTGACCACGGCGACCGCCAGAGGCTGCGCCAAACGGATCGCGGCACTGCAGTGCGTGAGTCACGTCGAAAATAACCGGAGAGTTTCCGGAGACTTTCTTCATCACGCTAAAGCCCAGCATATCGACAACCAGGTTGTCGTAACCAAAGTTGGCGCCACGATCGCACAAAATTACTTTGTCGTTACCACCTTCGTGGAATTTGTCCACGATGTTACCCATCTGACCAGGGCTCACGAATTGCGGTTTTTTCACGTTGATAACGGCACCGGTTTTCGCCATCGCTTCAACCAGGTCGGTTTGACGCGCGAGGAACGCTGGCAGTTGAATCACGTCAACAACATCAGCGACAGGTTGTGCCTGGCTGGCTTCGTGAACATCGGTGATCACTTTCACGCCAAACGTCTGCTTCAGTTCCTGGAAGATTTTCATCCCTTCTTCCAGACCCGGACCCCGGTAGGAGTGAATCGAGGAACGGTTGGCTTTATCAAAAGAGGCCTTGAACACGTAAGGAATACCCAGTTTCTGAGTAACAGTTACATAGTGCTCACAAATGCGCATCGCAAGATCGCGGGATTCCAGCACGTTCATACCGCCAAACAGCACGAACGGCAGGTCATTTGCCACGTTGATGTCGCCAATGCTAACCACTTTTTGTTTCATAGGATCGCCTTAGTGATGAGTAAGAATGTCGATAAATTAATGCAATACAATTTGTTTGTGCGAAATAGTATTAATCTGCGCACGAATCATTTCGCTGATCGGATCTTCCGGGCACTGTTCAACGAAATAGCTTAAATCGGTCAGCGCAACGTGCTCACATTCCAGCTGCGCGTAAATCAATCCGCGGTCACGAATCTCATATGGATCTTCTGGATTAAACTGCAGCAATGCTTCGCTGGCGCGCAACGCCAGCTCCATCTGCCGCTCTTCCATTAATGATGACTTTAGGGTGTCCAACAATTTACGGATCACTTCAGCGTTATCGGCTTCATCTAAATCCTCATTGAACAGTTCCGCCACCGGGCTGATATTTCCTTTCAGCCAGACTTCCAGCGTATGTTCATCGAGCGTTTCACCGTTGAACGGGTTAATCAGCCACATTTCCCCTTCCAGCGATTCGATACGCAGGATCATTTGTGTCGGAAAAATCACCGGAACTAACGGGAGATTAAGGCGGTTAGCGACCCACAGTAAGATAGCGCCCAGCGAGACCGCGCTGCCCTGTCGGTTTTTCAGAACCTGATCGAGCCATAATGCATCAGAAAGACGGTAGACGCCCTGGGTATCCGTAAATCCCCATTCGCCATAAAACAGTGCCAGCAGTTTTTCCAGTTGCTCATCCTGAGACAGGAGCTGGCTAATTTCTTCGTGCGCCAGACTGGCAAGGCGTTCCAGCTCGTCGTAGACAGATTGCGTCGGAAAATCCATACGGATCGACTCCGATGCCAGGATCATCCCATCGCACAGTGGCGCTTTATTAAATTCGAAATCAGCTAACGATCTCATGACTTACCCCAGTAACGGTATTTTTGTGGTGGCGAGTTTAATGATGATGTACAGCACCACCAACGCCAGCGGGAAAGCGATAACACGCACCTGCTGGCTGCGCGCCTGACGGTAATCAAGCGCAATAAAACCCAAAACGATGTAAATGATAACCCCAAACAACTTCTCAGTCAGCCATGTACCTTGTTCGGTGAATGGCAGGATGTGCGTTTTAAGGATTAACCCCGCGCCGCTCAGCAGCAATACAGTATCAATGACCGGCGGCACAATCCGTGTCCAGCGGGCCGTCGCCAGCGGATTCCCGCTATAACGCCACCAGAAACGTAGCGTCAGCAGACTGACTGAAAGCGCAATGCTGATGAGATGAACGCTAAGTAGCAGGGTAAACGTCGTCATAACGCGATACGCCCAAGCGTGATACGCTCGTTATCGCCATAATCACGACAGGTCTCAATCTGCGTATACCCCGCCTGACTGAATGCGTTTCTGACTAACGCCCCCTGCTGCCAGCCGTGCTCCAGCAGCAGAAAGCCGCCGGGCGTCAGCGCATGACGCGACTGCGCAATAATGTGCGTAATATCCGCCATCCCTTGATCGTCGGCAACCAGCGCTGACAGCGGTTCGAATCGCACATCGCCCTGAGAAAGGTGCGGGTCCTGCGCGTCGATATACGGAGGATTGCTGACGATCATGTCAAACGACAGCCCTGGCAATGCGCTGAACCAATCGCTCTGCAGGATACGTACATTGGGGATCGCCAGATGCGTTTTATTACGCAATGCCAGCGCTACCGCATCAGCCATACGATCAACTGCAACGACTTCGCAGTCCGGGCGTTCGACAGCCAGCGCCAGCGCAATGGCACCCGTACCGGTTCCCAGATCAAGAATGCGGCAAGCGGTTGCAGGCAATCGCGCCAGCGCCTGCTCGACCAGGCACTCAGTATCAGGACGCGGGATCAGCGTAGCGGGAGTGACAAACAGCGGCAACGACCAGAATTCACGTACCCCGATCAAATGGGCTATGGGTTCTCCCCGCTGGCGGCGAGCAAGCAATACAGACAGTTGCTCGCACTGCTCATCGGTTAACACCGTCTCACCAAACGCCAGGATAAAGGTTCGCGTTTTGCCGGTCACATGCCCGAGAAGGATCTCGGCATCACGACGCGGGCTTTCGCTCTGCGCTAATTGGCTTATCGCTTCACGCAGCCAGTGCTGGTATTCCATTATTCCTGCTCGGACAACGCGGCCAGTTGGTCAGCCTGATATTCCTGAACAATCGGCTCAATGAGCATATCCAGTTTACCTTCCATCGTCTCATCAAGACGATAAAGCGTCAGGTTAATACGGTGATCGGTCACGCGCCCCTGTGGGAAGTTATAGGTGCGGTTACGATCGCTGCGATCGCCGCTGCCTAACAGGTTACGCCGCTCAGAGGCTTCTGCTTGCTGGCGTCTTGCCACTTCGGCTGCGCGAATGCGCGACCCCAGCACCGACATCGCTTTGGCTTTGTTTTTATGTTGTGAACGTTCGTCCTGACACTCCACGACAATGCCGGTCGGCAAGTGGGTAATACGGATTGCAGAATCGGTGGTGTTAACGTGCTGCCCCCCCGCCCCGGATGAACGGAAGGTATCAATACGCAGATCGGCCGGGTTGATGTCCGGCAGTTCCGCTTCAGGTAATTCCGGCATGACCGCCACGGTACAGGCGGAAGTATGGATACGCCCCTGCGACTCTGTCGCCGGTACGCGCTGCACACGGTGGCCGCCAGATTCGAATTTCAGTCGGCCGTAAACGCCGTCGCCGCTCACTTTGGCGATGATCTCTTTATAACCGCCGTGCTCGCCTTCGTTAGCGCTCATGATCTCCACACGCCAACGGCGCGATTCGGCATAGCGGCTGTACATACGAAACAAATCACCGGCAAACAACGCCGCCTCATCACCACCGGTCCCGGCACGCACTTCGAGGAATGCGTTGCGCTCGTCGTCCGGATCTTGCGGCAATAGCAAAACTTGCAGTTGTTGTTCCAGGTGTTCACATTTTTCTTTTGCTTCGCGCAGTTCATCCTGCGCCATTTCACGCATTTCAGGATCGTCGAGCATCATCTGTGCTGTTTCAATATCGTCCTGAACCTGTTGCCAGTCCGTAAAACAGCGAGAAACATCACTTAATTGCGCATACTCACGCGACAACGCGCGAAAGCGTTCCTGGTCTGCGATGATCCCCGCATCACCCAACAACGCCTGAACTTCTTCATGGCGTTCATGCAGGGCTTCCAGTTTGGCAACGATAGAAGGCTTCATAGGCGTAAATGCACCCTGTAAAAAAGAGATTGGTGTGCTGCTACTCCAGCCCGAGGCTGTCGCGCAGAATATTCAGGCGTTCGTCATCCCCGTCACGGGCGGCCTGCTGAAGAGATTTTGTTGGCGCATGAATCAGGCGGTTGGTCAGTTTCCACGCCAGATCCTGCATAATAGCCTGCGGGTCTCCGCCCTGTTCAAGGGAGGCTAACGCTTTTGCGGTTAATTCATCACGAACATGTTCTGACTGACTGCGATATTCGCGGATAGTCTCGCTGGCGCTTTGCGCACGCAGCCAGGCCATAAATTCGCTGGTTTCCTGCTCAACAATGGTTTCCGCTTCCACGGCCGCCGCTTTCCGCTGCGCCAGGTTGTGCGAAATGATGCTTTGCAAGTCATCAACGCTATACAGATAGGCGTTGGATAATTTGCCAACTTCCGGTTCAACATCGCGCGGAACGGCAATATCGACCAGCAGCATTGGCTGATTACGGCGGTTTTTCAACGCCCGTTCGACCATCCCTTTGCCGATTATTGGCAACGGACTGGCCGTCGAACTGATAATAATATCAGCATCCTGCAAACGTTCGTCGATCTCGCTGAGTGAGATAACATCAGCGCCAACTTCATCGGCCAATACCTGCGCACGTTCGCGGGTACGGTTGGCGATGATCATTTTCTTCACTTTGTGTTCGCGCAGATGGCGGGCAACCAGTTCGATGGTCTCCCCCGCCCCGACCAGCAACACGGTCACGGTGGACAGCGATTCAAAGATTTGCCGCGCCAGTGTACAGGCGGCAAACGCCACAGAGACAGCGCTGGCGCCGATCTCGGTTTCTGTACGCACGCGTTTCGCCACAGAAAATGACTTCTGGAACATGCGCTCCAGATCGCTGGCGTTCAGATGGCCCCGGCTTGAGTCAGCAAACGCTTTTTTCACCTGACCCAGGATTTGCGGTTCGCCCAGCACCAGTGAATCCAGACCGCTGGCAACACGCATCAGATGGCTAACGGCGTCATTATCCTGATGCCAGTAGAGGCTGCTGCGCAGGTCTTCCTCGTTCAGGTTATGGTAGTCGCATAACCAACGAATCAAGGCTTCTTGCAGGTTTTCTTGTTCTTCAACGCTAAGGTACAGCTCGGTACGGTTGCACGTGGACAACACCACTCCGCCTCGCACCATGGGCAGCGCCTGCAGGCTTTCCAGCGCCTGATCGAGCGTATCCGGCGAAAACGTGACACGTTCTCGCAGCGATACCGGTGCTGTTTTATGGTTAATACCAAGCGCTAAAAGGGTCATGTGTGCGGGAATAGTACCAGCGTTGATAAGGTTAGACTGGGTGCATCATACAGGATGCGCGAGGTCAATAAAAGAGAGAGCCCCCTTTTGGAGTAATAGCTTACCGCACAAATTAAGATATCTTGACCGTAGACGATACCCCACAGCGGCGCTAGCATTAAGGGTTATAACTGCAACCGATGGCAAGATGTTGCCGGATGGCGGCGAATTCGCTTGCTCCGGCCTACGGGTTGAGTTTGTAGGCCTGATACAAGCGTAGCGCCATCAGGCAATTTTTGCACCGTACAACAAGGATTTGTCATCATTATGACCCTGCCTGATTTTCGCCTGATCCGCCTGCTGCCACTGGCGAGCCTGGTCCTCACCGCCTGTACCCTCAACGCCCCGAAAGGCCCCGGTCAAAGCCCGGATTCCCCGCAATGGCGTCAGCATCAGCAGGAGGTGCGCAACTTGCACCAATATCAGACGCGCGGCGCATTTGCCTATATTTCCGACCAGCAGAAAGTATACGCCCGCTTCTTCTGGCAACAGACGGGACAGGACCGCTATCGCCTGCTGCTAACCAATCCGCTGGGCAGTACGGAGCTGGAGCTGAATGCGCAACCCGGCAATGTGGAGCTTGTCGACAACAAAGGTAAGCACTATACCGCCGACGATGCCGAAGAGATGATTGGCAAGCTGACCGGGATGCCTATCCCGCTCAATAGCCTGCGTCAGTGGATCCTGGGTCTCCCCGGCGATGCCACCAACTACACCCTCGACGACCAGTACCGTCTGAGCGAACTGAAATACCGCCAGGACGGGAAAAACTGGAAGGTAGTCTACGGCGGCTATGACAGCAAAACGCAGCCTGCTATGCCCGCGAATATGGAACTGTCTGACGGAAGTCAGCGCATCAAGCTGAAAATGGATAACTGGATTGTGAAATGATGACCCACTGGCCATCCCCGGCAAAACTGAATCTCTTTTTATACATCACCGGACAGCGTGCGGACGGTTATCACACCTTGCAAACGCTGTTCCAGTTTCTGGACTATGGCGACACCATCAGCATTGAAACACGCAACGATGGCGAGCTCCATTTGCTAACGCCCGTCGACGGCGTTGAGAACGATGATAACTTGATCGTTCGCGCCGCGCGTTTGCTGATGAAAACCGCATCTGAGCGTGGACAACTGCCTGCGGGAAGCGGTGCGGATATTCGCATTGAGAAACGTTTGCCGATGGGCGGCGGTCTGGGAGGTGGCTCTTCCAATGCCGCCACCGTCCTGGTGGCCTTGAATCATCTGTGGCAATGCGCGCTCTCCGTCGATGAGCTGGCCGAGATGGGCTTAACGCTGGGCGCGGACGTACCGGTGTTTGTTCGCGGGCATGCGGCGTTTGCCGAAGGCGTGGGCGAAATCCTGACGCCCGTAGAACCTGTCGAAAAATGGTATCTGGTGGTGCATCCTGGCGTAAGCATCCCTACTCCCATTATTTTCAAGGATCCGCAACTTCCACGTAACACACCAAAAAGGTCAATAGAAACGTTATTAAAATGTGAATTCAGCAACGATTGCGAGGTTATCGCAAGAAAACGTTTTCGCGAGGTTGATGCGGCGCTTTCCTGGCTGTTAGAATACGCGCCGTCGCGCCTGACTGGTACAGGGGCCTGTGTCTTTGCTGAATTCGATACAGAGTCCCATGCACGCCAGGTGCTTGAGCAAGCCCCGGAATGGTTTAACGGCTTTGTGGCGAAGGGTGTCAACCTTTCCCCATTGCATAAAACGTTACTCTAAATTGTTCGCGTTTCATGAAGTTGGCGAGTTTACGCATCGCCAGGCGCATACCGTCGTATGTGCCCGGTACGAGTACACGACGCCAGCGAACACGAAATGTGAATGATGACGAGTAAGCCGGGCAAGCTGAGTTTCGGTGACAACGTCACCTTGTTCCAGACGTTGCATCGCGCTCTTTAATACACCGCCTGGATAGGATATTGCCTGGCCCGCACAGTTTTTGGCAGATTCTATCCACCAATGGACGCATGCCTGAGGTTCTTCTCGTGCCTGATATGAAGCTTTTTGCTGGTAACGCCACCCCGGAACTAGCACAACGTATTGCCA
The DNA here is from genome assembly GCF_010231475.1 of Citrobacter sp. NCU1. Taxonomy (GTDB): domain Bacteria; phylum Pseudomonadota; class Gammaproteobacteria; order Enterobacterales; family Enterobacteriaceae; genus Citrobacter_D. Next base: position 18,490 of record NZ_NRDO01000093.1, on the reverse strand, counting down.
ACCGCCTGTACACTTCTCTCGGCGACGCCGCTGTAGGTCGCTTTAGCGATGGCGAAGTCAGCGTACAAATTAATGAAAATGTACGCGGTGGTGATATTTTCATCATCCAGTCCACTTGTGCCCCAACGAACGACAACCTGATGGAATTGGTCGTTATGGTCGATGCTCTGCGCCGTGCTTCCGCAGGCCGTATCACCGCCGTTATCCCTTACTTTGGCTATGCGCGTCAGGATCGTCGTGTACGTTCCGCTCGTGTGCCGATTACGGCAAAAGTCGTTGCGGACTTCCTGTCCAGCGTCGGCGTTGACCGTGTACTGACCGTTGACCTGCATGCTGAACAGATCCAGGGCTTCTTCGACGTACCGGTTGATAACGTATTCGGTAGCCCAATTCTGTTAGAAGACATGCTGCAGCTGAACCTGGACAACCCGATCGTGGTTTCTCCGGATATCGGTGGCGTCGTGCGTGCCCGCGCTATCGCTAAGCTGCTGAATGATACCGATATGGCAATTATCGACAAACGCCGTCCGCGTGCTAACGTTTCTCAGGTGATGCATATCATCGGTGACGTAGCGGGTCGTGACTGCGTGCTGGTTGATGATATGATCGATACCGGTGGTACGCTGTGCAAAGCTGCAGAAGCGCTGAAAGAACGTGGTGCTAAGCGTGTATTCGCCTACGCGACTCACCCGATCTTCTCCGGCAATGCGGCAAACAATCTGCGTAATTCTGTGATTGATGAAGTCGTTGTCTGTGACACTATTCCACTGAGCGATGAAATCAAATCACTGCCGAACGTGCGTACATTGACCCTGTCGGGTATGCTGGCCGAAGCGATTCGTCGTATCAGCAACGAAGAATCAATCTCTGCTATGTTCGAACATTAATCGAACCCGGCTCAAAAACCCGCTGCGGCGGGTTTTTTCGTCTGTAGTCCTTATTTTTTCCACAATATCATTCAGGCTGCATCGCGGCGGCGAGTGAATGCGTTCCAGGCAGCGTACAGGCAGTACGTGAAGGGGGCGAATGACGGTCGCCAACGAAGAGGCAACCTGAGAGATAAAGTGGATATGACTTATGCCTCCTTCACCTGCCATTTAGTTGACAGATGATGCGCTCATGGATGAAACATTATTGTGAACAGATTATTTTCCTCACATGTGATGCCTTTCCGCGCCCTCATCGACGCTTGTTGGAAAGAAAAATATACCGCTTCTCGATTTACTCGTGATGTGATCGCCGGGATTACCGTTGGGATCATTGCCATTCCATTGGCGATGGCCCTGGCCATTGGCAGTGGCGTCGCACCGCAGTATGGCCTTTACACCTCGGCCGTGGCCGGGATTGTCATTGCCCTGACCGGCGGTTCGCGCTTTAGCGTCTCCGGCCCCACCGCTGCGTTTGTGGTGATCCTCTACCCGGTGTCGCAGCAGTTTGGCCTGGCCGGTCTGCTGGTCGCGACCCTGATGTCCGGTATTTTTCTGATCCTTTTTGGCCTGGCTCGTTTTGGCCGCCTGATCGAATACATTCCGGTCTCAGTGACCCTGGGCTTTACGTCCGGTATTGGTATCACCATTGGTACCATGCAGATTAAAGATTTTCTCGGCCTGCAACTGGCCCATGTTCCGGAGCACTATTTGCAGAAAGTCGGTGCCTTGTTTATGGCGCTGCCGACCATCAATCTGGGCGATGCCGCTATTGGCGTTGTCACACTGGGGACCCTGATTTTGTGGCCTCGTTTGGGGATCCGTCTACCAGGACACCTTCCGGCGCTGCTGGCAGGCTGCGCAGTGATGGGGATCGTCAATCTGACCGGAGGCCACGTCGCCACCATCGGTTCCCAGTTCCACTATATTCTCGCCGACGGCTCGCAGGGCAACGGCATTCCGCAACTGTTACCGCAGTTAGTGCTGCCGTGGGATCTGCCTGATTCCGATTTCACCCTAAGCTGGGCCTCGTTGCGCGCCCTGCTGCCCGCCGCATTTTCAATGGCGATGCTTGGGGCGATAGAGTCCCTGCTGTGCGCCGTGGTGCTTGACGGTATGACCGGCACCAAGCATAAAGCCAATAGCGAACTGATCGGTCAGGGTCTGGGAAATATCGTCGCACCGTTTTTTGGCGGTATTACGGCGACAGCGGCGATTGCCCGTTCTGCGGCTAACGTACGCGCCGGCGCGACTTCACCGATCTCTGCCGTGATCCACGCCATCCTGGTTATCCTTGCTCTCCTGGTACTGGCGCCGCTGCTTTCCTGGCTACCGCTTTCCGCAATGGCGGCACTGCTGCTGATGGTGGCCTGGAATATGAGCGAAGCCCACAAAGTCGTAGACCTGCTGCGCCATGCGCCGAAGGACGACATCATCGTCATGTTGATGTGTATGTCACTGACGGTACTGTTTGATATGGTGATAGCCATTAGCGTGGGGGTTGTTCTCGCCTCCCTGCTCTTCATGCGTCGCATTGCCCGTATGACGCGTCTGGCGACAGTGAACGTTGACGTTCCGGATGATGTACTGGTACTGCGCGTGATTGGGCCACTTTTCTTTGCGGCGGCTGAAGGGCTCTTTACCGACCTTGAGTCTCGAATTGAAGGCAAACGTATCGTTGTTCTGAAGTGGGATGCGGTACCGGTGCTGGATGCAGGAGGCCTGGACGCCTTCCAGCGCTTTGTGAAGCATTTACCAGAGGGTTGCGAACTGCGGATCAGTAATCTGGAGTTCCAGCCATTACGCACCATGGCGCGCGCGGGTATTCAACCGATTCCTGGCCGTCTGGCGTTTTTCCCCAATCGCGAAGCCGCACTGGCTGATTTGTAATCGCTATTTATTACCGGTCTGCGCCTTTGCGGACCGGTAATTGAAAAGTAACAGACAACGTAAACTTAGCTGTGACGACGATTATCGTTACGGCGACAACGTTTATCATAGTGGCGAACCCACCAGTATCTGTCACTTACCTGTTCATGCCCGCCAACACGCGCCCCTGCCAGCCAGAGGATCGCGCCGACAAAGATACTGAGCACAGCGCCGTGTGCGAAAAACTGCGGCAAGTTAAATTGCGGTAACTGATTTAAGATGGAATAACCAACGCCGACAACCATTACCACTAAACCCAACCCCATGAGCACATTGCCGAGTAGAGAAGCGTTTTTGCGTTTCATGTGTCACCTCCGGAACTTTTGGGTTGCTGCAGGGAATACCCCTAATCCTTATGTGTAAAGTATAGACAACAGTTATCTTTGCATGTGCGGGAGCGATCACAATTATAAACACCTGAGCAACAAAACTTTACAAATAACCCTCTGAACATCTTGACATTCCAATAGTCTACAATGGAAATTATTCAGTTCCGTCCTCAACTCACGCTGTTTTTTGTCAAGCGACGCCGCAGACAGTACACTACGCGCCAGTGATAGACATACTCAGGACAAATAGCGTGACGATTAAATTGATTGTCGGCCTGGCAAACCCCGGCGCTGAATACGCAGCAACGCGACATAATGCTGGCGCATGGTTCGTTGATTTACTGGCAGAGCGATTGCGCGCACCTTTGCGCGAAGAGCCGAAATTCTTTGGTTATAGCTCCAGAGTGACGCTGGAGGGCGAAGATGTTCGTCTCTTAGTACCAACCACATTTATGAATCTCAGTGGTAAAGCAGTGGGCGCAATGGCCAGTTTTTACCGTATTAATCCCGATGAAATTCTGGTTGCTCACGACGAGCTGGATCTCCCTCCTGGGGTGGCGAAGTTTAAACTGGGTGGCGGACATGGAGGTCATAACGGGCTGAAAGACATCATTAGCAAGTTGGGCAATAACCCTAACTTTCATCGCTTACGTGTCGGAATCGGCCATCCCGGCGATAAAAACAAAGTTGTCGGTTTCGTGCTAGGCAAACCGCCTGTTTCTGAACAGAAGTTAATTGATGAAGCCATTGACGAAGCGGCCCGTTGCACAGAGATTTGGTTCAAAGATGGCCTGACCAAAGCAACGAGCCGGCTGCATACCTTTAAAGCGCAATAAGCAGGGATATGCGGCATTTTTGCCTTACGCTGTGTATAATAGGCAAAGTTATTTACTTTTCTACAATCTGTTTTCTACAACAGGTTGATTATCAAGATATTAAGGTGATTTAAATCATGGGATTCAAATGCGGTATCGTCGGTTTGCCCAACGTCGGGAAATCCACCCTGTTCAATGCGCTGACCAAAGCCGGTATTGAAGCGGCAAACTTCCCGTTCTGCACGATCGAACCTAACACTGGCGTCGTACCAATGCCCGATCCTCGTCTGGATCAACTGGCAGAGATCGTCAAGCCGCAACGCATTCTTCCCACCACGATGGAATTCGTTGACATCGCCGGTCTGGTGAAAGGCGCGTCCAAAGGTGAAGGTCTGGGCAACCAGTTCCTGACCAACATTCGTGAAACTGAAGCTATCGGTCACGTTGTTCGCTGCTTTGAAAACGACAACATCATCCACGTTGCGGGGAAAGTAAACCCGGCGGAAGATATTGATGTTATCAATACCGAGCTGGCACTGTCGGACCTCGACACCTGTGAACGTGCTATTCATCGTGTCCAGAAGAAAGCCAAAGGTGGCGACAAAGACGCGAAAGCGGAACTGGCTGCGCTGGAAAAATGTCTGCCGCACCTTTCTGAAGCGGGTATGCTGCGCGCGCTGGATCTGACTGACGAAGATAAAGCGGCTATCCGTTATCTGAGCTTCCTGACGCTGAAGCCGACCATGTATATCGCCAACGTCAACGAAGACGGTTTTGAAAATAACCCGTATCTGGATCAGGTACGTGAAATCGCTGCGAAAGAAGGCTCTGTTGTTGTCCCAGTTTGCGCTGCGGTTGAATCCGATATTGCAGAACTCGACGATGCGGACCGCGAAGAGTTTATGGCAGAACTGGGGATCGAAGAGCCAGGGCTGAACCGCGTTATTCGTGCTGGTTATAAACTGCTGAACCTGCAAACATACTTCACCGCTGGCGTCAAAGAAGTCCGCGCATGGACCATCCCGGTCGGGGCGACAGCACCGCAAGCCGCTGGCAAAATCCATACTGACTTCGAAAAAGGCTTTATCCGCGCCCAGACCATCGCATTCGAAGATTTCATCACGTACAAAGGTGAACAAGGTGCGAAAGAAGCCGGTAAGATGCGCGCCGAAGGTAAGGAATATATCGTTAAAGATGGCGACGTGATGAACTTCCTGTTCAACGTTTAAATAAAATTTGTTGTCTCATGAGAGTTCACTGAATCTCATAAAACCCACAAAACCCCTTAAAATCCACGCAATTGCGTGGATTTTTCTTTTCATAACGTCTCAACTTGTTTTGTGAAAGCCCAGTAAAAAATGAGTACATAGGTGAGTACAATAAATTTCCATCTTCATTTTAAGTGAGTACAATTTCGGTATAAAAATCGTACAAGGATACGTTATGCTCACTGATACTCAATGCCGTACCGCTAAACCTAAAGAAAAACTCTATCGACTCAATGATTTCAACGGTCTGTACCTAGAAATCAAACCTAACGGCAAAAAAGCGTGGCGCTATCGATTCAAACTCAACGGTAAATCCAGCATGTTTGCGTTGGGTGAGTACCCAACAGTAAAGTTGTCTGAAGCACGAGAGAAATGTGAGCAAGCCCGTAAACAGGTAGCCGATGGCGTTAACCCTGCACAGGCTCGCCAGTTAGATAAAATCCGTAAGGTTAATGATGCTTCTAACACTTTCGAGCTTATTGCCAAAGAGTGGTTGCAAATGAAAGACTGGGCTGAAATCACCAAAACGCGACGCCTTGATATGCTTGAGCGTGTAGTTTTCCCCGCTATTGGTAAGCTTCCAGTCAGAGAGGTCACACCGCACCACATTCTGAAAATTCTTCAGGACACTGCTAAACGCGGAGCACCTACTGTTGCTGCGGAAGCTCGCCGCACCATTTCAGCCGTTTTTGAGCTTGCAGTTGCTACCCTCAGAGCTGATAGTGATCCTGTCTGGCCCGTTCGTAAGGCTCTTCCTGCAAACAAAACACAGCACAAGCGGGCTCTAAATCAGCAGCAAATCGGAGAATTGCTAAGTTGCTTCGATAACACACGCGGAACATATCAGGTTAACTATTGTATGTGGCTGATGTGGTGGACTCTGGTGCGACCAGCCGAAGCTACTGAAGCAGAATGGGCTGAGTTCGATCTCGATAAAGCCTTGTGGGTTATTCCAGCAAACCGGATGAAGGCTCGAAGGGAGCACACCATTCCCCTTCCCTCCCAAGCCGTCAAAATGCTTAAAATACTTAATGGATTGACAGGACACCGGCAGCATCTTTTTCCTGGTCGGGATAACCCTCAAGGTGCAATGACATCGCATTCGTTGCGCCAGTTACTTAAAAGCCTTGGCTGGAGTGGTACTTATAGCCCTCATGCTACCAGAACAACAGGAAGCACAAGACTAAACGAGATGGGCTACAGACCGGATGCCATTGAGGCACAGCTCGCTCATGCAGATACAAATAACGTTCGTCGCACATATAACCATGCGACCTATCTTGAGGAGCGGAAATTGATGATGCAGGAATGGGCAAACAAGCTTGATATTTGGTGCAAGGAACACAGTGTTGAACCAAGTGAACAGAGATAACCGTCAATATTCCAAACTTTTTCCGCTCAGTAGCGCTAAAACATAATCGAAACAAATTTCGTGTTTAGTTGGATTTCCACACCACCCTCGAGGTTGGTATGATGGAGAAAACTCTTATATAGGAAAGGATTCGTGGATAAAAGATATCAAGTATTTGTAAGCTCTACTTTCACTGATTTGAAAGAAGAACGTAGCAACGTTATACAATCGCTGATGGAAATGGACTGCATCCCTGCCGGGATGGAGCTTTTCCCTTCAATCGATGAAGAACAATGGGAGTTTATTAAGAAAATCATTGATGACAGTGATTATTACCTTCTCATCATTGGTGGAAGATATGGAACAGTAGCAGAAGATGGTCTCAGTTTTACCGAGAAAGAGTTTGACTATGCATTATCTAGAGGGCTAAAAGTCGTTGTGTTGGTTCATGAAGATCCTAATAGTTTGCCCCTTTCTAAATCAGAAAAAGATCCAGAACTTCGTGAAAAACTTCAACAGTTCATCGAAAAGGCATCAACTGGTAGACTTAGGAAAACATGGTCCTCAGCCAAAGAACTTTCCGGGCTTGTAGCCCTCAGTTTGAATAAAACAATCAAAGCATATCCTGCAATTGGGTGGGTCCGTGCTGATAAAGTGAGCAGTGAAGATACTTTACACGAACTAAATGAATTAAGAAAAAAGAATGAAGAACTTTCAGAAAAAATCAGAAATTTAGAGAATCGTTCTGATTATACCCAACCCCAAAACCTTGCAACACTTGATGAAATCTATGAGCTATCCTATGAAATAAGCACATTTGGTTGGGGGCATAGTGAAACCAGTGAAGAAAAGAAAACACTTCAAATAAAATGGAGTGAATTATTTTCTATAATCAGTCCATTTTTAATAAATGAATCTATAGACAACGATGTTTATGATATTTTAAAAGATCATATAGAAAAAGTTGCCCCACACGCCTATGAGCATACAGCAATAGACTTACAAGAATTAAAAACGATCTACCTACAATTCAAGGCATTAGATCTCCTTGATCATAGTAATCCGAATTGGAAATTATCATCCAAGGGTATTGATTTAATGATGCAACTTCGAACGATTAAGAATAAATCATGAGTAGTTAAGCAGTCGGGCATTTTAGACATATTATGTCCGACTACTTCTATTTAATAAACCAGCTTTTGTATTGATCGCAAGTAACATCCAATGCCACACCGAATTGACAGGATACTGTGGTGATTAATGCTTCACCCTGCCCCATACGTTCTTTAGATTGAGTCATTGCAGCATTCTCCAATACAAAACCACCTGCTCTAAAGTAAGTACCTATTTGAATATTCCAGGTGTTTTGAGGAATGCCATTAGCACCAATCTTATAACCACAAGGCGGTCTTAATTGCTGCGTCAAGGCACTAGCATTCATCTGAAAATATTGTAATGCCGCACCACGAGAACCATTAGCATCACCACCGTTGAAATTAGGGTCAGGATAAACACAACTAGATAATTCTATAGCGTCATGATATCTTCTTATATTAGAACGACTAGTCACGATAAATATCATATCAAGGTTGAGTCCGCCAAACTGACTTCCTTGATACATGCGGATAGTCTGTGCGCGGGTTTTATATACAGCAAATTTAGAAAAATCTATTCCCTGTCCGTCGAATACCTTAGCCGCTGCTGCGGAACCCATCGTACTAGCCATAGTAGCTGTCTGTAGCTTATTTTGTATCCCGCTCATGTATTCATCGAACGGTTGAGTCATAGCACTGCTCGCGGATAACCCAAAATCATTGACAATAGGTGCAATAAATTGTGTTTTCGTATAACCAGGACACGTTAATTTAACTATAGCGTTAGGTATATTACCTGAATATAGATCATCTAATTGTAATGGTATCTTTGACATTTAGTTATCCCATAAAAGTTTATTGGAGAAGGCAAGTCGTAGTCGTAAATATTACCTAGAGGTCTAACAGAACCGCTACAAGCAGGTTCTGTTAGTGGATTAATAGGCATTGGAATTGCTGAAATCGTGTTACCTGCTGTAACGTTATTAATTGCCATGTTAGGTAGTTCTTCATTTACTGCTTGTAACCGCAATATACGGCCTAGATAAATTTATCATTAATATGCATTACCTTTTTTGATGTCATTCTTTAAGTAGCGAATTAATTATCGAAGGCACATTATAGAAAATTATTATTTATAAAGACATTAACTAAAAAACATTTCCATCTAAGCTTATGTGCATAAAACATTTCACCCACTTGAAATTTGACATACATCAAACAAATAGCATTTTTACAAAATGAGCAAAAAATAAGAATAGCACAAATAAGTTAATAATCTTACTTGTAGAAGTAGAAAAGAAATGTTTCTTTGCCGAAATATTTCTCTCTTTATTAAATTTTAACTCATTTCATGATGGTATTGTTGAATTTACAAGCCAATAAAAACCCATTACAATATAAAAATAAAATTATTTATTTCATATATAATGCTACCAAATAGAATTAACTATTCGTGATAGTCTTATCAAATATATTACTTACTCCTTATTCAAAATAATTTAAGGAAGATTAGCATGAATATTATTTGTTTCTCCCACACCCTGCCATATTATCTATATAAATGGACATTCGAGTCATTCATTAATGAAGGATATGATAAATGTGAAATTCAGTTAATTCATCCTAACATCAGATATAATGGACATTCAAGAATAGTCATATGTTGTCTTCTTGAAACTTATTTAGAAAATAAAAGATTATTAGACGAAAACAACACATTCGTTATTTTAATGGACGAGAGTATAAAGCAACTAGCAGAGTACAACATAGATATCGTTGATAATCATTTAAGGATCAGAAAGGAGATATTCTTTTCCATTATTAGAAATAACGCATCAACGATCAATGAATAACATTTTTTTCAACACAACCAAAAATGAGGAGTATATACACGCACACGGCACATTTAAAGCCAAATATGGACAGGTACATACACACTAAAATATCTGACTGCTTTTTTAATTCATACGCCAAACAACGGTAATTTTTTCAACAAAGTATAGTAAAGACCAAAGGTTATTTCATGACACGTATTCACCAACTAATCAGAATAAATCTCAGAATTTTAAAAAAGTCAGAGCAAAATACTATTGCTGTCGTGAGCCTTGCATATATTCTCAAGGTTGTTTCAGCAAAAGTCTTGAATAATGTCATATATAGTTTCACCAGCCTGCAACCCTTAGCATACCGAACTAGTCTTAACCATCACTATGTGATTAAGAACATTAAGTTTTGGCTTTGGCATTGTATTCACCACGGGTTAAATGAAGAAAAGGCTGATGAAGCATCGGATAACTTCGATATTCGACCAAAAGACTTTTCATTATATAGCCTATTAAAAGATAGTCAGTATTGGGCCGCTATTAAGCAATTAAGCCTAAACGAAACACCAGAGGGAAAATTACGATACAAAGCGTTCTCTAGTTTAGAGAGTTTTGAAAAAATAATACAAAAAGTTCTAAAAGAACAAGAGACCTACCTTAAAAAGTATATTCATAAGAAATTGAAGTTCTTAACGTTTAGCGGTTATTCAGACGTAGAAGATATCTATTTTGAATTGCAATACGCAGGGGTCATGGGTCTTTATAAGATGTATCCTTTGTTTGATAGCAGGTTACATCTTACGAATATTTATAAGCGTTCCATTCAAAATTTCGGGTGTAATCAAATAAAGCACCATACAACACAAGGACGTTCAGTATTAGATAGACAAGCAGACGGTACATTTCAATCCCGAAAAGTATCACTCGATTCATTAATGTCCGTAGACTCGACTGTAACGGATGATTATAGTTTATGTGGTGAGGACGATAATTTAAACTCCCTATCCTATGAAGGCATTGAGAATAAACTGGATTCAGAGAAAATACTTGTAAATTCTACTGGCAATGAAAGAAGATTATTACTTCTTTTAAAAGGAGATTATGAAAAAAGTTTTTCATATTATCTTAAGAAAAATGGACACTGCGATTCAGATGAACTATTTGACAAGATGATAAAATCAGGGATTCATGAATATGTAAGTCTTGCTGCAAAGTATCTAGGCATGAGTATTTATGAAGCTCATATCTATCTAAGTAAACTAAGAGCAGCCATGCAATAACCGTTTAATACCCAATCACATTAACCTTACTAAATCGAGAATACTATGCACCCAGCTCTATTTGTGGTCGGCACGCCAAATGATATTAACTTTATCCATATCATTCTTGAAGCACTCTATATTGATGTATCAGCAAGTGAATTGTATAAGATTAATAAAGTGCGATATAAATTCGTTGACAGATCAAACAAGCACAAAACAGGATACAAAGATAAGAAGCTGGATTTGAAAGGTTGCATTTTCTCATTGCCCGCCACTCACCCTTTTCACATTTTAAAAGAATATATAGTAAGTAATATTGAGATGCAATGTCATATTCAAAAACATAAAGTTAATTTTTATTATAATGTCACTCTCGTAGATAAATTCATAGATATTCTAAGTTTTAAGTCAGGAGATGCTACATTCAGCAATTTCCTTAAGACGTGTGGTGACTTCAATATATTAATACAAGATCATTAATAAAAAATCGTTTCATTGCCGCCATAACCCATCTATATTAAATGCACTTCCACTACTCGTTAAAGAGTTTATTTCTTTTTAGCTGATTAGTGGAAGAATCTATTTAATACTTCTGAACAAGCTTGAGATATGGGTGTTGCCACTCACTTTTAATATCTAGCTTCCGATTACTAACGAACCCATCATGTTCCAGTGCACATACCCCTGAGTGGGTTCTTACATAATCATATACAGCCCTACTTTCCAATCCTTGTATCATATGGGCCAGCAATTTCCTTCGCATCTGTTGTGGCTGCCGTTTTACACCAGATGATTTGTAAGTGCAGTTAAAGTTCTGCCCTACAGCGTTTCTTACGCACAGGCCATATCGGTTTATTTTTCCTGTCGAACGATAATAATTTATCAGCTTTATCAAATCCTTTCGTAAAGGCTTCATAAGAACTCTCCACCGTTCAAGAACTGTCCTGCTATTTTCCTCACCAAGAATATTATTTAACCTTTTGAACATAGATGCTTTAATGGATAAACTAACATCCCCTCCATTAAAAATAGTTGCAAATCTGATCTCTTTTGCATATTTTTCTTCAACCTTCAGTTTTTTTATAATGTAGCTTGTATCTAATCGCTTTAAATATTTATCTGAGATTCCTATTTTATTAAATTCATGACGCAGGATCTCAAGCTGGCAGCTTTTTATATCATAATTATAAGAGGATGCCAGGCATGCTTTTTTCATATTACTCGGTAGATATTGATACCCCGTACCTACTTCAAATGACCGCCCCCCTAACTTTGCTGATTTGTAAGCTTGCTTATATCTTACTATTAATGGGTTCAGTGAAATAATTTGTGTTCCAACAGAACTAAGATGTGATATAAAGTTGTAATAGTATCCCATGTTAATAGGTGTAGGACTCTGATTGCAATAGCTCATCAAAGCGTCAATGTTAATAGATATATAATCCAAACTGGAATAAACTTCTTTCAAGATATCCCTAAACGATGACTCTTTTACATCCCGTCCAGATGTCCGATTCTTAACTTTTTTATTACAACCATTATCCTTTAATATATCGTTTAGTTTCTTCACACATCTTCGTCTATTATAAATATCAGTTAAATATGTGTATCGGTCATCTCTCGACAGATATTCTCCTCTTTCTTCAGGAAAGAGTTGAGTCAAAAAAATCTTTGACAAGGAAAATTCCCTACATTTCCTTGCGCTGTAATCTTTTTCGATGATTTTAATCACCCCTGCTTTTTCTAACTCCTCAAGAGCTCTGTCAAATGGCAAATCTCTGGATTGTTTGAATACTTCTGGTGCTACATCTATGCCTAGCTCATGAGGAAATGGTACAGAATACGTCCATTCTTTGTCACCTTTAAATCTTGATCTCTTCTTTGTATTTCTACTCACTGTTGAGCTACAGATCAGATGCTGAAGGAAATATGCAATAGATGAATAATATTTTCTCTTGTCACAAGTTTTTCTGCGGTTTGCAACAGGGATACTGAAAATCATACGCTTATACGCTGTTAATGTTTGTTCTGTAACTAAGATGTTTTTCTCAGTACTATAAGGTTTCATAACATATTCTCATTGTTGTTTTTTTTAATTTTTTACAACAAGAACTTATTGATAATTCTATAAAAATAGCTAGACGCGGTTTTTGATAGCTAACTCAAAAACCTGATTTATTGAATATTCTGCATTTAGAGTATTATTTTTATAAACAGATATATGTTACATAAGATCTATATAGTGATATAAGCATTATTATATATCTGAGTTTCACCAGACTATAGCCATATATATTATATTGATCTCTATAGCACCTGGGTGCGTTGATAACATATTTTTTGTGCTATTTATTTCATTCGGATTATTTATAAAAAATGCTCTACCTTTCTCCTGAGAATGTCTTTTTTCAGTTCCTTACTATTTTCTGGGATCTCCGGAATTGCTCTACCTATATCAGATTAAAAGGTGAGCATGAGAGTAACTGCTGCTGTGCTCATTCGGCCAGTACGAACGTTTTTCCTCACCACTCAAAAAAATAAAAAATTCATTCGCGAGCCGATAAAAGTATTCTGTTTTGACTTTCTCAACACAGATCGTGCGGTTTGCCGGGAAACTTACAGAAGCAGTTTAAGAAAAGATAAAATTTCGTCGCTTTAAAATTATAAACACACGGAGATGGCGGAGATGAATCATGAAGGAAGTTATGATGGCAATCGACGATTTAGAGGCCGCTCAGATAGACCTGCTGAAACGCTGGCTGCAAACCTATAACACAATGGAACAACAGAATCAGTTACTCAGCCAGCAGGTAGATTATCTAGAAAACAAGATAGCAGAACTGGAGCAGAAACTACTTGAAGATAGTAGATGCCCCTTAATAGCTTAAGCTATCTTGTTTCCTTAGCATCAGCCACGAACTTCCTGCTGAAGCATGAGAAGAAATTACAACGGACAGAAGAATTACCAAGCAGCCATTCTCAGTTACAAGGGAGATTAAATATATACCCCTGACGACGAATAGTTGTGATTGGTTGGATGATACCTTCAGGATCTAGCTTCTTACGCAGTCGGCTTATCATTATTTCTATGATATTTGGATCTCCTTCCCCATCGCCATAGAGCTGGTCAAGCAACTGCTGCTTGGAAACCACCTGACGGGCATTGCGCATCAAGTACTCCAGAATCTGATATTCGAAGCTGGTCAGTATCGCTTTCTCGCTGGCTATAGTCAGTTCCTTACGAGAGAGATCCAGCTCATAGTTACCAGCTTTCACCCTAGGGGAAATAAAACCCGCGCTACGCCGCACCAGGGCGTTAAGCCTCGCTAACAGTTCATCTTTCTGGAATGGCTTGACCAGATAGTCATCAGCTCCAGCCTCCAGCGCTTCCACCTTGTCCTGCCAGTTCCCACGGGCTGTCAACACTAATATGGGAAAGGGGATCCTTTGAGCTCTCAACTTTCTGATAAGCTGTAAACCATCTAAGTCAGGCAGGCCGAGATCGATGATGGCAACATCAATCGGGTAATCGACTGCATAATGTATCGCCACCTTGGCACGGTCCGTACTGTAAACTTGATGATGTGTATCAGCTAGTAAAGTAGTAAGGTGGTGATTAAGCAACTTGTCGTCTTCGACCAGAAGTATTTTCATACAGTGTACCACCATGAAACCCGCTCGATTAAACGATTTAACTCGATGAGAGGCAATTTGAATATAACTCTGGATTATCTACGGACATAGATTTGCTTTGCCCCAAAATCAGTGTCCTGTTAAATCAAAGCTCTTCGTCTTTCCTGAAACTTTAGAAAAATTGATCATAATTCGTATTATTTAATAATGAATATGTTCTTTTATGATTGCTTAATTGTTAATTTATTTTAAATGTGAGTCTATTATACTAATGCTCTGCCCTTCGTCTGCTTAGCTTTACGCAAATATCTTCTTACCCACTCAAAAAAATCATCGTCGTCATGGATGGGAGCGGGTGAAGTCTCAGGTAACAGACTGAAGTCTGAGGATGAGGTTAAAGCAGATCTATGACCCAAAGGGACGTCAGTCTGAGTGAATAGATTACCAGTTCAGAGTTAAAGAGCAATCTAATGCAGACGACCGCTATCATCGCAAGCGCTACGGCTTTCAGCACATTAGGCAACGTCAATACCGTGGTTATAATGAGTTACATTTTGTGTGGATATTATTGCAATAAATCTATAATGGGAAGTGGTATCGCTTGGTTGTGTGATCTTCAGATGGATTAAAGGGGGTAATAGCTGAACTTGACCAAACAGTGTCCTACTGAAGTACGATTAAATCTGACAATCGGCGATGAGCACAACTCTGACCAAAAACCGAAATGGAAATAGCTGCTTCAAATTTTACTTCGGATGCGGTTTTCAGCTCTGTTTTTAACCATTTCTGCGATCAAAACGTTTTCACACAGCTTGAGCGTGAAACGGACATACCGGCATTCCAATCAGCAAAGGCAACCTAGTCACAACGAAGGCATTACTAACCGTTCTGCATTTAGTCGATGGGAGGCAGATTAGTTGAGTTCAGGTAAAACATGATTTCAACTAGTTGGGTTAACAGTGTCCTTCAACTCCCGTAAGTTCTGCGCTAACTGGCCGACGGTTTTCTCCCCTGTAGCTGCTAATACTGTTAAATCTTCCAGCGTATTGCCGTTATCACAGATCTTAATACCATTACGGTAAAGGAAAACCATGGTAACAAAAAAAGCCGTGCGCTTATTACCATCATTAAAGATATGACCACGGGCGATGGCAACCCAGTAGGTGGCTGCAAGTTCAAAAATGTCCGTTATGCCTTCATAGTGAGTGCGGTTTTGCACCCGATAGATGAGCGCTTCGGCTCTGCCGGGATCGGACATTCCAGCGACACCTGGAAGCCGCCGCAATATACGGTCATGAAAAGCAATAACTTCCTGCGCGCTGACCCATATCATCGGTTTGTCAGCGCCTCAATAGTATGGCCATGACGCTGCATGATCACATCAAATTCCGCATCCAACTTAGCGTTTTGGTACGCCTCGAATTCTGCCTTACTGATCACTACTACTGAGCTACCGTCCCGACGAGTGATTTCCACCGGTTCGCCTTGGGTGGCAATATCCAGTAGTTCTGAGATATTTGTACGTGCCTGAGTTGAAGTATATGTACGCATAATATGTCTCCTGTAGAGTACATTTGAATTGTACATTTAGTGCAATTTTCCTACAAATACTAAAATAGATTACTTATTAAGCCACGAGACGCCAAAGAGATACTGTTCTATGTCAACGTTACAGTCCAGCAATAAGGGCAGGCTCGTCTACGGAGCGGGGTCAGTCCAAGTAGCAGACAGGTCTGTCTTTTCGGTGCAGTGCAGTTATTGCTCAATGGTGACAAAACAGGCAGTCGCAAGGGAGAGGAACTTAAGGATCTCAGAAATGAGAGCCGGGTTCCGTTCTTTACCGCCAGTAGTGTGATACGAAAGGGGTGGATAATCTGTAAGGAAACAGAAAGATGGCCAAATCAGACGCCCCACTAAAATTTGACAGTGCCAGTACCTTCACTGGTCTGGATTTTATCGCCCGTAGTCTCGTGCAGATGGAAGCCAATGGGACCCCTTATACCCTGAGGAAGTCACCGGTAATATGACCACTGAACAAAAAGATATTCTCATGACCCACCTCAGTTTTCACCAGAACCAGCAAAGACGAGAAAAAACCTAACGGATGACATCTGATACAAGGCACGGAGCATGACCATAGCTGTGCCCTGTCCATCATATGTATTAGTCACGACTTGAGCTGACACTGTTATGGCACAGGACTAAACCTTATCTGACAGGCAGCTCTGTGCCAGGAGCGGACATTGCTGGCACTGAACCATGTTAATTTATGGTAAACAGATCACATTAATATCACGAATTTTTCAATACTACGGATAACCCTTATCACTAATAAGTTTCGTCCATTCGGTATTTTATATTAACAAATCTTTAATATCAGGTAGTTACTAGGGATATCGATTATGATCTAACAGATGGTTCTTTTTTTTTAGACAAATACGTCTAGATTCATCATGCATTCATTGCTATTTTAGACATACCGGTCTGAAGATGGTGGGCATTGTAATGAACGATAAACTGAAAATGTGGCGAGATAAGGCGGGTTTAAGCCAACAGGAAGTCGCCGAGCGGGCAGGTGAAAATGTTCTGTCCCAAAAGCAGGTCTCGCGTATTGAACAGGCACCGCTATCACAAAATTTAGAACTGGTGCTGGCCTACCTTCGCATCGTTGCGCCTGAAAAGATTCAGGAATTCATCACTGATTGTTTAAAGACGCAGTTAAACACGTCCTCTTTAACTCAAAACTACACACAGCAAAAAGAGAATATGATGAGAAATAAAAAGGAACTGATAGAGTACCTGGAAAAATCGATAGCCACGCTGTCCAATACTTCTAATCCCTTTATTAAAAACAGCAGCATCACCAAGGATATCGCCGAGCTTAAAGACAATCTTAAAGATATTCACGCCAAGCCCGTCCTGAGCGCTATGGGGCCTTCAGATGCAGGAAAGTCGACGCTGTTAAACTATATTTTGGGCAGCGAAATTCTCCCGGCGAAATGGCAACCCGCGACCTGCCTTGTCACGCTACTGATGCACACTCAGGATAAACCTGATTATCTGGATAAGAATAAATCAGTCTTTATTTTCAAAAATGGTTTCAAGCCGCATATGATTTTTGATCGTCAAATGCTGGCAGACTTCCTGATCGATTCAGGAGGAAAAGAGCTCATCAAAACCTATGGCGAAAAGGATGAAAACGATAATGTCCTTAATCCACAAGCTTATATGGTTGTGGTGTTTGAAAGTTTCGCGATTCTGGAAACTATCTGGTTACTTGATACACCAGGGCGGTAATGACTCCAACTTATTGATAGTGTTTTATGTTCAGATAATGCCCGATGACTTTGTCATGCAGCTCCACCGATTTTGAGAACGACAGCGACTTCCGTCCCAGCCGTGCCAGGTGCTGCCTCAGATTCAGGTTATGCCGCTCAATTCGCTGCGTATATCGCTTGCTGATTACGTGCAGCTTTCCCTTCAGGCGGGATTCATACAGCGGCCAGCCATCCGTCATCCATATCACCACGTCAAAGGGTGACAGCAGGCTCATAAGACGCCCCAGCGTCGCCATAGTGCGTTCACCGAATACGTGCGCAACAACCGTCTTCCGGAGCCTGTCATACGCGTAAAACAGCCAGCGCTGGCGCGATTTAGCCCCGACGTATCCCCACTGTTCGTCCATTTCCGCGCAGACGATGACGTCACTGCCCGGCTGTATACGCGAGGTTACCGACTGCGGCCTGAGTTTTTTAAATGGCGGAAAATCGTGTTGAGGCCAACGCCCATAATGCGGGCAGTTGCCCGGCATCCAACGCCATTCATGGCCATATCAATGATTTTCTGGTGCGTACCGGGTTGAGAAGCGGTGTAAGTGAACTGCAGTTGCCATGTTTTACGGCAGTGAGAGCAGAGATAGCGCTGATGTCCGGCGGTGCTTTTGCCGTTACGCACCACCCCGTCAGTAGCTGAACAGGAGGGACAGCTGATAGAAACAGAAGCCACTGGAGCACCTCAAAAACACCATCATACACTAAATCAGTAAGTTGGCAGCATCACC
>NZ_NRDO01000092.1 GCF_010231475.1 Citrobacter sp. NCU1 | reverse complement strand
TTGGCTGCGTAGTCAGACGAGTCAGAGAAAATCACATCATCTTCACCGCTCTGCGCCAGCACCAACGCCGAACGGATGTGCCACAAAAAGAGCGCACAGACCAGCGCCACGACAATAAACTCTTCCAGCAATTTATAGCTAAGATTGTCAATCGCCCGGTCAATCAACTGACTGCGATCGTAGGTTGTCACGACCTCGACGCCTTCGGGTAAACTGCTTTTCAGCGTCGCCAGTTTATCTTTTACCGCCGAAATCACTTCCCGGGCATTTTTGCCGGAACGCAGGATAACCACCCCGCCCGCGACTTCGCCTTCTCCATTCAGTTCAGCAATACCCCGGCGCATTTCCGGTCCGATTTGCACACGTGCGACATCACGCAAATAGACCGGAACACCGTTGTCTGCTGATTTCAATACGATGTTGTTGAAGTCATCAGGCGTTTGCAGATAACCGCTGGCGCGAACCATGTACTCCGCTTCAGAGAGTTCAACAGACGAGCCTCCCGCTTCCTGATTCGAAGAATCCAGCGCCGATTTCACCTCCGACAAACTGATACCGTACTGAGTGAGTTTCATCGGATCGATAACGACCTGGTACTCTTTCACCACGCCGCCTACCGAGGCGACTTCCGCCACGTTAGGGATCGTTTTCAACTCATATTTTAAAAACCAGTCCTGCAAGGAACGCAGCTCCGCCAGATCGTGCTTGCCGCTCCTGTCCACCAGCGCATATTCAAAGATCCAGCCGACGCCCGTGGCATCCGGCCCCATTTCGGCGCTCACGCCCTGGGGTAATTTTCCCTGCACCTGGTTGAGATACTCCAGCACGCGCGAACGTGCCCAGTACGGGTCAGTACCATCTTCAAAAATAACGTACACGTAAGAGTCGCCAAACTGCGAGAAACCACGTACGGTTTTCGCGCCAGGCACGGACAACATGGTGGTCGTCAACGGATAGGTCACCTGGTTTTCAACAATTTGCGGTGCCTGACCGGGATAACTTGTTTTGACGATGACCTGTACATCAGAGAGATCAGGCAGTGCATCGACCGGGGTATTGATGATGGTCCAGGTTCCCCAGACGCTGAGGAACAACGCCCCCATCATCACCAGGAAACGGTTCGCCACCGATCGGCGAATAATCCATTCAATCATTTACGATTCCCTCAGTGTGAATGGGTCGCAGGTTTAGACGTGTCTGTTGGCGTGTGCGCTCGCATGCGATCCAGGGCACCGGAAATATTCGCCTCCGAGTCGATCAGGAACAGACCGCTGGAAACGACCTTCTCGCCTTCGCTCAGTCCGGAACGAATGGCCGTCACGCCTTGCGATTCATGAAATACGAAGACGCGCTTAGGCACAAAACGCCCTTCGCTATCGACGGTGATCACACGTTGCTCTTTGCCGGTATCGATCAGCGCTTTTGACGGGATCAGCAGCATCGGCTCACTTTTCGTGTTCAGATTCAGATATGCATTCATGCCTGGCTTCAGCGCTTCATCGGGGTTATCCACCAGCAAGCGCAGTTGAAGCGTTCGGGTGGTCGCGTCCAGACTCGGCAGGATGCTCCACTTGCGAATGGTGAACGGTTTATTCGGCCAGGCCGGAACGGTAAGCGCAAACTGGGAGGCATCTTTTATCAGCCAGGCGACCGATTCCGGAACGGCGGCGGCAACCCACACCGGGTCCATCCCCTGGATTTTCGCCACCACGTTATCTTTGGCAATGTTCATGCCAGCGCGTAAGTCAAAGGCGGTAATCACGCCATCAATCGGCGCTTTGAGCGTAAACCGCGTCTGAATTTTACGGGTCGATGTTAAACGGCGGATATCCTCTTCCGGCATGCCAGCCAACCGTAGTCGCTCGAGGATCCCCTCTACCTGGGTCGCCGTGCCGCCTGTCTCACGCAGGAGCAAGTATTCACTTTGCGCTTCCACCCAGTCCGGGATTGTCAGCTCAATCAGCGGCGTGCCTTTTTTAATTTTATCGCCAACCGTCAGCGGGTAGACCCTGTCAATAAACCCGGCAGAACGCGCCTGCACAATCACAAACTGGTATTCGTTAAAACTGACATTCGCCGGAAACGTCTGCGCATATTCCAACGACCCACGGCGTACCGTTTCGGTTTTCAGTCCCAAATTCTGCGTTTGCCCAGGATCAATACGCACCCCCGGCGTTGAGGCATCGCTCGTCTCTTCGTCGGCATATTTCGCGACCAGATCCATATCCATAAACGGAGATTTCCCCGGTTTATCAAAACGCGTATTTGGGTACATCGGGTCGTACCAGAACAGAACTTTGCGCGCCTCTTTTTCCGGCGCAGGGGTCATCTCAGCCATTTTGTGCGTTGAAGAATAATAGGCATATCCCGCGACAGAAATAATGCCGCCAACGACCATGCTGGCAAAAATAAGCGCGATATTATTGAGTTTAAAAGACGCCATAGTGTTTTCCATTCATTCATCTATTCTTACCTGCGCTCTGTGAAACCCAGGCAAGAATAGGATTGGCGGGTAATACGAATTACTGACTGACGTTAATATCCAGGAGTTGCGACACATTTCCCTGTTGCACAAAATTAAACGCAACCTTGTCACCGACCTTAATATCCCCGAGCTGCGTTTGCGGCGTCAGCGTAAAGCGCATCGTCATTGCCGGCCAGTTCACTGAAGGAATAGGGTCATGGTTAATCGTTATTTTTTTACTTTCCATATCAATGGCTTTTACGACCCCAGTGGCGCTGATAGCCTGTGTCTGTTCCGCAGCAGGCGTGGCGCTCATCATCCCTTCGTGATGATGTTCATTTGCCTGCGCATTCCATGCAACGAGCGTAAAAAGACTAAAAATAGTGGCTTTAAAAGTCGTGGTCATTATGTCGTCTCCTGAGAATGTATCTTCGTTTTATTCTGCCCAACCGCCGCCCAATGCAGTGAACAGCCTAATTTCATTCACCTGCCGGGCATAATTGAGATCAAGTAATGTTTGTTGCGTGGCAAACAGAGAACGTTCTGCATCCAGCACGTTGATGTAGCTCACCGCGCCGTTCTGATAGAGCGCTCTGGCGCGTTGCAGAGTAATGGTCAGGGAATCCAGATAACGTTGTTGCGCCGTTATCTGGTCAGCCAGGCTTTGGCGTAACGCCAACGCATCCGCCACTTCTTTAAAGGCGTTCTGGATCTTTTGCTCGTAATTCACCACCGACTGCTGCTGGCGAATTTCCGCTAAATCGAGATTGGCCTGGTTACGACCGGCATTAAATATCGGCAACTCGACTTTCGGGATAAAGCTCCACATCCCGCTGCTGGCATTAAATAAACTGGAAAGATCGCTGCTACTGCCTGAAAGCGAACTGGTCAGCGTAATGGAGGGGAAAAAGGCTGCACGCGCAGCGCCAATATTGGCATTAGCCGCCATCAATGTGTGTTCAGCTTCCATAATATCCGGACGCTGTAATAAGATTTGCGAAGAGAGCGAAGGCGGTAATTTGACGCTGTTGATATCTGCGGCATTCTCCGCTTTTTCATTCGGTAACGTTGTGTAGCTTCCCAACAGCAGCTGTAAGGCATTCGTGGCCTGCGCCAGCTCACCCTGCCGTTTTGCGATCTCTGCCCGCGTACTTTCAATAACGCCCCGAGCTTGTTCCAGGGCCAACACGTTAGTGCTGCCGGTCAGCAGTTGTTTTTCAACAAATGCGTATGAGCGTTCATAGTTTTGCAATGTTTCCTGTGCGACCTGCAGTTGCGCATACGCCAGGCGCTGATTGAAATAACTTTGCGAGACGTTCGAGATTAATAAAATATGTACCGCGCGACGGGCTTCTTCACTGGCGAAAAAATTCTGCCGATCAGCTTCGCTCATATTCTTCAACCGGCCAAAGAAGTCCAGATCGAAACTCAAATTCAACCCAGCTTCATATTCCCGGGTGGTACGGGAGTCCCCTTTGACTTTACCGCTCCAGTCACCGCTCGATTCTGCGTTGAGCTGTGGATATCGGTCAGCATCCGTCACCTGATATTGCGCTCGCGCTTCCTGCACCTTCAGCGTTGCCATACGCAAATCGCGGTTGTTGAGCAACGCCTCGCCAATCAACCTCTTCACCTGTGGGTCAACGAAGAATGTGCGCCAGCCGGTTTCCTGATACCCCGTCGTCGCGGGTACCATCGCATTCTGCGAGAGGGAAAATTGTTGCGGTACGGGTGATTCCGGGCGCTGGTAGTCTGGCGCCAGTGAACAGCCTGTCAGGACAAAAAACGCACTGAGGGTAAGACGTTTAAACTTGTACATAATCCTTTTCGCCCGCCGTGGACCCGTAACCTAAAAGTGAACGTGAACTGATGTCTCACACCTTACCGAAGTGACTCTGTTTAACCCGTGACAGCAAAATGACAAAACTGTCATTTTCCCAATAAGCGATTGCTATCCGATCCGGCTTCTCTAGAATTGAAATCCCGCACAGTCATTGCGTGAAGGAATAAGTGATGAAGATTTTGATAGTCGAAGATGAAAGCAAGACCGGCGAATATCTGACGAAGGGCCTGACAGAAGCCGGATTTGTGGTGGATCTGACCGATAACGGGCTGAACGGATATCACCTCGCGATGACCAGCGATTACGATCTGCTCATCCTCGACATCATGCTGCCAGACGTGAACGGTTGGGATATCGTGCGTATGCTGCGCGCCGCCAACAAAGGGATGCCGATCCTCCTTCTCACGGCGCTGGGCACCATTGAACACCGGGTTAAAGGTCTGGAGCTGGGCGCGGATGATTATCTGGTAAAACCTTTCGCCTTCGCCGAACTGCTGGCCCGCGTCAGAACACTGTTGCGCCGTGGCGCGACGGTGATCGTGGAGAGCCAGTTTCAGGTGGCGGATTTAACGGTGGATCTGGTCAGCAGAAAAGTCACCCGCAGCGGAACGCGGATCACCTTAACCAGTAAAGAATTCACCTTGCTGGAGTTTTTCCTGCGCCATCAGGGAGAAGTGTTGCCGCGTTCGCTGATTGCCTCTCAGGTGTGGGACATGAATTTTGACAGCGACACCAATGCCATCGACGTGGCGGTCAAACGACTGCGCGCCAAAATAGACAATGAATTTGAGCCGAAACTCATCCAGACCGTTCGCGGTGTCGGCTATATGCTTGAGGTGCCGGATGGTCGCTAAGCGGTTTCGCCGCCCTTTCTCGCTGGCAACACGACTGACGTTTTTAATCAGTCTGGCGACCATCGCCGCCTTTTTCGCCTTCGCCTGGATAATGATCCACTCGGTAAAAGTCCACTTTGCCGAGCAGGATATTAATGACTTAACAGAGATAAGCCAGACGCTTGAGCGAATTCTCAACCATCCTGAAGAGCCGGAATCCCGCCGTCTGGAAACCCTCAGGAATGTAGCTTCCGGCTACTCAAACGTGATTATTTCTCTCGAAGATGCGAATAAAAAGGCCATCTTTCATTCGCCTGGCGCCCCTGATCTGCGCGAGTTTATGGCCAGTGCAACGCCGGATAAAAATGCCGCTAACGGCGACGTCTTTTTACTTTCCGGCCCGGCCCTGAATATGGAAGGGCATAATCAGGGACACGGCGCGCACTCAACCTGGCGCATGATTCGTCTGCCGGTGGGGCAATTACCCGACGGCAAACCCGCCTGGACGCTGTATATGGCGTTATCGATAGATTTTCATCTGCATTATATTAACGATCTGAAAAATAAGCTGGTAATGACAGCGTCGTTGATCAGTCTGCTGATTATTTTTATCGTCCTGCTTGCCGTTTACAAAGGTCATGAACCAATCCGCAGCCTGAGCAAACGTATTCAAAACATGACCTCCAAAGATCTTGATGTCCGCTTAGATCCGCAGGCGGTGCCTATCGAGCTTGAACGTCTGGTTATTTCGTTTAATCACATGATAGAGCGCATTGAGGACGTTTTTACTCGCCAGTCCAACTTCTCCGCCGATATCGCCCATGAAATCCGCACCCCGATAACCAATCTGGTGACCCAAACTGAGATTGCGCTCAGCCAACCTCGCAGTCAGAAAGAGCTGGAAGATGTCCTGTATTCCAATCTTGAAGAATTTGGCCGTATGTCGAAGATGGTGAGCGATATGCTGTTTCTCGCGCAGGCGGATAATAATCAGCTCATTCCGGAGAAAAAAGCGCTGAATCTGGCGGATGAAGTGAGCAAAGTCTTCGACTTTTTCGAAGCCTGGGCTGAAGAGCGTGAAGTGAGTTTGCGCTTTGAAGGTCACGCATGCTGGGTGTCCGGCGATCCCAGTATGTTACGCCGGGCGCTAAGTAATTTACTCTCCAATGCGATGCGTTACACCCCGAAGGGAGAATCCGTCACCGTACGGCTTTTTGAGGCGCAGGACCAGGTACAGATTATCGTTGAAAACCCTGGAACACCCATTGCCGCAGAGCATTTACCGCGCCTGTTTGACAGGTTTTACCGCGTCGATCCTTCCCGTCAACGTAAAGGCGAAGGCAGCGGCATTGGACTGGCCATTGTGAAATCGATCGTCCTCGCCCATCAGGGAAACGTCGCCGTCACCTCTGATTTGCACGCCACGCGTTTTATTCTGACGTTGCCAAAACATGCTGCGTTTTAATATCGCGTCGTCATGATGCCGAAGAGTTCAGAGCCATCCCACGCAGATGGCTCTGACCGCAAGCGAAACCTTACCAGAAGCGTTTTCTGAGGGCGGTTTCAATCTCGATATCCACTCTGTAGAACTGCAAAATGACCCATACCGCATCGACTAATGCTTCCGTCAGTGCCGGATAATCATCCTCAATGAGGGTGTTAATCTGATCGACGGTTTCATCGATATAGTCCTGAACGCCTTCTTCAAATTCCTCTTTGGTCGCCTGATTGCGAAAAAAGCTGAAGTTATCCAGTTTTTCAATTAACAGGTCTACCTGTTCTTCAATGCCGTTTAACTGGGCAGCCGTAACATAGGGATCACAGGCAATCGGTTTAAAAAAACGGTTCACTTTGGCTTTCAGTTCGATAATCGTCGGAATTTGGCTTCTCTGCGAGACCGCACTGCGGGCCTCTGGGCTGGCTTTTATTACCCGCGGTTGTGGTTCCGTTTTCTCAATGACGGGTTTATCTTCGCCTGCAGGCAAGACGGGTTGCTCTGGTTCGCTTTCTGCTTTGGTGGGAATGGGCGCTGTTTCACCCTTGAGCTGCTGCTGTAGACGGCGGTGGAAATAGCTCTCTGGCTCAGGGATGGCGAGCGCGTGTTCAAGCTGCGCCTGGCTATAAGGCACCATCTGGAGAAGCGCTTCAAATATCTCTTTATAATTCAACTGGATTGCTACCACGAGCGGACTGTTGCCATGGCAATCCTCCACCGTTAAATCCGCACCATACTGCTGTAATAGTTTCAGGATCCGCACAGCCGTGGATTCAAAACGAGGAAACTCATTTGAGCCACCGCCGGTGATGGCACACAGGGCAGGCGTGGTGCCCTCACCATTAAGCGCATTAGGGTTGGCCCCCTGCTCTAACAGCACGTCAACGCAAGATTGGGCGCCGTAGTAGCAGGCACACATCAACGGAGTAAATTGTTCATCGACTGAAAACTCTTCGAGTTTCGCGCCATGTTGTAACAGAAGCAAAACGGTCTGGCGGCGTATGGGTCCGGTGATTTCATCTAACGAGTAGGTCGAAATGGCTTTATGTAAGATAGGGGAGTTATCGTGACCACAATGGGTATGAATATCGCCCCCCTGGTGAATCAACCATTCAAGCAGTTGCGTGCGACAAGAAATCGCGGCGGCTGAGACAAAATTCGTGTCGTAAATATTGGTGAGGCTTAAATCCAGTCCCAATGGCAGCAAATACTCCATCACTTTAATGATCGTTTCCTGGTCTTCTTTCCATGAACCGCGCTGAGTGATGGTCAGTAAGGTCGGTTCTTCTACCGCGCCAAATTTCTTATTGATATCCAGCCCATACCGCAAAAAGAGATCGAGAAACTGGGGTAGAAACGTTCTTTTTTCTACCATTGGGTAAATGAGCAAGCGTAGATTTGACCAAATCAACATCTCATACGGTTTACCCGTGTTGACAAACTCACTGTTGGGATCAGCGCCATATTTAAGTAACAGTTCAAGAGCCTGATAAATGTAATCGCGCTTATCGGGATCGATAAAATGAGGATTATTCAGATACTGGTTGATCAACGGTGCCTGATAAGCGTCTGGTGGCGTCATCTTGTAAATACGATTGATATCGACGGTCACTTTAAGCAGTTTTTCGATAATTCGCAGATCAAACTCTGATGTCAGCGCTGCGTAGACCAGGCTTTTGGCGCGAGAATCCGCTTTCAGTTCAGGGTAATTGTCGAGCAAATATTCACAATAGTCCGGTGCGTTGGCATAAACACACAATTCCAGCAGATTCGCGTCATCCCAGAAACTGCTATCATTGGCCATAATGTAGCGTTCTTTTTTATAATCCGGATAGCGTTTCACCAACGGTGCAAATGCCTCAAGCCCCCAAAAACTGCTCGTACGAATAATATCTTCAATCAGCGTCGTTTCTTCAATATTCAGAGTGATATTTTTATTTATGAGATGTAAAAAAAGATCTTTGCTTTGTTCTGAATATAATATCTCCAATGGGTGATTTAGCTCCCCATTCGTCCAAAAACTCACCGACTTATTGATGTCCAGGTGAGACTCAAGCAGAATATCTATCATGTTTTTACGCTCATTTTCTTGATAGATATATTGTGGTTCAGGATGAAAGAGGTAGTTGAGCCAACAATTATTAAATTTATTCTGATAATAAAGATCTGCGCCAGCATTGAGATAAAGCGTCACTAGCTGTGTATTATTAAACTCGATAGCCGAATGAAACGCGCTGAAACCATTACACTCGATGTGTGCCCCTTTATCGAGCAGGTATTGCACCAGGGATACCTCTGGCTCTGGGTTACGAGACAGAGGGACCAGCACGTTACACGGGGAAATATCGGGGTCAATAAAATTGATATCCCCACCATTGGTCAGATATTTATCAATTTTTTGTATTTTTTTAGCGGTCGATAATTTGCTGTCTAAGCAAATTTGCCGTAGCGTGAGTTTATTATCATTAAAAATCCAGTTTAGCATAGCATTCCTTATAACAGACTAATAATTAAAGGCTTTTATATATTTTAATCAATCGTAATCCAGGCCAATCTCGTTGATTTTATGGTCGCAATTCTGAATCACTTGCATTAACCAATGCCATTAACAACGGTCCTGCCTTTTCCAGTCCTTTTAATCCGTCCTTAATCCAAATTCCTTTTCCACACCATGCCAGTCGCGCAGCATGATCAAACTGGTCGTAGTCCACCGGATACACCAGCGCCGGAATATTCTTTTGCAAGCAATGCCACATAATTCCGGCACCACCATGATGAATGACCGCATCATAGTGCGTCAGCCAGTTATCGTAGTTTACCCAGGATACCCGATAAACATTGTCCTGCCGCTGTTGTTCCGCGACGGTCTGATGTCCATCGGTGAAATGAAAAACCCACTCAGGCAACGTGCCCGCCAACGCGATAACGGCTTGCATTACCGCATCTTTATGCCAGTCCAGATGCGTACCGAGCGTCACCAGCACATGGCGTTTATCCGTTTCAAAGGGCGGCGCAACGCTTTGTGATGGTGGCGTGTAGAGTGCCGGACCGATAAAACTGACCGCCGCGGGCCAGCGTCGCGGGAATTCGAATGTTTCTTCGCTGAGTGCCAGGATACGTAGCGGCGAATAGGCATTTTCGCTGCCATCTTGTCGATACAGACGCGTAATACCTGTCTGGCGAATAACGTCGCGAAACAGCCAGAACACGGTCTGTTTGAACAGTCGTACTTTTTTGCGGTGAACGGCGTGCCACATACGCTGAATCGCGCTATGCGCGGGCATTAACCCGCCGCAGTATGCAGGGACGCCATCAGGGGTTTCCAGCACACAGGGGGATGGCAGGCTACTCCACCACGGGACATCCAACCGGCGACAAACCTCGCCGACAATGGGCAGTGTAAAGTCCGCTATCGCCAGATCGGGCGTGCCTTCACGGAGCCACAGTAGTTCCAGTTCATCGGCGAAATTTTTCAATAACCCCACCACATGGCGAAACTGCCGATATAGCCGCAGCGGATGGGAGCCTACCGCATATTGCGGATTCACCACCCCCAACAGCGGCGTATCGTAATCACCAGGCAGCGACAGCCCCATCAGCCCCGCCGCCGCCACCGAAGAGGCAGCCCCTTGCGTGCTGATAATGCGTACCTGATAGCGTTTGGACAGCGCCCGCCCCATCGCCAGCACCGGATGTAAATGGCCGGAAAACGGCGGCGCCAGCAAATCAATGCGGGTAACCCCCGCAGGGATCAGATCAAATAAACGCTGCATCTAAGCTCCTTGCTTGCCGATATCATCAATAAAGCGGTGACACAGCGCCGTCAGTTGCGGCTGTGCAAGATAATTCATATGACCGCAGGCAATGCGTTGGTCTGCCTGGCGAAACCAGCAACGGGAGATCCAGTCCTGATCGCCTTGTACCAGCAAGTGATGGCAGTCCGGTCGGCGGCTCGCCACCGGGCCAAAAGCAAACACGCTGACGCGCGCCAGCCACTGTGGCGGCAAGTGCAGTTGGTTAAATAACTCCAGTCCACAACTCCCGGAAAGCAACAGCGTATGGTGTGCTGACGCCAGCATCTCCAGCGCCTGCTGCCGATAGCGCGGAGCAAAGCTGACGTGCTGTGCGCCAAGATATTCCCGCGCATTGTTAACACTGGCGCGCAGCAGGCCGGTGGCCTGCCACGGCGCAGACTGCGCGGTCCACGGAAAATTCACTGTAACCTGCTGATGATGGCCGACAATCTGCTCTATAAACGCCGCCTGTAAGGGGCTGAGCGCCCCGTTATCCCGGCGGCTACGACCGGTAATATAGGCAATCTGCAATTCCGGTTTTCTCATCGCGACGTAAAACAATCGTTGCTGAAAATACGGTAGCGACGAGAGCGCCAGTAAATCGTCCGGTTCACCAGCGCATTCAGCAGATGCAAAGGCTGCAATAGCTCGGAGAGCAATGACAATAACGGATGCGAGGGGATCTCCGCCGCAACCGCACGCTGAACGTACCGCAGCGCCAGATGGCGTATCACGAATATCCCCAACAGTAGAGCAAATTGCGCCGTACCGCCGAAGGCCATAATCAACAACGCCCACAGCAACAGAGGGTGCAGCCCCTGCAACAGAAAAATGGTCAGATTGATTGCTGCGCTTTTTTCACGCATCAGCAGCGTGGCAAACAAGAACCAGCGATGCATTTGGCGGAAATAGCCTTTAGCGTCTGCAATGCTGGTCTGCACACGCACCGGCGCAACAGACTGCACAATGCGCACGCCATGACGGGTCAACAGTGTCGCCATCGCCAGATCGTCCGTCAGATGACGGAGCACCGGCGAAAAACCGCCAACACGCTCCAGCGTTTCACCGCGAATGGCATAACACATCCCGTTTAGCGTCAGTGGCGGCGAGAAAGGCAGCAGCGGTAAATAGGTCAGCGCTGAGTTGTCGTTAACAAACTGCGCCAGCAGACGGGAAGGTGAATTCTCCGCCGCATCATACCAGGGAAGCGCAGTCACCAGTGTTTTCTCCGTCAGCGCATCCAACATGTCGCACAATGACTCCGCACTCAATATCGCATCATCGTCCAGCACCAGAATCACGTCACGTGTCACCTGCGCCCTCGCCTGCTCCAGCTTAAACAGCTTGGGATTAACGCCTTCTGGTGCCTGAGGATAGGAAAGAATCGTAATATGCTGCCGGGGATAGCGTAATTGCAACCGCCGCGTTATCTGCAAAGCCGCGGTGTCGTCATCGTCAATCAACCAGAGAAATTCCGCGCCGCGTAACTGCCCCACTGTCGAGGCCAGAACGCTTTCTAACGCCGGATCGCCGCTAAGGATGGGCTGCATGACCGTTACCGTATGCAGATCACCACCGCAGTGGCGATGTGCAGCGCGCAAGATCCTGAGCGCAAAAAAGAGCTTAAACAGCAGAATAAACAGCCAGAGGAGAGCAATCAGCAGCATCCGTTCATCGTCCGATAATGTTGTAAAAAATCCTGCACGCAATAGCGAAGATCGAGGTTTGGCGCGCCAAAATCCTCGCACAGCGCCGTGATATCCAGCGTGGCGGAATAGCTAAACACCGCAACGCCAAAACGGGTGATCGGCGGCTCACCCGCCAGCGGAAACCAACGCCATAGCCACTCCAGCGCCCCCGCAACGCGCAACGCAGTCCCCGGATGTATCGATTTCACCGGTAACGGCAGATCCAACTGGCGCAACACAGTATCCAGAAATGCCGCCGTCTCCACGGGTTGCCCTGCCGAAATGTTATAGCACTCCCTCAATTGGGGATGGCGAGCCGCCCGCAGCAGATAATCACACAGCATTCCCACAGGCATAATCTCAGCCTGCGCTGGCGTGATGTCGTTTCGCAATCTGACCAGCTGTCTTTTTCTGGCCGCGCTAATCAGTGGCGGAAACAGTAACCGATCGCCCGCGCCGAACACCGCGCAAGGGCGAAAAATCGTTTTCTCGCCACGATAAGCCTTCACTAACGCTTCTGCCTGATACTTACTACGCCCATACTCACTGGTAAACGCCGCCCCGGACGCCTCGTTCTCACGCAAATTGAATTGATGGGCAAAGCGATAGTAGACCGCAGCGCTCGACAGCAAAATCAAGCGGGGAAAACCGTGTTGATTGCAAAAGTCGATCACCTGCCGGGTGGTTTCAACATTGTCGCGTTCATACTCCTGCGCGGTTCCCCAGGGCGAGGTTCTGCCCGCCGCGTGGATGACCACATCCGGAATAAAATTGAGCTGTGCCAGCCGCTCCAGCGACAGCGCGTGATAGCGCACCGTGGGCGGTAAATCATTTACCGTTCGCCGTCCAACGCCACAGAGTTCGAGATCGGCACAGTCAGCAAAGCGGCGCAAAAACGTGCTGCCGATAAATCCTGATGCGCCGGTCAGCAAGATTTTCACCCTAATGCTCCTGTCGCGCGCAACTGCGCCTCACTGCAGCCGGGCGAACACGGTACGTTCAACGTCATTCCCCTCTCCACTGGCAAATAATTCGCCGACGTTTACGGTCAAATTGCGTCGGCGGTGTTTGCGACACCAGCGACCAGGAAAGACGTGAAGTGTCGATTCCCTGACAGGCAAACCACTGTTCCAGCGCGATACGGCACTGTTCCAACTCCGTTGGGTTACAGTCTGCTGTCAACTGGAGCCCCCCGGCAGTGATTTGCACCAGTCGATAATCCGCCGTCAACGGCAACATCTGCGCCAGCACGCGGCTACAGGGATCGGAAAACACCGTCTGCGCGCGCCCGTCACAGTCCGGCAGTAACAACTGGTCATCCTGACGCCCTTCAATACGTTCAAGCGCGCGCGTCGCACTGCCACAAGCGCAGGGCTTATCGCTGGCGACCAGCACATCGTCCAGCCGGTAGCGCACAATTGGCTGCGTGGTCCGCGTAAAATCGGTAATAATCGGCACAAAACGCCGCGCATCCAGCCACTCTGGCTCGATATAAAGAAACTCTTCATTCAGATGCAGCGTGCCGCAGCGACAGGTTGCGGCAAGAAAGCCCTCGGTGGCCTGATAGATTTCCCCTACGTCGCCAAACACCTGCTGCAACAGGTCGCGATCCTGCGCTTCCAGCACTTCCGCCACGGAAATTACCTTTTTGACGTTCAGCGACAATTCCCCGGCCATCACCGCCAGCGCCAACGCACGCAACACCTGAGCAGGCGCGACAATCAGCGTAGGTGATTGCTGTTCAAGGCGCGGCCACTGCTGGCGAAACGGAGCCAACAGATCGTAAAATTCCAGGCTCAGCCAGCGGTTGTTGACGCCATGATAGAGATGATTATCTGCCCGCAGAAATAGCGCGACACGCTCCCCGGCAAACAGGCCTTCTGGCAGCGCTTTTGCCAGCATGCCCGCCGCCCAAATTTGTTGCTCCTGCGGGCTGACAACAAACAACCCGCGTCTGCCGGAACTGCCCGACGATAACCCAACGCTGAACCGCCCCACCTTCGGCGTAAAATCACGGCTACGCTCGCTGTCCAATGCGCACGCCATCAGCGCCTGTTGGCGCAAACCCGCCGTGTTCATCTCATCAAAATGGGTCATCATTAGCGCTTTATCCATCAGCGGCCATTGCTCAAACGGCAGAGCAGTCAAGCGCCGGAACCACGGACTGTGGCGCAATACCTGACGCCGAAAAGCGCGCAGCTTTTTTTCCTGCCACGCCTCCAGTTTCTCGCGTTCGGTAAAGCGTAGCTGGCGAATACGAAAATATCGCCACAGCGTCATCAATGGGGTCACAAATCCCCCTCGTGACACAGACGAATTGTCACTTCACCCGCACGCCATAGCTGGTTCATTTTTTCAAGAGTGCGCCAGTAAACGGCAGAATCGGCCAATACCAGATTGGCCAGTCGCGACGGACCGCGCAGTTCCTGATAGTTAGCCGGAGCCCACGCCGCATCGCCTGCCAGTAATACCCAGCCCTCATCCGTCAACACAAAGGCACCGATATGACCAGCCGCGTGTCCGGGAAGCCCGACCAGGATGATTTGCCCGTCGCTGTCGGGCAGCAGATAGCCCCGTTCAAACGGCGCCAACGCAGCAGGGAGCGTAAGGGAGTCGAAACTTTCAATAAAGCGTAATGAGGATTCAAAATCAGAGGGGATCAACCCCGGAATAAACGCTTCGCGTAGCGCCGCCAGACCCCGTAGTGTACGTACATGTCGCCAGCCCTCACCAGAACAGATACAGGCAACATCCGGAAAATCACGCAGCCCGGCAATATGATCGGCATGAAAATGCGAAAGAATAATGCCGTCAATATCCTTGCCGACCAGCCCACGGGCATCCAGTTGATTCACCAACGATAACTTCTCGTCGAAATAGACCGGTGTAAGATGGCGGTAAATGCGGAAAACGCCAGAACGGGTGAAATGTTCAAACCACGAAGAATAGCCCGTATCCCATAACCAGCGGCGATCGCCGACCTCCAGCAGCCAGGCGCGAGCGGGAAATTTACACACCCGAAATCCCGCGCCTTTTACCGCCATACAGCCAATGTGGGTACAGTAACCTATTTCAAACTCGCTGATTTTTGCCATGTTTTCTCAGCCACTCACCGGTTAATGAGATCCCTTCCGCCATCGAAAATTGGGGGCGATATCCCAGTTCATTAATTGCTTTTTCCGTACTCAACGTCATATCAAAACTGAGTGTTCCCGCACTGTAGCGGGTAACGGGTGGTTCCCTGTCAAGGCATTGCCCGGCCAGCTCCATCCCGCGCGCGACCAGTGACAGCAGCGACCATGGCACGTCTTTAACGCGATAATTCAGTTGCAGTTGTTGATGCAGTAGCGCCTCCAGCATATCGACCAGTCGCTGCGGCTGATGGTTCGTCACGTTATACACGCTACCGGAACACAGCCCCGGCTGGCGCGTCGCCAGTTCCATTGCATGCACCACGTTTTGCACAAAGGTTAAATCCAGTAGCGTCTCGCCGCCACGCGGCAGGCGCAACACCCCACCGCTGCGCCGCAGTTGCTGCACTATGCGTGGAACAATGACGTTATCGTGCGGGCCAAACAAACCGCGAGGGCGCAACAGGACAAAGGTAGTGGCAGGGAAACGGGTGACTGCGCCGTTAATCTCCTGCTCCGCCTGAAACTTGCTGTTGGCGTAATGGCTGGAAAAAGCGCGCGCACGGTAGTTTTCCGTCAGCAAATAATGATGCTGAAAATCAAAGTAGACTGCGGGGGTCGAAATATGGATAAAGCGCGGTATCCCGGCGCGCCCGGCGGCCTGCGCCAACAGGCGTGTTGCCTGCACATTAGCGAGGAAAAACTCGGCCTGTTTGCCCCAGGGCGAGGATTTGGCGGCGCAGTGCCACACCGCGTCGCAGTCCGTCATTAAACGGATGCAATCATTTTGATGGGCGTGTGTCAGATCGAGGGGGATAAAATGCGCCCCTGCCTGCGCCAGCTGTTCGCCCGCCAGTCGATTACGTCCTGTTGCCACGACCTGATGACCATTTTCCAGCAAATAGTGCGCCGCATTGCGTCCGAGGCCGCTGGTTGCGCCGGTCACCAGAATTTTCATGGCAGTAGTACCATACCTGCCAGCGTCAGACCGGCTGCTGTCCCTATTAGCATCACCGGGTTACCCGGCGTAAACCGACCGCTGTTAACGGCTTCATGCAGCGCCGTGGGGATCGACGCGGCGACCTGATTACCATAATGACGGTAAATATCCACCATTGCCGCTGCCGGAACATGCAGGCGTTTGCGCATATGCTCGAGGGAAAGATGGCTCGCCTGGTGCGGCACCACAGTGGCGATATCTGCCAGCGTCAGACCGCTTTTTTGCAGCAGTCGGGCGAAATAGTCTTCAATCAGAGAAGAGGCGTAACGAAACAACGGTTTGCCCTGCATATGAAACAGAAAATCGTTTTCAGTCATTCCCGCACGCGGATTACACCGCGTCCCCCCCGCACGAATTTCGCATAACTCGCTGCCCTCGGGGTACATTTCAATCAGACTGGCGACGATACCGCTGCGCCCGTTGCCACGTTCGACTATCGCGCAGGCCGCGCCATCACCGAAAATGAGTGAAGATTCTTCGTGATTCCAGTCGATGCCGCGCGACGCCAGATCCGCGGAAACAATGGCGATACGCCGGTAAGCGCCGCTATTCAGCAGGCCGGCGGCCACTTCCAGCGCAGAAATAAAGCTGACACAGCTACTATTAATATCAAATCCTGCCACGCCGGACGGCATGCCCGCCGCTTTCAGAATATGAATGGCGCTGCACGGCAGCGCCTGTACAGCCACCGCTGAGGCACAAATCAACAGATCTATTGAAGAGGGGGCGAGGCTGCCCGCGTTTAGCGCGTGATGTAACGCCTGTGCCGCCAGTCCCGACTGGCTGTCGTGCAAAGAGGCGTGATAACGATGGACAATGCCACAACGTTTTTCCACATAACCCGCCGCTTTACCGAGCCTGCTATCCAGTTCGGCAGAGGTGACGCACATTGACGGTAAGGCAATTCCGGTAGCGATAATCTTGCACGTTGTGACAGGCGAGGCTGAGTGTGTTTTTTCCATAAAACCAACTGTCGTTTTATTCTATTTCATCGATAAAAAAACAAATCCTGTCAGGCAGTTAGTTTCTCCATGGCAGAAAAGCACTATACCGTCAGAAGCGATAAAAGCAAGCATGGTTCAGGATGATTATCGTGTAAAAATATTTACATATTTCATTACCACTTCGTCAACTCCAAATTATTATGGGATGACTTTAGTCGTTAATCGTGCTTTATTGGCGACACCGTTTTTGCAGGAATACCCCAGTCACTCTGATTGATTAAAAAAATCCATCATTATAATAATAGTCATCAGCTTACTTTCAGCAATCGCACTTTCCATTTTATTATCAAAGAAGCTCAGCATGAACACTCTAACGATTTCGCTGCCCCCCAATTACAACCTATCGCTTATTACGATAATAATTCCCATTGGTTTAGCATTGATTATATTTTTTGAATCCACCAGCCTTTAGAATTTATTCGTAAAAATAGCTAACCAATTTTTCGTTCCTGCGAAGCAGAACACCAACGCATTTTGACGTTGTACGTCTCCCAGCAAGCGTTTAAGCGTCGTGACAGCGTTCCTGGTTCCAGAACCACGGCTAACAGCACAGCAACAGTCGTTGCACCAACACCATTAACTTCACTTAGCAGTGAAAATAGTCCACTGGAATTTATAGAAATATGAGCCGCCATTTTTACTTCAATTCGAGCTATTTCTTTTTTCAGTATCGAAATAACAAATCTGATAGTTTCATGGTTCTGAGGATGTGACGGATGCAACCAGTTCCGTTCAATCATCAGCATGATCGTTAGTTGTCTGCGTCAGACAACCCTCACTGCCCGCAAGCGAAGAATTTCTGTCACAGGAAGTAACCTATGGCCAGGGCAAAACCGGTTTATTAATCGCCTGTTGTTGGTGACGTTGATACGCATAAAGCTTTACATGCTGCTGTGGTTGATCAAAATAATCGAGTTTTAGGCTGTGAGTTTTTCGCGATAACACGCCAGGGATACCGGCAGATGCTGACCTGGATGGCATCTTTCGGAACGGTTTGCTGAAACGTTCACACAAGCCTGAAAATACGGCATTGTGTGATTCCGTTAATGTCGATTATTGATAATAATATTCCCGAAATAATTAACCGAACAGCTTTGACCATCCTAAACACTCACGAACCACATCGAGTATCAGAAAAAACGCAATCACGTAAATAAATGGATTCATAGCACACTCCTTGTATGACGGGTTCCCGAATTCCTTGCGGACTTAAATTAAAGACGATAACACATCGTAAATCAAAGGGGGGTAACGTAAACGTATGTAAAATGAGATATCCATTCAAAGCATTACCGTCTATATTTAAATGGTAGCATTTTGATATGAATACAGGGATGGCAATTCCGACAATTTCGTTATTTTAGAACATTAAGCCAACCACCATCGGATGGTTAGCCCCCCTCCCGCATATCGCCGTTTATTTGGCAATGAAGCCCGTTAATACGCTAATTTGTCACGATGACGAATCTTTCATGCCTGGATATGCGCAGGCATAAATAAACACAATGACAGAGGATTGTCTTATGCGTTTACGCAGTTATTTTTCAGGGATGATGGTGGTTTCCGCTGCTCTGCTCCTGTCGGCCCCCGCCAACGCAGAGAACTATAACCAACTGATAAACAAAGCAAGAAACGGTGAAATACAGCCTGCACTGCATTTTTTTCAGCAACAGAAAAGCTTATCGCCCGATCGTGTTGCCGACTGGCTGCAAATAAGCCTGTGGTCACAGGATGACAATCAGGTTATTTCGGTTTATGAGCGTTATAAAAACCTGAATATTCCTGATCGGGGGCTTTCAGCAGCGGCGATGGCGTATCGAAATATTCAGCAGTGGGATAACGCCATTCAGTTATGGGAGAATATCCTTAAGCATCAACCTGCCGATGATGATTATCGCCGGGGGTATATTATGACCCTCGCAGATGCCGGTTTACACGACCACGCGATATCTCAAATCACCACACTGACGAAAAATAAACCCATCGCGGAGAATTACCGTGTTCAGGCTTATGTATATCAACGCGCCGGGCAGCCTGAAAATGAATTACTCTCTTTAACGCTGTCACAAATGTATTCTGAATCAACCGGGGAATTATCCGACGTTCAGAATTTCACACTGCAGCGTAATCATCTGGCCGCACGGGTAAATAACCCTGGTGACGATATTATTCGCGCCGATGCCGCCGCAGAGCTGGTCAAACTCTCCTTTTACCCTTCCCGAAGCGAGCAGGATCGCTATCACCTTGCAGACCAGGCGCTGGCTGCATGCGACACGCTGCTTGAAGAGTGGAAAAACACCCCACAGACAGCGGCTCATCGTCAGGTTTCCATCGATCGTCTTGGAGCGCTTCGCAGCCGCGACCGTACGGCAGAGGTGATTGCTGGCTGGGAACAACTAAAACGCGACGGTGTCATTGTGCCGGATTATGCGCTGTACTGGGTCGCCTCGGCGTTGCTTGCCGAGCGCCGTCCCGCCGAAGCGGAAAGTATCATGATGCAGCTTGCGAATACGCAGGATGCGATTAACCGTCTGGAGCCAGAAGATCGCGCGCTTTTGTTTTACAGCCATCTTGAAAACGAGCGCCTACAGCAGGCGAAGTCGCTGACGTCCCTCACCCGCCAGAGTCATCCCTGGCAGCGAAATATTTACGGTAGCCCGACGCCACAGCCGAACGACCACTGGTTTCAGGGTCAGCAGTTTAGCGTGGGCGTTGACCGTTACGGCAACGACCTTCCCCGGGCGGAAGAGCGGGCCAACATGCTTGCGCGCTCGGCACCAGGAAATCAGGGGCTGCGCATTGATTATGCCAGCGTGCTGTTGACGCGCGGTCTGCCGCGTCACGCCGAGTGGGAACTGAAAAAAGCAGAAGCCCTTGAGCCGCGCAATATTCGTCTTGAAGCTGAGCAGGCCTGGGTCGCCGCGGATTTACAGGAGTGGCGCGCTTTTTCACAGCTTACTGACGATGTGGTCCGACGCGCACCTGAAGACGCTCAGGTGCAACAACTCCAGCGTGGGCTGGAGATCCATCGCAAAGCAGAACTGCGGGTGGATGGCTCGGTGGGGATCGACTCCGACAGTCCTGATGCTGGCCACAACGATTTTACCGTCAACACTGTCATCTACAGTCCACCGGTCAATGAAAACTGGCGCGCTTTTGCGGGCTACAGTTTTGCCAGAGGCGGTTTTTCGGAAGGCAAAGAGCGGTTGCACAACGGACTTGGCGGCGTGGAATGGCGAAGCCGGGATATCACCCTGGACGCGCAAGCCTCTGCGCAGCATGTGGCCGGTAAAACCCGCGCCGGGGCGCGATTCTCCGCGCAGTACGCGTTTACTGACCACTGGCACCTGTACGCCGACGCTGAACGCCTGAGCAACCGGACGCCGCTTCGCGCACTGCATCACGGAATTACGGCCAATGGCGGTTCTGCTGCCCTGACGTGGTACCAAAATGAACGCCGCGAGTATTCGCTGGCGGCGGCCATCACCGATTTCAGCGATGGCAACCTGCGCCAGGAATATGCGCTATCGGGAAAAGAGCGCCTGTGGACGTCGCCCCGTGTAAGCCTTGATCTGCTGCCGACGTTGGGGTTTGAAACCAACAGCCAGCAAGATGGTCCCTATTTTCATCCTGAAAAAGGGGTGACGCTTCTGCCCGCGCTGCGCGCAGAACATCTTATTACCCGCCATTACGATACCGTCTGGCAGCAGGAGTTCATCGGCGGTGCGGGCAGTTACTGGCAGGAAAATCACGGCAATGGCGCCGTGTTACAAGCCGGATACGGACAGCGTGTGTTCTTGAACAACGTGGCAAACATCGGAGCACGCCTGATGTGGGAAAAACGCCCGTGGGACGGTGAGCAGGAAAAAAACCTGTCTCTGGCGTTTGATATGAACTTCCGGTTCTGAGGGAACAACTATGAATTTCAATGGATGGATGTGTGCCGTCGCAATGGGACTGGTGCTGATGCTGACCGCCTGTTCGCCACAGGGTCCGGTCGCGTATACCGGGCCAGATCAACGTGAGTCACTACAGTCTGACAAACCGTGGCCGCATAACAGCTTTGTGGTAATTGGCTGGCATGATGTTGAAGATGAGGCGGCGGATCAGCGTTTTCTGTCGGTGCGAACCAGCGCCCTGCGCGAACAACTGGCGTGGTTGAAAGCCGAAGGCTACCAGGCGGTGAGCGTCGATCAGGTGCTGGAAGCTCATCGAGGCGGGAAGGCGTTGCCGCCGAAAGCGGTGATGCTGACCTTTGACGACGGATTTCGCAGCTTCTACACCCGCGTATTCCCATTGTTAACCGCCTATAACTGGCCCGCCGTGTGGGCACCTGTTGGCAAATGGATTGATACGCCAGCCGGGCAGAGGGTGGACTACGGCGGCATCACGGTTGAACGTTCACGCTTTGCGAGCTGGGATGAAATCCGCCAGCTTTCCCGCTCGCCGCTGGTAGAGGTTGGCGCGCATACCGATAATTCGCACTTCGGCATCGTTGCCAATCCGCAGGGTTCTATGCAGCCCGCCATCGCGACCCGCGGCTGGGACAGCGAGACGCAGCGCTATGAAACCGAGGCAGAGTACACCCACCGCGTGCGCCAGGACGTTAGCCGGATCACGCAGAAAATCCGCCGGGCGACCGGACAACCACCGAAAGCCTGGGTGTGGCCTTACGGAGCAGCCAGCGGCACGGCGCTTCGTGAAGTGAAAAATCAGGGATATGAGATGGTCTTCACGCTGGAATCAGGGTTGGCGAACGCCAGTAATCTTGATGCGATCCCGCGAATTCTGATCTCCGATAACCCCTCACTGGCCAATTTCGCGCAGCAGGTCATCAGCGTCCAGGAGCCTGCTCGCCTGCGCGTAATGCATATCGATCTCGATTACGTCTATGACGAAAACCCGCAGCAACTGGCGCGAAACCTCGATGTGCTGATCCAGCGCGTAAAAGATATGCAGATCAACACCGTGTTTTTGCAAGCCTTTGCGGACACCAAAGGCGACGGACTGGTGAAAGAAGTCTACTTCCCGAACCGATGGCTGCCGGTGCGCGCCGATCTCTTTAACCGGGTTTCCTGGCAGTTGGCCAACCGTGCGGAAGTGAATGTCTATGCCTGGATGCCGGTGTTGAGCTGGGATACCGGTCATCACCGTTCGCGTGTGCTGGCGTTTAACTCGAAGACTGGCGTTGTGTCTCAGGACAGGAAACAGTATTCCCGTCTGTCGGTGTTCAATGCTGAAAACCGCGAGATGATTAAGGATATCTACCGTGACCTGTCCGGACACGCCGCGTTCCGGGGCATTCTGTTTCATGATGATGCGCTGATGTCCGATTTCGAGGACGCCAGCGCGGATGCGCTCGCCGCTTACCAGAAAGCCGGTTTCCCTGACGATATTGCCGCCATTCGCGCCAATCCGGAACAGTTTGCCCGCTGGACGCAGTTCAAATCTCAGGCGTTAACCGACTTTACCATTGAGCTGAGCGATGTCGTGCGTGAGGTTCGCGGGCCGCAGGTGAAAACGGCGCGCAATATTTTCGCCATGCCGGTTCTCAACCCGGAAAGCGAAGCGTGGTTTGCCCAGTCGTTTCCCTCTTTTGTTGCCACCTACGACTGGACGGCGGTAATGGCGATGCCGCTCATGGAAGGCGTCAGCGTTAAAGAGAGCAACGCATGGCTGGAAAAACTGGTTCACGAGGTTAACCGCATCCCCGGCGCGAAAGCGAAAACGCTGTATGAGTTACAGGCACTAGACTGGCGGCCCGACGGCCAGCACCGTCCGATTGATGACGCGCTGCTGGCTGGGTGGATGTCCGTTCTGCAACTCAATGGCGTCACCCATTACGGCTATTACCCTGATGACTTCATCAACGATCAGCCCGCCATCAAGGTTATTCGCCCCGAGTTATCTCAAGCCTGGTACCCAAACGATGAAAAATAACATGTTGCCGTTCATTATTTTGTGTGTGGTGGTCAGCATTCCGGTGGCCTTTGCCCTTCTGTTCTCCAGCCAGGCCATGCTGAACTTTGTCTTTTTTTGGCCGTTTATGATGTCTGTGTTGTGGATTGGCGGCGGCTGTTATTTCTGGTTTCACCGCGAACGGCACTGGAAATGGGGGGACGATCTCGCACCGCCGCAACTCAAGGGCAATCCGCTGATTTCGATTCTGATCCCCTGCTACAACGAGGAACAAAACGTCCGGGAAACAATCCGCGCCGCCATGTCACAGCGTTACGAAAACATCGAGGTGATCGCGATTAACGACGGTTCATCAGATAAAACGGCGGAAAAACTGGACGAACTGGTACAGGAATACCCGAAACTTCGCGTCATTCATCTGGCAGAAAACCAGGGGAAAGCGGTGGCGCTGAAGGCGGGTGCTGCGGCAGCACGCAGTGATTTGCTGGTTTGCATCGACGGTGACGCCCTGCTGGATCGCGACGCGGCGGTCTTTATGGCCGCCCCGCTTCTCGCGAATCCGCGCGTGGGTGCGGTGACGGGCAATCCGCGTATTCGTACGCGCTCCACGCTGATTGGTCGCATCCAGGTTGGCGAATTCTCGTCGATTATCGGGCTTATCAAACGCACCCAGCG
Organism: Citrobacter sp. NCU1; assembly: GCF_010231475.1. Lineage (GTDB taxonomy): Bacteria > Pseudomonadota > Gammaproteobacteria > Enterobacterales > Enterobacteriaceae > Citrobacter_D. The sequence continues at coordinate 47,913 of NZ_NRDO01000092.1, read as the reverse complement.
GGTGTACGGCCAGGTGTTCACCGTGTCTGGTGTGATTGCCGCCTTTCGCCGCCGTGCGCTGTCAGATGTCGGTTACTGGAGCGACGACATGATCACCGAAGACATTGATATCAGCTGGAAATTACAGCTGAAGCACTGGTCAGTGTTTTATGAGCCGCGCGCGCTGTGCTGGATCCTGATGCCCGAAACCCTGCGCGGGCTGTGGAAACAACGCCTGCGCTGGGCGCAGGGCGGTGCCGAAGTGTTCCTGGCGAATATCTCCCGTCTCTGGCGCTGGCAGTATCGTCGGATGTGGCTACTGTTCCTTGAGTTTTGCCTCTCAACGGCCTGGGCGTTCACCTATGTGATAAGTGTCATCGTCTTCACCATAGGTCTATTCTGGCCGCTGCCGGAGGGGCTGCACATCTACACCCTCTTCCCGCCAGCCATGGCCGGGCTGGTGCTGTGCCTGATGTGTCTGATTCAGTTTACCGTCAGCCTGATGATCGAACGCCGCTACGAAAAAAACCTGGCGAGTACGCTGTTCTGGATCATCTGGTTCCCAATTATTTACTGGATGCTAAGCCTGTTTACGACGCTGGTGTCCTTCACGCGCGTGATGCTGAATAGCCGTCGTACCCGCGCCCGCTGGGAAAGCCCTGATCGCGGTATTGCAAGGAGGTAATATGAAAAACGTCTTAATTTTTACACAGCAGAACCGGTTGCATCGTCTTTTCGATATTGTCATTACCCTGCTGGCCTGGGGTATGCTCGGGAGTTTGCTTATTCAGGGCATTTTCAGGCTGATAAGTAATCAGTCGCAAGGTTTACCTATTGAGAAAATCCTGTTTTATCTTGCCGTTGCGCTGTTGGTGAATATTGCGTTGTTGAGCTGGGCTAAATATAACCAACGGCGTTTTCGCCATGAACGCAGACAGCGCAAACCAGGTCTTGAACTCAGTGAGGTGGCGAAAAGCCTGCATATTTCACCCCGTGAAATGGAACGACTGAATCAGTCGAGAATCATGGTAGTCCACCACTGTAGCGGCGGTGTTATTCAGTCTGTTAAGGTGCGCCAGTAGCGTCGGAATATAATAGCAGCCGTGAAGGCTGCTATTATATTTGCACGATAAAACACATTTTTACATATACATAATATCTGGCTGGTATAGTAATTATTCTCTGATACGCAAGGAGTGCGACTGATGATCAGAAGACCTGAAGATATTGACCTGGCGATTTTAGATCTTAACAAGGCAATGGATGCCCATCTCGAATGGGTCGTTAATGTCCTCGATGCCTGTTTGAATGATGGCGAACTTCGCGACAATATTATGAGCAGCAGCGCGCACAAACGCTGCCGATTCAGCCGCTGGCTGCGTAAGGTTTCCCCTCTGGATGAGGCTGAAAAAACGTGTATTGCTGAGCTTAATACTACGCATCACCACATGCACGATACCGGACGCCAGTTAGTGAGCGCGTTAATTCGCGGGGAAATGCAGTCTGAGCTGGTCGATGCTTTCCGGCACGCGTTGATTACTTTTTCCGGCGTATTAATCCGCTATAAGACGTGGCTGATTGCCCTGCGCAGTCAGCACGATAATCTCACCGGGTTGCCGCTGCGCCAGTTACTTAATGACACGTTTGATAACGGCATGGTGTCCCTTTCCGGAAAATATCCTTATCTGTTACTAATGGATGTGGATTACTTCAAAAAAATCAACGACACGCTGGGGCATCTGGCAGGCGATAATATTCTGCGCTGTCTCGCTAGCGAATTGCGAAAATCAGCCAGACAGCACGACTGCGTATTTCGCTATGGCGGGGAAGAGTTTATTTTGATTCTTTACGCCAGCAGCGATACCACTGCCGCTGATATTGCCGCACGGATCGGTTTAACTATTTCCCGTCATTCCTTTGTGATTAATGAAAAACGCGTTGGCGTGACATTAACCTCCGGGATCACCCGTATTTTTCCCGGCGACACGCTGGAGAAAGCGGTAAGCCGCGCGGATAAAGCACTGTATGAGGGCAAAAAACAGGGCCGTAACCGGGCGATGTTTATTAACAGCCAGCATAGTATTGCGCTCATTAACGCCGCATAACACTCCCGGCGGGCATCTATGATTGCCCGCCCTTCTGCTTGCCCTGATCTCATTGCGCAAACGCGTAATGACCAGATCCCCTGATGACAGCACACACTTAGAAAGATCCTTTACACGGCATCACACTTGAAATGATGGTTAACACGTTAGTTAACCGTAAGAAAATGAATGTGCGGCGTTGCCTTAAGTTGTTATCTCTCACGAGAAGTCTTTACGCTGCGACGTATTCAAAACCGACTAATCAACACAACTTGACTCCTGGAAAGGCGCCCAGGTTAACCAGAACGGCAGTGATGACTGGCAGAGCTTCTGCCGGGCCAATAACCTGCTACCAGGTATGAGCCGGCGTGGCCGGCTGCTGGGATATGCCAAAAACTACGCGTTTATCCTTTCCACCAATCCGATATTTTAATCGCCAACTTTTGGCTCCATTAGGGAAGACCTCAAGGTGCAAGCCCCCGCTATCTGATAGTTTACAGGCTTTCTCTTTTGGCTTTGTCGCCTTGATTGATCTTACCCACCATATATGGACACGTGAGCAAGTAGGTAAATTCTTAAGCAAGAGGTGACTCATGACAACATTAACATCAACCAGTCAAAAATCCCGTGAACAGCACACACCTGAATTTCGGCAGGAAGCCCTGAAACTGTCCGAACGCATCGGTGTGGCTGCAACTGCCCCCGAGCTCAACCTGTATGAATCTCAACGGCATGAAGCGGCATAATCTGCATGGCAGTATCAGTGCCAAAGGCTGCTATTACGATAACGCCGGTGTTGAAAGTTCTTTCATTCGCTGAAAGTGGGGTGTATTCACGGTGAGTGCTTTGCCAGCCGGGAACTGGTGCGAACGACAGTGTTTAATTATATCGAGTGTGATTACAATCGGTGGAGCCGTCACTATGCCTGGGGCGGTCTCTGCCCGGAACAATTTGAACGCTCAGAAGCATGTCTATATTACGCTGGTAGGGTCACGTCAGCGTAATTACCTTCATCAGAAAGGTATCGTACAAACCACTGATACATTACGGGCCCAACCTTCCAGACCCGTAAATCTTCACGCGTACTAATCATCACTTATTCCCGATGATAACCATCCACCATACACCTGAATGTTTCGCCTGGCGTGCGACCCGTAGTACATAAATAGATATGACCGCAAATGAAAAACAAGCTAATAATTGCCAGTGCAAAATGTGCCTGCAATAACCAATAACCTGTACCGGGCAACTGACCTCCCACCACCTGCGGATAGAGCAGGAACAAACCGGTAATCAAAAGTAATGGCAGTAAACCGTACATCACACTGAGATAAGCGACCTGTTGCAATGGATTGAATTTAGAACGTATGGTTGCAGGGAATGGATGCGGCTCCCCATGCATAATGCCGAACAGGTAGAATCTCGCCTGCCTGAACGCCCGTTCTGTCCAACCATGACGTTGAATAATATAATGGTGGCCATTGCCGCCCACCAGATTGATTAGCATAAACCCAGCCCAACACGCCAGTAACAGGAATCCACAGACTTTATGAACAACAAGCAGGTTCACCATCACCGGAACGCTAAGTAACGCGAAATGGTTGATCAGTCCGCTGGTGAGCAGCATCATAAATAACAGTGCATTCGACCAGTGCCATAACCTGACAGCCTTTGAGTACAAATACACCGTCTCGCCATGTCCGACTGCGACCTTAACGGATGAACGTGCACGCAACATCGCATGTAGAGCCAATACTAACCACATCGCTACCAACATTAACCCGGCAATCACCAGCCATACCGGCCAGAATTCCGGAGTAAACAGGGGCACATATTGCCCGAGTTGTTCATGGAATTGTTCAGCATTCTGCGACGCGTTCATACATTTTCCTTTTTAATCAAATGTTGACCGAACCGACGATACAGATGGGGTTTCCCAGCCCCCTTAAGTTGATATTCGTAGTAGTTATTCTCCTTTAGCCAGCTCTGAATTTTCGGGCTGTCTTCACGACCAAAAATCAGTGCGTGCTCCGGACAAGCATTGACACAAATAGGGGCAAAACCTTTTACCAGCCGAGATTCGACGCAAAAATCACATTTATCGGCCACTTTAGTATGCGGGTTGAGATAACGTACCTGGTACGGACACGCGCCAATACAATAGCTACAACCAATACAACTGGATTGTTCAACACGCACAATTCCGCGCTCATCCCGCCAGGATGCCCCCGTAGGGCAAACATCAATACACGGAGCATTCTCACAATGCTGACAAGAATGGCGGAAAAAATGGTACTGAGTTTCATTTTCGTTATCTGACACAGGAATATGAGCAATCGACAATCGGCTCCCCTGTTCAGGCACATTATTGGTTTTCCTACAGGCTCGGGCACACAAATTACACCCGTTACACAATGATTCGTCGTGGATCATGGCATAACGGACTGCTTTGGCATTCTTCGTGTTTGCTAACAGGTTTTGACCGGGTACGGAGAAAAACATCACCGTACCCATGCCAATGACAAATTTTCGTCGAGTAAAGGACATCTGGTTATCCTCTAATGCTGTGACAGTGATCGTCCTCAGGTTCCATGACATCAACCTGAAATATTCAGGGATTCTGGTACTGCTCAACCTCAAGCCACTCGCACAATCCATATGCTTTGCCATAACTCATAAAACGTTCGCTAAACAGGTATGGCACTGCATTTGACGATGCAACTGATCGTATGTCGGCGTAATCAGGATGCGTATCCATTGCCGCCAACGCCGCTTCTATTTGTTGAGCTTCAAAGCAATACGGTAATAGTTCCAGCATCGCGACCTTGTAAGGCCGGGGATAGGTTTGGCAATCGAAACGAACGGCCGCTGCAATTGCACGGCAAATATCCTTTTCCATCACCTGTACACACATATCGGCATAATTTGCCGTCATAGTATGTGTGGAATAGAAGTAATCATCTTCCGTGCCCTGAATGCAGGTGATATCTGCCAATGCCTCTTCCTGGCTTAATGTTTCCAGCAACGGCATCAAATCTTCTTCCGTCAGCGAATACGGCGGTAGCAAAAACAGACTTCGAGCCACCAACTTCCCAGATGCCGAATGCTGGCGGATAAAATCCGCCACAATAGCTGTTGGATTGACGGATTCCTGCACTTGCAGTTCACTCGCCCCCTCCTCATTCTGCCTCCGCACCTTGAGCCACTTCCGTTTGTTGCTGTCTATTTCAGAAAGATTGTCAGGATCTTCCTCAACCAATGTAAGTACTTCACCAGGGTTAGTCATTTCGCGTTCCTTACGCTGGCAAAAGATTCTGTGCGGCCAAATCGTCTGCCACGTCTTCAAGTCCCAATCGATTTAGCGTTTCACGCGTCGGGCATCCCAGTTCCGGGTCCCATCCCATTTCCTGGTAGAATAGTGTGAAAGACTTATACATATCGTCACGATCCATTTTGTCGGTACCGGCGGTAAAAACCGGAATTTGTGGATCTTTTTCGAATACCCAGTCACAGATGAGATCGTGCTCATTACGCATGTCTTTGGTTTGCATCAACTTAACGGTATATGCACGATGCAGAGTAAAGATACGCTCGGCAGCGAGATCAAGACTGGTCTGGGTGGTTTCCTCGCCAGTAACCGCCTGAAAGAACTTCGCCTCCATATCCAGATCCCCGCGATAGTTTCGGCTCTTCAGTGGCGATACTGTCATCGGCCAGACCCAGTTGCACAGTGTGACGGCGTTATGCAGACAGACTTTGAGCAGAGCCCATTTCGCATACTTGATTTTGGCCGCATTAATCGGGGTGTAATTTTTGGTTTCGTCGTATGCATCTTCAGACCCAAACAGTTCTGCCGCCACTTCCCGCTGTAATTTCAGCGGCAGACCGGAACCGACAAAATTGATATGGGTATGGGTCATACAGTCGCGGTTAAACATACTGTTGGCAATTGCACCTACTTGTGCAGAAGCTTCATTTGCGTGATGCACGGGAAAACCAATCGGCGACCAGAGCTTATTCTTTTCATATGCCCAGTATTCATCGCCTAAATTCCAGCGTTCGGCGATAGCGCAGGAACCATCCGCGAGGTGACTGAATTCACCGACGCGATGCGACATTCTGTAGTAGATATCGATAATGAAGTGAGGATCACCCGCTTCCAGTTGATCCCAGCGAATTTCCGCATACTCTTCAGCAGGTAATACTCGCTTAAATACACCTTTGGTATAACAGTAAGTGAAATCTCGTTGTAGTTGTCCGTAGTTACACCACAGGCCATAGTCATCAAAAAGGTTTAATCCAATCAGATTACCAACAACACGACCGTCATCCTTTATATCAAAATCTTTTGGGCCATTTGGAAAAATTGAAGTGTGCCGCTCGGCCACTACACAGGAGCTGCCGCCGGTACTCGGAACGCCAAAATCCTTCACACGGGGAACAGTAAGTTGTGACATGCAGCGAATGGGGCACGAGTGACATCCCCCCATTTTTACGGTGAATTTTTCCGCGACAGGACCAAGATCAAATATCGACTTTAGCGTCCGATATCCAACAGTGTTCTGGTTGCCCGGTGGTATTTCGCCCGTCTCAATGGGGCCACCTTCAGCCTTGGTCCAGTACAGCCCTTTGCGCGCTGTCCAGCGAGACGTTGGGGCGGAATATTCTGCCCACGCCTGAGGCGTACTGGGCACCACATGATTGTTATTGGCCCCAATAAGCTCGGTCATCATGTAGTCATTGAGTCGTTTCATCTCTTTGCGATCGGCAATTTGAACCCCTTTGGTTCCCTCAATCGCAATAGCCTTCAGATTTTTTGAACCCATCACCGCCCCCGTCCCGGCGCCTCCACAATGATTACGGCTGTTTATCATACAGGAGAGCGGCACAAGGTTTTCCCCCGCCTGACCGATGGAGGTAACACAGGTATCAGTGTTGGTCATGCGGCAAATTTCTTCGGTGGTGGCACGAGTGCCTTTTCCCCACAGAAAATCCGCTTTCTCAATGCTGACTTTGTCATCTTTGATGTGGATCCAGACTGGAGAGGCTGCTTTACCTTCAATAATAATGGCATCGTAGCCCGCAAATTTCATTTGCGCAGGAAACATGCCTCCCATATGGGCATCAACAACTAAATTACCTTTAGAAAAAGTTGAAAGTGTTGTGATATTAACACGTGAACTACAAGGAGCGCCGGAACCCGTCAGTGGACCACCAGCGAAAACCAGTTTGTTGCCTTCGTCAAAAGGTTTAGTACCTGGAGGAACTTCATCGTACATAATTTTATAACCGAAGCCCATTCCACCGACAAACTTTTTCAATCTACTCGAATCTTCAAGAGTAATATTACCGTTGGTAAGGTTAATTCGTAAAATATTACCAGTCCAGCCGTTAGCCATAATGTTATCCTTAGATAAGGTAATTCAATGGCGTAACTTTTCGCACCCTTCAATTTACATATTTTTCAAACTGGCAACATTAGAAGGAGGATGACGCGCATTGATTTCACTTGCATTCAATTAAACAGTAATATCTTTCCACTCAATAATTTTTAATGCCCCAGTCGGACAGGCTTCCGCGCATTCACCGCACAAAATACATTTTGCAGACTTTTTCGTTTCTGTATTTACGGTGGCCATCATCCATGGACACGCTGTAGTGCATGCGCTACATCCAATGCATCGTTTTTGATCAACCACGATGCACTTATTTTCCTCTTTCCAGACGATCGCACCAATTGGGCAAACCTTCATACATTGCGGATCTTTACATTGACGACAAGTATCAGGACTATAATTTAAATCACCATATAATCCGCCACCGGACCCCACTCCGCCCTCACCAAAGAAGTAATTTTGATGAATCTTAATACGGGAAAAAAACGTGCCGACAGAACCATCGTTAAGATTAGTGCAGGATGTTTCACAGCGGTGGCAGCCAGTACAACGGGCCCGCTGGGTCACTAACACTCCCTTTGGGGTATTGATCAACCCCACAGTACCACTGTCGATATCTTCTTGTTTACAGCCAAAAAGTGACAATAATGCAGGCGCAATGGTTAATCCTGCCAGCCCCTTTCCTGATATCCGCAGAAATTCAAGTCGCGTTAGGCCGAAATTCAAAATGGGACGATCAACCTGGTTCATTTATTTCGCATCCTCTTCGATAACGCAGTGTTAACAACATGTAGAGGCCATTTTTTAATTACACAAAAGCGGGCCTATGATGCTGCCTCCAACACCCAGTTTTTACCTTAATCTGATTTCGCAACAGAGGATTAATACATACGATTTAGGATAAGGCACAAAAATAGTGTGGTTATTTACGCCACATAACATTGATCATTATCAATTAAAAACAGGAATAGAAACATTTAATACTAAGTAATATTCATTATCCTTTAAAAAGTGATAGTCGCCACACTACAAACAGCACATATTAAATTACAGATGATATCTTAGAGACTCCCGTCACAATATTATGACAAGGTTTTATACAATACCTGGGCGACAGAACCAATACCAGAACATTATTATCAGTCAATCGAAGTTTACAGGACTTAGACACTATTTAATAATATTAAATATAATTAATCGCCCATCTTGATGACGTTGTCTCTCTTTACTGACATCGTAAACATCTGAACGTTTATTTATCATTGATAGTTTTATATCTAAATATTAGATTGGTAACGAATACGAGTAGATCACTGGACAAATTGAGGATGTAACGCCCCACAAATTATTCACAAAAATTATATTCAATGCGCAATATAACACCAAGGGAAATAGAATATCTATTTGCTGTTTGCTGGCTCTGTCTGTCGGCCTTCCATTGATCGACTGTACCCGCGGGTATACCGCCAGATATGACGACACCAAAGAACAGGAGCGCCACCTGAAACTGGACAAATCTGAATGCAAGTCGTATACAAGTTCAAACTCCGGTTATGTCCAGATAGACCACAACGGGAATCAGGGTGGTTTTGCAAACGGCTGGAATACTGGCATGGCTCTGGCCGCTGCAGCGAATAAATCAGACCTCTATGATATCTGCATGAATAAACGGGGTTGGACTACTGACGAAGATGAATTCCTGCAACAGAAAGATGAGATAGCGAAAGCAAAGCTGGCGGCGAAAAAGGATGTCAGTGACTTTATGGCCGCTCATCCCGAATATAAGGATACAGCCAGGCACGACAGGCTCTCTATCGAAGTATTCAGTCTGATGAACGATCCGATGAATAAAGGCCTGACTCTCAGTCAGTTGCTCATCCTTGCTGACGAACGCATCAAAACCCTTAAGGCTCCGTAATGCCAGATACTGTCTCCTCTGCTCTTATGAGGTTTGATCTTACCCGCATAATCCGGACACAGCCCTAAACGAGGTTCTGGTTTTCAAATTATTCCGGGATGAGACCGCCGCAGGCACTGTGGCGTCGCCGCCGATTGTAATCACACTCGATATAATTAAATACCGTCGTCCGCATTATTTCACTGCTGGTAAAACGCTCCCCGTGGATACATGCCACTTTCAGTGAGTGGAAGACGCTTTCAGCACACGCGTTATCGTAGCAACAACTTTTTGCGCTCATGCACCCGTGCAGATTATACCGCTTCAGTAACACCTGATAATTCGCTGAACAGTACTGGCCCTCTGAGCTTACCCAGCAATACCAAAAACATCAGCCGGCACCAGTAGTTTTTTCATCTGTTAATCCCAAAGCCTGTAGCAAATGCTATCCCACCAAATTTAATCGTCAAAGTGTGTACCGCCATAACCCGTGTTGATTGCACCAGGTGTAAGCAGTAAACCCTCTTTTACAGTTAAATTTGCACTGTTTTCCTTTACAGATCGGGCGATCGCAATAGACGTAAGCATCGCTGCTGGCCAATGCAAAAGTGGCTTCAGGGGGAGTATCAAGTGGCAGCAGTTTAAATTGTCCGCCCTGAAAGGTGTAAATAAAAATCCATTCCAGACGGTGATCTGACGCCATGGGATGAGGGGGGCTACCTACGGTGACAAAAAGAGCGTTTGATTCAAAACCACCGGAGATTCTTATCATTGGCTGATGCTGCTGGGCGAGGATATCGGTCGACTCATGAACCATTAGTGCGGAGAGAACATTACCGCAGCAGGTGATATGAGACATCGCGTCGTTTTTTCCCATCGTGACGAGAAACTCCCCGCACTGAGGACAATGGTAAAATGTAGGAACGCGGTGAGTAAATGTTGGCTTAGTGCTGTTTTTAATCCGGGTTGACGTTCTGCGCAAGGCGCGGGAACGTTCTGTTGCAATATGATTGAAAGACATAACGAGGTCCTTATCAAACAGAAGCAGCCCAGTCAGGAAAAATGCCTCCCGAATTATGTACGGCAGAACTCAGACGCTGAATAGTATCCTGACATAAAATTTATTTTTCCTGATTAATACAAAGCGAAGCAATTTATCAATAACCACCAAACATTCTGGTTACTTGTATTTTTCGACCCATTATTCAGAATAAAAGTGGATGATATTCGGCTGTTGACGAATTTTTTGTGGATCGTTGAATATGACCCAGGCGAATGAACACTCAATAAGACGTTTATGTGGCATAGTCACTACATCTGTATCGCAGATGTCTGGGTGAAGTCATAGCATACCTTCAGCTTCACGGCTGCTGATATTTTCACCTCTACGAACGGTAGTGTCTTTTTTTAACCCATAACCGTCTTTATCCATCCGCCAGTTGCCCCCCTTGTAATACCCTCCATCGCCGTCAAGCACCGCCTCGGTTAGTTCCAACTCATCGAGAGTAATGATGAAAATATTCGGTTCATGCAATACCATTTCCCCCATACTATTATTCGGCAAAGACTTATTCATCACAAAAGAAGACCGAAACCCATTTTCTCAGCGGACGCAGCAAAACTCTGCCCGTTTAGTGAGTCAGAGTGTTTGCCAGTTGATCGTGACGTCTTACTCTTCCGCTACTAATTCATAACAGACAAGTATGTCAAAACACTTACTATTACTTTTCATACTGCTTCATGATCTGGCGACCTGAGATGTAAACCATAATCTCATCAGTACCTCCACCGATACGGTTAACACGAGTGTCACGCCAGAAGCGGGATACCCGACTGTCGTTGGTGTAACCAAGGCCGCCTAAAATTTGCATCGCATCGTCAATGACCTCACAGGCTGACTGTGCACAATACAATTTGCACATAGGCGCAGAAAGACGCATTGGTAAATCGTTGTCGCACTCCCAGGCAGTGCGGTAGACCATGTTTTTCATATTCTGGATCTTTACTGCCATTTGGGTCAGTTTGAGCTGAATCATCTGGAACTGACCGATCTTTTTACCGAACTGAATACGCTGATTAGCATAGCGGGCCGCATCTTCGAAGGCACACTCCGCCACCCCCAGCGAATGTGCGGCGATGACCAGACGTTCAATGTCGAAATTTTCCATCATGTGAATGAAGCCATAACCTTCACGGCCCACCATGGCACTTTCATCCAGTTCAACGTTATCGAGAAAAACCTCGCAGTTGCTGACCATGTGCCAGCCAATTTTGTGCAGATTATTACGTTTAACGCCCGGTGAGTTCGGATCAATCCACCAAAGAGTGAAACAGCGCTTCGGATCTTCCGGTTCGGGATTTCGCGCCAAAACCAGCATGTAGGGGTAATCTTTAGCACCCGTAATGAATGTTTTCTGTCCGTTCAAATAAACTTTGCCATTTTTACGCGTATAGGTTGTGGCAACACGGTTGTTATCTGATCCAGCCTGCGGTTCGGTGAAGGCCAGTGAGTATGCAGGGATCCCAGTCAGACCGACTTCTGCCGTTTTTGCCAGTTGTTCAGCATTACCAAAGCGCTGCATATTATGGATACATTGGCCTTCAGTCATAATGTAAGCGGGAGCACCCATCCGGGCGACTTCCTCCAGCACAAGCACTTGCGTCATCATGTCAGCAGGAATACCGCCAAGCTCTTCAGGAATGCCTAACAGACCCACACCGCTTTCGGCTAACGCCTGAAAAAACTTATGAGGAAAAGAGCCGCTTTCATCACAGGTCTTGAAATATTCTTCGGGAAAGTCCCGCGTAATCAGTTCGCGGATGCTGGCTAGAAGCAACTCCTGCTCTTCGGTCAGGCTAAAGTCCATGATGTCTCCTCAAAGGAATCCTGCTGGTAAGAGTTAATGTTTCAAGAAAAATTAAATATTTTATAACCAAGTAACATATATGTACTCTTAAAAAATAATTGCGAACAGAAGGATAAACTCCAAAGATTCAATGATGCATAGACATATTTAACAAACACCTGGACAAAACAGACATTAATTATATCTTTGTGATATTCTTTCAGAAATAACAATAAATAGTATGGTGATGTTCGATTTGTCCTGTCTTTGGTCAACTCTGTCAATGTCAGGAATGTAGATTCTATTTATACAATCCACTTCGTTACTCCATGAAAACTAGCCAATTTGAATTAGCTGTATTTTTATATGCGAATTCTTATTACATAAATTTTTACCTGAGTACTAAACATAGAGTGAGGTTGATATATGTCCATTTTATCTCAACAGCAGTTGGAAGCATTGAAGAAAAAGATCAGAAAGGTTACCGAAACTGAACTGGAAGAAATTCAACTGGAAGTTGAAAGGACGAATGTCTTTCCTGACGATTACTATGATGTTTGTCGTAAAAACGATCTGTTCCGGTTGGCGATTCCTGAAGAGTTTGGCGGGATGGGACTCAACTGCGAGCAGTTCTTTTCGGTGATGGAAGAGTTTTGTCGTGGACCGGGCGGAATGCGTATGAACCTGCACCATGCCAACGGTTTGAATTGGCGAATTATGTACGATCATGGTGCCGCTGACTTACGTGCCAAATGGTTGCCATTGCTTGCAAATAAAGATGCTTATATTAACTTCGCATTGACTGAGGCCGATTGTGGCTCAGGGGCAGACATTCGTACTACAGCAGTAAGAAAAGGCGATAAATATATTATTAATGGAACTAAAACGTTGATCTCCCATACGGATATATCTGATGGCAGCTATGTCATTGCAGTAACGGATGAGAAAAAACGTAAAAAAGGTGGCTTAACCGCGTTCTTTATCGAAACCAATACACCCGGCTATTACATTGACCCTATGCCACACATGATGGGTTGTCGAGGTGCGGGGCACGCCTACTTACGTTTTGAGAACTGTGAAGTACCTGCACATAACATCATGGGTAAAGAAGGGGATGGTCTGGATATTTTCATGAATGCGTTGGCACATTCACGCGCCATGATTGCAGTAACGTGTCTTGGAATGTCACAGCGTTTCCTGGAACTGGCTATTGCCAGAGCGAAAGATCGTGTGACCTTCGGTAAGGCACTGGCCTCTCGACAGGCTATTCAACAGACGCTGGCAGATATGGGGACGCAGGTCCATGCGCTGCGCGTTATGCTGCGTGATTGTGCACAAAAATTCGATAAAGAAGAAGACATTGAGATGGTATCCGCCATGTGTAAACTGCATGGCATCGATACCGTGAGAACGGTGTCAGATAGTTGTCTTGAGATTTTTGGCGGTATTGGTTATTTCGAAGATAACCCCTATGGCCCAGTGGAAAGAATGTACCGCGATGCTCGAGCCCTATGGTTTGAGGAAGGTCCTCGTACCGTACAGCGACTGACTATCGCACGTCCACTGATTGCTGCAGGTGGTGAAATTCGATAATTCGAGGGCGTTCACTCCGTACCAGAGGCTAGTGGTTATTAAAGGACACTAGCTTCAGTTTTGGCCGCGTATCTCTGTTTTTCATGTGGTTGCGGCCATTTTTTCATTTTTGCGAGAGTGCCCTATGAATACATCACCAGGGAACAGACGCTGAGATATTATTGTCCTGCTTATTATCGATTATTTTGTCCTGTTTGTAGCAAAAAGCAGTATGTCAATGTACGGATCAGCGTTGATGCAGGAATTCAGTTGGGTGCCATTCAATTTTGTTGGGCACCTAAAAGTGAGGCTGGTAAGGCTACAGGGCGATTGCAGATAGGTTGTCCTGCCGGAATTGCCGCAGCGATGATTTTTGCGAACCGGATTGTGCAAAACTGGAACTGCCAGACTGTTTTTATGTTATTTCCGCTCCCGGGCATGGTGTGGTGGACGCAGGAAAGTAACCGTTTGCAACAGGATAAATATATCAACCAGAATGAACTGGACTATATTCAGGCCTGGCAGGTGGTATTCGTCGTCCTTCATGCCGCTCAGCATAACGCAAAAAATGCCGCAAGCCTGGGCAGAATATCGGGCGTAAGATTGCTCCCGTCATGGGTCTTCTCTTCGCGAGGACGTTTTTGCTACCCGGAACGCGGGCCAACAGTTTGTGGAGTGCTGCAACGCTTATCGCCGCCTCGAATTTCTTCCTCTTTTTCACCATAGCTGCACACTTTTCTATTCCTGTGATCTTTTCTCAATAAGCCACCGGCATGCCAGTGGGGTTGAACGGCGTGTTCGGAACGATGACCGGTATTCCTTCCCCTGCACTGGCAGGTTGGGTGATTGATGTTTCTGGCAGCCAGCATAAGTATGCACTGTCTCTGGGGGGGTGGAATCGCGATTGTCGGCGCGTTTTTATGTTAATTGCGCATATTCGGCCTATCGAAAAAAATCAGCGCGCTTTAGCGCAGGTGCTCACAAAGGGTTTGCGGGTTGACCGTGGGGACATGACCATTAGAAAGCGTATGAGGTGAATGTACATAGTCGTAATCAGGAAATTATCGGGATCATCAGCGAAAAAGATGGCCAAACATCCCTTCTATAAAATGATTCAAATGTTAAAGCAAAACGACTTTGCTCATGAGAAGAGCCATACCCCCAGATGAAATCCTCGTCAATGAGCAATCGTGGGCGACGGATTGTCTGCGACAACGCAAAATACAGCACCAGTAACACGCTGGTGCTGGTCATTCCTCCGTTAATATTAAAGTCAGGGTAGCGGTGCAGAGTTGTCCGTCTCGAAAATTAGGATATGACTCGCAGAAAACACTCGCGAAGTACATGTATTCTATAAAAGAAATCAGTCAGTTGTATGCGGACGGAACCGTCATTTGGCCCACATAGCATCTACTCGCCAGCGAGTCAGGATTCCCGACAATGACAGCAGGTACATTATTCAGAATGGGGACGTATTGATGGTAACCACTATTCCTACTTATGCGCTCTATGGTGAACAATCAGAGCCCAGTTGGGAGAATTTCTTTAATGTCGAAATGATCTCATTGCGGTCAGAACCGATGAACTGGAAGGCGAACCCCCATATCCACAGCTCATTGATTCAGGCACTTTTTATTCAGCGCGGAGAAGTCGATGTTTTGATGAATTGCACACAGATGAGGGTGAGGAGTCCCGCTCTTATTCTCGTGCCTGCACAGACCGTGCATGGATTTGAATATTTGCCGGGGACTGAAGGGATGACGATCACCGCCTCGCAGCAGCCAATGGAATCCGTGATAGGTTTGCTGGCGCCAAACGTTTTGCAACTGATGCATAATCCATGCGTTATTCCGTTAGGTAACAACCCTGACGACTTGCAAGTTATTCATGGTTTTTTTCAATCTTTGCAAAAAGAGCTGCAGAAGCCTATGTTGAATCAGACAACAATGTGTGTTTCTATTTTTATATCCATACTGGTTCACCTCACTCGTATCAATGGTCAGGCAGAAGAACAGCAAAAATTTGATATTTGTTCACGAAAGGCAACACAAATAAACAAATTCCTGCTGTTGGTGGAAAAGCGGTTTCGCCAGCGACTGACCGTGAATGATTATTCCGAGATGATGGGAATGTCTCCGGGACATCTGTCGCGCTTATGCAGAATAACATTGGGGATGTCCAGTCTGGACGTTATCAATATGCGCGTCATCCAGGAGGCCCAGCAAGAGCTGGTATACACATCTAAAACGATAAAACAATTGGCGGCTTTTTTGGGCTTCAACGATGAGGCCTATTTTACTCGTTTCTTCCATAAGCACACAGGTGTTAGTCCTGGGCAGTATCGTGAACTCGCACTACGAAAAAGGTACACCGAGGAAATGAGCTAAGCACAACGACGTATTAGTAAACGCTCTGCACTGGTAGAAAAGTGTTGGACAAAACGCAACGACATGTTTATTGCCACTATTGTGTATGGAGGATTCCAGCTAAAAGTATACTATAACTCATTGAGCATGAAGCATGCTTGTCAGACATCAAAATTGTTTAGTCAAAAAACTAAATAGTTTTTCATTTTTTAAATATTATTTTTCAGACAATTTTTAAGAATCAATTTTTATTCACCTTGACATTTACACATCTTATTGTCAGAACGAACTTACTGGCAACAGTAAGTACTGATTTTTATCATGCAACGATCGCGTTAAACAAGTATGTAATCAAATAATGCTAAGGAACACCATCAATTATCAAAAAGTGTTACTCACCGATCTCACGAAGAACTGTCGCAACATCATCATGGAGCACTAACAATGTTCCTGTAAATATCTCAGTCCTCGGGAATATATTTAATTGGTTCCCAAATAAATTTCTTCGCATATCTATAACATATTTACAACAAACAATGTTGCACAAAATACTGTGACTACCTTCAACCCGAACTCTGGCTAATAATGCTATTTAATACTCTTATTCTTTTATGACGAGATCATTAAATGATGAACGCCTTTGAACTACAGGCTTTACGCCAGATTTTTTCGATGACCGTCGAAGAGTGCGCAATGTGGATTGCACCTGACTATAATATTGAGACCTGGCATCAATGGGAGAATGGGAGCGCCAAAGTCCCTTCCACTATTGTTGAAAAACTACTGACGATGCGCCAAAAAAGAAAATCACATATCAATGCCATTATCGAAAAAATTAATAACCGCATAGGTAATAATACCATGCGTTTTTTTGATAATTTAGCTGATTTCCAGGTTGTTTATCGTGAAGGGGATTTCCTGGACTGGAAAATTTATCAATCCGTTGCCGCTGAACTCTATGCCCATGAGCTTGAGCACTTGTGCTAAAACAATTAAAAAAACCAGCACCCGGCCCCTCTCTGGCAACACTGAATAATCAAATATTTTGAAATTTTATAGCTCAGCTTCATAGGGCTGTACCCTGGAAAAATTTTTAGCGACCTGAGCACAAATCATGAAAAATATCTATCTCCCCACCGCAATAGGACTCTATTTCAATTATCTGGTGCATGGTATGGGAGTCATACTGATGAGTCTCAACATGTCAGCACTTGAGCAACAATGGCAGACGGACGCCGCAGGCGTCTCTATCGTTATCTCCTCATTAGGTATTGGCCGTCTGAGCATCTTGTATTGCGCGGGTTTGTTATCCGACAGATTCGGCCGCAGACCTTTTATTTTTCTGGGGATGATTTGTTACCTGGTATTCTTCTTCGGTGTTATGAATACGAGTAACATTATCATCGCCTATACTTTTGGTTTCCTGGCCGGTATGGCAAACAGTTTTCTCGATGCCGGAACCTACCCGAGCCTGATGGAAGCCTTTCCCTCTTCACCGAGTACAGCCAATATCCTGATAAAAGCGTTTGTTTCAAGCGGACAATTTTTGCTGCCAATGATCATCAGCCTGTTGGTGTGGGCTGAACTTTGGTTCGGTTGGTCTTTTATTATTGCAGCCGTCATTATGATCCTGAACGGCCTGTTTTTATTGCGTTGTACCTTTCCGCCAGTTCCTGGCCACCATAAGTCTTTCCTGCAAAGCGCTCCTGTCAGTACAGAAACCGGGGGGCATCACTGTTCACTTATTGACCTCGCCAGTTATACTCTATATGGATATATCGCTATGGCGACGTTTTACTTGATCAGCCAGTGGCTGGCACAGTATGGCCAACACGTCGCCGGTATGTCGTATACGCTGTCGATTAAGTTGTTAAGTATTTACACCTGCGGTTCCCTGCTATGTGTATTCATCACGGCCCCCTTAGTGCGCAAAACCGTACGCTCCACCACGCTGTTGATGTTGTATACCTTTATCTCGTTTGTCGCTCTGTTAACCGTCTGCCTGCACCCCAGCACCTATGTCGTGATTGTGTTCGCCTTTGTGATTGGTTTTTCCGCTGCTGGCGGAGTGTTGCAAATTGGTCTGACACTGATGGCAGCCCGCTTTCCTCACTCAAAAGGAAAAGCAACAGGCATTTATTACACTGCTGGCAGCATCGCTACTTTCACAATTCCACTGATTACCGCCCATATCTCGGAAAGAAGCATTGCCGATATTATGTGGTTTGATACTGGCATCGCTGCAGTGGGATTTGTACTGGCGCTGTTTATTGGGTATCGCAGCAGCCGGGAGTCAAAAGATCGGGCAAACTTGTCCTCCAGGAGAGCGTAGCAAATATTTTACTGGATGCAATATTGTTACGGTCTCCTGCAAAATACTGGGGATAAATTTAAAAAAAACAGTAAAACAACAGCGGTAAAAATTCAGCATCACATTTTAACATGCAACATAGTTGATAACTAAAACGTCATGTTATGTAGGTTTAATGCCATGACTCTCGTATATTAATACCAAAATCGCCATGGTACCGATAAGTCTGATAAAAATAGAATAATTTCAACCCGCAAGGAGCCGTAAAATGTCTCAGAGCAAGGCTTTCAGCACGCCATTTATCCTGGCTGTTATTTGTATCTACCTTAGTTATTTTTTACATGGTATTAGCGCCCTTACACTCGCACAAAATATGACCGTGCTTGCAGAAAAGTTTTCGACGGATAATGCAGGTATTGCTTATTTAATTTCTGGCATTGGCCTGGGTCGTTTAGTCAGCATTCTGTTTTTAGGTGTGTTGTCAGATAAATTTGGCCGTCGCGCCATCATTTTATTTGGCATCGTTATGTATATGCTCTTTTTCTTTGGTATCCCCGCCAGCCCCAATTTGTTGGTGGCATTTGCGCTCACTGTCGGCGTTGGCATAGGTAACTCGGCACTTGATACTGGCGGCTATCCGGCCTTAATGGAATGTTTCCCGAAAGCCTCAGGATCTGCGGTGATTCTGGTCAAAGCGATGATTTCCTTCGGTCAGATGTTCTATCCGATGATTGTCAGTTATATGATGCTCAACAATATCTGGTACGGCTATGGCGTCATCATTCCGGGCATGATGTTTGTGCTGGTTACCTTGCTGTTGCTCAGGAGCAAATTCCCGAGTCAACTGGTGGATAAAACCATTGCTAAAGAATTACCACAGATGCACAGTAAACCACTGGTCTGGCTGGAAGGTGTAGCGTCAGTCCTTTTTGGTGTGGCCGCATTTTCCACCTTCTATGTCATTATGGTCTGGATGCCGAAATACGCCATGGCCTTTGCAGGAATGGCAGAAGCAGATGCGGTGAAAACCATCACTTACTACAGCATGGGCTCGCTGGTTTGTGTATTTATCTTCGCCGCGTTGCTAAAGAAGATGGTGCGTCCAATCTGGGCCAATGTCTTTAACGCCGGGCTGGCGACAATTACCGCCGCTATTCTTTATCTCTATCCCTCCCCCCTGGTCTGTAATGCTGGCGCCTTCATTATTGGCTTTTCCGCTGCAGGAGGCATCTTACAACTGGGTGTTTCGGTAATGTCGGAGTTCTTCCCGAAAAGCAAAGCCAAAGTGACGAGTGTGTATATGATGATGGGTGGCGTAGCTAACTTTATTATCCCGCTAATTACCGGATATCTCTCAAATATCGGCCTGCAGTACATCATTTTACTGGACTTTGGATTAGCGCTACTGGCCTTCATCACCGCCATTATTGTATTCATCCGCTACTACCGGGTATTCAAAATTCCGCAGAACGATATTCGACTGGGCGAACACTATTTTCAATAAATCAGGTATGCCAATATTTTAAGGAGTCATCTTATGAATGTAACTGCCAAATACGAATTGATTGGTCTTATGGCCTACCCTATCAGACACAGCCTCTCGCCTGAAATGCAGAATAAGGCATTAGAGAAAGCCGGACTGCCGTTTACCTATATGGCATTTGAAGTCGACAACACTACCTTCGCTGGAGCGATTGAGGGCTTAAAGGCATTAAAAATGCGCGGTACGGGTGTTTCGATGCCCAACAAACAACTGGCTTGCGAGTTTGTTGATGAATTAACCCCAGCCGCAAAACTGGTGGGAGCTATCAATACTATCGTGAATGATGATGGCTATTTACGCGGCTACAATACCGATGGTACTGGTCATATACGTGCGATTAAAGAGAGTGGATTCGATATTAAAGGCAAGACCATGGTATTGCTGGGGGCAGGCGGCGCATCCACTGCTATCGGGGCACAGGCAGCCATTGAGGGCATCAAAGAGATCAAGCTGTTTAACCGCAATGACGAATTCTTCCAAAAGGCGCTTGATTTCGCTCAACGCGTTAACGAGAGCACCGATTGCGTGGTCACAGTGACTGACCTCGCTGACCAGCAGGAGTTCGCTGCTGCCCTTGCCAGCGCCGATATTCTAACCAACGGAACCAAAGTGGGCATGAAGCCGTTTGAAAACGATTCCATTGTCAGCGATGTTAGTCTGCTGCGTCCGGAACTGTTGGTAACGGAGTGCGTCTATAACCCGCATATGACGAAGTTACTGCAACAAGCGCAACAAGCCGGCTGCAAAACCATAGATGGTTACGGCATGTTACTGTGGCAAGGTGCTGAACAGTTCAAACTGTGGACCGGCAAAGATTTTCCGCTGGAATACGTTAAACAGGCGATGGGGTTTACGGCCTGATAGATCAGAATTTGTAAATGATAGAAGGTATTAAATGAAAACCGTAACCGTAAAAAACCTTGTCATAGGTGAAGGTGCGCCCAAAATCATTGTGTCGCTGATGGGGAAAGATATCGCCAGTGTGAAATCGGAAGCACAGGCATATTGTGATGCTGATTTCGACATTCTGGAATGGCGCGTGGACCATTTTACCGCAATGGGATCTGTTGACGCTGTGTTAGACGCAGCGCGTGCCATCCGCGACGTGATGCCACACACGCCTCTGCTGTTTACCTTTCGTACAGCAAACGAAGGCGGTGAACAAGCGATTGCAACCGATGCGTATATCGAACTTAATCGCGCTGCGGTCAGCAGCGGTATTATCGATATGATTGATCTCGAATTGTTTACTGGTGATGAAGAAGTAAGAACCACCGTTGAGTTCGCTCACAGTAAGAACGTTAAAGTTATCATGTCTAACCATGATTTCCATAAGACGCCGACGGCAAATGAGATTATTCAGCGCCTGCGCAAAATGCAGGAGTTGGGTGCGGATATCCCGAAAATCGCTCTGATGCCGCAAAGCCGTCACGATGTACTGACGTTGCTTGCTGCAACGCTGGAAATGCAGGAACAGCATGCGGATCGACCGATAATTACCATGTCGATGTCGAAAACGGGTGTTATTTCGCGTCTGGCGGGTGAAGTATTTGGTTCAGCGGCAACGTTTGGAGCGGTGAAAAAAGCCTCCGCGCCAGGGCAAATATCCGTCAGCGATCTGCGCACGGTGCTAACTATTTTACATCAGGCTTAATACGCTATATTCAGGCGGAAATTAAAACCTCCCGCCATAAATGATTAGAAATGAATATTTACTCTAAATATTCAGTGAATGCCTACGTCTGAAATCAGTAACGTAAGTATTCTGGCGCATATTACCAGGAGTTATTATGCAACCTGAAAAACCACCACGCATTAATGGTCGCGTGCCTGTACTCTCAGCACCGGACGCAGTTAAATATATTAAGGATGAAGCCACGCTTTGTATTTTAGGTGCCGGAGGTGGTATTCTTGAAGCCACTACCTTAATTACCGCACTAGCAGATAAATATAAGCAAACACAGACACCACGTAATTTGTCGATTATCAGTCCGACAGGTCTTGGCGACCGTGCCGACCGGGGGATCAGTCCACTGGCGCAGGAAGGTCTGGTGAAATGGGCACTGTGTGGGCACTGGGGACAATCTCCACGCATTTCAGAGTTAGCAGAACAAAATAAAATAGTCGCCTACAACTACCCACAAGGCGTCTTAACCCAGACGTTACGCGCTTCGGCCGCCCATCAACCCGGAATTCTGAGCGAGATCGGTATTGGCACGTTTGTCGACCCTCGCCAGCAAGGCGGTAAGCTTAATGAAATCACTAAAGAAAACCTGATCAAGCTGGTTGAAATTGATAACAAAGAGTACCTGTACTACAAAGCCATTACGCCAGATGTGGCGTTTATTCGCGCGACAACCTGTGACAGCGAGGGTTACGCCTCCTTTGAAGATGAGGTGATGTATCTGGATGCCCTGGTGCTTGCCCAGGCAGTACATAACAATGGGGGTATCGTCATGATGCAGGTGCAAAAAATGGTCAAGAAGGCCACATTGCACCCGAAATCCGTACGGATCCCTGGTTATCTGGTCGATATCGTAGTGGTGGATCCTGATCAAACCCAGCTTTACGGTGGCGCACCAGTGAATCGCTTTATTTCTGGCGATTTTACCCTTGATGACAGTACCCAACTCACCCTGCCCCTGAACCAACGTAAATTAGTGGCCCGTCGGGCACTGTTCGAGATGCGTAAAGGCGCCGTAGGGAACGTGGGTGTTGGCATTGCCGATGGCATTGGTTTGGTTGCCAGGGAAGAAGGCTGTGCGGACGATTTTGTTTTGACCGTAGAAACAGGGCCTATTGGTGGGATCACCTCCCAAGGCGTGGCATTTGGCGCCAACGTTAATACCCGCGCCATCCTCGATATGACCTCACAGTTTGATTTCTACCACGGCGGTGGTCTGGATGTCTGCTATCTAAGCTTTGCGGAGGTGGATCAACACGGCAACGTCGGAGTGCATAAATTTAACGGCAAAATTATGGGCACTGGTGGCTTCATCGATATCAGCGCCACTTCAAAGAAAATTGTGTTCTGCGGAACGTTGACGGCTGGCGGTCTGAAAACAGACATAGCAGAAAGTCAATTACATATTGTGCAGGAAGGCCGGGTTAAGAAATTCGTTACCAAACTACCAGAAATAACCTTTAGCGGAAAAATAGCCCTCGAACGCGGTCTGGACGTGCGTTACATCACCGAGCGCGCGGTATTCACTCTGAAAGAGGACGGACTCCATTTAATCGAGATTGCGCCAGGTGCGGACCTGGAAAAAGATATTCTGGGCCAGATGGCGTTTGCCCCTGTGATTTCGCCAGACTTGAAACTGATGGACGAAAGATTATTTATCGATGCCACCATGGGCTTTGTGTTGCCTGAAGCGACCAATTAAAAGGAGTACGACAATGGACTTTTCTTTAACCGAAGAGCAGGAACTGTTGCTTGCCAGTATTCGCGAGCTGATCACAACCAATTTCCCAGAGGAATATTTCCGAACTTGCGATCAGACAGGCACTTATCCTAAAGAGTTTATGCGCGCGCTTGCTGATAATGGCATCTCAATGTTGGGGGTACCGGAAGAGTTTGGCGGTATTCCTGCGGACTATGTGACACAAATGCTGGCACTGATGGAAGTGTCAAAGTCTGGCGCACCGGCGTTCCTGATAACTAACGGACAGTGTATACACAGTATGCTCCGCTTCGGTTCCCCCGAACAGCTGCGTAAAACGGCAGAAAGCACACTGGAGACCGGCGATCCGGCCTATGCGCTGGCCTTAACCGAACCAGGTGCGGGGTCTGATAACAGCAGCGCAACCACCAGCTACACGCGTAAAAACGGTAAAGTCTACCTAAATGGGCAGAAAACGTTTATTACGGGTGCCAAAGAGTATCCTTACATGCTGGTACTGGCACGAGACCCGGAACCCAAAGATCCGAAAAAGGCCTTTACCCTTTGGTGGGTGGAATCCAGTAAACCAGGGATCAAAATCAACCCGCTGCGCAAAATTGGCTGGCATATGTTGAGTACCTGTGAAGTTTATCTCGACGACGTTGAAGTTGATGAAAGCGACATGGTGGGTGAAGAAGGCATGGGCTTCCTCAATGTCATGTACAACTTTGAGATGGAACGCCTGATCAACGCAGCACGCAGTACCGGTTTTGCCGAGTGTGCCTTCGAAGATGCCGCCCGCTATGCCAACCAACGTATCGCATTCGGTAAGCCGATTGGTCACAATCAGATGATCCAGGAAAAGCTGGCGCTGATGGCCATTAAAATCGATAACATGCGCAATATGGTGTTGAAAGTTGCGTGGCAGGCTGACCAGGAACAGTCGCTGCGCACCAGCGCAGCGCTGGCAAAACTGTACTGTGCCCGTACCGCGCTGGAGGTCATTGACGATGCAATTCAGATTATGGGAGGACTGGGCTATACCGACGATGCTCGTGTCTCTCGTTTCTGGCGCGACGTGCGGTGTGAACCTATCGGCGGAGGTACCGATGAAATCATGATTTATGTGGCGGGTCGTCAGATCCTGAAGGATTATCAGAGCAAGTAAGGAATTTCAGATAGTGTTGGCGTAATGCCCTGCTCTGGCCTACAAAGTCCACTCCATTGTAGGCCAGAAGAGACTCGCGCCAACGCTATCAGACCTCAGACATCAGGCACACTTGTTCAACTAAGTTATTTTTAAATTGCTTACGATAATCACTCGGGGAACATCCAACATGACGAAGAAACAACTTGGCAAAGTGATCAACATTCTCATACCCCACTCGCCAGGATATTTCAGCCAACGAAGAGTCGGTATTGGTCAGTGCATATTTTGCTTCTGTCATTCGCCGTTGGATAACATAGTTGATCGGAGAAATATGGTATTCTTTGGTAAATTCGTGACAGATATAACTGACACTGGCGCGAAATTTTTTTGATAGCTGATCGAGTGTAATTCTTTCCCGATAATTATTATTGAGATAAACAAGAATATCTTTAATCAGAACATCTTTTTTTATGTTCCCCTGTTCTGAACGATAAGCATTTTTAAAATTCTCATAGAATAAAACCGTGAGCGTATAAGCAAAAGCATCGCAGACAGAGGAGGTATACCCGTTTTTACTTTGCGGTAAGACCATACCGAGCTCATTAAAAATATTTTTTACCACCTCTTTTCCCTGACCAAGAGTCACCACCGGGCATGAATGCGGTTGTAACAGTTGGTTTTCTTCCCAACCTGGGAAACGGAAGCCATAAAGCGCGCAGTTGTACGTGGTTGCAGGCGTGTTAACATCAGAAGTCACGGCATGGAGTCGTCCACGCTCAACTACCACAATATCGTCTTCGTGAGCGACATAAAGTGACGAATCAATAATAAATCTGGCAACCCCTTTTTTGACATAAATAAGTTCAGTTTCATTATCATGAACATGATGTCCAGACTCCCATTTAGGATCATCGCAGATGACAAATCGTGAAAACCGCGGGGTCATTCCCTGGTCAAAAAGAGTCTCCATGGTATTATCAAAACATCGTTGATACATGACAACCTCCACACGTTGATAGTAATCCTGAACAATATAATGAGGATAAAATAAGGCGTGAACCGCGGTTGTACAACAGTAATTAGTTTAGGAAAAACAAGATTATTTACTCCTCATGCAAGATAATAGGAGTCTTCAACAATATCGATTTTTCTCTCTTTTCTTTTGTTCGACCGATCCCATTTTTTTTGCAAGATTCTTAGCAACGAAAACAGATTGCCCTGTCGAAAAAACGCCCCCTGTTGTCGCACACTACTTCGAGTCAAGTTTATCTTTCCGCCGATGATGGCACCCGTTGTCACCGTCAGCATGCGACTCACAGGAGATGCCATGAAAATAATAACCTGCTTTAAGCTAATGCCTGAAGAACAGGACATTGTTGTTACTCCCGAACACACACTCAGCTTCGATAATGCGGACGTGAAAATCAGTCAGTTCGATCTCAACGCCATAGAAGCTGCTGCACAACTGGCCACTGATGACGATGAAATCATCGCCCTGACCGTCGGCGGTTCACTGTTGCAAAACTCAAAAGTACGTAAGGATGTTCTCTCCCGCGGACCGCACGCGTTGTATATGGTACAGGATGCACAACTGGAACATGCCTTGCCGAAGGATACCGCCCGGGCACTGACTGCCACGGCGCAAAAGATTGGCTTTGATCTTATGGTGTTCGGTGAGGGGTCTGGCGACCTCTATGCGCAGCAGGTTGGCTTGTTGGTTGGCGAGTTACTGGAATTACCGGTGATTAATGCCGTAAGCAACATTCAACGTCAAGGCGATCACCTCGTGGTTGAGCGCACGCTTGAAGAAGACGTTGAGATAATCGAACTGTCACTTCCAGCGGTACTTTGTGTTACGTCTGATATCAACGTTCCCCGTATTCCTTCAATGAAAGCAATTTTGGGAGCAGGTAAAAAGCCGGTTAACCAGTGGCAGGCAAGCGATGTTGGTTGGAACTTCTCGTCTCCACAGGCTGAACTGGTCGGGATCACCGTACCGCCGCAGACACAGCGTAAACACATCATTCTGGACAACGATTCGCCGGACGCAATTGCTGAGCTGGCAGAATACCTGAAAAACGCCCTGAACTGAGCCCAACGGAGAAAACCATCATGAATCAATTAGCCAACGTCTGGGTGTTTAGCGATAACATCGAACGCTATGCAGAACTACTGGCCGGAGCCCAACAGTGGGGCAAGAAAGTGGTAGCCATTGTTCAAAGTACTGAGCAGGCAGATCATATTAAACCGTTCGGCGCAGATAACATTATTGTCATGGAGAAAAATTCTGATCTGCAACGAATTGAAAACTATGCAGAAACAATTTCAGCGCAGCTAAAAGGGGAAGGTGATGGCCTATTACTGATGGCTGCCACCAAACGTTGCAAAGCTCTGGGCGCACGTCTGAGCGTGCAATTGGATGTCGCGATGGTCAATGATGTCACCGCGGTCAGCATTGATGCAGACAGTCTTTACGCTGAACACCGTATGTATGGTGGACTGGCATTTGGCCGGGAGAAACTTAACGGCAGCATGGCCATTGTCACTCTCGCTCCCGGCGTGATGGACCCCGCTACGGCGAATCCAGCGCATGACTGCCCTGTCGTTCATACCGCATATATCGCACCGCGCCGTGAAATTCTTTGCCAGCAGCGGCGGGCTAAATCACTCAGTAGCGTTGATCTCAGCAAAGCAAAACGTGTTGTCGGCGTGGGGCGTGGTCTGGTGGCGCAAGACGATCTCAACATGGTGCGAGAACTGGCCACGGTACTGGGCGCAGAAGTGGGCTGTTCACGCCCAATTGCCGAAGGCGAAAACTGGATGGAGCGCGAACGCTATATCGGCGTTTCCGGCGTACTGCTGAAGTCCGATCTGTATCTGATGCTGGGTATCTCCGGACAGATCCAGCATATGGTTGGCGGTAATGCCGCTAAAGTGATCGTCGCCATCAACAAAGACAAAAACGCGCCGGTATTTAACTATGCCGATTACGGACTGGTCGGCGATATCTACAAAGTGATCCCCGCTCTGACTGAGCATTTGCGTTAATCCCCCGGGCCACAAATCTCCCGCTGTTTACGCAGCGGGAAGGAGCATTAAGCATGTCGGATGAAAAATTTGATGCCATTGTCGTCGGTGCTGGCGTCGCAGGAACGGTAGCAGCATATGTGATGGCGAAAGCCGGACTGGACGTCCTGGTTATCGAGCGTGGGAACAGTGCAGGCAGTAAAAACATGACCGGGGGACGCCTCTACGCCCACAGTATCGAAAACATCATGCCAGGTTTTGCTATGCAGGCCCCAATTGAGCGTAAAGTGACCCGTGAAAAGATCTCGTTTATGACCGGGGAAAGCGCCGTTACCCTCGATTATCACTGCGAACACCCCGAAATCCCTACGCAAGCGTCTTATACCGTATTGCGCAGCCGGCTGGATCCCTGGCTAATGGAACAAGCCGAACAGGCTGGAGCGCAGTTTATTCCTGGTGTTCGCGTCGATGCGCTGATTCGCGAAGGCAATCAGGTCACAGGCGTGCAAGCCGGTGACGATATTCTCGAGGCTAACGTGGTAATACTGGCTGACGGTGTCAATTCGATGCTGGGCCGTTCCCTGGGTTTGGTTCCCGCATCATCAGCACACCATTATGCCGTCGGTGTCAAAGAGTTGATTGGCCTCTCTCCTGCACAAATTGAAGATAGATTTAACCTTTCGGATGATGAAGGAGCCGCCTGGTTATTTGCAGGCTCTCCCTCAAACGGCCTGATGGGCGGTGGTTTCCTCTATACCAACCGCGATTCGATTTCCCTCGGTCTGGTTTGCGGGTTAGGTGACATAGCGCATGCACAAAAAAGCGTGCCACAGATGCTGGAAGATTTTAAACAGCATCCAACCATTCGCCCGTTGATTCAGGGCGGTAAGTTACTGGAATACTCGGCACATATGGTGCCAGAAGGCGGACTGTCTATGGTGCCGCAACTGGTGGACAACGGTGTGATGATTGTCGGCGATGCTGCCGGATTCTGCCTTAACCTCGGTTACACAGTGCGCGGTATGGACTTAGCCATTGCCTCTGCTGAAGCGGCAGCCAAAACGGCGATCACCGCAAAAGCGCAACAGGATTTCTCTGTTCGCACACTGTCAGCGTACAAAAATGCGCTGGAGCAGAGTTGTGTGATGCGAGACATGCAGCATTTTCGCAAAATCCCCGCACTGATGGAAAACCCGCGTCTGTTCACCCAGTATCCACGTATGATCGCAGACATCATGAGCGATATGTTCACCATTGATGGCACCCCGAACCAGCCGATTCGCAAGATGATACTGTCCCACGCAAAACAAATCGGTTTGATAAACCTCCTGAAAGATGGCATCAAAGGAGCGACAGCATTATGAGTCAAGATAATTGCGTTAACGTTGACGTCAAACTCGGTGTCAATAAATTCCATGTTGATGAAGGGCATCCGCATATAATTCTGGCTGATCACCCCGACCGTCAGGAATTTCGCAAACTCATGAACGCCTGCCCTGCCGGACTCTATAAACAGGATGACGCCGGTAATATTCATTTCGATTCGGCTGGCTGTCTGGAGTGCGGAACCTGCCGGGTACTGTGCGGTGAGACCATCCTTGATAAATGGGAATATCCGGCAGGAAACTTTGGCATCGATTTTCGTTACGGTTGATTCACTCACATGCAGGATAGTGACGCTGAAGCGTCTTATTCGCTTGATAACATTTGCATCACGTAGGCCGGATTAGGCACAACGGCTATCCGGCAAGATGTTCCCTCCGGGATCTACTGAGAATCGCCAATGAGTGTCACATTAACGTTTAACGACGAGCGTCGAAATACTTACCGTAGACTTGGCTTTTGGGGCGACGCATCGCTGGGCGACTACTGGCAACAGACCGCCCGGGCCGTACCGGACAAGATTGCTGTCGTCGATAATCATGGTACATCATACACATACACCGCCCTCGACCACGCGGCAAGTTGCCTGGCCAGTTGGATGTTAAACAACGGTATTCACCCCGGTGACCGGGTCGCCTTTCAGCTTCCAGGTTGGTGTGAATTTACCGTCATCTATCTGGCTTGTCTGAAGACTGGTGCCGTTTCCGTGCCGTTACTGCCCGCATGGCGGGAAGCCGAACTGGTTTGGGTGTTGAACAAATGCAAGGCGAAAATTTTCTTCGCCCCCACGGTCTTCAAACAGACCCGTCCGGTAGATTTAATTCTGCCTTTGCAAAATCAGTTACCTCATTTGCGGCACATCGTCGGCGTCGACAAACTGGCCCCCGCCACGACTTCACTGGCGCTAAGCCAGTTAATTCATGATCACACTCCGCAAACCAGTCCAGTCAACGTCCATGGCGATGAATTGGCTGCGGTGTTGTTCACGTCCGGTACCGAAGGTATGCCAAAGGGCGTCATGCTCACCCATAACAATATCCTCGCCAGCGAGCGGGCATATTGTGCCCGTCTCAATCTGACCTGGCTGGATGTTTTTCTGATGCCTGCGCCATTGGGGCACGCTACCGGTTTTTTACACGGTGTGACCGCACCGTTTCTGATTGGCGCACGCAGCGTACTGTTGGATATTTTTACCCCAACAGAGTGCCTCACATTGCTGGAGCAACACCGCTGTACTTGCGTTCTGGGCGCAACACCGTTCGTCTATGATCTGCTTTGTACTATGGAGCGGCAACCCGCGGACCTATCCTCGCTGCGTTTCTTTTTATGCGGCGGCACAACCATCCCGAAGAAAGTCGCACGCAACTGCCAGCAATTAGGTATTAAGCTGCTTAGCGTATATGGTTCGACGGAAAGCTCGCCACATGCGATGGTGAATCTGGACGATCCGCTGTCACGAATGATGAATACCGACGGATGTGCCGCAGACGGCGTGGAGATCAAAGTCGTGGATAAAGCCCGCAACACCTTAGCGCCAAATGTTGAAGGTGAAGAGGCCTCGCGTGGACCTAACGTCTTCATGGGGTATCTCGATGAGCCGGAACTGACCGCCCGCACGTTGGATAGCGAGGGCTGGTACTACAGTGGCGATCTCTGTCGTATGGATGACGCTGGCTACATAAAGATAACCGGCCGCAAAAAAGACATTATCGTACGGGGCGGAGAAAATATCAGTAGCCGGGAAGTCGAAGATATTCTGTTACAGCATCCCTGCATCTTTGATGCCTGCGTTGTCGCTATGCCGGATGAACGTTTAGGAGAGCGATCGTGCGCGTATGTGGTTTTGAAAGCTCCGCATTACTCGCTATCGCTTGAAGAAGTGGTCGCCTTCTTCAGCCGTAAACGGGTGGCGAAATACAAATATCCTGAGTACATAGTGATTATCGAAAAGTTACCCAGAACGGCATCCGGTAAAATTCAGAAATTCCTTCTGCGTAAGGATATTACCCAGCGTCTGAGTCAGAAAAGCAACGAAGAATGTAATGCTGAGTAGTGCGTTAACACGATGGAAAAAGAAAGAAAATCAACGGCCCCAAATAATGGGGGCTATTGATGGGTAATCCCCCCCAAAAAATCCAGTGTATTGATAAGTAGAATTTTCTCGTAATCTGAACCGGGGAGATTTCTATGAAAAAATCGCGTTTTACTGACAGCCAGATCATGTCCATCCTGAAACAAGCCGAGGCCGGAACGCCGGTGGCTGAACTGTGTCGTGAGCACAGCATGAGCAGTGCCAGTTTTTATAAATGGCGCTCAACGTTTGGCGGGATGGATATGGCACTGATGAGCAGACTCAAAGAACCCGAAGAAGAGAATCATCGGCTGAAAATATGCATGTTGAAGAGCGACTTAAGGACGAAACTATTCAGGAGGCCATGGCAAAAAAGTGGTGAAGTCATCAGATCGGATGATCTTACCCACCATATATGGTCGCTCAGCCAGTGCAAGGTGTTTTCAGCAATGATCAAAACGAGTAACTGCAGCTACCTGAATGATTTACGCGAAGCTATCAGTTATGCGGATGATGGTTAATTCATTCCAATCAATCATTACATTTACACAACTTGTTGAGCGGTATGGTTATGGAAACTCACGCATCAACAAGGAGTTATCAAAATAGCTATTCTCGCTCACCTGTTTCTTAAGGACGACGGCGGTGCACTGATTAAGGGTTCATCCGACGTACGGGATCGTGAAGGAAGTATTGAAGTGCTGAGCTTTACTCATGGCCTGCATATCCCGGTAGATGGGAACACAGGAAAACAAACGGGTACACGGGTACACGCGTACATGGTGCGTTCACTATTGGTAAAGAGTTCGACAGCTCATCAACCTATCTGTACAAAGCTGCAGCCACCGGCCAGACGCTTAAATCTGCTGAGATGAAATGGTACAGAATTAACGACGCAGGTCAGGAAGTGGAATACTTCAACATGCTGCTGGAAAACGTGAAAGTTGTAGCAATCACTCCGGTAATGAATCACTGCAAAGATCCGAGTATGCAGCACCTAAACCATATGGAATACGTCGATCTCCGCTATGAAAAAATCACCTGGAAGTTCTGTGATGGCAATCTGGTGTACTCAGACGCCTGGAACGAACGGACAACCGCTTAAGACGGAGATAACCAATGTCACGGCTTTCTTTTGACGGTGCAACGCACGAGATAACTCTTTTGGGTAATGACGGATCTGTGATTGGTACGTGGTCGGCCTATAACAATGTCGATTCTCATGCAACGATCCGCCATATTCATAATGGAACGTATGAAATTCAGGACCGAAGTTCACCACACCGACATACACCTGATCCAAACGGCCCTTATGGGTTATACGGAATTATTCGGTTTAACGTACCGGGACATCCCGGTATTGGTGTTCATTCCGGGAGAGCTAATGCACGTTTTAGACCCGGACCACCACATGCGACTATGGGCTGCATCCGCACAACAGATGAAGCCATGAGTAAAATAAAAGACTACATGGCGACATCATCGCTTAGTACGATTGAAGTGCTGAATAACAGCGGTCCGTCAGCTGTAGGCTCAACCCACCGTAACGAAAATAGAATCTATCATGGCGTGAGGACTTATTTTTTATGAAGGTATTAGCTTCACTGCTTTTCGTTTTTATCCTGATTGCAGGTAACGCAGTAGCAGCGGAGTGTTCGCCCAAAGACGCGGAAGCGGCCGATCTTGCCGTTGACCACCTCACAACATGGCAGACAGTTAACGATTATTTTAATCATTATCGTCAGTGTGATGATGGAGATATTGCGGAAGGGAGTTCCGAGGCGGTTATTCGGTTACTGGCAGATAAATGGGAAACATTACCTAAGCTAGATAAGATTATTGCAAAAAATCCTCCGCTGAAAGGTTGGGTGTTAAACCACATAAATACCACGCTTGATACGGATGATTTATTCAACGTAGAAAAGCTGGCAACTTCCCAATGCCCTTCCTCAGGTGAATCTCTCTGTAAAGAAATCGCCAGTTCAGCGCACGAAGCCGCCACTGGTAATTAAATAAAAGCCCGCATACCTGTAGCGGGCCTGTTTCACCATTCCCCTCACCATCAGAACGGAATTTCATCGTTTGGCGGTGTCTGGTCGTAATCATCGAAGTCTGCTGCTGGTCGTTGTTCCTGCGCCCGCCGCAGCGCGTCCGTTGCCTGCCCCTGCAGACCTGCTTTACCTCCCTTGACCTGCTCCCCGTTGATTAATACACCACGATGTTAGTAATGTCTTCATAAGCAACGTGAGGGCATCACCTTGAAGAAGCGTTTTTCCGACGAACAGATCATCAGTATCCTCCGCGAGGCCGAAGCCGGGCTTCTGCCCGGGAACTCTGCCGCAAGCATGCTATTTCTTACGCCACTTTCTACACATTGCGTAAGAAGTTTGGCGGCATGGAAGTGCCGGAAGTGAAGCGTCTTAAGTCACCTGAAGAAGAGAACGCCCGCCTGAAGAAATTGCTGGCGGAAGCCATGCTGGATAAGGAGGCGCTTCAGGTGGCTCTGGGCCGAAAGTTCTGACGACAGACCAGAAGTGGGAAGCCGTGGAAGTCATGTGTAAAGCTACGGGGCTGTCACAACGCCGGGCCTGCAGGCTGGCAGGTTTATCCCTTTCAACCTGCCGTTATGAGGCCCTGCGTCCGGCTGCAGATGCGCGGTTATCCGGGCGTATCACTGAACTGGCGCTCGAACGCCAGCGCTTTGGTTACCGGCGTATCTGGCAGCTTCTGCGGCGGGAAGGCCTTCTCGTTAATCACATGCGGGTTTACCGCATTTATCATCTTAACGGCCTGACCGTAAAACGCAGACGGCGTCGTAAGGGGCTGGCGACTGAGCGACTTCCGCTTCTGCGCCCGGATGCCCCGAACCTGACCTGGTCGATGGATTTTGTTATGGATGCACTCGCCAGTGGGTGCCGGATCAAGTGCCTGATGGGGATAGCTTAATGGCGAGGTATCATCTGAAACGTGCGCTACTGTACGCTAGCGTTGATTTGTGTTGAGGGAATTTACTTACACCAGCCGTTACATAAATTTTAATGCGTGTAAGGAGCATCAGAGATAGTTAATGTAACTACTTGATTTAAATGGCGCGCCCTGCAGGATTCGAACCTGCGACCCACGGCTTAGAAGGCCGTTGCTCTATCCGACTGAGCTAAGGGCGCATTGCGAAGTTGAGACTTCATGCGGATGAAACGCGTGAATTATACGGTCAGCACCTGCTGAGTCAATGGCTTTCGTTCTGGTTGCTGATGAAGTGTACGAATAACTCTCCTTTCCGGTCATTTTCAGGGTTCCAGGAAATCACCTGGTAAGATCTCATCCCCCATAAAGTGGGATTTAAGGATTACTGTATTTTAAAATGATTAAATTTAATTAATATTTGGCCTCCCCTCACTGCTGTATTGGATGTTTTTTTATGCTGAGCATCGCTATCAAGGAACCGAATAGTCACTTCGAACATGGCCTGAAAATCATTATTATGCGCCTGGCCGAACAGTGGCATCAGGAAATTCAGTTTCTCCCTGTCGACCTGCTGAATACTGCGGAAATCGCCTTTGTATCACTTGATGAAGACTGGTTCAGTGCCGATTGTTATCAGGTTCCGGTGCATACGCGACATCAGCAAAGAATCATTATTTGCAACAAAAATGAAAAAGAAAAATTGATGTTCAGACCCTGTCTATACATACTTCCGCATATTTATCGTGAAGATGATGTGGAGGAGATAACCCGAAAAATGGTGCTTATTCTGCAAAAACGCGCGCTCCGTCATCGAGTTCCCCCGGCAATCTGTCATTACTGTACCACTCGCCACTTTTCTATTGTAGAACGCCAGTTATTAAAATATATCGCTAAAGGCTGTCCCTTAGCGGAAAGCGCTGAACGCCTTTCACTCAGTGAACATCAAGCCAAATCCATTCGCCATCGCATGATGAAAAAATTACATCTTAAAAACGACCAACAGTTTCTTAGCTACATTAGAGCCAATTTGGATTGGCTGCAGAAATAGACGCCTGGCCGTTTTTCTTCACATATTGCGAAATGTCTCATCAATAATTAAGTAACCTCGCGTGGAGGTACGCTTTTGATGCTGCCAGACTAACGCACTGGTCATGTTTCAGCGAAATGAATATTCGAAAGTCGGAGATATCCCTCAGCGTTGATGCTGTTTACAGGAGTTGTTTTGTGGCAAAGAACCCGTCAATACAGGACAGTATTTTCAATTATACTGATTTTCCCGCCAAAACAGGTTGTCTCCTTCATCAAGAATTTACATTAAAGTTCGAACCGATTGTTAATTTGTCTTCTGGACAAACATTCGGCTATGAAGTGTTAACACAACTTCATCACTGTACAAATACTGAACTTTTTTTTGGCAAACTTCCGCCAGAACATCTGCTGGCGCACTTTTTCCAGCAGCTCACCGCGATTGCGCAATATCCCCGAAACCGTTGGTATTTCCTGAATCTCCCAATGAATACGCTGTTGCATTGGGATTTGTTTCATTTGGGAATGGCACACTACCCACCGAATGTCATTATTGAAATCCAGGATCCGGAAACATTTTATGCCCTCAATTTGCCACAACGTTCCAAATTATTTGAAAAAGTTCAGCATATTGAAGCAAATGGCATTCCGGTATGGCTGGATGATGTCGACGCGTCATTAATCGCGACATTTGCTGCCGCAAACTGGCGTCTGAGCGGCATAAAACTGGATAAGAATGCATTCTGGGCGTTGAGCGCATCCCCTCATAAACTGCATCAGATTGTCCTTATGGGGTATAACATTGCACCAGCCGTACTGATTGAAGGCATTGAAAATCATCAGCAAAAAGATATTGCCTTTCACTCTGGTGCCGATCTGGGTCAGGGGTATTTATGGCCAGCGCGATTACCGGATAGAAAGTAAAATACGGAAAAATAAAGGATGCGCAGAGAACGGCATCGTCGTTTAAGGAACGCCAGTTGCACACGCAATCCCTCTCAGACAACACGACAGATATTTGACCAGATTGAATATCTGGATCAACGGCTCAATTATGCGTTGCCAGATAGCACGTTCTCACACGCGATCGTTACCACCGATCGTTATCTGGGCTATACACTCAGCCGCTATCTCTTTTCAGGTAAACGCACTGCGGTATTCGACACCTTTGATCCCGCCGCGTTAGGGCCAGAAGAGTCACAGCTTCAGCAACTGGTGATCGATATGGAAGGACTGGCGATTTCCCGTTACGAAACGCTCGAACGTTTACGCCTCTTTACTCGCGAGCGAAATGATATTCACATCTGGTTTCTGGTTTCCGGCAAAGACACCAGCCTGATTCAGTTTATGCGAATGGCCGGGAATTTTCAGATCCTCTCACGCCATCTGGATCTTTCCTCGCTGCGCAACGCATTATTATCCCCGTCAGAAAGTTCTCTCCAGTCAGACGCCTTCAGCCACACCGACTGGAAGATAATTTCGGCCTTATCGCAAGGCGCCTCATTAAAGACAATCGCACGTTTACAAAATACGCCATACCATCGGGTAATCTATCGAATTAATCGCCTGACAGCACAGCTTGGACTTCCCCATCGCCAAAGTTTACTGCATCTGATTCATCGCCTCAGCGTTACTTCTCTTCACTTAATTTAACACCCTAACCCACTATGTCGTAAGATTTTTTAGGAAATTACTTATTTTGCATAGTGCGTCAATGTAAATTTTTCACAAAAAATTAATATTCACAACTATTCCTGGTATCCCCTTACGCCTACAATATCCCATACACACCTCATTCATAGGGACTTTCCATTTTATTCGGTATATAAAACCGCAAAAAAAAGCATAACACTAACTAAACAATTGAACTTTTGTATTGTTTTTTATATTTAAAAAAACATTTTAAACTATGATAATCAAAATCTCGGGATGATAATTCCAGTAGCTATTGAGCAATCTAAACCTCGCAGAATATCGTAACTGGCCGGGGCAATGGGGGTGCTATAAGTCTTTTCCGAAAAAACAGACAAGGTATAATCCGCCTTGCTCTTTGGTTAAAAATTAAATGTCTTTTGTTGGTGCGAAATGGATATTCCACACACTCATTGCTCTTACGCAAAATAGCCAGATAACAGGGATGTCATTGCATTTTCCATGACCTGATCTCATGGGGATATTTTCTGGCTATTTGACAATATTTACGACGTCTCCATTTACCTACAAATGCAAGACGCACGAACAGTCTGAGGCATACAACAATGAAACCAGCATCCGTTATTATTATGGACGAACACCCTATTGTCAGAATGTCGATCGAAGTGCTTCTCGAAAAAAATAACAACATTCAAGTTGTCCTGAAAACAGATGACAATCGCACAGCGATCGATTACCTGCGCACTTACCCCGTGGATCTCGTTATTCTGGACATTGAACTCCCTGGTATCGACGGCTTTACGCTACTAAAGCGGATAAAATCGATACAGGAAAACACGCGGGTTCTGTTTTTATCATCTAAATCGGAGTCTTTCTATGCAGGTCGGGCTATCCGGGCTGGCGCGAATGGTTTCGTCAGCAAAAGAAAAGATCTGAATGATATTTATAATGCGGTAAAAATGATCCTCGCAGGATATTCCTTTTTCCCTTCGGATACACTTAATTTCATCAGCAATATTAACATGCGAAAAGGAGAGCTACATGATATGCCGCTTTCAAATCGCGAGGTCACGGTTTTACGTTATCTGGCAAACGGATTATCAAATAAAGAAATTGCAGAGCAACTCTTACTCAGCAACAAAACCATTAGCGCGCACAAAGCCAATATTTTTTCTAAGCTCGGGCTGAACACAATAGTGGAGCTTATAGATTACGCGAAAGTACACGAACTCTTGTAATGACACTCCCGGCGAGACGTCGTTCGGGAGTGCTGAGCACACTTGATCTCAGTTGTAGTTGATCATGAACGTCGCATCCGCCTTTGCCGTGCCAGGCTGAACGCCGTCGGCTATTGCGATGTAATTGGCAAAAAAGGTCAGCGTCGCATTGCCGTTTTCATCAATGCTGACGGACTGACTGGCTTGTTCAAGCGGCAGTCGATTGCGGTCACTGTAGCGAATTTCAATCGCCACCTTCTGC
Organism: Citrobacter sp. NCU1; assembly: GCF_010231475.1. Classification (GTDB taxonomy): domain Bacteria; phylum Pseudomonadota; class Gammaproteobacteria; order Enterobacterales; family Enterobacteriaceae; genus Citrobacter_D. The sequence continues at coordinate 9,783 of NZ_NRDO01000092.1, read as the reverse complement.
GCCATTACCGTATCGTCGAGGGCCAAAAGCGATGTCCCCGGCGCTGGTGTTCCAGAAAACGTCATCGAGGCGGAACCTGGCGGACACCCCTCAAGTTTTAAGCTAAAGGGGATCGGCTGTGTCGTGTCCCCCGTTGTGCGCAGTTGTTTCGTCGGCCAGGTGCCAAGTTCCACCGTTTTATTGCTGTCACCGGCAATGACTGCGCAGGTAAAATCCACCACATTTCCCCGCAGTTCAATGTTGATTTCACCCAGCGACGACTCAGCCTGACAAAACGGACTGAGCAGCGTGCTACACACCATGACAAAAAAGAGTCGGATCATCATACGTTCTCCTTAGTCATAATCGACACGCAGATACCCTCGCGCAGTGAAGGGACCTTCCGTGGGCTTACTTCCGGTCACGCTCACGGGCCAAGCGCGAATCCCGACATTCGCCTGAGCATTATCATCCAGGCGAAATGGAATTTTGCTCGCCAGATCGTTGGGGGTCAGCGGCACGCCGCTGCCATCCGACACGATGAATCCTAAATCCGGATTATCAGAGACCATCGCCTTCCCCGACACTTTCTCCGCTTCCAGGCGCATGGATAAATAGGCTTGCGCCGCCACATTGGTGCATTTGATGGCGATCGTTTTCGTTTGCGGCGTGATCCCTTCCGGGCGGTTCCCCGCGCCCGCTTTGCTAAATAACGCCGCGCCAATATCGCCGAAATCAAACTCCACCACTTCTCCGGCGTTCACTTTACAGCTTTGCGGCACTTCCACTTTCCCGCTGTAGCTGATGGTGTAAACCGGCGTACTCAGCGCATCGCCGTTGCTGGTTGTCACATAGACCGTAAACATAGTCTGGCGGGGGATCGGCACCATGTTGATAAAAGGACGAATCACCTTCAGTTTGAAGATAAGCTTTGAATCCATCACGCCGAAGGGTTTCTGTTGTGAAACGTTGGGATGCGTCCCCATACGAATATAGTTGCGGGGCGGATAAAACAGCCCCGCAGAGCTGTCTGTAATGCTCATGGCCCCCAGCAGGTAATCGTTGAGTTTCAGATACTGGAACCCGCCTTCCGTACTTTGCACGGGGAGTTCACTCACATAGCTGCGGTAGGTGTAGTTCAACGTGGTCCCGGCAGGACAGGTGGCATTCACGCCAATCCAGCCTGACTTTTCCGGTAATGTCACGACTTGCCCTACCTGGTTATTACTGCTGGTAAAGACATTCGACAGATCGTAAAAAACATCCGTCGGCGTCCCGTTTGAGTTATAACAGACCGTCGCCAGTGCCGGGTTTGCCAACAGTAATGCGACACCTCCCAGCAATAATCCTGTTTTTAGTTTCATCTTCTTTTTCCTTTCACCGCGACGGACGCTCACAGGTCGCATTGACCAGCGTGACCGCCTGTTTCAGACTTTCATCAGGCAAAACGTAGTGCGCCATGCAGCGTGAGTTCGCCCCCTCACCCCATTGAATAAGCAAGTCACCTTTTAGCGGTAATCCGCTCAGGTAGATTTGCCCGTCGTCGCCGACCATGCTGGTGACGCCACTGACGGTCTCACGAACCACAGAGCCAAATGGGACTGGACGGTCTCCCTGCTTAACCGTGATCATCGCGCGTACGCCAATGCGTGTCTCAAACGCCGCACGAACCAACGCCCCTTGCGTCGGCACTACGCTGCTGACGTTGTTTTCCACGTCGGTATGGTTATTCATGGAGTTGGTGTCCAGCGCCACGCGGTTATAGCGGTACACCGTGGCATAAGGCATCACCGCGTAACCACGCCAGTCGGTCTGTACTCCGGTCTGGTTTTCGATATGAACGCCTTCAGCCCCAGGCGCTTTAATCAGGACGTTGGTGTCGCCCAATGGCTGACTGAGGGTAATCCCGTCGGCATGCCCGACCATGCCGCCAGAGAGCTGCCAGTTATAATCGTGCTGGTCGCGATCGTAGTTGTAGCCCACCCCGAGCGTGCCATAGGCTGCCTGCCAGTTCGCACTGGCGCTACCGCTGTAGCCGTTGGTGCTGCTGCGCCCCTGGTTCACGCTGTAGCTCAGGTTTCGCCCTTCCAGCAACGTACCGCCGACACCGGTTTGCCAACTGTTTTGCCCATCGCTGTTGCGACTGCCGTTAAAGGTGGCGTAAGTGCGATCCAGTGCGTTATCACGTGAGTAACGCCGTCCGGTAAGGACGCTAAACGGAACCGACAGATTGAAAGCCAGAATGCGGTCGGTGCCGGAAATGCCGACGGATTCGTTCCACGACCATGAGAGGGAATAGCTCATTCCCTGCCAGCCGCTGGCATAGCCGAGTTGATACCAACTGTTGGCTTCTGATGTATTCCAGTAGGTTTGCTGGCTGCCAGAAACATACAGCGAGCCGTAATCCCCCAGATTCTGTGAAATATTGACCTGGAAACGCCCTTTTTTGCTGTAGCTCAGATTGTGATAACTCTGCACCTCCGGCACGTCATGGCCTTGACCTTCACTGTCATCGTTGTATTCGTAACCTTCCATGTTGCGATACGCCACATCATCAAGGGTGTAAAACCCCCGGGTGGAATAGCGATACCCCAGCAACTGGAAGTTAGTGCCGAAATTATTGAGCGATTTGGCGTACAGAAAACGCAGTGACTGCCCTTCGTGCGTACTGTCATCCGCCAGTTGGCTGCGCGCATGGGTGACGTCGACAGACACCGCTCCCCAGTCGCCCAGGTTCCGTCCGGCACCCAGCACCATCGCGCTATAGCGCGATGCCAGTTGCGTCCCGCCATAGGCGGTGTAGCCTTGCGGCAGCCCGGCGATAACGGTTCCCTGAAAAAAGAACGGCGACGATTGCTGGCTATTGCCACTACGGTAATCCCCGGCCACCAGATCATATTTGATTCGCCCTTCACGCTGCAGCAGCGGCACGGTGGAATACGGCACGGTATAGCGTTGCTGACTGCCGTCTTTCTCGTCTACCGTCACCTCAAGGTCGCCGCTTGAAGAGGTCGGATTAAGGTCGGTAATGGCAAACGCGCCAGGGGAAACATAACTTTGATAGATAACGTACCCATTCTGGCGAATGGTTAGCTTCGCAGGTGTGCGGGCGATCCCTCTGACCGTCGGGGCATAGCCTTGCAGGCTATCGGGATACATATTGTCGGAAGAGTAGAGTCGTGCTCCGCGAAACCCCACGCTGTCGAACACGTCATTTCCTGTATTGCTGTCGCCCATCACCAGTTCCCCCTTCAGGGGAATGATGGCGCGTTGCAGCCAGGTGCCGATGTTTTTCCAGCTCTGCGAGTGATATCCATCGCCCTTGTTGTAACTCCATGCGCCGTTATTGCGCAGTCGCCAGGGACCATAATTGAGACCGCTCATCAGGCTTAAAAAATAGCTGTCGCTGTCGTTTCCGCGACTGCCGGTAAAGCTGTAGTTGATAAGCGCCGCAGGGATACCTTCATCCCACTCTTCCGGCGGAATGTATCCGCGCGCGCTATTGAGCATGGATGCCTGCGGCAGACTCACGTTGAGTCTCAGAGTGGCAAAATCAAAGGCAATTTCCGTGCCTGGTATGGCCTCGGGTAAATTGATGCACGCGTTATCCTTTTCCTGACTCATCGCAGGAAACGCAGCAGTGTTAATGCCCAGGCGCTTAACCCACTCCAGGTTAAAGCAGGGCATCAACCCTCCCGACTTTTCACCGGTCTTCACCGTTGTCGTTTCAAAGCGGATATCCTGGGTGGCGACAAATTCATCGTTGCGCCAGATATCGACCCGGTAAACACCGGGAGGCTGATGATTGCCTTTCTCAAAGCGTGACAAATCCGCCACGGATGCCGCATCCGATGACAAAAAAGCCGGGTTAAAGTAACTTTCCCCCTGACTTAAAGGGGGATAGAGTGCAGCCAGCGTCGACAGCGCCACCCCCGTCAAATGTGGCGTAAACCCCGGAAACAGACCGGGAAAATACGTTGTCTTCTTCATCATGTTCTCACGGCTCAGCGCAGGCTAACCGTTTTTGCCGTGGTCACTGCGCCATAATCATTGACCGTCTGAAACGTCACGTTGCCCTGCGCGCCGCCAGGCAACAGGATCTGGGTGTCACTTTTCGGCGCCACTATGACGTTATCCACTTTTTGGCTTCCCACTTTCAGGTTGACCAGCGTGAGGTAATAGGCCGATGGGTTGATGATTTTCAGGTGGTTGCCGACACGGGAGAATTGCAGCAGGCCTGGCGCGTCTTCTGAGAACTGCCCCAGATTGCCCGGACGGACAAACAGCTTAATGCGCGACAAAATCGCCAGTTGCAGGACGTTTTTCCCTTCGAGACTGTTTTTATCGACCGACGGTATCGCTTTCACATTCATCCAGAAAAGAGATTCACGGTCAGTCGGCAGCGGCTGTCCGGCGTAGATGATACGCAGCGTGTTCTCACTTTTGGGTTCGCTGACAAAAAGGGGCGGCGTGACGATAAACGCTTTTTCTTTGACACCCGCGCTGTTCTCAATCCAGGCGTTGACCAGATATCGTTCTTTGCCGTCGCTATTGCTAATGGCCAACGACGTTTGTTTCGCTTCTGCCGGATAAATAACCCGCGTCGCACCTAAAGCGATGCCTCCCGCGGCCTGTGCGCTAAATGAAAAAATTAAGGCAATAAAAATAATAAAGCCTGATTTAATAAATGTAAGCATGGCAAAAAATACCTTTTGCGTGTTATTAGCGCCGCGGAAATAAATCAGGGGTAAACCAGCGTAAACCACACATCTGAACGAATACTTCCCGGCGTCATATTTTCCGAGATAGCCCGGTAACGAGCAGTAAAATGGAAAGTCACCTCTTGCGTTAAAATAGGGGCGTAATGGAGCGGCAAGGCGTTCGGTATAATTTGCCGTTGTTCCTCATCAAATAATGCAAGACCGATTCCGGATGCAGAAGCGGCGTCACTGCTGGCAAGGAATACCTGCGGATCTTCCACCGGCGTTACGCCTGAAAACCCAATACCGACGTGGTCATAAACATCCGAACTGCATGACGTTAAGCGTAACGAGAAAGGCACGCTGACAGGGGCGAAACTGCCGGGTCCCGCAAACACATTCGTGCGGTATTGCCCCATTTGCACGCGTAAATCCTCACTTTCCGAGGCCACCGTACAGGCACCATTGACCAGTTTTCCGCGCAAATGGAGACGTCCGCTCTCCAGGATTACCGTATGCGCACATACCGACATCGCACAGAGCACTCCCGCCAGCGCCACGCCTTTCCTCATCATCAGCCACATCCCTTATTATCCCCGGTGTTGCCTCATCCGTTGAGGCACGCATCATCCTTGTTCAAAGCAGAACGCTTACTCGTACTTCATGATGAAGGTGGCATCCGCATTTGCCTGACCCGGCGTTGCGCTTGTTGCTGTCGCTTTATAACGTGCGGAGAAACGCAGGGTGTTGGTGCCTTCGACCAGCGCCTGAGCTGTTGAGAAGGTCGCGCCATCGGGCTTCAACGGAGACGATTTACTGTCCAGAATTTCGATACCCACACCGCCTGCGGTTGTGCTGTTATCGGAGGAAGAAACCGCCAGCAGGGCATCGTTGGTCAAGTCGCTTTGACCAGAAAACGCAACTGCCGCGGTCGCCGCTACGCTGGGATCACAGTCATTCAGGACAATACTGAATGGGATCTGTGCGGTGGTGTCACCCACGGCAGCAAAGCTGGCCGTACGGTACTGGCCCAGCGTCACTACCTGATCCGCCGACTGGGTGCTAACGGCACAGGCCGCATTGACCAGTTCACCTTCAAAGTGAACGGTGCCGCCGCTGACGCTCACCGGATCGGCGGCAACAGCGGAACCCGCGACGAGCATCAGGCCAGCAATAACAGAAGAGGTCATTAATTTACGTTTCATGTTTTTCCCTTGCATTACACACATTCGGTTCCGGCTTCCTGCGGGAACCGTTTGAATCAATATCGACATAAAATGTCAGGCAAATTATCTCTGCATCCTGTAAAGATATATTCCGAAAGAGAATTAGTTAATCTTTACCCAACTCTCCTGAGTCGCGGATTCACTAATTAATCTTTACGAATATGACAATTCGTCACAGCGATAAATTAAACATTTCAATAAATGAAAAACATGTGCAAACCCTTTTATTGACCTAAGCGATTTCTTATTGAGATATAGGACGGTTCCAGGGCGCTATAATATAAAGAAGGGTTCAAAAGCATATAACACTCTGGTTTTTGGGGGATTCATCCTTAAATTGCAAAGGTGATGAATTGTTTCTATCTGGTTAATTTTAATTAGCCTGCTCACAAAAATGCCCCCTCATGCTGGCAGTCCGTCAGGCTTCTGCCAGAAGGTCGCACAGCCGCGATCGCATCGAAAGACGCAAACGAAAACTGACAGCACGCCCCGCTTCTGACAAAATAGTCACATCCCCTTTGACTTAACGTAACAGATGGAATCTTCTCTCTGATGGTAGCAAAGATTATTGACGGTAAAACGATTGCGCAGCAGGTGCGCTCTGAGGTTGCTCATAAAGTTCAGGCGCGTATAGCGGCCGGACTTCGCGCCCCAGGACTGGCTGTTGTGCTGGTAGGTAGCAACCCGGCTTCGCAAATTTATGTCGCAAGCAAGCGCAAAGCCTGTGATGAGGTGGGGTTCGTCTCCCGCTCTTATGACCTGCCTGAAACCACCAGCGAGGCGGAACTGCTTGAGCTTATCGATACGCTTAATGCAGACAACACTATCGACGGTATTCTGGTGCAACTGCCATTACCGGCGGGCATCGACAACGTCAAAGTGCTTGAGCGCATTGCGCCAGACAAAGACGTAGATGGTTTCCATCCGTACAACGTAGGTCGTTTGTGCCAGCGCGCGCCACGTCTGCGTCCGTGTACCCCACGCGGTATTGTTACCCTGCTTGAACGTTACAACATCGATACCTACGGACTGAATGCCGTGGTGATTGGCGCATCCAACATCGTCGGCCGCCCGATGAGCATGGAACTGCTGCTGGCGGGTTGCACTACCACGGTCACTCACCGCTTTACCAAAAATCTGCGTCATCACGTCGAAAATGCCGACCTGCTGATCGTGGCGGTCGGTAAACCGGGCTTTATCCCGGGCGAGTGGATAAAAGAAGGCGCCATCGTGATTGATGTCGGCATTAACCGTCTGGAAAATGGTAAAGTTGTCGGCGACGTCGTCTTTGACGATGCGGCGGCACGTGCGTCATATATCACGCCAGTGCCGGGCGGCGTCGGTCCGATGACCGTCGCAACACTTATCGAAAACACGCTACAGGCGTGTGTTGAATATCACGATCCACAAGGTAATTAATATGGCGAATTTTTCTTTAGGCAAGCACCCGCACGTAGAGCTGTGCGATTTGCTCAAACTGGAAGGCTGGTGTGAAAGCGGCGCCCAGGCGAAGATTGCCATTGCAGAGGGTTTGGTTAAGGTCGATGGCGCGGTGGAAACCCGTAAACGCTGCAAAATCGTTGCCGGACAAACCGTGAGTTTTGACGGTCAGAGCGTTACCGTCGTCGCGTGATCGACAGTGCCGGATGACGGTTAACACCTTGTCCGGCCTGTTCCCCCCACATTTCAGATAATTAACTTCATCGTCCCTTCACAGTAAACTGTTAGCATGTTGTTTTTTCATACGAAGCGAACCTCATGCCAACCATTGTTACCCACGCCGCCGTCCCTCTTTGTCTTGGATTAGGCCTCGGCCTTAAGGTGATTCCCCCTCGGTTACTCTTCGCCGGGATCGTGCTGGCGATGTTGCCCGATGCCGACGTCCTGGCGTTTAAGTTTGGTATTGCCTACGGCAACGTGTTTGGCCATCGGGGTTTTACCCACTCGCTGTTATTTGCGTTTGTCGTGCCCTTTTTATGCGTACTGATCGGGCGACGATGGTTTAAGGCGGGGCTGGTTCGCTGTTGGCTGTTCCTGACGGTTTCGCTGCTGTCGCACAGTTTGCTGGATTCGATAACCACCGGTGGAAAAGGCGTCGGCTGGTTGTGGCCGTGGTCTGACGAACGCTTCTTTGCCCCCTGGCAGGTGATCAAGGTCGCGCCGTTTGCGCTCTCACGCTATGCCACGCCATACGGGCATCAGGTGATAATATCTGAGTTGATGTGGGTGTGGTTGCCGGGAGTGGTGGTGATGGGAATGCTGTGGTGGTATCGGAAGCATTAATTTACCGGATGGCGGCGCATTGCGCCTTATCCGACCTACAAATCCTCTGACCTGTAGGCCGGATAAGCATCAGCGCCATCCGGCAATACAAACAATTATTTACGACGCCAGGTGGTTCCTTGCGGACCATCTTCCAGCACAATCCCCATCTCGTTCAGACGGTCACGCGCCGCATCTGCTGCCGCCCAGTCTTTCGCTTTACGGGCGTCGAGACGCTGTTGAATCAGCGCTTCGATCTCAGCAACTTCGCTATCGTCGGCCTGCGCGCCGCTTTGCAGGAACGCTTCAGGGTCCTGTTCCAGCAGACCCAGCACGCCAGAAAGCTTACGCAGATGAGAGGCCATCGCGTTCGCCGCCGCCAAATCTTCTCCCTTCAGGCGATTCACTTCACGCGCCATATCAAACAATACCGAGTAGGCTTCCGGCGTGTTGAAATCGTCGTTCATCGCGTCAACAAAGCGCGCTTCAAACGCTTCGCCACCCGCCGGGGCAACGGATTTGTCCGTCCCGCGCAGCGCAGTGTAAAGACGTTCCAGCGCCGAACGCGCCTGTTTCAGGTTATCTTCGCTGTAGTTCAGTTGGCTGCGATAGTGGCCGGACATCAGGAAGTAGCGAATGGTTTCGGCATCGTAGTATTTCAGCACGTCACGCACGGTAAAGAAATTACCCAGCGATTTGGACATTTTCTCACGGTCAACCATCACCATGCCGGAGTGCATCCAGTAGTTCACGTACTCGCCGTCATGCGCACAGGTAGACTGGGCGATTTCGTTTTCATGGTGCGGGAACATCAGGTCAGAACCGCCGCCGTGAATGTCAAAATGGTTGCCCAACTGTTTGCAGTTCATCGCCGAACATTCAATGTGCCAGCCCGGACGCCCCTCGCCCCACGGTGACGGCCAGCTCGGTTCGCCCTCTTTCGACATTTTCCACAACACGAAATCCATCGGGTTGCGCTTCACGTCAACAACTTCAACGCGCGCGCCAGCCTGCAACTGGTCGAGATCCTGACGAGACAACTGACCGTAGTTCGGGTCCGTCGGGACATCAAACATCACGTCGCCGTTATCCGCCACATAGGCGTGACCTTTGGCAATGAGCTGTTCGGTAATTTCAATAATTTCGTGGATATGGTGCGTTGCGCGCGGTTCGAGGTCCGGAGGCAGAATGTTCAGCGCCGCAAAATCGTTGTGCATTTCGGCAATCATACGATCGACGAGAGCCACAAAGTTTTCACCGTTTTCATTGGCGCGTTTGATGATTTTGTCATCGATGTCGGTAATGTTACGCACGTATTTTAGTTTGTAGCCGAGGAAACGCAGGTAGCGCGCCACCACGTCGAAGGCAACAAAGGTACGTCCGTGGCCAATATGACAGAGATCGTAAACGGTAATACCACACACGTACATGCCGACTTCCCCGGCATAAATAGGTTTGAATTCCTCTTTTTGGCGCGTCAGTGTATTAAAGATTTTTAGCATCGAAGATTCCGTATAGACGTGTGTGGGTAATAAAGTCTGTATAATACCCATAATTCGGTAATGACTCCAACTTATTGATAGTGTTTTATGTTCAGATAATGCCCGATGACTTTG
>NZ_NRDO01000091.1 GCF_010231475.1 Citrobacter sp. NCU1 | reverse complement strand
CCTGTAGCAGATGAATGATGTCGTTACGATTAACTTAACGATCGATAGCTAAATGATAGATGTGATCCAGGTCACACGTCAATGTATTTTTATAATGCCCGTTAATTTATTTATAAATACCTTATTTTTCAGCACAGTAAGATTAATTTATTTTTATCCTTAATACGCTGGAGACTGAGCGGGTTTATTTTTATAATGGTTGTTCAACAAACCCAACCTGGTACAACGGCACCATGACAACTGCCCCGACAAGTTGCGCAAAAAAAAGCCGTGGCCGACCAAAAGTGTTCGACAGGGAAGCCGCGCTTGATAAGGCCATGACACTCTTCTGGCAACATGGCTACGAAGCGACATCGCTCTCCGATCTCGTTGAAGCAACCGGTGCGAAAGCGCCGACGCTGTATGCGGAATTTACCAACAAGGAAGGGTTATTTCGCGCCGTGCTGGATCGCTACATTAGCCGTTTTGCGGCAAAGCACGAAGCGCAGCTCTTCTGCGAAGAAAAAAGTGTGGAATCGGCGCTCGAAGATTATTTCACCGCCGTTGCAAGCTGCTTTACCAGCAAAGAGACCCCCGCCGGATGCTTTCTGATTAATACGTCCGCGACGCTGGCAGCCTCTTCCCATGATATTGCGCATACGGTCAAATCACGCCATGCGATGCAGGAACAGACCCTGACCCAATTCCTCCGTCAACGACAAGAACGGGGCGAAATTCCAGCACACTGTGATCCGCAAAGTCTGGCGGAGTTTCTGAACTGTATAGTGCAGGGAATGTCGATCAGCGCCCGCGAAGGCGCAACATTCGAGAAGTTGATGTTGATCACCCACACCACGCTAAAACTGTGGCCTGAGATGCTGAAATAGTCCGTTGACCAGGGAACGTTGTTCTCCTGATACTGCTTCGCAACAACACCCGTCGTTGTTGCATGGCAGACGAAAAAAGCCCCTCAGCCTGAGCGAATGAGGGGCAAATGTGCAGAGAACAGCTTTTTTATGCTTTGTTAGTCAAAATGAGCTGACCGTTGTTATCCAGAGGGATCTGCGTTCCAGGATCTTTGTCCATGCGAATTTTCCCCTGCTGGTCACCAATTTTGTAAGTGACATCATAACCCAGCATCTTTTCAGACTTGTCATACACCGTTTTGCAACGCTGCTGCGTTGAAGTGTAAGTGTCATTTTCCTGCATTGAGCCCTGGATCTGGTTACCGGCATAACCGCCGCCCAGCGCACCAACAACCGTAGCAACATCTTTACCGCTACCACCGCCAAACTGATGGCCAATGACACCCCCGGCAACTGCACCCAATACGGAGCCAGCGATACGGTTTTCATCTTTTACCGGTTTACGATGTGTGACTGTAACGTTATGGCACTCCTGACGCGGAGTTTTAACCGTTTCCTTAATCGGTGTCGCAGAAACAACCTGAGCATACTGCGGGCCACGGTCTAAGACATTAAGACCAGCGACAGCCGCGACACCCAGCGCAGCCGCTACGCCAATCCCGATACCCGCCAACATTGATTTATTCACGGGAACTCCTCCTTTTTTGCTATTAGTAACAATTTTGCAACGGGTTGAGGGAGTAAGCAAATCAGACAACGGATGAAAAGTGTGGGTTTGAGCGGCGAAACAGGATGATTCAGAGAACTCTGAAGCGCATAACGACGAATAATGAGAGGGAATTCGTTAAAAATACCCACCGGCACGGATGGCCGGTGAGTAACGCGATCATTAATGCAGTTTCAGACGTGGACGAATCACACGGTTAATACTGCCCACCAGCATCATCAACCCGGTTTTGAAGTAGCCGTGCAATGCAATCTGGTGCATACGATACAGCGAAATATAGACAAAGCGCGCGATGCGCCCTTCCACCATCATTGACCCGCGCGTCAGATTCCCCATCAAACTTCCCACGGTAGAGAAGTTGGACAGCGAAACCAGCGAGCCGTGATCTTTGTACTGGTACGCCTTCAGCGGTTTACCGTTCATCTGCGCCAGGATATTGTTCATCGCGCAGGATGCCATCTGGTGTGCCGCCTGAGCACGTGGCGGCACAAAGCCCCCTTCCGGACGCGCACAGGATGCGCAGTCGCCAATGGCATATACATCAGGATCACGCGAGGTTTGCAGAGTCGGTTCCACCACCAGTTGATTGATACGGTTGGTTTCCAGACCGCCAATATCCTTCATAAAGTCTGGCGCTTTGATGCCTGCTGCCCACACCATCAAATCGGCTTCGATGTATTCGCCATCTTTGGTGTGAAGTCCGCCCTCATCAGCACTGGTCACCATCGTCTGCGTCAACACCCGTACGCCCAGTTTGGTCAATTCGCTATGCGCTGCGCCGGAAATTCGCGGCGGCAATGCTGGCAGGATGCGTTCTCCGGCCTCAACCAATGTCACATTCAGCGCTTCGTTGGTCAGCCCTTTGTAACCGTAACTGTGCAGTTGTTTCACCGCATTATGCAGCTCAGCCGAAAGCTCGACGCCCGTTGCGCCACCGCCGACAATGGCGATGTTAACCTTACCGTTCGCCCCCAGGTTAGCCGAGTATTTCAAAAACAGGTTCAGCATCTCCTGATGGAAACGACGCGCCTGATGCGGGTTATCGAGGAAAATGCAGTGCTCTTTCACGCCAGGCGTATTGAAGTCATTGGACGTACTTCCCAGCGCCATTACCAGCGTGTCATAGGCAATCTTACGCTCCGGCACCAGCAGGTCGCCTTTTTCATCACGCAGTTCGGCAATGGTTATTGTTTTTGCTTCACGATCGATATCCATCACAGACCCGAGCTGAAACTGGAAGCCATGGTTGCGCGCATGCGCCAGATAGCTCAGCGCATCTACACCTTCATCCAGTGAACCGGTCGCCACTTCATGCAGCAGCGGTTTCCACAGATGGCTGTGGTTTCTGTCCACCAGGGTGATTTTCGCTTTTTTCTTGCGGCCCAGTTTTTTGCCCAACTGCGTCGCCATTTCCAGCCCGCCAGCACCACCGCCGACAATCACGATTTTTTTCAATGGTGTAGTCAAGGTGACCCCCTCAAATTAATTAACCAATTGTTAATTAAACGTTATGAATATAGCCTTTAATTAACAACAAGTTACGACAATGAAAAACGACTTCGACAGTGAGAATAACACGAACGGTTCATTGGTCATACCAAAATTGATGTGTATCAAGTTTTCTCGCTGAAAAGTTAAACAACACTTGCCACAGACACAAAAAAACCAGCCCGAAAGCTGGTTTTGCAAAACAGTCTGACCGTCTTAACCCAGGGTCTTAAAGGCTTTGATTCGCTGCAAATGAGGGGAGATATTCTTGAACTTGTGGGTTTGCTCTTCATCCCACACAATTTCATAGAAATGGTGCAGCTCTTCTGACGAGCGTTGGTTGTTCAAGGTTTCATCATGGCGAGAAAGGATCACCAGGCAACGATCGCGGTTCTTTTCCCTAAAGTTGGTAACGCACTTGGTGGCAATATCAGCGTACTCTTCCGGACGGTCGATTTTGCCTTCCATGTTCTCATAAGGGAACAGATTCGGATTAAACACCACCTGGCGAATATCACACAGAAAACCGATCCGTTCCGCCCAGTAGCCACCCAACCCCACACCGCAGATCAAAGGGCGATCGTCCACGTTGAGCTGCAACATTTTGTCCACTTCTTTAAGCAGATGCTGCATATCATGTTTAGGATGCCTCGTGCTGTAGCTGATCAGCCTGACATCCGGGTCAATAAATTGCAGTTGCAGCACTTTCTCGTGGTTACCCGGACTGTTCGAGTCAAAACCGTGTAAATAGATAATCATCGCATCCTCACCAAAACCCGACTCCCGTGAAGGGAGTATTAATGACCTGCTTTCTCTTCCTGCCAGCGTTCATGCAGTTGGATAAGCTGGGCGCTGACGGTTTTCCAGCGCTCAGAATCCATGAGTTCCTGGCGCGAAAATGAACCTTTATGATACAAACGTGTAACACGTTCTGCATTGATCGGCGACAGATTATCTAACACGCTGACCGCACCTTTACGATTATTGCAGACCAGGATCATATCGCAACCTGCATCCAGTGAAGCCTGACCACGTTCTGCGTAGCTGCCCATAATAGCCGCGCCTTCCATCGACAGGTCATCAGAGAAAATCACGCCGTCAAATCCCAGTTCACCGCGCAGTACTGTTTTCAGCCAGTGCGCAGAGCCACTCGCCGGACGCGGATCCACATCGCTGTAAATCACGTGCGCAGGCATAATGGCGTCGAGCTTGTTGTCGGTGATCAACGCCTGAAAGACAGACATATCTTTGGCGCGGATTTCCGCTTCGGGACGAGGGTCGCGAGGTGTTTCTTTATGGGAGTCCGCCGTAACCGCCCCGTGGCCCGGGAAGTGTTTCCCGGTGGTTTTCATTCCCGCCGCATGCATACCCTCAATGAAGCGCGTCGCCATTGCCAACGCTTTTTGGGGATCGGCATGATAAGAACGCTCACCGATGGCCGCGCTGATATGTCCGACATCAAGAACCGGGGCAAAGCTGATATCAATATCCATGGCGATCATTTCACTGGCCATCAGCCAGCCCGCCTCTTGAGCCAACTTCCCGCCCTCTTCCAGCCCCAGCAACGCGGCAAAAGATTGCGCGGCCGGTAAGCGAGTAAAGCCTTCGCGAAAACGCTGCACGCGTCCGCCTTCCTGATCGACCGCGACGACCAGATGATTGCGCGACGCCGCCCGAATTTGGCGCACCAGTTCCCGCAACTGTTCCGGATCATGGTAATTACGGGTGAAGAGAATGAGACCGCCTACCTGCGGATGCGCAAGGATCTCGCGCTCTTCGGCATCCAGTTCAAATCCTTCAACATCCAACATCACTGGGCCCACACTGCTCTCCTTATTTTTTCGTTGTTAGCTGACGCCAGGTTTCATCGGCCAGCCTGATAAATTGTTGTTCACCGGTCTGTTGCCAGCGGTACTCAAACCATCCCGCTTTCAGCATCATCACCCAGGGATGCCACAATCTGACCTGTCGCCAGAGGCATCGGGGATCAATATGCGCGCGTTTAGCATAGGCGGCGACCAACTGTTGATGCTGGGACGCATCATCTACCCACACCGCCGCCAGTTCCAGCGCGATATCACCGTCGCCGGCATATTCCCAGTCAATCAATCGTAACCCTGACGCCGTGTGCACCAGATTGCCGCCATGTACATCCATATGCAATGGCCCGAGACGCAGAGGACGAGGTTCACGCGCTGTTCGCAGGCGTTTTAACCTTCTTAGCCAGTCAGGCGTCCGGCGAGCAGGATCACAACATTGCCAGTATCGCTCCAGCAATGGCAGCAGTGTTACTCGCCAGCCAAAGCATGGTTGCTGATGCAGATGATACAGCAAGCCGGCCAGCGCGTCGGCGTCCGGTAATCCGGATTTTACGTCGCCCGCTAAATAGTCCACGGCCATCCAGCCTGGCGTATAGAATCGGGGCCGGGTGACGAGCGTGTCAGGCAAGCGTGACAGCGCCCGGTACTGTCGTAAAAAATGCGACTCCGGCGCCTGAGGATCATGGTGACAACGAAGAACCAGGCGATGGGTCGCATTTTCAATGATGACGCTCCCGCCGCTTAATCCGCGGTTGTTCGCGGCGACGGGATGGTATTGCGGGAAATAGCGCGACAAAACCTCGTCGCGCGTCAGCCGGTTACTGTTGCTGGACTGCACCTTTACCCGACCAGATTATCTCGCCAGTTTGCACCAGCATGAGCTGCATTTGCAGCGTTGGGGCATTGACGTTACCCGTAGCACTCGAATAGAGCACATACTGCGCGCCAACGTTGCGGGCAATCCCGATGGCTTTACTGCGCGTCCCCAGACTGTCGTGCGGGGACAAACCTAGTTGTTGTTTCGCCAGTGATAACTGCTGCACTGAGACCAGCGTAAATTTGCCGTTATTCGCCAACGCATTGCGTAACGTTTCCGTTGCTTCACCCGCATTGAGGGAGCCATTGGTACGGTTGTTTACGCTGTCGACCAGCAGAACATTTCCTGCCGCGATCCCGCCTGCCTGCAACATTTTGCCGACCATCGGTTGCATGGCGCCGTTCCAGTCATAGTGACGAACGCGCGGCGCGGGTTGCGCTGTCTGATCTTCATGCTCAATAGGACCCGGCTGCTGAGGAACCGTCGGCACCGTCGGCACAACGGGCACTGGTTGCTCCGGCTGAACAGGTTGCTCAGGTGTCGGTTTTGCCTCATCGACCGGTGCCGGTTGTTCTCGTTGGGCCACACAACCCGAGAGGAATATCGCCAGCGCAGCTACCAGTGCGTAGCGATGTATTTTAGTTATCAAGATTCACCTCTTACAAATAAAGATAAAGTCTAACTTTGTGCGCCCCCAGATAATTGGCGCTTCCGTATAGCGTAACCGGCGAGTGCGCCGGGATGGTTACGCTACGCGGCTTCTCCAGAGGGTGCATTTCCAGTCCTCTGGCGTCATACCAATAAAAACGATAATGAACGGTAACGGGTTCTTGTCTTTCGTTATAAAGTCGCGAGGAGGCAGAAGTCTGAATATCGGACGTCGTCAACGCCGGAGGCTCAGCGGTGATCCCCGCCGCCAGTAACGTTGATTCCATGACCAGAGTCTGCTCATCACTCACCGGTATTTCAGGATGTGAGCGGCAACCGACGAGTAACAACACAGCCAAAGACAGCGCAACGCATCCTCTCGTCATCATCAGAGACCTTTATGCGCAAGCATTGGACCCAGTGCGCGACCGCCTAACAGGTGCATATGGATGTGATACACCTCTTGTCCACCATGGCGATTGGTATTCATGATTAAACGATAGCCGTCATCAGCAATACCTTCCTGTTCGGCGATTTTCGCCGCCACCGTGATCATCCGACCCAGCGCCTGCTCGTGCTCAGCCGTAACGTCATTCACCGTTGGGATCAGAATATTAGGAATAATGAGGATATGTGTCGGTGCCTGGGGAGAGATATCACGAAATGCAGTGACCAGTTCATCCTGATAAACGATATCCGAGGGAATTTCACGACGGATGATTTTGCTGAAAATAGTTTCTTCTGCCACGACGTTTTCCTTTTTCATAATTAGCCCTTACGTTTCACCATGCTACGCTGAGCCACATTGCGAGTATAGAGTATGAGCGAGTTACTCAATCTCTTTCAACTTTAACCCGCGATTTTTAAGTAAAAGCGTATCTGGTGCTGCGCTTATAGCCATTTCCCCCTTTTGAAGCAACCCCGCCGTTTCTGGCGAACCGTCTGGCGGACACAAAAAAAAACCGGCACACATCGTGTACCGGTTTTAGAGGAACATTTGAAACGGGTTAGTCGAAGCGCAGCTGCGGCAGCACGTCCTTCACCTGGGCCAGGTAATCACGACGATCCGATCCTGTCAGCCCTTCAGTACGCGGTAGTTTCGCCGTCAGCGGGTTCACCGCCTGCTGGTTGACCCATACTTCGTAGTGCAGATGCGGACCGGTTGATCTTCCGGTATTCCCTGAAAGCGCAATGCGATCGCCGCGTTTCACTTTTTGCCCCGGTTTCACCAACAGTTTACGCAAGTGCATATATCGGGTGGTGTAGGTGCGTCCATGACGGATCGCCACATAGTAACCCGCCGCACCGCTGCGTTTTGCCACGACGACTTCACCGTCACCCACCGACAGTACCGGCGTACCTTGCGGCATAGCGAAATCGACGCCTTTATGTGGCGCAACACGCCCGGTAACCGGATTCAGACGACGAGGGTTAAAGTTGGACGAAATGCGGAACTGTTTCGCCGTCGGGAAACGCATAAATCCTTTGGCAAGTCCGGTACCATTGCGATCGTAGAACTTACCGTCCTCGGCGCGAATTGCGTAGTAGTCTTTACCGTCAGAACGTAACCGAATGCCCAATAACTGGCTTTGCTCACGTTTGCCATCCAACATCTCACGTGACATCAGTACCGAGAATTCATCGCCTTTTTTCAGTTTGCGGAAGTCCATCTGCCACTGCATAGCTTTGATTACGGCACTGATTTCCGCGCTGGTGAGTCCTGCCTCTTTCGCACTGGAGACAAAACTGCCGCCGACGGTGCCTTTCATCAGGCTGTTAACCCAGTCACCTTGCTGCATCTCGCTGCTCATCTTAAAGCCATTGGCAGCCGTACGATCGTAAGTCCGGGTTTCGCGGCGGGAGACTTCCCAGGTTAAACGCTGTAAATCGCCGTCTGCGGTTAGTGTCCAGGAGAGTTGTTGACCAATTTTCAGGTTACGCAATTCTTTGTCTGCGGCAGCGAGCTGGCTGATATCGCCCATCTCAATGCCGTACTGGTTCAGAATGCTACTCAGCGTATCGCCGGTGGAGACCACATATTCGTGGACACCCACCTCATCTGAGGTTTTGTCATCCAGTTCATCCTGAGGAATCGCTTCATCTTCCTGCGCAGCCTGATCGATAGGTTCGCTCGCCTCAGGCAGCAGCGACCGAATCTCAGTTTTCTCCAGTTCGATGGTTTTAACGATAGGCGCGGACTCTGGATGATAAACGTATGGGCGCCACACCGCGACAGCAAGTGTCAGAACAGTAAGAGACCCCAGCATAACGCGATGGGGTCTGGGCAGATTATTAAATGCCAGGGCGACAGAGCGGGCTATCTGTTGCACGTATTCACTTCCTCGTTAATCTCCTTTCAGGCAGCTCGCATACTGGTTCGCTAATTGAGTCAGAAACGCTGAATAGCTCGTTTTACCCAGTGTAATACGCGTTCCGAGGGGATCCAACGTTCCCATTCGAACGGATGTCCCTCTCGCAACGGCTTCAACGACCGCTGGCCTGAACTGTGGCTCAGCAAAAACGCAGGTTGCTTTTTGCTCAACCAACTGTGTTCGTATTTCATGTAAACGCTGCGCACCAGGTTGAATCTCAGGGTTGACGGTGAAGTGACCAAGCGGCGTCAGTCCGAAGTGTTTTTCGTAGTAACCATAAGCGTCGTGAAAAACGAAATACCCTTTCCCCTTGAGCGGTGCGAGCTCGTTACCGACCTGTTTATCGGTTTGGGCTAATTGTGCCTCAAAATCCTTCAGGTTGGCGTCAAGTTTGGCTCGACTTTGCGGCATAAGTTCCACTAATTTTTCGTGGATTGCAACCGCTGAAGCCCGCGCTATCTCTGGGGAAAGCCAAAGATGCATGTTGTAGTCGCCGTGATGGTGATGGTCGTCACCTTTTTCATCATGAGCAGGCTTATGGTCATGCCCGTCATCATCATCATCCCCCCCTTTCATGAGCAACGGTTTCACTGATGGAAGCTGCGCAATCGTGACCTGTTTTGCCTCGGGAATGTTCTTTACTGACTTTTCCATGAACGCTTCCATCTCCGGACCAATCCAGACCACTAAGTCCGCGCCCTGTAAGCGTTTTACGTCGGAGGGACGCAGTGAGTAATCATGTTCCGAGGCACCATCCGGCAATAAAACCTCGGTCTCTGTTACACCCTCTGCAATCGCGGAAGCGATAAAACCCAGCGGCTTAAGAGAGGTGACGACAGCGGCATTTGCGGCGTGTGTTGCACTCCCCCAAAGAGCAGCGGATAATGCTGCGAAAAGAAGCGTATTTTTATGTAACATAATGCAACTAATCATCGTAATGAATATGTGGAATGTGATATTATAACATTCTATAACTTCTGCAAGCCTAAAATTGACATGACGACTTTGGTTTCACTGGAAAATGTCTCGGTTTCTTATGGTCAACGCCGCGTCCTTTCTGACGTGTCGCTTGAACTCAGACCCGGAAAAATTTTGACTCTCCTTGGCCCTAATGGTGCTGGAAAGTCCACCCTGGTACGCGTGGTATTAGGGCTCGTAACACCTGATGAAGGCGTTATCAAGCGCAGCGGTCAACTGCGCGTCGGCTATGTCCCGCAGAAACTGTTTCTCGATACCACCCTCCCCCTCACTGTAAACCGTTTTTTACGCTTACGTCCTGGCACGCATAAATCAGACATTCTTCCTGCGCTAAAACGCGTTCAGGCAGGTCATTTGATTAATGCGCCCATGCAAAAATTATCCGGCGGGGAAACGCAACGAGTCCTGTTGGCACGCGCATTATTGAATCAACCGCAATTGCTGGTGCTGGATGAACCGACGCAGGGCGTCGACGTCAATGGTCAGGTGGCTCTTTACGATCTCATTGACCAGTTGCGTCGCGAACTCGACTGCGCGGTGTTGATGGTATCGCATGACCTACACCTGGTGATGGCCAAAACAGACGAAGTACTGTGTCTGAATCACCACATTTGCTGCTCTGGCACACCGGAAATTGTCTCAATGCACCCGGAGTTTATCTCCATGTTTGGGCCGCGCGGGGCAGAGCAATTAGGCATTTATCGCCATCATCATAATCATCGCCATGATTTACAGGGCCGTATCGTATTACGCCGGGGAAATGGTCACTCATGATTGAATTCTTGTTACCTGGCTGGTTCGCCGGGATCATGCTGGCCTGCGCCGCAGGTCCGCTGGGCTCGTTCGTGGTCTGGCGTCGAATGTCATATTTTGGCGATACGCTGGCGCATGCTTCGCTGTTAGGCGTGGCATTTGGTCTGCTGCTGGATGTCAATCCGTTTTACGCGGTTATCGCCGTCACGCTGATACTTGCGGCTGGTTTGGTGTGGCTTGAGAAGCGCCCTCATCTTGCTATCGATACGCTGCTGGGCATTATGGCGCACAGCGCCCTGTCGCTGGGTCTGGTGGTGGTCAGCCTGATGTCGAACATTCGTGTCGATTTGATGGCTTATCTGTTTGGCGATTTACTGGCAGTAACGCCTGAAGATCTGATCTCCATCGCCGTTGGCGTCATCATTGTTCTGGCGATTTTGTTCTGGCAGTGGCGCAATTTGCTGTCCATGACCATCAGCCCAGACCTGGCGTTTGTGGATGGGGTGAAAATTCAGCGCGTGAAACTGCTGCTGATGCTGGTGACGGCATTAACCATCGGGGTGGCAATGAAGTTTGTCGGCGCGCTGATCATCACATCATTACTGATTATCCCCGCCGCTACGGCGCGTCGATTTGCCCGCACGCCAGAGCAGATGGCGGGCGTTGCGGTGATTGTAGGAATGGTAGCGGTTACAGGCGGGCTGACCTTTTCTGCATTTTACGATACGCCTGCCGGCCCTTCGGTCGTTCTGTGCGCGGCACTGCTGTTTATCCTCACCATGATGAAAAAACAGGCCAACTGAGGCCTGTTTTTTTACCGGATGCGCTGTCTTTATTGGCCGGATGAGATGTGGGCATCGCTACCCGGCGCTACGCTCAGGGCATTTCCGGCGGCGTAATCCCAAAGTGATTCCACGCACGAACCGTCGCCATACGCCCTCGAGGAGTGCGCTGTAAAAAGCCCTGTTGAATCAGATAAGGTTCCAGCACGTCCTCAATGGTTTCGCGCTCTTCACCGATAGCCGCAGCCAGGTTATCCAGCCCGACAGGTCCACCGAAGAACTTATCAATCACCGCCAGCAACAGTTTGCGATCCATATAGTCGAACCCTTCCGCATCAACGTTGAGCATATCCAACGCCTGAGCGGCAATATCCGCCGAGATGGTGCCGTCATGCTTCACTTCGGCAAAGTCACGCACGCGGCGCAGCAGACGGTTGGCGATACGCGGCGTACCGCGCGCGCGGCGGGCGACTTCCAGCGCGCCTTCATCACTCATCTCCAGCCCCATATAGCGAGCGCTACGTCCGACGATATGCTGTAGATCCGCAACCTGGTAAAACTCCAGGCGTTGAACGATACCAAAACGATCGCGCAGCGGGGAGGTTAATGAACCGGCACGGGTGGTTGCGCCAATCAGGGTAAACGGAGGCAGATCGATTTTTATCGAACGCGCCGCAGGGCCTTCACCAATCATGATATCAAGCTGATAGTCCTCCATCGCCGGGTACAAGACCTCTTCGACCACCGGAGACAGGCGGTGAATTTCGTCGATAAACAGAACATCGTGAGGTTCGAGGTTGGTGAGCATCGCCGCCAGATCCCCTGCTTTCTCCAGCACCGGGCCGGAGGTGGTGCGCAGGTTTACCCCCATTTCATTGGCAACAATGTTCGCCAGCGTGGTTTTACCCAGACCCGGCGGGCCGAAAATCAGCAGATGGTCGAGCGCATCACCGCGCAGCTTTGCCGCCTGGATAAAAATCTCCATTTGCGAGCGTACCTGCGGCTGGCCAATATACTCCGCCAACAGTTTGGGACGAATCGCCCGGTCTGCCACATCTTCTGGCAACGTGCTTTCTGCTGAAATCAGGCGGTCTGCTTCTATCATCCTCTACCTCACAGCGCGGCGCGGAGCGCTTCGCGGATCATTGTTTCACTGCTGGCATCCGGGCGGGCAATTTTGCTGACCATCCGGCTGGCTTCCTGAGGTTTATAGCCCAGCGCCACCAGCGCGGCAACCGCTTCCTGTTCCGCATCATCCGTAGCCGGGCTGGCCGGAGAGGTCAGCACCAGATCAGCGGCAGGCGTAAACAGATCGCCATGCAAACCTTTGAAACGATCTTTCATTTCGACAATCAAACGTTCAGCCGTTTTCTTACCAATACCCGGCAGTTTGACCAGCGCGCCTAGCTCTTCGCGTTCAACCGCATTCACAAACTGTTGCGCCGACATGCCGGAGAGGATTGCCAGTGCCAGCTTAGGGCCAACGCCGTTAGTTTTGATCAATTCTTTAAACAGGGTACGTTCCTGTTTATTGTTAAAGCCATACAGCAGTTGGGCATCTTCACGCACCACAAAATGGGTGAAGATAATCGCCTCCTGCCCCGCTTCCGGCAGTTCATAGAAGCAGGTCATCGGCATATGGACTTCATAGCCGACACCGCCCGTCTCCAGCAGCACTAACGGGGGTTGTTTTTCGAGAATAATGCCTCTGAGTCTGCCTATCACATGACGCTCCTGCGTTAATGGCTAAAAAGGTAATGCGATATCATAAAAAAAGGCTGGATATTTATCCAGCCTGATTTGTTATTATCGTAGTCGTCCACGCGCCAGATTGAGCCTGGAGTCGCTCATATGCATCGCGTTTTGGCTCACGTGGCAGTGGGTGATCGCAATCGCCAGCGCATCGGCGGCATCCGCCTGCGGGTTAGCAGGGAGTTTAAGCAAGGTACGCACCATATGCTGCACCTGGCTTTTCTCCGCGCTGCCAATCCCGACGACGGTTTGCTTGACCTGACGTGCCGCATATTCAAACACCGGCAGATCCTGATTCACAGCAGCGACAATCGCCACACCACGTGCCTGACCCAATTTGAGCGCCGAATCCGCGTTCTTCGCCATAAATACCTGCTCAATGGCAAAGTAGTCCGGCTGAAACTGGGTAATGATTTCCGACACACCTGCATAAATCAGCTTCAGGCGCGACGGTAAATCATCCACTTTAGTACGAATGCATCCGCTGCCCAGGTAGGTCAGTTGCCTGCCCACCTGGCGGATCACGCCATAACCGGTGATGCGCGACCCCGGGTCAATGCCGAGAATAATAGACATCACGCATCTCCTGTTATCTTATCGCTCAACCACGTCATTCTAAGGTAGCAGCAACCTCATCGGAGATTTCACCGTTGTGGTAAACTTCCTGCACGTCATCACAATCTTCCAGCATGTCGATCAGACGCATCAGTTTAGGTGCGGTTTCCGCATCCATGTCCGCTTTAGTCGACGGGATCATTGAGACTTCAGCGCTGTCGGCTTTCAGACCGGCGGCTTCCAGAGCGTCACGCACTTTGCCCATCTCTTCCCACGCGGTATAGACGTCAATCGCGCCATCGTCGTAGGTCACAACGTCTTCAGCACCAGCTTCCAGCGCAGCTTCCATGATGGTGTCTTCGTCGCCCTTTTCAAAGGAGATAACGCCTTTTTTGCTGAACAGATACGCTACGGAACCGTCGGTACCCAGGTTACCGCCGGTTTTGCTGAATGCGTGACGCACTTCCGCAACCGTACGGTTACGGTTGTCGGACAAACATTCAATCATCACCGCGGTGCCGCCTGGACCATAACCTTCATAGATGATGGTTTCCATATTTGTATCTTCATCACCGCCCACGCCACGCGCGATTGCACGGTTCAGTGTGTCACGCGTCATGTTGTTAGACAGCGCTTTATCTATAGCTGCACGCAGACGTGGGTTAGCGTCCGGATCGCCGCCACCCAGCTTGGCGGCCGTCACCAGCTCACGAATGATCTTGGTGAAAATCTTGCCGCGCTTAGAATCCTGCGCTGCTTTGCGATGTCTGGTGTTGGCCCATTTACTATGACCTGCCATAAATAATATCTCCAAAAAGCGCGCCTTCTCAGGCGACGTTAATTACAAACTCTTCAATCGCCTGCCGGTTACTCCACGACTTGGTTAACTGTGCAGCCTCGTGCGCATTAACCCAACGATAGGTCAAATGTTCGGTGAACACGATCTCTCGTTCAGAGGGGAGTGCCAGGCAAAACCAGGATTCGGTATTACGTTCGATTCCCGGCGCATAGCGATGACGTAAATGGCTAAAAATCTCGAACTCCACCGTGCGCTGGCAGTCTATTAAGGTCAGTTGCTCTTTCGCAACATCAATGGTGACCTCTTCCTTTACTTCGCGCATGGCGGCTTGCGACGCGGTTTCACCCTCTTCCAGACTGCCTGTGACCGACTGCCAGAAATCAGGATCGTCGCGTCGCTGTAACATCAGCACCCGCTTCGTATCTTCTGCAAAAATAACAACCAGAACCGAAACGGGACGCTTATACACTTTATCCTTCACGCTGCCTCTTTGTTGGCTGCCATCGTTCATCCCATTCACATAGTTATCTATGCTCATGGGTATTCACTCAGTTGCCGCCGCGATGCAACGCGAATGATTTCGTGTACAGCAGCCATATCAGTTATTCTCGGCCTTCTTCACAACCTGAATGCTCAGTTCCGCCAGCGCCGCTTCATTAGCAAAGCTTGGCGCTTCAGTCATCAGGCAGGCTGCAGCCGTGGTTTTCGGGAAGGCAATAACGTCACGAATGTTATCGGTGCCCGTCAGCAGCATGGTCAGACGATCCAGACCAAACGCCAGGCCTGCATGCGGCGGCGTACCGTATTTCAGCGCATCCAGCAGGAAGCCGAATTTCTCGCGCTGCTCTTGTTCGTTAATGCCCAGAATTCCAAACACGGTTTGCTGCATGTCGCCGTTGTGGATACGAACAGAGCCGCCACCCACTTCGTAGCCGTTAATAACCATATCGTAAGCATTGGCAACGGCATCTTCCGGCGCGGCGCTCAACTCAGCAGCCGTCATGTCTTTCGGTGCAGTAAACGGATGGTGCATCGCCGTCAGACCACCTTCGCCGTCGTCTTCAAACATCGGGAAGTCGATGACCCACAACGGTGCCCATTTGGTTTCGTCGGTCAGGTTCAGATCTTTACCCAGTTTGAGGCGCAGCGCGCCCATAGAGTCAGCAACCACTTTCTTGTTGTCGGCGCCGAAGAAAATCATATCGCCATCTTGCGCAGCGGTACGATCCAAAATCGCTTCCACGATTTCCGCGTTCAGGAATTTGGCAACAGGGCTGGTGATCCCTTCCAGACCTTTCGCGCGTTCAGTCACTTTAATATACGCCAGACCTTTCGCTCCGTAGATCTTAATAAAGTTACCGTAGTCGTCGATTTGCTTACGGCTTAAGCTGGCACCACCCGGCACTCGCAGAGCAGCAACGCGGCCTTTTGGATCGTTCGCCGGACCGGAGAATACGGCGAAATCGACGGACTTCAGCAGATCGGCAACGTCCACCAATTCCATCGGGTTACGCAGATCCGGTTTATCGGAACCGTAACGACGTTCAGCCTCGGCGAAAGTCATGATTGGGAAATCACCCAGATCCACACCTTTCACTTCCAGCCACAGATTACGCACCAGCGCTTCCATCACTTCACGCACCTGCGGTGCCGTCATGAAGGAGGTTTCCACATCGATCTGGGTAAATTCAGGCTGGCGATCGGCACGTAAGTCTTCGTCCCGGAAGCATTTTACGATCTGATAGTAACGGTCAAAGCCAGACATCATCAGCAGCTGTTTGAACAACTGAGGAGACTGCGGCAGCGCGTAGAATTTACCTTTGTGAACGCGCGAAGGCACCAGATAGTCACGCGCGCCTTCCGGCGTGGCTTTGGTCAGCATGGGGGTTTCGATATCGAGGAAACCGTGGTCGTCCATAAAACGACGCACCAGACTGGTAATTTTGGCACGCGTTTTCAGACGCTGCGCCATTTCCGGACGACGCAGATCCAGATAGCGATATTTCAGACGAGCTTCTTCGGTATTAACGTGATTAGAGTCCAGCGGCAGTGATTCTGAACGGTTGATGATGGTCAGATCGGACGCCAGTACTTCAATTTCGCCAGTCGCCATATCGGCGTTAACGTTCTTTGCGTCACGCGCACGTACGGTACCCGTAACCTGGATGCAGAACTCATTACGCAGTTCGGAGGCCAGCTTTAATGCGTCCGCACGATCCGGATCGAAAAATACCTGCACGATACCTTCGCGGTCGCGCATATCGATAAAGATCAGGCTACCAAGATCACGACGACGGTTGACCCAACCACACAGAGTCACTTGCTGCCCCTCGTGGGACAGACGTAACTGTCCGCAATATTCTGTACGCATGAGATATCCCTTAACTTTGCCGCAGGCGGAGTGTCGCCTGCCTCGCAGGTGACGAAGTCGCAGCGTTAGCTGAATGTCACAACTGAATGAAAAAAGGCGGCTATTATACTGGAAATTCTGCCGCACGATAAGAGTCTATCCCATCCAGGCTCGATTACTTACCACTTTGAACCAGAACAGACTCCGAACCCGGCATTGACTGTACGCGTGTTTGCGACACAGGTATTGCGTATACGCAAAAAAATTAACAAAATTTGTTGCCCCACACCTCAAACACCGTGACTAAGATAGACCGCAATAGCGTTGAAAATACGGGAGTCATCATGCTGGAACTGAACGCCTCTACCACCGCGCTGGTGGTCATTGATTTACAGGAGGGCATTTTACCCTTCGCCGGAGGCCCACATACCGCACCAGACGTCGTGGAACGCGCCGCCCGACTGGCGGAAAAATTCCGTGCTCACGGCTCACCGGTGGTGATGGTGCGTGTCGGCTGGTCGCCGGATTACGCAGAAGCCTTAAAACAGCCCGTCGATGCGCCATCCCCTGCGAAAGCGTTGCCGGAAAACTGGTGGCGCTACCCGGCAGCATTGGGCAAAGCCGACAGCGATATTGAGATCACTAAACGCCAGTGGGGGGCGTTTTACGGCACTGATCTGGAACTGCAACTGCGCCGTCGCGGCATTGACACGCTCGTCCTGTGCGGAATAGCCACCAATATCGGCGTAGAATCCACGGCCCGCAACGCCTGGGAACTGGGCTTTCGGCTGGTCATTGTCGAAGATGCCTGCAGCGCAGGAAGTCCCGAGCAACACCAAAGCAGCGTAACGCACATTTTCCCGCGCATTGCCCGCGTGCGTCGCGTGGAAGAGATCCTGCAGGCGCTATGATTTACATCGGATTGCCACAATGGTCGCACCCAAAATGGCTGCGACTGGGGATAACCAGTCTTGAAGATTATGCCCGCCACTTCAATTGCGTGACGCGGCTATTTTAAAAATCACTAAAGAACGCCCAAGAGCATGTGTATTCTTTAGCTTAATCATAGGCATATAAATACAACTCATATGAAAATCACCAAAGTTTACATGAGTAGAAATGCCCCACCAATGCCCCAAACCGTCCCAAAAATCACTTTTCTGCCCCATCCATGCCCCAAAGTTCTCTTCTGAAATGCTGTATGCTTAACCGTTGACACTGTATAAGTTAGGGTCTTCCCCTGTTGTGGTGGGCGGTACATAATTGATTAATGTTCATACACCACACAGTGCCTTTATGGTGTCTCTTTTTACATGAGATGGAATTCTTATGAGTGTGCCGCAAACAAAAGCTGAACTACTTTTAGCTATTGATAAAAATTTTAGCAAATTAATTAGTTACCTCAACGCAATCCCACCAGAAGTTACTTCAGATAAATCAATGGATGGACACGCCAAAGGAACGGAAATGAGTGTATGTGACCTCGTTTCGTATCTGCTTGGATGGAATGCTCTTGTTGTAAAGTGGATCACTTCTGATGCTAAAGGTCTGCCTGTCGATATCCCCCATTGCATCAGAAGTTCCGTTCGACCTGGCAGGATTTGGGAAACAACGCCCCAACTAACGGGTCGTGGTCGGCTACTCCAGCGACCCGAATGTGGCCACTGTTGACGCCGCACCAGTGCGGCAATACCCTATTTATTCTTCATAAATGCATATTTATGATAAAAACCACAACCATATTGCTCTTTTTTTACGTATTGTGATTTCGTCTATAACCTCCATGAGCCGAGGCTGTGGGAACAAAGGGCCTGCATAACAACAAAACGATGCCAGGCCAAGCTGAACATCACAAGGACCTCAACATGAATCAATCATTGCCGCTGTTAACACCGCTGCGGGGTATTGCTGCCCTAATGGTGGTGCTGTTCCACGCCAGGTTGTTGCTGTTTCCTCAGTGGAAGGAGTCGATCGCCGAAGTGACTCAACTTATCGAGAACGGCTACCTCTGGGTCGATCTCTTCTTCATTCTGAGCGGGCTGGTACTGGCCCACGTCTATGGGGAGGTCTGTCGCGGCCCTGGTCGCACCATCGGCTATGGTCGATTTCTCTGGCTGCGACTGACCCGAGTCTACCCCCTCTATCTCGTTACTCTGTTGTTGCTGGTTGGATGGGAACTCTATAAGGCCCAGCATCAGATAGGCTTCTTTGCAGGCCCCCTATTCAAGATGTGGGAGTGGGAAGGCATGCCGCCCTTCGGCTCCCCGTTCACGCCGGTAGAAGCTCTGCCGAGCGCCTTCTTGCTGCTGCAGGTGGTCACAGACCATGGGTTGACCTGGAACTTCGCCGCCTGGTCCCTGAGCGTAGAGTGGATAAGCTACCTGCTGTTCCCGCTGTTCATTCCGCTTGCGGTCACCCGCAACCGCTGGAGCCATCTCACCCCGCTGCTGGCATTCATGGTGCTTGCGTTTATCGTTCACCGCCAGGGCACCCTGGACGTCACCAGCGGGGTGCTGGCGGTAGGGCGAGGGATGAGTGAATTCGTGCTTGGGCTCTGGCTGCTGCCCAGGATCAAGGCAAGCTTGCATCTGCCCATTATGAGGCGGGATTTGCCGCTGTTGCTGGCTTTTGCCCTGCCCTGGGTGCTGCTGCAATTTACCATGACGCCATCATTGACCCTGTTGCTGATTGGTTCCTACGTTCTGCTGATCTGGATTGCTGCGGCGCAGGCTGAGCGCCAGAGTCTGCTGCTGTGCCTACTCGACAATCGTGTCACCAACTGGCTGGGGGATCTCTCCTACTCTCTCTATCTTTGGCACGTTCTGGTGTTACTCACAGGCTGCGAACTTATCCACTATCTAGCTCCAGAATTCACCGACTGGTGGTATGCCCAGACCAATCCACTGTTGGGGATCCTCGCGACCCTCTCGGTACTGACACTGCTGCTGGCCATATCCTGGCTGAGTTACGCAGGTTTTGAGCGACCGATACAGCGCAGGCTGCGCCGTTGGCAGGGCGTTAAACGGCTGTGGCCACAGTCAGTGAAGCAAGAGAAGTAAATCGGCGACACTGTGTTCCATCAAATTAACTACATGATGCCGGTGAAGCGGTATTCTGGCGGGTGGATAAATCGGCAAATTACGATGCACTTGATGAGTTGGCTCGTGGATGTGCAGATCTGTCGAAGGCAGAAAATCAGTGGGATGAAACGATGAGAACCGCGGGTTCGCTGAAGCTGGGAACCATCCATGCTTCAGAACTCATTAGCTCACTACTCAAAAGCTCACGACCGTCCGGGCTGGCCATCATGGAGGTGGGGCGCGTCAACAAGACACTGTATGTTCTTAATTATATTGATGATGAAGATTATCGTCGCCGGATCCTGACGCAACTCAATCGGGGAGAGGGTCGCCATGCAGTAGCGCGGACAATTTGTTACGGACAGCGCAGGGGCTCTGTTGCAAAGATCTGGTGACTGTTAGTCTGAACGGGGAAGTTTTGGGGAATTACTGGGGAATAATGCCGTCAAATCTTGCAACCGAGTCGTTATCGAACGCTATGATTTGCGAATAATTTCAGTTTAGGAATTCATCAATTCACAAAGTCATCATTCCGGTTTACCTTACAAGCTCCTTTTTAAATCATTACCGGTGCGCACCACTTTTTCTCCCTGCCCTATACTTTCAGTCTGACATCTGGCTGGAGGTTTCTATGTGCGGGCGCTTTTCACAGTCAATGACGCGTGAAGACTATCTCTCCATACTCTCAGAAGAAGCCGAACGCGACATCCCATACGATCCAGAACCTATTAGACGATTCAACGTCGCGCCAGGCACCAAAGTCCTGTTGCTGAGCGAACGTGACGAACAGTTGCATCTTGATCCCGTGTTCTGGGGCTATGCGCCAGGATGGTGGGATAAATCACCGCTGATTAATGCCCGTGTTGAAACTGCGGCCACCAGCCGGATGTTTAAGCCGCTGTGGCTACATGGCCGGGCAATTGTATTTGCTGATGGCTGGTTTGAATGGAAGACCGAAGGCGGTAAAAAACAACCCTACTTCATTCATCGTATCGACGGTCAGCCATTATTTATGGCCGCCATTGGCAGTACACCATTTGAATGTGGTGATGAGGCTGAGGGGTTCCTGATTGTCACTACTGCAGCGGATAAAGGGCTGGTAGATATTCATGATCGCCAGCCGCTGGTGCTGTCACCGGAAGCTGCTCGTGAGTGGATGCGGCAGGATATTGGAGGAAAAGAAGTGGAGCAAATTGTAGAAGATGGAGCTGTATCTGCTGAAAACTTTACCTGGCATGCAGTATCCCGCGCCGTAGGGAACGTAAAAAACCAAGGTTCTGAATTGATTGACTCTGTTAATAATTGAATAAGTTCATCAGTGCAGAAACTGCTGTTGTTCTGAGTAAACCGACTCTGACCGTCAGCTTCGTGCCAGAAACGGACAATGCCATTTAGCGTGCGGTTAAAGATGCGATATATAGATTTTAGGTTAAATGTTAGTAGCTGTAGGGGCAGTCGAAGAGGTTCGCTGAAGCTATCTCAGAATAGCAGTAACGATGCCACTGAACACAGAACCCGTCATAAAGGCGTGCTCCGTAAGAATCTCCTCTTTGCGCATGTCCGCGAGCCTGGCAAGTGCGCTTTCAGCATCAGTCGCGAGGACTTCTTCAAAGAGCTTCTCCCAGCCGTCTCTGGCAAGTTGCGCGGATTTTTCCGCGTCAGAACTGTCCAAGGCGGAGACTTGATTCCCTTTCTTATAAAAACAGTATTCTGGCATGTGATGCTCCAAGACAGTATGAACGCAGAAATAACATATCTAATCGAACAGGTTTCGTACAGCGGAGTTTTCAGTAGGCCAGATTCAGCATTGAGATTTTGCGCTATGTAGCCGTTAGATCGTAAAGGCATGAAAGGTTTTATTCCGCTCCTCGCTCATAGCCGACTTTCAGTTATGAGCGACCCCAAACATAGAACGTCGTTAGATAAATCGCCGTTAATGCAAGTTACCTCACCACCAGCAAATCTGAGTAACGAGTGGTATAACGTGGAGACAGCATTTCTCTTTTCATCTGCCACTGTGGCTGGATACCCTGTCCGGCAAAGTACAGAGTCCCCCTGCCGTCTTTCGCGTTGAGCTTATCCAGTACCTCCATCAGCTTCTCACTGCCCGGGCGCGGCGCGTTATCATCGAACAAGTTGAGCTGGGCAATGCCCTGACTGAAAAAATCACCCAGCATCACCCCTGCTTTCTGATACCGATAACCGTCTTTCCATATTGCGTCCAGACAACGGATGGCGGCACTGATGATGTCACGGCTGTCCTGCGTGGGCGTCAGCAGCTTCACGGAGGCATTATTACCGTAATAGGGTTCGTTCAGTGCGAACGGGCTGGTCTTCACAAATGCCGAGATAAAACGGCAATACTGGTGCTCGCCACGCAGCTTCTCTGCCGCCCGTGAGGCATAGCTACAGATCGCCTGGCGCATTTCTTCATACTCCGTGATACGACTGCTAAAAGAGCGGGAACAGATAATTTCCTGTTTCACTGGCGCGAATTCTTCCAGCGCCAGGCAGGGTTCTCCGCGTAACTCACGCACCGTGCGTTCAAGCACGACGTTAAAATGTTTACGGATAAAACGGATGTCGGTATCAGCGAGCTGCAGAACGGTCTGGATCCCCATCGCCTCCAGTTTTTTCGAGATCCGCCGACCGATACCCCAGACTTCATCAACCGGCAGCGCGGCCATCAGTTTGCGCTGCCGGTCGACATTGGACAAATCCACCACCCCGCCCGTCTGCCGCTGCCATTGTTTGGCTGCGTGGTTGGCCAGTTTGGCCAGCGTCTTGGTCTGGGCAATGCCAACACCCACTGTCAGATGCGTGCGCTGCAAAACAGTAGCCCGGATTTCACGGCCAAAATCAGTCAAATCGCGACAGTTACGTACACCAGTGAGGTCACAAAATGCCTCGTCTATCGAGTAGATTTCACAGCGCGGTGCCATTTCTTCCAGCGTGGTCATCACCCGGTTAGACATATCCGCATACAGCTCATAGTTGCTACTGAAGTAGAGTACCCCGTGGCGGCGGAAAAGATCCTTCTGCCTGAAGTACGGCTCTCCCATTTTGATACCCAGTTTCTTTGCCTCTGCGCTGCGTGCAATAACACACCCGTCATTGTTGGAAAGCACCACAACCGGCCGACCTTTTAGATCCGGGCGAAATACGGTTTCACAGGAGGCATAGAACGAGTTCACATCACACAGCGCGTACATGATCAGCCCGTCGATTTCACGATGAACGTCACCACACCAAAAACATCGAGCGTTTCTTCGCTCCCGATGATGATTGGTGACCAGGCGCGGTTTTCAGGATTAAGCTGGACTGTTGGCCGTAGCTGCAAGCGCTTGACTGTAAATTCCCCGTCCACCGCAGCAATAACGATATCGCCGTGCTCTGCCTTGCGTGAACTGTCCACCACCAGTAAATCGCCTTCACCGATCCCGGCATCAATCATCGAGTCACCGGATGCCTTAACGAAATACGTGGCGCTAGGGTGCTGTATCAGTAGCTCGTTAAGATCGATACGCTGTTCAACGTAATCTGCTGCGGGGCTTGGAAAACCACAGGGTACAAGGTCGCCATAGAGTGGAAGCGGCTGCACTGCACGCAACCCGGAGGGAGTGAAAAACTGCATCATAATCACCGTCAATTAATACTGTTATTATATACAGTAGATTTTATTTGAGCGGAGATCAATGACATTAGCCACCATCGATCATCATCATTGCATAACTCAATGATTTACCTGGTTGCCGGATTTTTTCCCGTTATTCAAGTTCGAGGTTCAGAGCAAACCCCTGAGTAGTGAGGTTCATGTTCAGACGAGATATATGACAGTTCACGCTCCGCATGTGCTGTTTAACGACACCGGATATTCCAGCAGGCCCGGTTGCGATTCGGGAAATACCAGCGGCGATTGTGTCAGGTCTGCTGACTGGATGAACTGAGCCAGCGTCACGGCGTATTGCTGAAGTTCTGCCAGAACGTCCTGCTGGCTTTGGGTTAGCGCAATACCCTGTGCTACGGCGCTTTGCAGCGGGCACTGTGCACGAACCACTCGTAGCATCAGGTCGTTATAAATGGCGACGTTGGCACGAATATTAGCCTGCATCTGCTGATCTGCGTCTGTTACCCATTGCGAGCCATTCCACACCGGATAAGGCACACTTGACGGTGATTGCGTGGTTGAACCTGCCGGATACGGTCCGGGAAAATTGATATAAATTTCCGTCGCGTCTGCTGTATCCCAGACTGTTTCACCGCGATGGTCCTCTGTGCTACGCCAGGTTCCGGAATCAATATCGAACGTCAGAACATAACCTGCCAGTGGCTCCGCGTCCGGAGCTGTGAGGGTGCAGTTCGCGGGTATATCGTCAACCATCGCATCGGCTGCCCCGATATAAATCATGGTATCCGGGGCATACCCGTAGACCCGGATAATAGTTACTGTGGCCGGGGCGTCATCCTGCATCAGCCATACCTGGTTTGTTTCATCAAATACTGTCACTTTACCTTCCGGAATATCAGGCGGTGCCACGGTAGTACAGTATTTCGGGAGCTGGTTTTTCACTGCGTTGCTTTTACCAATAAGTTTTTTTGAATCTGACAGATAATTCCAGATATCGATAATTTCAGTTTTCATTACGCAGTCCTTACCCAGACCATGACCAATATTGATTTTGGAATGATTGAAACAGGTGTTGTGCCACCATCTGCCGCGCCGCCAGCATTGCCGGTGGCAGCGGGTAATGTGTGACTGTGAGCTGGTACAGTGACAGTGTGAGTATGTGCACCTATGGATGTGGTATGGGTGTGAGATCCAGAACTGGATGTATTGGCTGGAGTCTGGTCATTCCGTGGAACTCCGAAGTCTGCCTCGCCTGACTGCACCCCGCCACCATATGGGATAGTGTGGGTATGTGCCCCCTGACTATCTGTACCCTTACTCCCGTAATCAAACGATGAGGATGTGGCACTGGTAGCCGTGGAGCTGCCGGTACTGCCACCGATACTATGACTATGAACCGGTGTCTGTTCTGCCGTCAGTGTGACGGAATCAGCACCAACCGTGGAGCCTGCGTCTGAGCCATCCGCTTTAGCGGTGCGCAGGGTCAGACCTTCGCCAAGGTATACCCATGTGGTGCCTGGCCATTTGATATT
>NZ_NRDO01000090.1 GCF_010231475.1 Citrobacter sp. NCU1 | reverse complement strand
AATTACATCGTCATTGATACTCGTATTCATCGGCACCGTAATGCCACCCGTCAGCGACAGCTGCTCACTGTCGATTTTAAAAAAAGTAGTTCCTGCAATGCGGCCCATTACGCTGCCTCCTGGTACTGTAAGCGGAACTGGTTAACGAGGGCGAAGATGCGCAGCTGATTAATGTAATCAGGCGGGAACAGCACGTTCACGCGGTTCGGATCGTTCGCATCACGTTCGACAACCAGGTGTTTTTTAAACAGGTCGAAGTTTTCAACGATCCCAGCTTCTTCCATGATTTGATACTGTGCACACATTTCAGCTTTGATAACGGACGGCGTGACAATCGCCTGACCCGGACCAAAACGTGTGCCATCGCTGGCAAGTTTGTGGCGCCCGTACTTACTGGTGACACAGGTTTCCAGCGCGCGCAGAACATAGGCGCTGGTGTGCAGGGTTTCGCTATCGAGGTAGCTGTTGTCTTTTTCCCCGTACTTGTTTTTCTGGTACGTGGTAACAGCACGCTCAATAAACGCATTGCTGCCCTGCGCGTAGCAGGTGGCGATCCCGGAGTTCAGCAGCGTGTTGCGCTGCGTTTTCTGGAAGCGCTTCCCGGCTTTCGCCGGTAGTACGCCATCAAGCTGACCAGTCTGCGTCGGTCGGGCAGGATCAGCGCGAATAAATACCGCGTTACGGGCAGCAAACACCGCGGCCCATTCATCGGCGCAGGTTTGCGTGTCACTTTCCATCCCATCGATTGTGACGTGCTGGTCGTTACGGGTGGTGCCAAACGTCTGCAGGCTGGCAAGATCACCCATCTTCGCGCTGTAGACATGCCCGTAACTCTGTCGGCCCGGCGCCCAGCGCCCGGTCGAATCGTTCATTGCCAGACCAATCGCATCGAGGCTCGCACTGTCGTTGAACGGAAACGCGATAAAATCACCGTCCTCATCCCCCATAACTGTCACGGCATCATCGAACACAGGCGCACCGGCACCGCCGGACATAGCCGAAATCGTGACGGTTACACCACCCGGTAAAACCTCACCGCCTGCACTGCCGTAATAGTTCACGCTTAACGGTATCTCGTTACTGCAGAGCCCTGTATTTTTCCCCGTCAGCGTGACAGACGTGCCGTCAGAATCACCGATAGTGGCAGTCACCGGCAGGTCGGTATTCACGTTAATCGCTGCAACCATATTCTCGGCAATGGTGGCCGCCGGATCACTCAGAGCAACGACCGTTTGAACACGCGTTTTGCCGATATACAGCGAGACAACGCCTGCAGAAATAGCGTTACCGCCGAGCGTGATCGTACCGGTTGCCCTGGTACCTTCCGGCTCAGGAATGGCAATCACCCAAAGCTGCCCGCTTAAATCGACCTTGCGGTACGCGGCAGCCATACGCGCCAGCTGGCTACCGGCTCCCGCCTGCATGCGCAGATCGCCGACACTGGATACCAGCGTCAGCTCGTTCAGCGGCATGTCGCTGTCTGGTAATGCACAGCCGAATATAATTGTCGGCTGCACGCTCTGCGCCGTATTTGCCTGGCTGTTGTCCATTTCGGCATAGAACAACGGCACCAGATTCCCGGAAGACGGGATGGTGTTAAAACTAACGGTCATGGTAAGACTCCGTTATCAGGTGGATTCAGGGGGTGACAGGTGAATATCTGCCTGACATTCAGGGCGACCGTCCGGGCCAGCGCCGGGATCGATAAGGTCAACATCGATATGAACGGTTTCAAGCCACGGCAGGGTGTCAAGCTCCTGCTGGTGCCAGGTATCTTCCGGCCCAATCTCAAACGTGGCCTGAAAGTCGAATTTGTAATAGAGGATCGCGCGGTTCATATCGAGCAGCACCCCGCCGCGGTACTCAATGCCGAACGTGTAATTTTCTGCCGGGCTCCAGCCCAGCAGCGCACGCCAGAGCCAGCGTCTGACGATGTGCACAGCATCGTCTACAGATTCCAGTCCCAACTCACCCGCCCGGTTATCCAGCGCCACCACGACAGAAAAACCGTCGGTGCATTCCTGCCAGTAGTCTGTCTGACTTTTTTGCTCCCCGGTTTCATCATGCAGCGGAATAACGTAGGCGCAGGGCAAAGACAATTTCCCCACTTCCGGCAACGGCCTGAATTCTGCGGCACCGCTGACGCGCTCACCAAAGGCTGGCACCCGTTCACGCAGAGCCTGAATAATTTTCCGTAATTCCATTAAATTGGCTCCGGTTTCACGGCCCGGCGCAATGCGTTAAACAGCATGCGCTCAGTCCAGTATTTTTTATTGGCAAGGGCGGCAGTCATGTAGTTACCGCGTGGTGCTATGCGCCAGCCGCTGCCCCCCGATGCCCCTTTATGGTGTGATTTGGTGCGCACAGCGCCACGACGAACGCCGTAAAACAGATAAGCCGGATAAAAACCACTGCTACCCGGCCCCTGATGCAGTTTCAGCGGGGTCATTCCCTTGCCACGCTTCTGATTTGGCGCAATTTTCACCATGAAGCCAGGGCGATTTTTCGAAGCAGTCGGCACGTAATAGCCAATTGACCGCGCAGTGGCACCAGACCAGTAACCGGGATCCTCGCCCGGCTTCGAGCCGTGCCGCTGGCTGATACGGTTACGGGCATCTTTCTGGATTGTTTGCCCGATTTTGCTAAACGCCCGGTGCACGATCCGGCGGTTAAAATCGATGGTTTTCATTCCCTGAAAATCCACGTGGACATACGAGCCGCCCTGCGGATTACCCAGCGTTGCCATGATACCCTCCGTAAAATGTAGAGCCGCCCGGCGGCGGACCGTCCATATCTTCTGTGTGCAGCGCTTTAGCATCGATGCGCGTAAAGCGGCGACCATCATTCAGTGGCCCGGCGCGGATCACACGATACACCACGCCACCGGTGACTATTTCCATATCGGTATTAATGCCGGTGCGCTTGCGGATCACGATTGTGTGTGTGATTTTTTCGTCGGTTTGCATCGAGTGAAGATAAGCGGTACCAGACAGTTGCCTGATCCGCCCCCAACACTCGAAATTATCCGTATAAACTGGCAGCGTGCCGCCGCCCTCCGCAGGTACATCCTGTCGGGTGCGAAAAGCCAGCCGTTCGCTAAGCTCACCCGGCTGCGGCAAGCGGTATGTTGCGTTAACGTCTGTCAGCGTGCGTTTCATAGCGGTATATACCTGTAGGGATCGACAAGCCAGTTGTAGCCCAGCGGCGCTTCGGACTGCTCAAAGTCATTCACCGCCAGGCGGTTTTCGTACCAGTACCCCACCAGTAAAAGCATGGCTTGCTTAATATCGTCAGGCAGTACCAGACCGTCGGGGTCGGGTACCGGCACTTCATCAGCGTAAAGCTTCCGGTTGATGCGGGTTTCTGTGCGGATTTGCACAGCGCTGCCTATCTGATTCAACAGATCATCGTCTTCGGTAAAATCCGGCTCGATGCGGCATTGCTGCTTGATTTCGTCAAGCGTCAGAAGCATGTAGATACTCCATGCCCGCCGGGTGACGGGCACAAAAAAACCGCTTTCGCGGCGTCCGGGGTAACGTACTGGCAGGCTGTTAGCTGCTGGCGCTACCAACCCCCACCAGCGCTTTAATTGCGGCAGTGTCTTCCAGCAGGGTGTCGAAGCGGTAGAACGCAAGGAAACCGACCTGATCGTATTCCGCATAACGCTCAACCAGACGTTTCAACGCCATGTAACGCACGCGGCGGATCAGAAAGCGGTTAAAATCGCCACAGAACATAAATTTCTGACCAGCGCCCACATCGGCGATCGCCTGATCAATCTCGTACGGTATCTGCAGCACCGTCGCCGGGGTGCCACCCGCAACAGAAGGCAGCCACAGCGGGCGCCCCTGCCCGTCCTCCATTTCTTCGATCAGCTCCAGGGTATTGTCGTTGAACGCCCAGCGGAACTTATTCCCGCGGCGGTATGCAGGGTCAACCGCATGTTTCAGCTTGTTCATTTCCTTCCAGGTGAAGGTTCCCGCGGATGCGGTTGTAACGATACCCGTTACAGATGCTGCCAGGCCTTTCGGCTGCTGCGGTGTGCCGGTGCCAGTACCCTGAACAATCAGGCGGGCCTCGGTTCGTCCGATGCGCTCACCAATA
>NZ_NRDO01000009.1 GCF_010231475.1 Citrobacter sp. NCU1 | reverse complement strand
CGCCTTGATTTAATACTGTTGGCCTGGTATCTCAGATGTAATCCTTTATTTTCAGCGTGATAGCCAATAAGCCACAGCGCTATTGTACTCAGCGTTGCCAGTAGACTCAGCACCAGCATTCTTCCCGCTGAACGGCTGTAACTCGCCCGTAGTCCGAACCCGAAGCGTTCGCTTTTCTCATCCCGGAAGTTCTGCTCTATCTGCATACGACGACTGTATAACTTCATGATTTCACGTGGCTTAAAATCGTCTGCGCTGCTGAAGATAAGCCACGGTTCTTTTGCTGAAGAACGCCCGTCCTGAGCCTGAGATTTCCGTTTTATACGGCACCTTGAGTGCCGGTGTTTCCGGCCTTTCGGTTCTTTCCTGTGCAGATAAAAATGACCATCACACCGGGCATATTCTGCCCGCGCAAGCGTACCCGGCCCCAGATATTCCGGTTTGCTGCTGGCCTGTAATTCCTGACGCCTGAACCAGCACTCGCCTTTGCTGTTCAGCCGCATCTGGATATTCCCCCTGACGCGACCAATAAAATCCCAGCCGAGTGACCTGATATGCCGGAACCATGCGTTCTGGAAGCCCGCATCGGTAATGATTATGACTCTGGCCTCCGGGTTTACCGCCCCGGCAAGGGCATCCAGGAAGGCTTTTTGTCGGTATTTGTGAAACGGAGCTAAGGCATCGCGGAAGAAACTCTGACATACTCGATAAGCAGGCATAGAGATGATCTCATTGAATTGGTTGCACAAATCAGTAGATCACAAAACTCTATGCCTGTCTTTTTTTACCCGCCCATTACTGGGGATTCCTCAGCGCTTTGCGGGCATTTTTGTTTTTAGCACCCCACTTTTAGGCTGTACGAACAACAGCCGTAAAAAAACCCGCCGAAGCGGGTTTTTTATTATGGCCATCAACGATTAATCGTTGTCAGAACCACCCAGGCCTGCGTTCAGCAGCTCTGCCAGGCTGGCAGTCGCATCTTCAGCAGTCACCTGCGGTGCTGCAGGCAATTCGCCAGCGGCACGGCGGCGCATACGATCCTGGTGGTACGCATAACCGGTACCGGCCGGGATCAGACGACCCACGATAACGTTCTCTTTCAGACCGCGCAGTTCGTCGCGTTTGCCCGCCACTGCTGCTTCGGTCAGGACACGCGTGGTCTCCTGGAACGATGCTGCAGAGATGAAGGACTCGGTTGCCAGAGACGCTTTGGTGATACCCAGCAGGTCGCGGGAATATGTTGCCGCAACTTTGCCGTTCGCTTCCAGTTCGCGGTTGGCGATCTTGACGCGGGAGTATTCAACCTGCTCGCCTTCCAGGAAGTCGGAGCTACCAGCACTTTCGATGGTTGCTTTACGCAGCATCTGACGAACGATAACTTCAATGTGTTTATCGTTAATCTTAACGCCTTGCAGACGGTAAACGTCCTGAACTTCGTTGGTGATGTAACGCGTTACCGCGTGTACGCCACGAAGACGCAGGATGTCATGCGGTGCTTCCGGACCGTCGGAAACCACATCACCACGTTCTACGCGTTCACCTTCGAATACGTTGAGCTGACGCCATTTCGGAATCATCTCTTCGTACGGATCGCTGCCGTCTAACGGAGTGATCACCAGACGACGCTTCCCTTTGGTTTCTTTACCGAAGGAAATGATACCGCTGATTTCCGCCAGGATTGCCGGCTCTTTCGGACGACGTGCTTCGAACAGATCCGCAACGCGCGGCAGACCACCGGTGATGTCCTTGGTACCGCCAGATTCCTGCGGTACACGCGCCAGGGTGTCACCAGAACTGATCTGTACGCCATCTTCCAGTTGAACAATCGCTTTACCTGGCAGGAAGTACTGCGCAGGCATATCGGTGCCAGGGATCAGAACGTCGTTACCCTGAGCATCAACGATTTTCAGTGCCGGACGCAGATCTTTACCACCGGTAGTACGTTCAGCAGAATCCAGAACCACCAGAGAAGACAGACCGGTCAGCTCGTCGGTCTGACGAGTAATGGTCTGGCCGTCGATCATGTCAGTGAAGCGGACGAAACCACTCACTTCGGTGATAACCGGCATGGTGTGCGGATCCCAGTTTGCAACGGTTTCGCCGCCAGCAACCTGTTCGCCATCACCTTTCGCCATAACGGAGCCGTAAGGCACTTTATAGCTTTCTTTGGTACGACCGAATTCGTCGATCAGTTTCAGTTCGGTGTTACGGGAGGTGATAACCAGTTTACCGCTGGAGTTCACAACCGACTTCGCGTTGCTCAGACGGATGCTACCTTTATTTTTCACCTGGATGCTGGATTCAGCCGCCGCACGAGATGCCGCACCACCGATGTGGAACGTACGCATCGTCAGCTGTGTACCCGGCTCACCGATGGACTGTGCCGCGATAACGCCGATAGCTTCACCTTTGTTGATGATGTGGCCACGCGCCAGGTCACGACCGTAGCAGTGCGCACATACACCAAAGTCGGTGTCACAAGATACAACGGAACGTACCTTGACGGAGTCAACGGAGTTCGCTTCCAGCAGGTCACACCACTGTTCGTGCAGCAGCGTATTGCGAGGAACCAGAATATCCGCCGTACCCGGCTTCAGTACGTCTTCTGCAGTCACACGACCCAGAACGCGATCGCGCAGTGGCTCTTTAACATCACCACCTTCGATAACTGGGGTCATGACAAGACCTTCCAGCGTACCGCAATCGTCTTCGGTAACCACCAGATCCTGGGCAACGTCAACCAGACGACGCGTCAGATAACCGGAGTTCGCTGTTTTCAGTGCGGTATCCGCCAGACCTTTACGCGCACCGTGCGTGGAGATGAAGTACTGGAGTACGTTCAGACCTTCACGGAAGTTCGCAGTGATTGGCGTTTCGATGATGGAGCCATCTGGCTTCGCCATCAGACCACGCATACCTGCCAGCTGACGAATCTGTGCTGCAGAACCACGCGCACCGGAGTCGGCCATCATGTAAATGCTGTTGAAAGACACCTGCTGCTCTTCTTTACCTTCACGGTTAATGACGGTTTCAGTTTGCAGGTTATCCATCATCGCTTTGGATACACGATCGTTCGCCGCAGCCCAGATATCGATAACTTTGTTATAGCGTTCGCCCGCGGTAACCAGACCAGACTGGAACTGCTCCTGGATCTCAGCAACTTCGGCTTCCGCTTCAGAGATGATCTCGTGTTTCTTCTCTGGGATGACCATGTCATCAATACCAACAGATGCACCTGAACGCGCTGCATAAGCAAAGCCGGTGTACATGGTCTGGTCAGCGAAGATAACGGTCGGCTTCAGGCCCAGAATGCGGTAACAAGTGTTCAGCATTTTGGAGATAGCTTTCTTACCCAGCGCCTGGTTGACGATGGAGAAAGGCAGACCTTTCGGTACGATCATCCACAGAATGGCACGGCCAACGGTCGTGTCTTTCAGGCTGGTTTTCGCAACGAATTCGCCGTTAGCATCTTTTTCGTATTCAGTGATACGCACTTTTACGCGCGCATGCAGAGAGGCCAGGCCAGCGCGATAAATACGCTCAGCTTCTTTCGGGCCAGTCAGCACCATGCCTTCGCCTTTGGCGTTAACACAGTCACGGGTCATGTAGTACAGACCCAATACAACGTCCTGAGACGGAACGATGATAGGTTCGCCGTTCGCCGGAGACAGGATGTTGTTAGTAGACATCATCAGCGCACGCGCTTCGAGCTGGGCTTCCAGCGTCAGCGGTACGTGAACAGCCATCTGGTCACCATCGAAGTCGGCGTTGTATGCCGCACAAACCAGCGGGTGCAGCTGGATAGCTTTACCTTCGATCAGTACCGGTTCAAATGCCTGGATACCCAAACGGTGCAGTGTTGGTGCACGGTTCAGCAGTACCGGGTGTTCGCGGATAACTTCGTCCAGGATATCCCAAACGACAGCTTCTTCACGCTCAACCATTTTCTTAGCGGCTTTGATGGTGGTGGCGAGGCCACGCAGTTCCAGCTTGCCGTAGATGAACGGTTTGAACAGCTCCAGCGCCATTTTCTTCGGCAGACCGCACTGATGCAGACGCAGGTATGGACCTACGGTGATTACAGAACGACCGGAGTAGTCAACACGCTTACCGAGCAGGTTCTGACGGAAACGACCCTGTTTACCTTTGATCATGTCGGCCAAAGATTTCAGAGGACGTTTGTTAGAACCGGTGATCGCACGACCGCGACGACCGTTATCCAGCAGGGCGTCAACCGCTTCCTGCAGCATACGTTTTTCGTTGCGTACGATGATGTCCGGCGCAGCCAGATCCAGCAGACGTTTCAGGCGGTTGTTACGGTTAATAACGCGACGGTACAGATCGTTCAGATCCGACGTTGCGAAACGACCACCATCCAGCGGAACCAGCGGACGCAGATCTGGCGGCAGAACCGGCAGAACGGTCAGGATCATCCACTCCGGCTTGTTGCCAGACTGAACGAACGCTTCCAGCAGTTTGATACGCTTGGTCAGCTTCTTACGCTTGGTTTC
Source organism: Citrobacter sp. NCU1 (assembly GCF_010231475.1). Lineage (GTDB taxonomy): Bacteria > Pseudomonadota > Gammaproteobacteria > Enterobacterales > Enterobacteriaceae > Citrobacter_D. The sequence continues at coordinate 14,035 of NZ_NRDO01000009.1, read as the reverse complement.
GGAGTTGGTTTCGTTCAGCTCTTCACGCAGAGTTTCACACTCTTGCTCCAGATCCATGCTCTTCAGCAGGGCCTGAATAGCTTCTGCACCCATCTTCGCATCGAATTCGTCACCGAACTCTTCCAGCGCATCCAGATACTGTTCTTCAGTCAGGATCTGCTGGCGTTCCAGGTTGGTCATACCGCCTTCGATAACCACATAGGATTCGAAGTACAGTACGCGTTCGATATCGCGCAGCGGCATATCGAGCAGCAGGCCGATACGGGACGGCAGAGATTTCAGGAACCAAATGTGCGCAGTCGGAGACGCCAGCTCAATGTGGCCCATACGCTCACGGCGTACTTTAGTCTGGGTCACTTCAACGCCGCACTTCTCACAGATCACACCACGGTGTTTCAGGCGCTTGTACTTACCGCACAGGCACTCGTAGTCTTTTACCGGCCCAAAAATACGGGCGCAGAAAAGGCCGTCACGCTCAGGCTTGAACGTACGGTAGTTGATGGTTTCTGGCTTCTTAACTTCACCAAAAGACCATGAACGGATCATGTCTGGCGAGGCCAGAGCAATTTTGATCGCATCAAACTCTTCGGTTTTAGTTTGCGCTTTCAGAAACTTTAATAAGTCTTTCACGGATTTGCTCCCGTCGGAGTTAGCACAATCTGGTGCTGGCTTTTACGCCAGCACCAGTGACCTGTTTGAGCGAGAGTTACTCGTCTTCCAGCTCGATGTTGATACCCAGCGAACGAATCTCTTTCAACAGTACGTTGAAGGATTCTGGCATGCCCGGCTCCATCTGATGGTTGCCGTCCACGATGTTTTTATACATCTTGGTACGACCGTTCACGTCATCAGACTTAACAGTGAGCATTTCCTGCAGGGTGTATGCCGCGCCATAAGCTTCCAGCGCCCACACTTCCATCTCCCCGAAGCGCTGACCACCGAACTGCGCCTTACCACCCAGCGGCTGCTGAGTAACCAGGCTGTAAGAACCGGTAGAACGCGCATGCATCTTGTCATCAACCAGGTGGTTCAGTTTCAGCATGTACATGTAGCCAACGGTAACCTGGCGCTCGAATTGCTCACCGGTACGACCGTCGAACAGTGTGATCTGACCGGAAGTCGGCAGGCCACCCAGCTGTAACAGTTCCTTGATTTCAGACTCTTTCGCACCGTCGAAGACCGGCGTTGCGATCGGCATCCCTTTTTTCAGGTTTTCAGCCAGACGCAGAACTTCTTCATCGCTGAAGGTATTCAGGTCAACTTTCTGACGAACGTCAGCGCCCAGATCGTACGCACGCTGGATGAACTCGCGCAGTTTCGCGACTTCCTGCTGCTGTTTCAGCATGGCGTTGATCTTATCGCCAATGCCTTTCGCAGCCATACCCAGGTGGGTTTCCAGAATCTGACCGATGTTCATACGAGACGGTACACCCAGCGGGTTCAGCACGATGTCTACCGGCGTACCGTTAGCATCATGAGGCATATCTTCGATCGGGTTGATCTTAGAAATTACACCCTTGTTACCGTGACGACCTGCCATCTTATCACCAGGCTGGATCCGACGTTTAACCGCCAGATAAACCTTAACGATCTTCAGCACGCCCGGTGCCAGATCGTCGCCCTGGGTGATTTTACGGCGTTTCGCTTCGAGTTTTTTCTCGAACTCGTGTTTCAGTTCGTCGTACTGCTCAGCCAGCTGTTCCAGCTGATTCTGTTTTTCTTCGTCGGTCAGGCCCAGTTCCAGCCAGCGATCGCGCGGCAGTTTGTCGAGCTTCTCAGCTTCAACGCCACCGGAGACCAGCACTGCATAGATACGGCTAAACAGACCAGCTTCGAGGATCTGCAGTTCTTCAGACAGGTCTTTCTTAGCCTGCTTCAGCTGCATCTCTTCGATCTCCAGCGCACGTTTGTCTTTTTCTACGCCATCGCGAGTAAAGACCTGAACGTCGATGATCGTACCGGAAACACCGTTTGGTACGCGCAGAGAAGAGTCTTTAACGTCAGACGCTTTCTCACCGAAGATCGCACGCAGCAGCTTCTCTTCCGGGGTCAGTTGAGTCTCACCTTTCGGCGTTACTTTACCTACCAGAATGTCGCCACCGGTCACTTCTGCGCCGATATAAACGATACCGGACTCATCCAGTTTGGAGAGCGCAGCCTCACCCACGTTCGGGATGTCAGCGGTGATCTCTTCTGGCCCCAGCTTGGTGTCACGGGACACACATGCCAGTTCCTGAATGTGGATAGTGGTGAAACGGTCTTCCTGAACAACACGCTCGGAAACGAGGATGGAGTCTTCGAAGTTGTAACCGTTCCACGGCATGAACGCTACGCGCATGTTCTGACCGAGCGCCAGTTCACCGAGGTCAGTGGACGGGCCGTCTGCCAGCACATCACCACGTTCAACCGGCTCACCCAGAGACACACACGGCATCTGGTTGATGCAGGTGTTCTGGTTAGAACGGGTGTATTTGGTCAGGTTATAGATGTCGATACCTGCTTCGCCCGGATACATCTCGTCTTCGTTAACTTTGATAACGATACGGGAAGCATCCACGTACTGAACGGTACCGCCACGTTTAGCCACCGCAGTTACACCGGAGTCAACGGCAACAGCACGTTCCATACCGGTACCTACCAGCGGCTTATCAGCGCGCAGAGTCGGAACCGCCTGACGTTGCATGTTCGCACCCATCAATGCACGGTTGGCGTCATCGTGTTCCAGGAACGGGATCAGGGACGCACCGACGGATACCACCTGCTGAGTGGATACGTCCATGTAGTCAACCTGGTCACGGCTGAACAAGCTGGATTCGCCTTTGCTACGGCAGGTAACCAGATCTTCTACAAAATGCCCTTCGTCATCCAGGTTGGAGTTCGCCTGGGCGATAACGAAGTTGCCTTCTTCAATAGCAGACAGGTAATGAATTTCGTCAGTCACCACGCCATCAACAACACGACGGTACGGCGTCTCGAGGAAGCCATATTCGTTAGTCTGTGCGTATACGGACAGGGAGTTGATCAGACCGATGTTCGGACCTTCAGGCGTTTCGATTGGACATACGCGACCGTAGTGAGTCGGGTGTACGTCTCGAACTTCAAAGCCTGCGCGTTCACGGGTCAGACCGCCTGGGCCGAGTGCAGAGATACGACGTTTGTGCGTAATCTCAGACAGCGGGTTGTTCTGGTCCATAAACTGAGACAGCTGGCTGGAACCGAAGAACTCTTTCACTGCTGCGGAAATCGGCTTGGCGTTGATCATATCCTGAGGCATCAGGGTATCCAGATCGCCCAGAGACAGACGCTCTTTCACCGCACGCTCTACACGTACCAGGCCAACGCGGAACTGGTTTTCCGCCATTTCGCCGACGGAACGGATACGACGGTTGCCGAGGTGGTCGATATCATCGACTTCGCCTTTACCGTTACGGATATCGATGAGCTTCTTCATCACATCAATGATGTCGTCTTTGCTCAGGATACCGGAACCTTCGATTTCGTCGCGCAGCAGAGAACGGTTGAACTTCATACGACCCACTGCAGACAGGTCATAGCGGTCTTCGGAGAAGAACAGGTTCTCAAACAGGCTTTCAGCTGCTTCACGAGTCGGCGGCTCACCCGGGCGCATCATGCGGTAGATTTCTACCAGCGCGCTCAGACGATCGTTGGTTGGGTCGACGCGTACCGTTTCAGAGATGTACGGACCGTGATCCAGATCGTTGGTGAACAGCGTTTCGATACGTTTGTGGCCGGACTGGCTCAGCTTAGCCAGCAGATCCAGGCTCAGCTCCATGTTCGCTGCGCAGATCAGCTCGCCAGTAGATTCGTCAACGTAGTCTTTAGATGCCACTTTGCCAGCAATGTACTCAACCGGAACTTCGATATGTTTGATATCGTCTTTTTCCAGTTGGCGAATGTGGCGCGCAGTAATACGACGGCCTTTTTCGACGTACACTTTGCCGTTAGCTTCGATGTCAAAAGATGCAGTCTCGCCACGCAGGCGTTCCGGCACCAGTTCCATCTGCAGCTTGTTGTCGCGAATTTCGAAAACAACTTTCTCAAAGAACAGGTCAAGGATCTGCTCAGTGGTGTAGTTCAGCGCACGCAGAATAATGGTCGCAGGCAGTTTGCGGCGACGGTCGATACGTACGAACAGGTTGTCCTTCGGATCGAATTCGAAGTCCAGCCAGGAACCGCGGTAAGGGATGATACGCGCGTTATACAGTACTTTACCCGAAGAGTGGGTTTTACCTTTGTCGGAGTCAAAGAAGACGCCTGGACTACGGTGCAACTGAGAAACGATAACACGCTCAGTACCGTTGATAACAAAGGTACCGTTGTCAGTCATGAGCGGGATTTCGCCCATGTAGACTTCTTGTTCTTTAATGTCTTTTACGGTGCCTTCCGGCGCTTCGCGCTCGTAGATCACCAGACGCAGTTTGACGCGCAGCGGTGCGGAATAGGTCACGCCACGGATCTGACATTCCTGAACGTCAAACACCGGTTCGCCAAGGCGGTAGCTGACGTATTGCAGCTCGGAATTACCGCTGTAGCTCTGAATCGGGAACACGGAACGGAAGGCTGCTTCCAGACCATACTGCCCTTCAGGATCTTGCTCGATAAACTTCTGAAACGAGTCAAGCTGGATAGAAAGGAGATAAGGTATGTCCAAAACTTGTGGACGTTTACCAAAATCCTTACGAATACGTTTTTTCTCGGTATAGGAGTAAACCATAGGGTTCCTCAGCTCGCTGACAAGTCGACCCATCTGTCCGACGAAGGGACAGTTTGTGCAACACTATTTTGTTGATCGGAAAATTGAATACTTTCCGCAATGCCTGTTGCTATCACGCTTAAATCATTTCGTTGCGATTTACACAGAGCGAGCACCCTGTCGCAGTATATTAAGTCGTCGATAGAAACAAGCATTGAAAGGCACAACAGTAGTCAAACAGTGTGAAACGCTACTGGCACCTTACAGCGCAAAAAGGCTGGTGACTAAAAAGTCACCAGCCATCAGCCTAATCTCTCAGGCTGCAACCAGAAAAGTTGGCTTATTTAACTTCAACTTCAGCGCCAGCTTCTTCCAGAGATTTTTTCAGTGCTTCAGCGTCATCTTTGCTCACGCCTTCTTTCAGAGCGGCCGGAGCAGATTCTACCAGGTCTTTAGCTTCTTTCAGACCCAGGCCAGTTGCGCTACGTACTGCTTTGATAACAGCAACTTTGTTAGCGCCAGCAGCTTTCAGAATTACGTCGAATTCAGTTTTTTCTTCAGCAACTTCAGCCGGGCCAGCAGCTACAGCTACAGCAGCAGCAGCGGAAACACCGAATTTTTCTTCCATTGCAGAAATCAGTTCTACAACGTCCATTACAGACATAGCGGATACTGCTTCAATGATTTGATCTTTAGTGATAGACATTTAAATTGTTCCTGAAAATCAGAATAAGTTTATACGTAAGCAGATGCTTGATAAAGATAACTGCGATTAAGCAGCTTCTTTCGCATCGCGAACAGCAGCCAGAGTGCGAACCAGTTTGCCAGCCGAAGCTTCTTTCATGGTTGCCATCAGGCGTGCAATTGCTTCTTCGTAGGTCGGCAGAGTTGCCAGGCGATCGATTTGCGATGCCGGGATCAATTCACCTTCAAAGGCTGCGGCTTTGACCTCAAATTTTGCATTCGCTTTCGCGAAATCTTTGAACAGACGAGCAGCTGCGCCCGGGTGTTCCATAGAATATGCAATCAGGGTCGGACCAACGAACGCGTCTTTCAGGCACTCAAACTGAGTACCTTCAACAACACGGCGCAGCAGGGTGTTACGAACAACACGCATGTATACGCCGGCTTCGCGACCTGCTTTACGCAGTTCAGTCATTTTGTCTACAGTTACGCCACGGGAATCCGCAACTACTGCAGACAGCGCGCCTTTGGCTACTTCGCTGACTTCAGCAACAATCGCTTGTTTGTCTTGAAGATTTAAAGCCATTAGCTTTGCTCCTGGATGTTTGCCGGAACTCATGTTCCGGAACTCACTTCACTCTTCCCAACGGACAGAGCGTCTAAATACGGTGAGCAGAAACAAGCCAGAGTATCAGAAATAATCTTAGCGTTCTGTCACCGTCTACGCAGGGCATTAAGTTTCTTGCGAAACACCTGCGGTCTTCGACGGAGGCCTGGATTAGGCCAGGCTCCAACGAACAAATCTTTTTATCTGCTAACTTTCGTTAACAAACGTGGGGGTAGAATTGTAGACAAATCCACCGCCCACGTAAAGCTAATCTTAGTTCGCAGAAGCGCTCAGACCAGCTTGATCAACGGCAACACCAGCACCCATGGTGGTGGAGAGGCTAACTTTCTTGATGTACACGCCTTTCGCCTGAGTCGGTTTTGCTTTTTTCAGCGCAACCAGCAGAGATTCCAGGTTTTCTTTCAGTTTGTCAGCGTCAAAATCCACTTTACCGATGGTGGTGTGGATGATGCCGTTTTTGTCGTTACGGTAACGAACCTGACCTGCTTTAGCGTTCTTAACAGCTTCAGCAACGTTAGGAGTTACAGTACCAACTTTCGGGTTTGGCATCAGGCCGCGCGGACCCAGAACCTGGCCCAGCTGGCCAACAACGCGCATTGCATCCGGGGAAGCAATAACAACGTCAAAGTTCATTTCGCCTTTCTTGATCTGGTCAGCCAGATCTTCCATACCTACCAGTTCAGCACCTGCAGCTTTAGCAGCTTCAGCGTTTGCACCCTGGGTAAATACAGCTACGCGAACGGAACGGCCAGTACCGTGCGGCAGTACAGTTGCACCACGTACGTTCTGGTCAGATTTACGAGCATCGATGCCGAGGTTAACGGCAACGTCCACGCTTTCTACGAATTTAGCAGTGGCCAGCTCTTTCAGCAGAGCAATAGCTTCGTTGATGTCGTACTGTTTAGTTGCATCAACTTTGTCACGGATCACGCGCATACGCTTGGTCAGTTTAGCCATTTCTTAATCCTCCACTACCAGGCCCATGGAACGTGCAGTACCTTCAATGGAGCGAGTCATCGCTTCAATGTCGGAACCAGTCATGTCGGCAGCTTTGGTCTGCGCGATTTCCTGCAGCTGAGCGCGGGAAATTTTACCCACTTTGTCTTTGTTCGGCTTACCGGAACCAGACTTGATACCAGCCGCTTTCTTCAGCAGTACTGCTGCCGGAGGCGTTTTGGTAACGAAAGTGAAAGAACGGTCAGCGTAAACGGTAATAACAACCGGGATCGGCAGACCTTTTTCCATGGAATCAGTTTTTGCGTTGAACGCTTTACAGAATTCCATGATGTTCACGCCTTGTTGACCCAGTGCTGGACCTACCGGCGGACTCGGGTTAGCCATACCAGCTGCAACCTGCAGCTTGACATAGGCTTGTACTTTCTTAGCCATTCTAAATTCCTCTGATTGGGTTATAGCGCCTCAAAGAGGCTCCCCGTGATAAAATTCGTTTTACGGATGGAATCCATAAAAACAAAAGGCGCGAAATTGTATTCCAATCTCGCGCCTTGTGCAACGATTAAATCGTCGCTTTTTTGATCGCTGCTTAGGCTTTTTCTACCTGAGCAAAGTCCAGTTCTACCGGGGTCGCACGACCGAAGATAGAAACGGAAACTTTCAGGCGAGACTTCTCGTAGTCGACTTCTTCAACTACACCGTTAAAGTCAGCAAACGGACCATCGTTAACACGAACCATCTCACCCGGTTCAAACAGCGTTTTCGGACGCGGCTTATCACCCACCTGCTGCAGGCGGTTCATAATCGCATCGACTTCTTTATCGCTGATTGGTGCCGGACGGTCGGAAGTACCACCGATGAAGCCCATCACACGCGGTACGCTGCGCACCAGGTGCCAGCTTGCGTCGTTCATTACCATCTGGACCAGTACGTAGCCCGGGAAGAATTTGCGCTCGCTTTTGCGACGCTGGCCACCACGGATTTCGACCACTTCTTCGGTCGGCACCATGACTTCACCAAACAACTCTTCCATATTGTGTAATTTGATATGCTCGCGCAGCGACGTCGCTACGCGGCCTTCAAAACCGGAAAACGCCTGAACGACGTACCAGCGCTTTTTAGGAGCTTCAGACATCTCAGAACCTCAGGCCAGTGATAAAGGATACCAGGCGGACCAGAATACCATCCAGTCCCCACAAGATTAGTGACATTACTGCGGTAACCGCAGCCACAATCAGTGTGGTGTGCAACGTTTCCTGGCGAGTCGGCCAAATGACCTTACGGACTTCAGTACGCGCTTCACGGGCAAAAGCAACCGTCGCTTTACCTTTTGTCGTCAACAGCGCAACACCACCCGCTGCGGCAATCAAAATCACTACGGCCAGCGCACGCAGCGGCAGCATCATGTCACGATAAAGGTAGTTGCCAACGATAGCCACAAGCAGCAATAAAGCTACAGCCACCCACTTCATCGCTTCCAGGCCGCGCCCGCTTCCTTGAGCTTCGGTATTCGCACTCATAAACCAACCTGTCAGAAGTATTCTACAAACATTTTCACCCCGCGTAAGCGAGGCAATCCAAACCGAAATGCTCTGGTGAGTTTCGGACTAAACGCCCTCTACAGAGCCTGTCTCAGCAATGATTATGACAAAAAAAATCACTGATGAGCCAGGTTCTGGTTCGAAAGCGTGCAAAAAGGGCATCAAATGATGCCCTTTTATTGCGCATTGCGTCAAATGATATCAGCGATTAGCTGATAACTTTAGCAACCACGCCCGCACCAACGGTACGACCGCCTTCACGGATTGCGAAACGCAGACCGTCGTCCATCGCGATCGGGTGAATCAGGGTAACAACCATTTTGATGTTGTCGCCCGGCATGACCATCTCTACGCCTTCCGGCAGTTCGATGGTGCCAGTCACGTCAGTTGTACGGAAGTAGAACTGCGGACGGTAGCCTTTGAAGAACGGAGTATGACGGCCGCCTTCGTCTTTGGACAGGATATAAACTTCAGATTCGAACTGGGTGTGCGGCTTGATGGTGCCCGGCTTAGCCAGTACCTGACCACGTTCGATTTCTTCACGTTTGATACCACGCAGCAGAACACCAACGTTCTCACCCGCACGGCCTTCGTCCAGCAGTTTGCGGAACATTTCAACGCCAGTACAGGTAGACTTGGCAGTCTCTTTGATACCAACGATTTCAACTTCTTCGCCCACTTTGATGATACCGCGCTCTACACGACCAGTAACAACGGTACCACGACCGGAGATGGAGAATACGTCTTCGATAGGCAGCAGGAACGGCTTGTCAATCGCACGCTCTGGTTCCGGGATGTAAGAATCCAGGAAGCCAGCCAGTTCGATGATTTTCGCTTCCCACTCAGCGTCGCCTTCCAGCGCTTTCAGAGCAGAACCACGAACGATCGGCGTGTCGTCGCCCGGGAAATCGTACTGGGACAGAAGTTCACGAACTTCCATTTCTACCAGTTCCAGCAGCTCTTCGTCATCAACCATGTCACATTTGTTCAGGAACACGATGATGTACGGAACGCCTACCTGACGACCCAGCAGGATGTGCTCACGAGTCTGCGGCATCGGGCCGTCAGTCGCAGCAACAACCAGGATCGCGCCGTCCATCTGCGCAGCACCGGTGATCATGTTTTTAACATAGTCGGCGTGGCCCGGGCAGTCTACGTGTGCGTAGTGGCGAGTCGGGGTGTCATATTCAACGTGAGAAGTGTTGATGGTGATACCACGAGCTTTTTCTTCCGGCGCGTTATCGATCTGGTCGAATGCGCGAGCAGCACCGCCGTAGGTTTTAGCCAGTACGGTAGTGATTGCAGCGGTCAGCGTTGTTTTACCATGGTCAACGTGGCCGATAGTACCGACGTTAACGTGCGGTTTTGTACGTTCAAACTTTTCTTTAGACATCGATTGTCCCTCTAAGACACGGATAAATCGGTGATATCACCACATCAACCAGGCGGCATGCCTGAAATGTTGAATATTTTTAACGGTAAACAGAGAGAAACGGGAAGGAGAAGTGAAGTGGTGCTGATACCCAGAGTCGAACTGGGGACCTCACCCTTACCAAGGGTGCGCTCTACCAACTGAGCCATATCAGCACGTCTTGGAGCGGGCAGCGGGAATCGAACCCGCATCATCAGCTTGGAAGGCTGAGGTAATAGCCATTATACGATGCCCGCATCCTGAAACTCGGCTACCCAGTTCTTTCTGTAACAAAAAAGAGATTGCTCTCTTTTTATGTTTTGAGCTGATTAATTTTTTAACCAACCCAGGCGGCGAAAACGCTGCCAGAAAGTGGTGGTGGGGGAAGGATTCGAACCTTCGAAGTCTGTGACGGCAGATTTACAGTCTGCTCCCTTTGGCCGCTCGGGAACCCCACCGGACTTGATGGTGCCGACTACCGGAATCGAACTGGTGACCTACTGATTACAAGTCAGTTGCTCTACCTACTGAGCTAAGTCGGCATCAAGTAGCGCGCATTTTATGGAGACATTCGCACTCATGCAACTAAAAAATTGCATAAAATGTTCTATCGCTCACATTTTGCACTACAAGGCCGATAAATAGTCGATTTTCATTTCATCATGTACATTTTTTCAGCGACAGCCACCGTTATCAACGCTGTTTAGCATCACTCACGAAGAGAACTTGTATCTTATGCATAGTGTTTATTCACCACATTGCCCCTCAGCTAAAGTTTCTCATGAGATATTTTTTCTTATTATTCCCTCCCATCTGGTGTTACCCTCCTGCCCATTGTCCAAATTAACTGAAATGTGACGTGCCATTGCATGCCGGGGATGATTCGCCTTTTATCGTTGACCTGATAGAGCAATGACAGTCAGAAACATGCTTATGAGTATAAAAGAGCAAACGTTAATGACGCCTTACCTACAGTTTGATCGCAACCAATGGGCTGCACTCCGTGATTCCGTGCCAATGACGTTGGCAGAGGATGAGGTTGCGCGACTCAAAGGTATTAATGAAGATTTGTCGCTGGAAGAAGTTGCCGAGATCTATTTGCCTCTTTCACGCTTGCTCAATTTTTACATCAGTTCAAACCTGCGTCGTCAGGCTGTTCTGGAGCAATTTTTAGGTACTAACGGTCAGCGCATTCCCTACATCATTAGCATTGCGGGTAGCGTTGCTGTTGGCAAAAGCACCACTGCGCGTGTCCTGCAAGCACTACTAAGTCGCTGGCCCGAGCACCGCCGCGTTGAATTAATTACGACTGATGGTTTCCTTTATCCTAATCAGGTTTTAAAAGATCGCGACTTGATGAAGAAGAAAGGATTCCCTGAGTCTTACGACATGCGTCGTCTGGTGCAATTCGTTTCTGATCTCAAATCAGGCGTACCAAACGTCACGGCCCCGGTCTACTCACATTTAATTTATGATGTGATCCCGGATGGTGATAAGACGGTTGCACAACCTGATATATTGATTCTTGAAGGATTAAATGTATTACAAAGCGGAATGGATTATCCGCACGATCCGCATCATGTATTTGTTTCTGATTTTGTCGACTTCTCTATCTATGTAGACGCACCTGAAGAATTACTTCAAACGTGGTATATCAACCGCTTCCTTAAGTTCCGCGAAGGGGCGTTTACCGATCCAGATTCCTATTTCCATAACTATGCAAAATTATCTAAAGATGAAGCTATCAATACTGCAACATCACTATGGAAAGAAATCAACTGGTTGAATTTAAAGCAAAATATTTTACCAACCCGTGAGCGCGCCAGTCTTATCATGACGAAAAGTGCCAATCACGCCGTTGAACAAGTACGGTTGAGAAAATAATTTAACAGGGGAGCCATAACTCCCCTTGTTATTATTCTGCGCTTCTCAGCGATATTTCCCCGCCCATCCAGGATTTAATTTCACCATCCTGTTCAAGCAGTAATGCTCCCTGAGTATCTATTCCTCGGGAAATTCCAAATACTTCTTTATCACCGATGATCAACTTCACAGGTCGATTAATAAAGTTATCCAGCTTTTCCCAGCGGGACAGATAAGGGGCCAAACCTTCATGTTCAAATAATTCCAGCGCGGCGCGAAGTTCTCTAATGAGTCTCGCAGCCAGTGTATTGCGGTCGAGAGTAATCCCGGCTTCCTGAAGGTTAATCCATCCCTGATTCACAATCCCTTCTTCAACACGACGCATCGCCATGTTGATCCCTGCGCCGATGACAATTTGCGCAGCATCGCCTGTTTTTCCTGTTAACTCGACAAGGATACCGGCAAGTTTCCGATCCAGCAGATAAAGGTCGTTTGGCCATTTCACCCGCACTTTATCAGCCCCCAGATCACGCAACACCTCTGCCATGACGATACCAATGACCAGACTCAGGCCAATAGCCGCTGCCGGGCCTTGTTCCAGGCGCCAGAACATGGAGAGGTACAGATTGGCGCCAAACGGTGAAAACCATTTGCGCCCACGCCGGCCACGACCTGCCTGCTGGTATTCTGCCACACAGGCATCACCAGAATTCAGTTGGCCGATACGGTCCAGTAAGTACTGATTAGTCGAATCTATTACGGGCAGTACTGAAACATTGCCGCCATCCAGTTGGCTAAGAATGCGAGAAGCATCCAGTAACTGTATCGGCTCCGGTAAGCTGTATCCTTTGCCTGGAACGGTAAACACATCCACACCCCAGTCGCGTAACGTCTGGATATGCTTGTTAATTGCCGCGCGACTCATTCCAAGCTTTTCACCCAGTTGCTCACCGGAATGAAACTCACCATCGGCCAATAACGAAATAAGCGTCAGGGGAACCGTATTATCCTTCATGCAATGGCCTCCACAGCGTTTATCTCACCAGCAGACCCAATGAAGCGAACCTCTGGCTCAAGCCAGACATTAAATTTTCCACCAACTTTCTCACGCACAAGGCGAGCAAGCCGCACAACGTCTTCACTTGTCGCATTATCAGCATTGATCAGCACCAGTGCCTGCTGGCGGTGTACCGCAGCGCCGCCGATGCTCACACCTTTCAATTGACACTGATCGATGAGCCAGCCTGCAGCCAGTTTTACCGAACCATCCGCTTGCGGATAATGTGGTGCTTCTGGGAATTTTGACAGCAGCGCCTGTGCAATCTCAGTTGCTACAACTGGGTTTTTAAAGAAACTACCTGCATTACCATTCACTTTCGGATCGGGCAACTTTGTTGTACGCATATGGCAGACAGAATCATAAACTTGTTGGGGTGTGGCCGTTGCAGGATCCAGACGCGTGAGAGTTCCGTAAGTCAGTACCGGTTGCCAATGTTTAGGTAAGCACAGCCCCACTGCGACAATCGCGAAACGATCCTGATATTCATGTTTGAAAATACTGTCGCGGTAACCAAAACGGCATTCTTCAGCACTGACGCGCAGATATTTGCCTGTTAACAATTCAACACAGTCGACATATTCGCAGACACGTTGTAGCTCTACACCATAAGCGCCGATATTCTGGATAGGAGATGAACCAACACAGCCGGGAATAAGCGCCAAATTTTCCAGACCAGGCATTCCCTGCTGAAGAGAGTACTGCACCAAATGATGCCAGTTTTCACCCGCACCGACATGTAAGTGCCACGCATCCGTTTTTTCCGTCACTGAAATTCCCTTGATACGGTTAATGATCACCGTGCCCCGGAAAGGTTCAAGGAAAAGCACATTACTCCCCTCACCCAGTATCAATACCGGATGACCAAGTGAGTTAGCTAATTGCCATGCGTTCAGTACTTGTTGTTCATTTTCGGCACAAACAATTACGTTGGCGCATTGTTCAATACCGAAGGTATTCCAGGGTTTAAGGGAGTGATTCATAGACGCTTTCCTGATGCAAAATCGCGCTTAGTTTACAGCATAAGCAACAGTATGGCTTGTGGTTATAAAGAGCTGGTTACTGACGCGCACGTGATTGCCGTCGCCAGCGATGTGCCGTTAACGATTAATGTCCCGGCATTAGATATCAATGACGTTCAGCAACTCGCTGATTTTGTTGTGCACTGGATGCGGGGTTTATG
>NZ_NRDO01000089.1 GCF_010231475.1 Citrobacter sp. NCU1 | reverse complement strand
AGCCACTGGAGCACCTCAAAAACACCATCATACACTAAATCAGTAAGTTGGCAGCATCACCCTCAGATAGCTATATCCAGAACTATCAGGCGATAGTGTTCGATGCCGTGACGGATACGGGAGTACGCAGACAGGCTGATATTACCAGCTATCCCGTTGAGAGCGGGGCAGAGGTGAGCGATCATATTCAGCTTAAGAATAATACATTCAAGCTATCGGGGATTATTTCCGAAACTCCGGTAAGGCTGGAAAAGGATTTGTTATACAGCGCTGGCGTTAATGGCACTCGTATCAGTCAAGCTATCGAATACCTGGATAAGATGTTTGACAGTCGTCAGCCCATCACATTAGTGACTGAGCACAAAGTGTATGAGAATGTCATTCTCTCTGGTATCAGTTACGATTATAAATCTGAATTTGCTATGCAATTCGATCTTGAATTTGAACAGATCAGGCTTGTTAGTGCCGCTACCGTTAATGTAATTGCGACTAAAACGCAGGGGAATAAATCTGTAGGTGGTACGGTGAAACAGAGGGTGGTGAACAATGCACCTAAGAAAACTGAATCTGACACCGTTACTATGGAGTTTAAAAAATAAGGGGCTTACGCCCCTTTTTCATTTCTGGAAATCAACCACGCATAGCAGATCTTTAAGTGGTGGACGGTGCGTATAAATGGAGGTTACACCTAAACTTTGAGTTCGGGAGTGTCCCACAACGAATTGCATCAAAGGCAAAGACACGCCCCCAGATGCAAGGCAATGGCTCACGAAAGTGTGACGAAGGCTATGTATGCGCCTTTTTAGCCCAAACTCATCATAATCAGGAACACCAGTTTCATTCATCAACTTAGCCCACTCGACTGTGGCGGTCGTGTAGTTAGGTAAATCCCCGAAAAGCAGATCTCCATCGTTAAGCGTTCCGGCAAGGTTGAGTAAACCTGACTCTAAAACCTTATGAAGTGGTATCTGGCGTTGGGCGTGTTCGGATTTCCCTTCTTCTATATATACGTACCAGCGTGAAGTTTCTTCATCTAAACGAATGTCCCGCTTTCTGATGGAGGCAATTTCGCCACGTCGAGCACCAGTATAAATGAGGGTGAGGAAGTACCATTTGCGCCAATCGTTATCTTCCAGTGAGAACAGCTTGGTCTTAAGTTTACTCAACTCGGCGTTGCTGAAATGGCCTCTCCGGTTTGGCTTCACCTCATATGAGATTCCGTCGGTAGGGGATTTCTCTAACAGGTCTTTGGTGTCAACGAGGTAAGTTTTAAAAAGCGACCGCCAGATCTTGAGATGTTTTTCAACATGTTGACTACTGATCAGATCTTCCTCTGGAACGTCATAATCAATGCAATCTGGCAAAGATAGACGCTTGTATGGCAGCTTGGTACGAGTGGGTAAGTTTTCGGTCACTTTCAACGCTTCGCGGATATCTTGCTTAGTAACCTGATCAATCGGTTTATCGCCAACAACATAAAGCAGTACATCAAAGAAACGCTGGTTCTCGTTAGCGATGCTTACACGCCATTTTTGACCTTTTTCTTTAACATACTGCGCCCATGCTTCGGAAAGTTTGATTGCCTGGCTCGTGGTTGCTTTGACTTCCGGTGTAACAGACGGGTTTGTTTCAATACTACATTGCGGAGAAGATTTCAGCTTTGCCTCTTCTAACTGAGCTTGCAAGGTTGCAGTTAGTTGGTGATAGCGCAGCATATCTTTTGAATAGAATGCTTCATAGGCTTGCGCAACAGTCATACGGCTTATATCGAGAGCAGCGCCTACTTGATTAGCAAGAGGTAAATCATCCTTAGAAAGCTCAAGTTTCTGCATATGAAGGCTGGCAAGCACTTCGTTAGTTGTTTGCTCGCTGCCGTCCACCATCCGGCTAAAATGCGCATCTGCATAGCCCTGAGCAGCTTCGACAGTATCAGATGCTGACAGAGGTGAATCAGGATTGATGTTTTTATGCCACAGTCCTAACTCTGGGAGCCGCTTCACTTCGGCAACATCCCTTTCGAGGGTGCGCAACAGATAGCAGTCAAAGTCCTGCTTAGTGGCGGTGCGGTAGCCCTGAATCTTCCGTTTAAACTCATCAATACCCATCGTCCCATTCTGCACGAGTGGAATATATGGGCGGATCTGATTCATGATCACTTCGGCTTGTTTTCGGCTGTCAGTACCAAGACTCAGACGTATAAAACTTGTTGAATCATTTAGTCTAAAATTCGTGTAGTATGTGCGCCCACGAATCATTGTGTGTGACAGCTTGTGTGACACGTTGTTTGCCATGCTGTGTACCATGAAATAGTTACAGATCAGTGAGTTAGGTTGATATTTGTCTTAACTCGTTGTTTTAGAAAGTATATCAGACGCCTGTGAAGGCGACACCTAAAGGAAGCTCTATGAGCGAAAAGTTACAGAAAGTGCTGGCACGCGCCGGCCACGGCTCCCGCCGTGAAATCGAATCCATTATTGAAGCAGGTCGTGTGAGCGTAGACGGCAAAATTGCCACGCTTGGCGACCGCGTTGAAGTCACACCGGGTCTGAAAATCCGTATCGACGGTCATCTGATCTCGGTGAAAGAATCCGCGGAACAAATTTGTCGTGTTCTGGCCTATTACAAGCCTGAAGGCGAACTGTGTACCCGCAACGACCCGGAAGGTCGTCCTACGGTTTTTGACCGTTTACCCAAACTGCGTGGCGCACGCTGGATTGCGGTCGGGCGTCTGGACGTCAATACCTGCGGTTTGCTGCTGTTTACGACGGATGGCGAACTGGCAAACCGTCTGATGCACCCGAGCCGTGAAGTTGAGCGCGAATACGCTGTGCGTGTCTTTGGTCAGGTTGATGAAGCGAAGTTACGCGATCTGAGCCGTGGCGTGCAGTTGGAAGATGGCCCTGCGGCCTTCAAAACCATTAAGTTCAGCGGCGGTGAAGGGATTAACCAATGGTACAACGTGACGTTGACCGAAGGACGTAACCGTGAAGTACGCCGCCTGTGGGAAGCCGTGGGTGTGCAGGTGAGTCGTTTGATTCGCGTACGTTACGGCGATATCCCGTTGCCAAAAGGTCTTCCGCGTGGTGGCTGGACTGAGCTGGATCTCGCGCAGACGAACTATTTACGCGAACTGGTTGAGTTGCAGCCAGAAACCGAGTCAAAAGTGGCTGTCGAGAAAGACAGACGTCGCATGAAAGCGAATCAGATTCGTCGTGCCGTGAAACGTCACAGTCAGGTGGGTAGCGGTCGTCGTTCCGGCGGTCGTAACAACAACGGTTAACCCTTTGTGGCCTGATAAGCGTAGCGCCATCAGGCCATTGCGCGGTGCCGGATGGCGCCGCGAGCGCCTTCTCCGGTCTGGAGTCAGTAGTCGATCCCCATTTGGGCTTTCACGCCCGCTTCAAATGCGTGTTTGACCGGGCGCAGTTCGCTCACGGTATCCGCCAGCTCCAGAATATCCCGATGGCAACCACGACCCGTGATAATCACTGTCTGGTGTGCCGGGCGTGCATTTAGCGCGTTCAGGACCTCTTCAAGCGGCAGATAGTCGTACGCCACCATATAGGTCAACTCGTCCAGCACCACCATATCCAGTGTTGCGTCGGCCAGCATGCGTTTACCGTGTTCCCAGACGGCCAGGCACGCGGCGGTATCGGCTTCGCGGTTTTGCGTTTCCCAGGTAAAACCTGTCGCCATTACCTGAAACTCTACGCCATGGGGTTCAAGCAAATTCCGCTCCCCGTTTGGCCAGGTGCCTTTGATGAACTGCACCACGCCGACGTGCTTTCCATGACCCACCGCACGCGTCGCCGTGCCAAATGCGGCGGTGGTCTTACCCTTGCCGTTGCCAGTAAACACAATCACGATACCGCGTTCGTCTTGTGCCGCCGCAACGCGGGCATCAACTTTGTCTTTTACGCGTTGTTGGCGTTGTTGGTAGCGTTCTTCACTCATTGGGCGATTCCTGGTTTACGGCCCGGTTGGGCATCAAAAGTCATACCGGTTTTACGACGGCTGTCATCGCCCATCAGCCACAGGTAAAGCGGCATAATATCGGCGGGGGTTTTCAGTTTTAAAGGATCTTCTGTCGGGAAGGCGCTGGCGCGCATACCGGTGCG
Organism: Citrobacter sp. NCU1; assembly: GCF_010231475.1. Taxonomy (GTDB): domain Bacteria; phylum Pseudomonadota; class Gammaproteobacteria; order Enterobacterales; family Enterobacteriaceae; genus Citrobacter_D. Next base: position 31,053 of record NZ_NRDO01000089.1, on the reverse strand, counting down.
TGTGCCACCAGGATTGATGCAATTGACCCGCAAATGGCGATTTTGATACTCATCTGCCAGCACCTGCATCATGCCTTCCGTTGCAAATTTTGAGGTCGCATACGCACCCCAGTTAGCGCGGCCCTGTCGCCCGACGCTGGAAGAGGTAAACACCAGTGAACCAGCATCCGATTTGAGTAATAAAGGAAGCAACGCCTGCGTCAGCATAAATGTTGCGTTAACGTTGACCTGCACCACGTCCTGCCAGACCTGCGGATTCTGTTCGCTCATCGGGCAAATATCGCCGAGCAGTCCGGCGTTGTGCAATACACCGTCAAGGCGCGGGTAGTGCGCCTCAATGCGCTGGGCCAGATGATGGCAGTTTTCTGAGGTACAGGTCAGCAAATCCAGCGTAAACCACTGTGGCAGTGAACCTGTTGTCCCGGCAATGGCCTGCGCGACCTCACGCAGTTTTTCTTCATTACGGCCAAGTAAAATGACGCTGGCGCCGTAGCGGGCGTAGGTGAGTGCGGCCTCCCGGCCGATGCCGTCGCTGGCACCAGTGACCAGAATAATGCGGTCCTGCAATAAATCGTGTTTGGGTTGGTAATGCACGGCTACTCCTCGGTGACGCGTTGGGTCACCCTGCCAGTTGGCTTATCTTTTCATTAACTTTTCGGTTTTATGCCTGAAACCCTACGGTTTTTCAATCAGCCAACAGCGATAACACCGGAAAATGAACACTTTGTCATGTTTTTCACTGAGTAACATCCAGATGGATGAAGCGAGACGGGTTTACTGGCCTGTTGTACACTGAGCCGAAGTTGTGTTGTTTAACCAAGGTGGGACTCGTGGAATTGTTGTCTGAATATGGGTTGTTTTTAGCAAAGATCGTCACTGTGGTGGCGGCGATTGGCGCCATTGCCATGATTGTTGTGAATGCTACCCAGCGTAAACGTCAACGCGGTGAGTTACGGGTGACGAATCTCAGTGAGCAGTATAAAGAGATGAAAGAAGAGCTGGCGATGAGCCTGCTGGATGGCGCACAGCAAAAATGTTGGCATAAGGCGCAGAAAAAGAAACACAAGCTGGAGGCGAAGGCCGCGAAAGCGAAAGCGAAGTTGGGAGAAAGCGACGCTCGCGGGAAGCCCCGTGTCTGGGTTCTTGACTTCAAAGGCAGCATGGATGCGCACGAAGTGAGCGCATTACGTGAAGAAGTGACGGCGGTGCTGGCGGTGTTTAAACCGCAGGATCAGGTGGTGGTTCGCCTGGAAAGTCCCGGAGGGGTTGTCCACGGCTATGGACTGGCGGCGTCACAATTACAGCGCCTGCGCGATAAGCAGGTTCCCTTGACAGTGACGGTCGATAAAGTGGCGGCCAGCGGCGGTTACATGATGGCTTGCGTGGCCGATAAAATTGTTTCGGCACCGTTTGCGATTGTGGGTTCGATTGGGGTCGTCGCACAAATTCCAAACTTTAACCGTTTCCTGAAAAACAAAGAGATTGATATTGAATTGCATACTGCCGGACAGTACAAACGTACGCTAACGCTGTTGGGGGAAAATACAGAAGAAGGGCGTCAGAAATTCCGCGAAGATCTGAATGAAACCCATCATCTGTTTAAAGCGTTTGTACAGCAGATGCGCCCGAGTCTGGACATCGAAAAGGTGGCGACGGGTGAACACTGGTATGGTCAACAGGCGCTGGAAAAAGGGCTTGTGGACGAGATCAATACCAGTGATGACGTCATCCTCGATCTGATGGAAGGTCGCGAAGTGTTGAACGTACGTTTTATGCAGCGTAAAAAACTGATGGATCGCTTTACGGGCAGTGTGGCAGAAAGTGCGGACAAACTGTTGCTTCGCTGGTGGCAGCGCGGGCAAAAGCCGCTGATGTAAACGAAAACGCGAGGCCTGAGCCTCGCGTTTTGCTTTTAATCGATCAGGTGATACTTCTCAGAGAGCACATGGGCTAAATGTTTAAACATGTTAAACACCGCGGTGCTTTTAGGGGTTGGCAATCCTTGCTCGTCTAAAAAGTAATCGCCACTGAACACCAGTACACCGTTTCGCTGTGTCACACCGGTGGCTACAATCCCCGCCAGCGTGTCCTCATGCTCACGAATGATTTTGTTGGCTTCTTTCAGCAGTGTTTCACGATCGATGGGTTGAGTGTCTTTGTGCATTTTTTACTCCTTAAACAAGGACATTAGTCTACGCCGAGCGTCGCTTATGGGCAAATATTCCATGAGGAAATCGAGGTCTCTATGACATGGGCTGCACTGGCGAGATTTGTTTTTGCATGCTAATAAAGTTGCGTAACGGATTTTATCAGGTACAGTGTGACGCTTTCGTCAATCTGGCAACAGATTTGCTTGACATTCGACCACAATTCCGTCGTGCTATAGCGCTTGTGTGCTAAAAAGCCTGTTAACTCAGTCACCTGACTATTTCGTGCACACAGTCAGTATAAGGGGTTGATATCCGTCGTCGCAGAGACCATATCGGTGTCTCGTCGCCAGCGGAAGGTGAATCAACGTGCGACGCATTCCTGGAAGAATCAAATTAGGTAAAGGTGAATATGGGTAAAGCTCTTGTCATCGTTGAGTCCCCGGCAAAAGCCAAAACGATCAACAAGTATCTGGGTAATGACTACGTGGTGAAATCCAGCGTCGGTCATATCCGTGATTTGCCGACCAGTGGCTCAGCAGCTAAAAAGAGCGCCGACTCTACCTCCACCAAAACGGCTAAAAAGCCCAAAAAGGATGAACGTGGCGCTCTCGTCAATCGTATGGGGGTTGACCCGTGGCATAACTGGGATGCGCACTACGAAGTGCTGCCCGGTAAAGAGAAGGTTGTCTCTGAACTTAAACAGTTAGCTGAAAAAGCTGACCACATCTATCTCGCAACCGACCTTGACCGCGAAGGGGAAGCCATTGCATGGCACCTGCGGGAAGTGATCGGGGGCGACGACGCACGCTACAGTCGTGTGGTGTTTAACGAAATTACCAAAAACGCCATTCGCCAGGCATTTGAAAAGCCCGGTGAACTGAATATTGATCGTGTTAATGCGCAACAGGCGCGTCGCTTTATGGACCGCGTCGTAGGCTATATGGTCTCTCCGCTGTTGTGGAAAAAGATTGCGCGTGGCCTGTCTGCCGGTCGTGTTCAGTCCGTCGCGGTACGCCTGGTGGTTGAGCGCGAGCGCGAGATCAAAGCGTTTGTTCCTGAAGAGTTCTGGGAAGTCGATGCCAGCACGACCACGCCGTCTGGCGATGCGTTACCGCTGGAGGTCACGCACCAGAACGATAAGCCGTTCCGTCCGGTTAACCGCGAGCAAACGCTGGCGGCGGTGAGTCTGCTGGAGAAAGCGCGCTATAGCGTACTGGAACGTGAAGATAAACCGACCAGCAGCAAGCCGGGCGCGCCGTTTATCACCTCCACGCTACAGCAGGCGGCCAGTACGCGTCTGGGCTTTGGCGTTAAAAAAACCATGATGATGGCGCAGCGCTTGTATGAAGCGGGTTACATCACTTACATGCGTACTGACTCAACAAACCTGAGTCAGGATGCGGTATCCATGGTGCGTGATTACATTAACGACAACTTCGGCAAGAAATATCTGCCGGAGAGCGCCAATCAGTACGCGAGCAAAGAAAACTCGCAGGAAGCGCACGAAGCGATTCGTCCATCAGATGTCTCCGTTCAGGCGGAAGTCCTGAAGGATATGGAAGCCGATGCGCAGAAACTGTATCAACTGATCTGGCGTCAGTTTGTCGCCTGTCAGATGACTCCGGCACAGTACGATTCCACCACGCTGACCGTTGGCGCGGGGGATTTCCGTCTGAAAGCGCGTGGTCGTATCCTGCGTTTTGACGGCTGGACCAAAGTGATGCCTGCCCTGCGTAAGGGTGATGAGGATCGCACGTTACCTGCCGTGAATAAAGGCGATACGCTGACGCTGGTCGAACTGACTCCGGCGCAGCACTTCACCAAACCGCCGGCACGCTTTAGTGAAGCGTCGCTGGTGAAAGAGCTTGAAAAACGCGGTATCGGTCGTCCGTCAACGTATGCGTCGATCATTTCTACTATCCAGGATCGTGGTTATGTGCGTGTTGAGAACCGTCGTTTCTACGCGGAAAAAATGGGCGAAATCGTCACCGACCGTCTGGAAGAAAACTTCCGCGAGTTGATGAACTACGATTTTACCGCGCAAATGGAAAACAGCCTTGACCAGGTGGCGAATCACGAAGCCGAATGGAAAGGCGTTCTTGACAACTTCTTCAGTGATTTTACTCAGCAACTGGATAAAGCGGAGAAAGATCCTGAAGAGGGCGGTATGCGTCCGAATCAGATGGTGTTGACCAGTATTGACTGCCCAACCTGTGGTCGTCAGATGGGGATTCGTACCGCCAGCACTGGGGTGTTCCTCGGGTGTTCCGGTTATGCTCTGTCGCCGAAAGAGCGCTGCAAAACCACCATTAACCTGGTGCCGGAAAACGAAGTGCTGAACGTGCTCGAAGGCGATGATGCAGAAACCAACGCCCTGCGTGCTAAACGTCGCTGCCAGAAATGTGGCACAGCGATGGACAGCTATCTGATCGATCCGAAACGTAAACTGCACGTTTGTGGTAACAACCCGACCTGCGACGGTTACGAAATCGAAGAAGGCGAGTTCCGCATCAAGGGGTATGACGGCCCGATCGTTGAATGTGAGAAATGTGGTTCTGAAATGCACCTGAAAATGGGGCGTTTTGGTAAGTATATGGCCTGCACCAACGACGAGTGCAAAAACACCCGTAAGATTTTGCGTAACGGCGAAGTGGCTCCACCGAAGGAAGATCCGGTTCCGCTGCCTGAACTGCCGTGTGAAAAATCCGATGCTTACTTCGTACTGCGTGACGGGGCTGCGGGTATCTTCCTGGCGGCGAATACGTTCCCGAAATCACGTGAAACACGTGCGCCGCTCGTCGAAGAGCTGTACCGCTTCCGCGATCGTCTGCCGGAGAAACTGCGTTATCTGGCCGATGCGCCGCAACAGGACGCCGAAGGTAATAAGACACTGGTACGCTTCAGTCGTAAAACGAAACAGCAATATGTTGCTGCGGAGAAAGACGGAAAAGCGACCGGCTGGTCAGCCTTCTTTGTTGACGGTAAGTGGGTAGAAGGTAAGAAATAACCGTTAACTGACAGTTAGTTGGTGTAAAAGGTCGCGAAAGCGGCCTTTTTTATGGGTGGCTTATTATTTTTCGTGACGTCTATACACTACAAATATAAATGATATAGTGGTTATAGTTATCGACTTTCTTATTATTAAATCGTATTAGCAACTCGGCGGAGTTTGCTCTCAAACGATGATCTGATGGCGCAAATCTGGATGGCTAACATGAAATTACAGCAGCTTCGCTATATTGTTGAGGTGGTTAATCACAACCTTAATGTTTCCTCAACAGCAGAAGGACTTTACACCTCTCAGCCGGGCATCAGTAAACAGGTGCGGATGCTGGAAGATGAGCTTGGTATCCAGATTTTTGCCCGCAGCGGGAAACATCTTACGCAAGTCACTCCGGCGGGGCAGGAAATTATTCGCATCGCACGTGAAGTGTTGTCAAAGGTTGATGCAATTAAGTCGGTAGCAGGGGAACATACATGGCCAGATAAAGGCTCGCTGTATATTGCCACCACGCATACTCAGGCCCGCTACGCACTGCCAAATGTCATCAAGGGATTTATCGAGCGTTATCCACGCGTGTCGTTGCATATGCATCAGGGATCGCCAACACAAATTGCGGAAGCGGTATCCAAAGGCAATGCGGATTTCGCCATCGCCACCGAGGCGCTGCATCTGTACGACGATCTGGTCATGCTGCCGTGTTATCACTGGAACCGCTCTATTGTCGTGACTCCGGAGCATCCGCTGGCGGCGAAATCATCGGTGTCGATTGAAGAGCTGGCGCAATATCCGCTGGTGACTTACACCTTTGGCTTTACCGGGCGTTCTGAACTGGACACCGCGTTTAATCGTGCGGGTTTAACGCCGCGTATTGTCTTTACCGCAACGGATGCAGACGTTATCAAAACCTACGTCAGACTGGGGCTTGGGGTTGGGGTGATTGCCAGCATGGCGGTGGATCCCATTGCCGATCCTGACCTTGTACGTGTTGATGCGCATGATATTTTCAGCCATAGCACCACCAAGATTGGTTTTCGTCGTAGCACATTCTTACGTAGTTATATGTATGATTTTATTCAGCGTTTCGCGCCGCATTTGACGCGTGATGTGGTAGATACCGCAGTGGCATTACGTTCTAATGAAGAAATCGAAGCTATGTTTAACGATATTAAACTGCCTGAGAAGTAATCACGAATGTGCTGTTTTGGGTATCTCCTGCGAGTGGGAGATACCAAAATAATGTCGGATATATCGACCTGGAATTTGAATCAACGCTCCTGAAAATAGTAACCGCATAATATTCAAGGTAATCAGGTTGTAAAGTAGTTATAAATTCCTCACCTCGCAAATTTCACTCATCAAATATTTATTTCGTGTCAAAAGATTGATTTATTCACTGAAAACGATTCGTAAATTCGCTGGATTTCTGACTAAAGTTTCTTTAGGATTTGTCTCATCTGATGATTAGTTGCATCAATCGTTTGATGCTAAAACAATAAGTGATGCCGATTGTATGAGGTTAGCAATGTCGTCTGGAAACCAGGAACAACGCCGAGATCCTGAGCTGAAACGCAAAGCCTGGCGGATGGTTTTTGTTGGCTCCGCGCTGTTCTGGGTTGTGGTTGCGCTGTTGGTCTGGAAAGTGTGGGGATAAATGATGGCCGCACAAGAGCAGCAGTCAGCCTTGTTGAAACAACGTCAGCATAGTGATGACGAGAATGAAACGGCAACGGGATGCTTGACGCATATTCCAGAGTCATGGAAATTGACGCAGCAACAGCAGGCATTTATTGATTCATTTGCGGATGATGAGCAACAGAAACAATAATCGATAAAATTCCTATTCTCCCCTTTTGCTTCAGGTTATTAATACCCTGAACTGTCATTATTTTTACACCACAGCAATATAGTGCTGAAAAAAATTTCAATGAACTTCATCTGATTCGAATTACAGTATCCCGGCATGAGAGAGAAACCCTGGGTGCTAACGACAGTCAGTGCTTGTGGTGGTCTCTGTCCGGTATAATTTGAAAACCAAAAAAACCGCTTAGGGTCGTGTCCATATTATATGGGTAGGATCACTTCGGTATCCCCCTCATAGCGTCGTTCTGCGAGATAATCACTTTCTCAAGAAGTCTCAGGGATGCGAATTCTCCACTCTTAATATACTGAATATCATCAACGTACCCAGACCTACATTCGCCCTTATGGGGTTATTGTTTATGGCTAACGGAGTCAGTCAGCCCCCTGTATTGAGGGGGGCTGGCAGGTTTTTTACAGAGGTCATGGTTAAGGGTAAAAAAGCCATATAACCGCTGAGATTATTAAAATGAATGCAATAACATACCGGATTAACTGAAAATTCACTCGCGTATTGTCATGTCTGCCTGCCGATGTAGGTTGTTTCTTTTGCATAATGCCTCCTTAAATGAGGTCAGTACTGATCACAAAATAAAACACTATAAGGCTTGCTATTTATTAGTATCAGTTCTGCGGTTCATTTATTTACATTAAATGCTGTCGGAAGGAGTGATAACCCATTTATCAACAAACTGCAGTATTTTCCCGAGTGGATTTAGATTAGAAAGGGGAGGTCGATGAGAAAAAATACCCAAAAGCCCGTTCGTTCGCGCGTGGGGTAATAACCAGAAGGTTGGGATGACCCGGTTATGCAACACACCCAAACTGTTGGCATGGGCATCAATTCCCTGTTTCAGAGGAACAACGCCCGCCCGGCGGGGAGCGTTTCGGTTAAAGGCGAACTGAAAACCGAAGCCTGGAACAGCCTCAAAGGTTCAGGTAATCAACGTGATTAAAAATTTGAAGGAGACCACGTAGTGGCACTAATGCAGACGTGACGGGCTGTATCCGCAGCCTGCTGACGGTGATTGTGGTGAACGGAAATCAATTGTCATGGAAGGCAGATAAATAAAATTGGATTGACTAATTGGCTGATAATTAAACGACAAAGAGCAAAAATCTTTCCTAAGATTAAAGAATGCGATCCGCGCCAGCAAAGGCGTGAAGAAAAAATTACATTAAGATAATTGGATGTAAATTATTGATTTTTATAAATTCATCAAGGGATTCGCAAACCCTGTTATTAAGGAGGAGCTATGTCGTCAACCTTACGAGAAGCCAGTAAGGACACGTTACAGGTCAAAGACAAAACCTGGCATTACTACAGCCTGCCGCTGGCCGCCAAATCTTTGGGTGACATCACCCGCTTACCCAAATCATTGAAAGTGCTGCTCGAAAACCTCCTGCGTTGGCAGGATGGTGACTCGGTCACGGAAGACGATATCCGGGCGCTGGCAGGATGGCTGAAAAACGCCCATGCTGACCGTGAAATTGCCTATCGCCCGGCCCGTGTTCTGATGCAAGATTTTACCGGTGTGCCAGCGGTGGTTGATCTGGCGGCAATGCGTGAGGCGGTAAAGCGTCTGGGGGGGGATACGAGCAAAGTGAACCCGCTTTCTCCCGTTGATCTGGTGATTGACCATTCGGTCACGGTCGATCATTTTGGCGATGAGGGCGCATTTGAAGAAAACGTCCGACTGGAGATGGAGCGTAACCACGAACGTTATGCCTTCTTGCGTTGGGGGCAGCAGGCGTTTAACCGCTTCAGCGTAGTCCCTCCGGGAACCGGAATTTGCCACCAGGTTAACCTTGAGTATCTGGGTAAAGCGGTCTGGAGCGAGCTACAGGATGGCGAGTGGGTGGCTTATCCGGATACGCTGGTGGGAACGGATTCACACACCACCATGATTAATGGTCTGGGAGTTTTAGGGTGGGGTGTCGGGGGGATCGAAGCGGAAGCGGCGATGCTGGGCCAACCCGTGTCGATGCTGATCCCTGATGTGGTGGGGTTCAAACTGACCGGTAAATTGCAGGAAGGCATTACCGCCACTGACCTGGTGCTGACGGTCACGCAAATGTTGCGTAAACAGGGTGTGGTTGGCAAATTCGTCGAATTCTACGGTGATGGGCTGGATTCGCTACCGCTGGCCGATCGGGCAACTATCGCCAATATGTCTCCAGAATATGGGGCGACATGCGGTTTCTTCCCGATTGATGCCGTTACACTGGATTATATGAAGTTAAGCGGACGTAGCGATGAACAGGTCGCGCTGGTGGAGGCCTATGCGAAAGCGCAAGGCATGTGGCGCAACGCTGGCGATGAACCGATGTTCACCAGTTCGCTGGAATTAGACATGGGCGACGTTGAAGCGAGCCTGGCAGGCCCTAAGCGCCCGCAGGATCGGGTGGCGTTGGGCGATGTACCGAAAGCCTTTGCCGCCAGTAACGAACTGGAACTGAACACGGCGCAAAAAGACCGACAGCCTGTTGATTATGTTCTGAACGGTCATCAATACCAGCTACCGGATGGCGCGGTGGTGATTTCGGCCATCACTTCCTGTACCAATACCTCAAACCCTAGCGTATTGATGGCGGCAGGGTTACTGGCGAAAAAAGCGGTAACACTCGGACTGAAACGTCAGCCCTGGGTAAAAGCCTCGCTGGCGCCTGGTTCAAAAGTGGTCTCCGATTATCTGGCGCAGGCAAAGCTGACGCCGTATCTCGACGAGCTTGGATTCAACCTGGTGGGGTATGGTTGCACTACCTGTATCGGTAACTCCGGCCCGTTGCCTGATCCTATCGAAACCGCCATCAAAAAAGGGGATTTGACCGTGGGGGCGGTGCTTTCTGGCAACCGTAACTTTGAAGGCCGAATCCATCCGCTGGTGAAAACGAACTGGCTGGCGTCGCCGCCGCTGGTAGTGGCCTATGCGCTGGCCGGAAATATGAACATCAATCTGGCGAAAGATCCGCTTGGTCATGACAAAAACGGCGATCCGGTCTATCTGAAAGATATCTGGCCGTCGGCGCAAGAGATTGCCCGCGCCGTTGCGCAAGTTTCAACCGAGATGTTCCGTAAAGAGTATGCGGAAGTTTTTGAAGGCACTGCGGAATGGAAAGCGATTGAGACTGAACGTTCAGACACCTATGGCTGGCAGCATGATTCGACCTATATTCGCCTGTCGCCCTTCTTTGACGAGATGCAGGCTCAACCTGATCCGGTTGCTGATATTCATGGGGCGCGAATTCTTGCCATGCTGGGCGACTCAGTCACCACAGACCACATTTCGCCCGCCGGGAGCATCAAGCCGGATAGCCCGGCAGGACGCTATCTGCAAGGGCGTGGCGTAGAGCGTAAAGACTTTAACTCGTACGGTTCGCGACGCGGCAACCATGAAGTGATGATGCGCGGCACCTTTGCCAATATTCGTATTCGTAACGAAATGGTGCCAGGGGTCGAAGGCGGAATGACGCGTCATTTACTGGATGCCGGGGTTGTGACGATCTATGATGCGGCGATGCAGTATCAACAGGAGAATACGCCGCTGGCGATTATCGCCGGGAAGGAGTATGGCTCAGGATCGAGTCGTGACTGGGCGGCGAAAGGACCACGATTGCTGGGGATCCGCGTGGTAATTGCGGAGTCTTTTGAGCGTATCCACCGTTCGAACCTGATTGGGATGGGGATTTTGCCCCTGGAGTTCCCGCAAGGCGTGAGCCGTAAAACACTGGGGCTAACCGGTGAAGAAATTATTGATATTGTGGATCTCCAAAAACTGAAGCCAGGTGCTACGATCCCGGTCACCCTGACCCGGGCTGATGGCAGTACAGAAGTGGTCCCTTGTCGATGCCGCATTGATACGGCGACCGAGTTAACGTATTACCAAAACGATGGAATTCTGCACTACGTGATTCGTAATATGCTGCACTAAACGATCAAAAAAAGCCTGCGTAAGCAGGCTTTTTACAGACAGGAAGGGGCTTTACTGACCGGATTATACAAGACGAGTATTTACTTATTCAGCAAATGGCCCATTTTGGCGGCTTTGGTATCAAGATAGTGCGCATTCTTCGGGTTACGCCCGACAATCAGCGGAACGCGCTCAACGATATTGATACCTGCTTCTGTCAGGATTTCGACTTTCTTCGGATTGTTGGTGAGCAGGCGAACTTCATCCACACCCAGCAACTTAAACATATCTGCACAGAGGGTAAAGTCACGCTCATCTGCCGCAAAACCTAATTGGTGGTTGGCTTCAACCGTGTCATAGCCTTGATCCTGCAACGCGTACGCGCGAATCTTATTGAGCAGGCCAATATTACGACCTTCCTGACGGTGATACAGCAAGATACCGCGACCTTCTTCCGCAATGTGCGAAAGTGCGGCTTCGAGCTGAAATCCGCAATCACAGCGCAGGCTGAACAGCGCGTCGCCCGTTAAACATTCAGAATGGACACGCGCCAGGACTGGTGTTTTCCCAGAAGTATCGCCATAGACCAGCGCGACGTGATCGTGTCCGGTTGCCAGTTCTTCAAATCCCACCATCAGGAAATCGCCCCATGGGGTTGGCAGTTTGGCTTCTGCCACGCGTTTAAGCTGCATGTATTTCTCCAGATTATGCTGGCACCTGACGTGCCGTCGCCTGTTGGCTTCTGTATTCGTCTATTTTGCCATAAGCCGACGGACTTCACCTAATCACTGTCGTGCGTTCGAATTTGGAATGGCACAAATTTGTCAATTTTCCCGACCTGCGTCATTTTCGGTTATGATTGCGAGGCTTATCAAAAGGGAGAGTTTATGCTTTCAATTGCCAAACGTACCGCTGTCGGCGCCGCGTTGTTACTTGTCATGCCTGTTTCCGTGTGGATATCGGGCTGGACCTGGCAGCCGGGACACCCTGTCTGGTGGTTAAAAGCCTTATACTGGGTAACGGAAACCGTCACTCAGCCCTGGGGAATTATCACCCATGTGATTCTGTGCGTTTGGTTTCTTTGGTGTTTACGCTTTCGCCTCAAAGCGGCCATTGTGCTATTTGCGATCCTCGCAGCGGCGATTATGCTGGGTCAGGGGATAAAATCGTGGGTCAAAGAACGTGTACAGGAACCCCGTCCGTTTGTCATTTGGCTGGAAAAAACACACCATATTCCTGTTGATGAGTTCTACACTTTAAAGCGTAAAGAACGTGGTAACTTAGTGAAAGAACAACTGTCCGGACAGCATGATATTCCGAGCTTTTTGCGCAAACACTGGCAAAAAGAGACCGGTTTCGCCTTTCCTTCCGGGCATACGATGTTTGCGGCCAGTTGGGCATTGTTGGCTGTGGGGCTGTTATGGCCGCGCAGACGAACCCTGACGATTGCGGTGTTATTGATTTGGGCGACAGGAGTGATGGGGAGCCGTATGTTGTTGGGGATGCATTGGCCTCGCGATGTAGTGGTTGCGACCGTGATATCCTGGCTTCTGGTCACGCTGGCGACCTGGCTTGCGCAGCGGCTGTGCGGGCCTTTAACGCCGCCAGTGGAAGAGGTTCGTGAGATTGCAGAACGTGAACAAGAAGACTGATCGTGGTTGATTTTCCGTAATTTGCCCTTAAATCATTTGCTGGCAGGGCGCTTTTCCATTTCGCACTCGTCGTGAAAATGGTAATTTAACAGGATGAATGCGGTAAGTTGAACACGATTTATTCGCTCAAACCACATAACGGGAAGTAATGTGAAATATTTACTCATTTTCTTACTGGTGTTGGCGATTTTTGTTATTTCGGTAACATTGGGTGCGCAAAACGATCAACAGGTGACATTTAACTACCTGCTGGCTCAGGGCGAGTATCGTATCTCGACTTTGCTTGCCGTCCTGTTTGCCGCAGGTTTTGCCATTGGTTGGCTGATTTGCGGTCTGTTCTGGCTGCGGGTTCGCGTTTCTCTGACGCGCGCAGAACGTAAAATTAAACGACTGGAAAACCAGCTTGCACCTGCGACCGACGTTGCGGTAACTACCGATTCGTCGGTTGTGAAGGAATAATCATTTATGTTGGAGTTGTTGTTTCTGCTTTTACCTGTAGCGGCAGCGTATGGCTGGTATATGGGTCGCAGAAGTGCGCAACAAACAAAACAGGATGAAGCTAACCGCTTGTCTCGCGATTATGTCGCGGGGGTTAACTTCCTCCTGAGTAACCAACAGGACAAAGCGGTGGATCTGTTCCTCGACATGCTAAAAGAGGATACCGGCACCGTTGAGGCTCATCTCACCCTCGGAAACCTGTTTCGTTCACGTGGCGAAGTCGACAGGGCCATCCGTATTCACCAAACCTTGATGGAAAGCGCCTCGCTAACCTACGAACAACGCCTTTTGGCGATTCAACAGTTGGGCCGCGATTACATGGCGGCGGGATTGTATGATCGCGCAGAAGACATGTTCACCCAGTTGATTGATGAGACAGACTTTCGCATCAGCGCGTTACAGCAACTACTGCAAATCTACCAGGCGACCAGCGACTGGCAAAAAGCGATCGACGTTGCGGAGCGGCTAGTAAAACTCGGCAAGGATAAACAGCGTATTGAGATTGCCCATTTCTATTGCGAGTTAGCGCTGCAACAGATAGGCAGTGACGATATGGATCGTGCCATGGCACTGCTAAAGAAAGGGGCTGCGGCTGACAAAAATAGCGCCAGAGTCTCGATCATGATGGGGCGGGTGTATATGGCAAATAGCGACTATGCCAAAGCAGTTGAGTGCCTGCAGCGGGTCATCTCGCAGGATAAAGAGTTGGTCAGCGAAACGCTGGAGATGTTGCAAACCTGCTACCAACAGCTTGGTAAGAATGACGAATGGGCTGAGTTTTTACGTCGGGCAGTTGAAGAGAACACCGGCGCGGCTGCGGAATTAATGCTGGCTGATATTCTGGAAGGCCGTGAAGGCAATGATGTCGCTCAGGTTTATATCACCCGTCAGTTGCAGCGTCATCCCACGATGCGTGTATTCCATAAATTGATGGACTACCACCTAAATGAAGCAGAAGAAGGGCGCGCCAAAGAGAGTCTGATGGTGCTGCGCGATATGGTCGGCGAGCAGGTACGGAGTAAACCCCGTTATCGCTGCCAGAAATGCGGTTTCACGGCTTATACGCTGTACTGGCACTGTCCGTCTTGCCGTGCGTGGTCGACTATCAAACCTATTCGCGGTCTTGACGGTCAGTAGTTTTAAAAAAAATCTCATTTTAGTTACAACATCCTTATTATCTTTCATCTCGCAACCTCTGGCAGACGTGCAACGAAGTCTGGCAGGAACACAAACGAGCCTGTTAATTTGAGCCTCTCGCGGGTAGAATGCACGCCGTTTACCTATTTCGCGCCGCACCCGGCGCCCATCATAAGAAGGTCTGGTCATGACGTTTACTGCTTCATCTTCTTCTCGCGCGGCTACTGATTCTCCTGTCGTTGTTGCCCTGGATTATAATAATCGTGATAAAGCGCTGGCTTTCGTCGACAAAATCGATCCTCGTGATTGCCGCCTGAAAGTGGGCAAGGAGATGTTCACACTCTTCGGGCCGCAACTCGTTCGTGATTTGCAACAGCGCGGGTTTGATATCTTTCTCGACCTGAAATTTCACGATATTCCTAATACCACCGCCCATGCGGTTGCCGCTGCCGCAGACCTTGGCGTGTGGATGGTCAATGTGCATGCTTCGGGTGGGACGCGGATGATGACCGCCGCGCGTGAGGCATTAACCCCCTTTGGTAAAGACGCGCCACTGCTGATTGCGGTGACAGTACTGACCAGTATGGAAGCGAGTGACTTACGTGATCTCGGCGTGACGTTGTCACCTGCGGAACATGCAGAACGTCTGGCGCGTTTAACGCAAAACTGTGGTCTGGACGGCGTGGTCTGTTCAGCGCAGGAAGCCGTGCGATTCAAGCAGGCATTTGGTGAAGCGTTTAAACTGGTGACGCCGGGCATCCGTCCTCAGGGGAGTGACGCAGGCGATCAACGTCGTATTATGACCCCTGAACAGGCGATGTCTGCGGGTGTGGATTATATGGTGATTGGTCGTCCGGTAACGCAGTCAGAAGACCCTGCGCAAACCCTGAAAGCCATCAACGCGTCGTTGAAACGAGGAGCATAATGAACGATTCCAACAGTCGTCTGGTGTATTCCACAGACGCGGGCCGTATTCATGAGCCAGAAGTTGCGCCTGAGCGTCCTAAAGGTGACGGCATTGTCCGTATTCAGCGTCAGACCAGCGGGCGTAAAGGAAAAGGCGTTTGTCTGATTACCGGTATTGATATGGATGATGCCGGGCTGACAACACTGGCTGCGGAACTGAAGAAAAAATGCGGCTGCGGCGGTGCGGTGAAAGAGGGTGTCATTGAAATTCAGGGGGATAAGCGCGATCTGATTAAATCGTTGCTGGAAGCCAAAGGAATGAAAGTCAAATTAGCTGGCGGCTAACAAAAAAGCCACGGTATTTTCCGTGGCTTCAAATGCAGCAGTAAATATTATTTTCAGTCAGACCAGAACACAAATATCGTATTTTTATATCAAGCAGGTCAACCGTAAATTATTTACCCACCTGGTGGCCGATAATACCACCCACAGCAGCACCACCCAGCGTACCCAGTGCGCTGCCGTCAGTTAAGACCGCGCCGCCGACTGCACCAGCGCCTGCACCAATTGCCGTGCTGCGATCTTGTTTAGACCAGTTAGAACATGCGCTCAGTGACATCGCAAGGGTAATTGCCAATACAGCGGCAGTCATTTTTTTGCTCGTTGCAAACATAATACTTTCTCCTGAATTAATGATTCACGGAAGCAAGTCTCTTTAACTATAGCTAAGACAGAGGCCATCAAAGTAGCATTCCGTAAAACCGTGTTGCGCAGGTATAGCCTATTATCACGCAGGTGATAGTCACTTCCTGTTATATCGCTAACATTAATTTTACGACTTTGATTCATTTACTAAAGGTAAATAGTCTTAATTGGCTGATCAGAAAAATCTCAGAGAGAGGCGATGATTTGCCGGGTGGCAAATCATCTGAAAAGCGGTCAGGCCTGGGATTCAATGATGTTCACCGTTAACCCGGCGAGCTCCAGTTCCTGTTGGTCGTTAGCGCTGATTTTTGAATCAGTAATCACACGACTGAAGTTGGCTAATGGGCCGAGCGTATACGGGTGTACAGTGCCGAATTTGGAGCTGTCGGTCAGCACAATGGCTTCTGCCCCTTTTTCCAGAACCGCATTGACCACATCAGAACGCATCATATCCCGTCCGGTAAATCCGGTTTCAGGTTGCCAGCCATCAATCCCGATGAAAGCCTTACTGAAGTGAACCTGTTGGATGAACTGTCGGGTTAACGGACCGACCATACTTTCACTTTTTTTCTGATAGATTCCACCAAGCAGGATCACCTCACAAGGGGTTTCCTTCAGCAAGTGTGCAATGTAGCTGCTGACGGTAATAATCGTAACGTCTTTTTGTTCAGCCAGAGTTCTCGCCAGAAGCGCGTTACTGCTGCCGTTTTCAATAAATACCGATTCCCCCGGATTGACCAGAGAAGCGGCAAACTCGGCAAGTTGGTGTTTGAGGGTATAGTTAGTCATCATGCGCGTTTCAACATCTTCACTGTCCAGTGAAACGGCAAAACCATGAGCGCGGCGCAGATAGCTCTGTTTCTCGAGCGTGTTGAGATCCTGTCGAATCGTCACTTCAGAAACACCGGTGATTTTCGCCAGCTCGGCCACACTCATGCGGCCTTTATCAATCACCATTTGTAAAATAGATTGTTGTCGGGAATTCATAGCGTTAATTTTTATAATGGTATCCATACCGTGGAGTAAAAGGGTGCTACGTATTCTGAGTCAGGTCATGCCCGACGTCAGATGGAGCCCTGTATTGTTAGATCTCCCAGGGGGATCTGGGGTGTTTTGACGACGATTTAGTATCGTCGTTCACCTGGCTTAATAACTCTGCTTTCAGTATTTCAAGGTTATGGATGGCAGAATGGTAATCGCCTGCGACAAGGATATCCAGTACGGTATCAATTCGCTCAGCGACACGTTGCGCGTCGATATCAGACATGGTGGTTATCCTTACGTCAGAATGTGTTTGATTTTAATGATGCAGAAAATCATCGCAAAAGAGAAGGGAAAAATAGGATTACTCACAACCCGTGAGAAATATCATATCTTCTGTCAATACAGACAGATAGGTTTGCGGTGAAATGGCCTTAATTCTGTACGGATAACGCCTCGTTTAGCGCCAACGCTAGCGCATTTTTTTGCTCAGATAACGTTTGTACCAGCGTTCAAACGCGGGGGCGGGCATCGGTTTGGCAAACAAAAAACCTTGCCGTTCATTGATGCCATTTTTGGTCAGGAAAGCATCTTCCTTTGTGCTTTCCACCCCTTCAGCAATCACCTGTAGATTCAGGGCCTGTGCCACTGCAACGATGGCGCGGACCAGCGATTGCGAGATGGACTGTTTGTGTATGTCTTTGACGAAGGTGTGATCAAGTTTAATGGCGTCAATCGGGAACCGGGCAAGCTGTGACAGGGAGGAGTACCCGGTTCCAAAATCATCCAGGTGTATTTGCGCGCCCAGCTGGCTAAATTGTTGGATGACAGATAATGCCAATTCTTCATTTTCAATCAAACAGCTTTCCGTCAATTCGACATCAATAGGGCAATACTCAAAGTTAAGCTCATTGAGTACCTGTTTCAGATCAGTAAAAATCGTCTGATCGGCAAGCTGGCGAGCAGAAACGTTAACCGCGACACGCAGATGAATTCCTTTATCACGCCATTCGGCAACCTGTCTGACGACCTCGAGGATAACCCAGCGCCCCAGCGGAACAATCAGACCAGATTCTTCAGCATACGAGATAAAATCACGGGGAGGGATCAGCCCGCGCTCGGGAGATTGCCAGCGCACCAGCGCTTCCAGGCTGCGAACTTCGCCGCGCCAGGTTAGCTTGGGTTGGTAGTGAATCAAAAGCTGATCGCTTTCGAGGGCTTTGCGCAGATGGGTATCCAGCCACAAATATTCAAATACCCGCTGGTTCATTTCGGGGGAGAAAACGCAAAACTGACCGCGTCCACCCTCTTTAGCGGTGTACATTGCCGTATCGGCGTTGCGAATAATGCTCTCGCTGTCGTGACCGTGTTGAGGGGCCATCGCAATGCCGATAGAGCATCCGGTATACACTTCGATAAGGCCAATACGGAAGGGCTGGCGTAAACGCGTTAAAATGCGGGAAGAGACGGCCTCAAGCGACCCCTGAGAGGTATGGGTGGCAAGAATGATAAATTCGTCACCGCCCAGGCGGGCCAGCACCTGATTCTCCTCCAGACAACTGAGGATCGCCAGCGACACGGCCTGCAACAACTGATCGCCAAACATATGTCCGTAAGCGTCGTTCACCTTTTTGAAATTATCCAGATCAAGATAAACAACACCAACCTGATTTTCCCCAGCGTTATCAATGGTATCATTGATCAGTTCATGAATGGCGTTACGATTAGGCAGTCCGGTAATTGTGTCAGTGTTGGCTAACACCCGCAGGCGTTCCTGCGCACGGCGCTCTTCGGTAATGTCGGTTCCTGAACAGATCAGATAGATTTCGTTTTTGCCGCTACCGCTATGAACAAACTTATTGCGAAACAGAAACAGGCGCTGGCCTTTCCGGGTCTTTATCCAACGCTCGATTTCGTAAGAGTTGCCGTTACGGAAAAAACCATCAATATTACGCCGTGAGGCGGCGGCTTCGCGGCGGCTCATAAATAACTTAAAAACGCTCTGCCCAATGACTTCGTGCTCTTGCAGACCGGTGTACTCTTCACAGAGACGGTTGAAGCGCTGAATATGGCCCCGGCTATCAAGGATCACAATGGCGGAATTGGCTTCGGAGACGACCTGTTCGGCAAAGGATAACCCTTGTACCAGATCACGGGCGACGGAAGGGGTATCGTGCCAGGCGGAGGCACTGCCTGCCCATTCACGTTTATTGATTTTTCGACCCACCAAATGCACGGATATATCGTTATCATCGAAGGGCAGCGTCATCATCAGGCTGGAGGTAATCACGGTCATTTCGCGAATGCGGTTTGCCTGTTCAGGCGTGAGTTCGACGGTCTGATCCGATTGAGCAACCTCGGTGACCGATAAGTGCAGGATGTTGCAATCTTCCGACAAGTGCCAGTAAGGAGAGTGTGTCCCCAGGTAGCTAAACAAAGTTACCGGCTCCTGAATATTTTTCATTATGCATACCGTCCTGTATAAAACACTAAAGCTTTCAGAAGAAAGGTTAGCCATGAATCCTTTACGGGTGACTATGGATGAACATCTTGTTTTATTTATTTTTTAATTTGTAATCCAGATTTAGAAAAATGCATACTCATCACAGAGAAATAGTCCAAAAAAAACGTAATGAATCATTAAAGTGTAGTGTGCGTGGGCGGTTCAGAGAGGAAAAAGAAAACGGTCTTTCCTTATCGGGAAAGACCGTTGTATTCGTTGTACTGCATGTACGGTGGTTCGTTAGGCCGCCGGGCGAGCAATCACGCTACGGGTTTCCATGCGAACTTCGGCAATCGATACGTCGATAACGTCAGTCACTTTGTAGACCACTTCACCTTTGATCTGCACGGTTCCGTTTTCCTGGCTACAGACCAGTTCATCGCGAACCGCATGCAGGAACGGCGCAGGGATAAAGGCAACGGCACCGTTATCAACCAGGCGAACACGCATCCCACCACGGCTGATATCAATGATTTCTGCCGCGAAACGCGTGTCGGTTCCGGTTTTATCACTCAGGAAACGCGCGTACAGCCAGTCGCCGACATCACGCTCCGCCATACGATTCAGGCGACGACGTTCTGCCATTTGCAGGGTTGTTTCATCCTGCGGACGCGCAATGGACTCACCCTTGATGATGGCTTTCAACAGACGATGGTTGATCATGTCGCCATATTTACGAATAGGCGATGTCCAGGTGGCGTAGGCTTCGAGACCAAGACCAAAGTGCGGACCCGGCTCGGTGCTGATCTCGGCGAAAGACTGGAAGCGGCGAATTCGGCTGTCCAGAAAACCGGAAGGTTGCGCATCCAGCTCCCGACGGAGTTTACAGAACCCCTCCAGCGTCAGGACTTCTTCGGCATTAACGTGCATACCGTGCGATGACAGCAGCGTCGCCAGTGCGTCGACATTGGCCGGGTCGAAGCCCATGTGAACGTTATAAATACCAAAACCTAACTTATCGCGGAGCACGCGAGCGGCGCAAATGTTTGCGGCGATCATGGACTCTTCCACAATACGGTTAGCAATGCGGCGGGGTTCCGCAACGATATCGAGGACTTCGCCTTTCTCACCGAGGACAAAACGGTAATCCGGACGGTCTTTGAACACCAGCGCGTGGTGATGACGCCATTCGCCACGGCGCAGACAAATACGTTGCAGCAGTTGGATCTGCCGGGCAATGGCTTCGCTCTCTGGCTGCCAGGTTCCTCTGTTTTCCAGCCAGTCGGAAACGTTGTCATACGCCAGTTTTGCTTTTGAAATGATAGTCGCGGCGAAGAACGTGATGTCGTCTTCAAGGGTTCCATCAGCCGCAATGGTCATCCGGCAGGCGAGAACAGGACGAACTTCCTGCGCGCGCAAGGAGCACAGATCGTCAGAGAGTTCGCGCGGCAACATGGGAATATTGAAACCCGGCAGATAGTTGGTAAATGCGCGGACTTTCGCGATGTTATCCAGCTTGCTGCCTTCGGCAATCCATGCGGTAGGATCGGCAATGGCGACGGTGAGCTGCAGTTTGCCGTCTGCGAGTTCTTCAGCGTATAACGCATCATCCATATCTTCGGTGCTGGCACTGTCAATCGTGACAAAATCCAGAGCAGTCAGATCCTGACGTTCGAGACCTTCATCCAGCATTTCAGTGGCGACGCCGTTGGGGGCTTCTTTTTCGAGGTTATGGCGCGCCAGTGTGACCCACCACGGCACAAAGTGATCGTCGCCAAAGGTGATGAACTGGGTTAATTCGGCGTAAAACGTCCGATCGCCTTTCAGGGGATGACGGCGCATTTCAGCAACAGCCCAGTCACCCTCTTTAAATTCATGTTCCACGCCACGAGCAGCACGGCACGGGATGGCGTCTTTCAGCAACGGGTGATCCGGCACGATGGACAGGCGATCGTTCTTACCTTGAATTTTGCCCACGAAGCGGGTCAGGAAGGGTTCAATCAGTTCTTCGGGTTCAGCAGATTCGCGTTCTTTTTCCGTGTGGATTACCGCGACAATGCGGTCACCGTGCATCACTTTCTTCATCTGCGGTGGCGGGATGAAATAACTTTTTTGCGCGTCGACTTCCAGGAAGCCAAAGCCTTTTTCCGTGGCTTTTACCACCCCTTCAGCGCGTGGCGTCTGGGAGTGAAGTTGCTGTTTAAGCTGCGCTAGCAGCGGGTTGTCCTGAAGCATAATTGTCTATTTTCGTGGCCAAAAGAGCGGCTGACAGTTTTACGCGATTCTGCCTGACGCATCAAGCGCTCTTTAAGCGAATGAATGGGTTAATGGGTCTCACCCAGCGCGATCTTCAGGCGATTTAACCATCCGCACAGTCCGCACCAACTGAGTAAGTTGATTGCCTGCTCAGAGGAGAAATCGTGCCCGGATAATGCGTTGAATTGCGCGTCGCTAAAACGATTGGGTGCTCTTGTGAGCCATTGTATCGCTTGCAACGTAATGCGCTCAACCGGATGTCGCCGTTCCCACTGCTGTATTTCGCGTTCGTCCTGACGGAGTGTGGCAATGAACGGGGCACATTCCACGGAACGTTGCGCCTGCTCATTGAAGCAAGCGACGCTGCCATTAATTCGGGCAGTCAGTAAGGTTGCAAACGCGAAGGCGTTCTTCGGCACCTCTGTTCGTAATGAGCTTGTCATCAGCGTGGAAAGCCGTGAGAGCAGATCGGGTTCGTGCGCCAGTACGGGCGAAAGCCGCTGTAACTCTGCGACTGGCTGATGACGGGATAAACTCGCCTGTTGCCCATCACACGCCTGACGTAACGCAACGGCGACATGTGCCGGATGCCATGTCGCCTCGCTGGCCGCAAAAGGGAGGGCTGGCGCGAACGGCTGCATATCGAGTCCTGGCACCCAACGCACCGGCTGTCCGAGAAAAGCCTGGAAGACGGCCACCACCCGCGCCTGAAAACCAACAAAGCCCACGATCTGGTTTAACAGAACACTGTCCCATGCCGTCAGTCCAACATCGTCCAGATGTTGCCGGGCGCGGGCATCAATCACCGCAGGAGAACTGGCCAACTGACGGGCATACTGGGTGATTTGTGCAAGACGATGGTTACTTTCCCTGGAGGAATCCGGGCCAGGGAGTGGCGCCAGACGAGCAGCATAGTGATTGCACAACCGCTGAACGCCACAGACCTGCGCGACAGTCAATGCGGTACTCATACGTTCATAGTCGCTGAACGTATTCATCTGGTTTTGATGAGCATGAATGGGAAACAGAATGTGAGCAAGTTGACGGGCAGGGTGCAACCAGGACTGAAAGGGAAAAAGCGCGTCCTCAGAAATCGGCAGATCGAGTAGAAAACGGTCCTCAACGTGTGCCGCCTCAGGCACCAGCGGCAGGACATCCTGCGCCCAGGCGTTGGACTGTGTTTCATGATACCAGTGGCCTTTGCCTTCAATTCGGCGTTGTTCCATGGGCGTTCCTTTTTCTAAAAGTGGCGACCCGGACACGTCGTCGAAACACAGCGGGTCGTTTTCGCTGCATTATCCTGACGTAAGCAAGAGGTAGGATGAAAGATTGTTAGGTGATAATAAATATCGGAAAGCTATATGCTGCGCGGAAAAGGGGTGAGGAGAGAGGAAAACAGGCAGAAAACGATGGGCGACGAACGCCGCCCATACCAGGATCCTGAAATGATTATTTCAGTTCCAGTTCATTCATTGCCGCGATGCTAAAACCACCATCAACGTGAACCACTTCACCAGAGATACCGGCAGACAGATCGGAACACAGGAATGCGGCAGAGTTGCCGACATCTTCAATGGTAACGGTACGGCGAATCGGAGTAACCGCTTCGCAGTGAGCCAGCATTTTACGGAAATCTTTGATGCCAGATGCTGCCAGTGTACGGATTGGGCCAGCGGAAATACCGTTGACACGCACGCCTTCCGGACCCATCGCATTCGCCATATAACGCACGTTGGCTTCCAGAGACGCTTTCGCCAGACCCATTACGTTATAGTTCGGAATCGCGCGCTCTGCGCCCAGGTAGGAGAGTGTCAGCAGCGCAGAGCCTGGGTTCAGCATGGAACGGCATGCTTTCGCCATGGCAACGAAGCTGTAGGAGCTGATGTCGTGAGCGATTTTAAAGCCTTCGCGGGTGACCGCATTCACGTAGTCGCCGTCCAGTTGGTCGCCAGGTGCGAAACCGATGGAGTGAACGAAACCATCGAATTTCGGCCAGACGTTACCCAGTTCAGCGAACATTGCGTCGATGCTGGCATCTTCTGCCACATCGCACT
Organism: Citrobacter sp. NCU1; assembly: GCF_010231475.1. Classification (GTDB taxonomy): domain Bacteria; phylum Pseudomonadota; class Gammaproteobacteria; order Enterobacterales; family Enterobacteriaceae; genus Citrobacter_D. The sequence continues at coordinate 7,499 of NZ_NRDO01000089.1, read as the reverse complement.
GCAATACGATGCTGGAATCCAGTTGAGCGGCAAATTCTTCCACGCGGCCTTTCAGTTTGTCGTTCTGGTAGGTGAACGCCAGTTCAGCACCTTCGCGACGCATCGCCTGAGCGATACCGTAGGCGATGGACAGTTTGCTGGCAACGCCAGTTACCAGAATGCGCTTACCGGAAAGAAAACCCATAGCTTTAATCCTTATGTCATTGCTTATTTTTGGCTTTATATTCATTCGGTTATGACGAATGCGGCCAGAATAATAGAGATAGCAGGCCGAAATTATAGCCCACTATACGCATGAATTGTCACGTGATTTTTACATAGTGCTGAAAGTGGCTAGCGCCAAAGCGCAGAAAACCAGCACTTTTCTATTATATCAGTTGCCGCAGGCTGTACTGATCCAACCTCATTCAATACCTTTGCGGCAAATGGTGGATAGCCAACAGCCGTCCATTTTCAATGCTGATATAACCACCCAATTTGAGGTCGGCAAGGATTTTCATGATGCTGCTGCGCGACAGATGAGTTCTGTCACGAATGAAGCGTTCAACGGATAGTGATTTACGCATAGATTCTGACTCGTGCATCAGTTCAACCAGTTGACTGCAAATCATTTCATAGGCGGTGGGCGCGCTCAATTGTCGACTGTAAGAAAAGAGTTTACTGCTCACCACGATCATATGTTTAGCCAGTACGTCCCACAAACCCAGTTGCTGAATGTGCTGATGCACTTCATCTAAAGGAAGGGTCGCTATTTTGCAAGGTTCTGTGGTAACAATATAGAAGTCGCTGACACCCAAACCCAGAACACATGAGGTTAGGGTACGTGTTACGAGCAGATGGTCTGCGGTGCGATGCACCTCAACGGAGCCGCTGATAACTAATCGACAAATGGGTTTATCTGCCTCGAGAAAATCAAGTCGAATCCCCTTTCGGTATGACTGAGGTGTGGCGAAGGGTAACAACGCCTCGACCAACATTTTTGCCCACGGGTAGGGGGTATTGAGTGCAGGTGGAATTAATGCTTTTTCATCCATATAACTGTTATACCGAATGACACGCTATTTTGATAAGTATAGATAAAGAGTTGCAAAAGGTTACAACAAAGCGAAATAGCTTAATCCTTAAGCTCAAAATTTTGTTGGTAAGTAATTGATTGAAATGAGTTTTCCGTTGATTATTTCAATGTAATTTCCCCGACGTAAGGTTGAAAGAACCGCCATAATACCGCTGCGAGACAGGAAACAGCGGCTTTGGATGTATTTCACCGCCGACACCGATTCTCTAAACTCCTCTGACTCCAGCGAAAGCTCAAACAGGAGATAGCGTATAGTGTCGTAAGCGCCAGGTTGAGACAAACGTGTACAATGCGTAAAAATGCGGGAAGAAATATACGCCATAACATGGTAAAGCAACTCCCATAACGCCTGCTGCTGAATAATCTCTACGGCCTGGTCAAGTGGGAGACGGCTCAGAACCGCATCCTCTGATGTACATAATGTTAACTGACAAGGCGAGGGGGGTAACATGCTAAAACCAAAAGTAAAAGGCGCGGTTTCAGTGTTTAACGATAACCCATCTTTTGTACGGTTGATCACCACATGCCCTTTATGCAGCAAGTAACAGTAAGTTGTCTCATCGGTTACATACTGCAGTAACGTTCCCCTGCGTGTCAGTAGAGGAGTGGCCTGAGAATTCAGAGCAGAGAGCAATTGCTGGATGGATTGTTCAGGTTTATTGCCATGCATGAAAATGTCAATGTTCGGTAAATCTGACATGCTGAGACTGAATCCTGGTAATGAAACATAATAATTTTTGAATTATGGCTTATTCATGTTCATAACTGGATCTAGAATAAGTGTCTAAAATTACACTAATAGAATATTGCAATCGGTAAATAAACGACGTGAATGGCTGTCTAATTCTGGACTGGGGCCACATTGCTTTTGACTGTTCGTATAAATAAAGTATGTCTTGTCATCAAGGAGCCTGATTCTTGTGATAAACATTTCCACTCATGCTTTCTATTCAAGTTGTAGACGTTGCATGAAGGCGGAATGAGAAACTGATTTTTAATAGATGGAAGGGATGATTTGCAATAGTGGGATAATTATTATTGTAAACACCCTTCCGTTTTTTATTAAATAAAGTTATCGCAGGGGTAACTATGGTCTCGTGGTCAGGGCATCATTCTATTTTTAGGAACGAAAATGAAATTATCTGTGTTTTTTAAAGTGGGTCTTATTGCCTCCTCGGCTATAGGCATGGTGAATGCCTCTTATGCTGCTGGAGCATCAAGCGGTACAATTACCTTTGACGGTAAAATTACAGCATCTACCTGTGAGGCGACAGTTAATGGTATTGCTGCAGACGGGACCGTAACAATGCCGCCGGTTGCAATCTCTGCGTTTAGTGCTGAGACCGCCGGGCGCACACCTTTTACTATTGAACTGGCGAATTGTGCGTTGGATGATCCTGACACTCAGGTCGGGGCTTATTTTGAGCCTGACGGTGTCTGGGTCGATGCGGCTACGGGGCATCTGAATAATATTGCTGCAGGAGGTGCAACTGGGGTAAGCCTGCAGTTGTTAGATGCTAAGGATGACAAAGTTATTCTTGTCGGTGATGCGGGACAGACAGGTACTGCACAATATGTGACGCCTGATGCTACGAGTAAGAATGGGACCCTTTCTTACTTTGTTGAGTATTACAAAATATCGGGTGCAACCCTTGGTGCCGGTGCGGTACAAGGCAAAGTCACCTATGACCTGATCTATAAATAATCTGCCAAAGAGTGTTATACAAAATGTTTATTCCTATGATTCTGTCCAGACGTAAAGTAAAGTTTTTATTAGTAGCGCTATCAGGGATGACAGCATTAAGTTATAGCACTCTTTCTTGTGCCGGTATTGTGTTAAACGGAACCCGCGTTATTTACCCAGCGGAGCAAAGTGAAGTCACCGTGAACATGAAAAACTCCGGCAAAGCCCCCGTGCTGGCGCAAAGTTGGATTGATGATGGCAATCAATCCGCAACGCCGGATAAAATCACTTCACCGTTTGTTTTAACACCGCCCATTAATCGTGTTGATGCCGGAAAGGGACAGACGTTAAGGATCAGTCTGGTTGATGGTAAGGGGATTTCAACGAATAAAGAATCCGTGTTTTATCTTAACGTTTTGGAAATTCCTGCGAAGTCAAAAAATGGTGCCGGTAATAACCATCTCAGTATCGCGTTCAGAACCAGAATAAAATTATTTTATCGTCCGCAAGGTTTACGCGGTAGTGCCGGTGACGCACCGGAATCATTACAGTGGTCAATCAGTAATGGAGGTGTTAAAGCCACAAATCCTACGCCTTATTATATTACTCTTGGGACGGTGACCTATACCCAGGGGGGAAGTAAACATGTCGAAGATGGGAAGATGATTGCGCCCGGAAGTAGTGCTGACTTTCGTTTTAAAAATGTAAGTGCAATAAGTGATATCCACGCAATTACGTTTACGTCAATTAATGACTATGGTGCTGCTGTCAAACATAGCCAGGGCAAATAGTCTTAAGCTCTGCCTCTGGTGGAAATATTATGATTATCTTGTTCTCAATTATTTTGTTTTTGACGTTAAACATTTTCATTGTGCAATGCTCGGTGGCTGCCACAGGAGAAGCGCCGACACCGCCGGCAGAGGATCAAGTAGAGTTTGATTCTGATTTTGTAAAACAACCGGCGGGACAGTCCGTAGATTTAGCCCGTTTCTCCAACGGGGCTAACGTGCTGCCGGGCGTTTATAAAATTGCTGTGGCGTTGAACCAACAAACGTTGACAGTGACAGAAGTTGAGTTTAAAGCGACAGATAACAAAAATGTCATGCCATGTATTCCGCTGAGTGTATTCAATTTGATTAATTTCAAAAAGGAACAAATAAACTTCACTCAGTGGGAATCGCTCACTGAAAAAACAGAATGCATCAACCTTAAAAAAATCATTCCTGAAGCAGAACTGGATTTTGACAACCAGGATCAACAGTTAAACATTTCAATACCACAAATTTATATCAATAAGCAGCCTCGGGGGGCAGTGCCTGCCTCTATGTGGGACAGCGGTATTCCAGCGTTGATGCTGAGCTATAGCATGAACGCGTATCAATCTAAAAATAATGGCTATGATTCAAAGTCATTTTATACCTCTATTAACAGCGGATTGAATATTGGTTCCTGGTATTTACGTCATAATGGTTCGTATAACTGGGCTGATGAAACCGGGGGACACTATAGTGTCCTTAATACTTACGTTCAGCACGATTTACCGCGTGTTTCCGGTCGTCTGGTGATGGGGCAGTCCAACACCAGTGGGCAACTGTTCGATACTGTACCTTTTACCGGCGTTCAGGTCGCCAGCGACGAGAGAATGCTCCCGGAATCACAGCGCGGCTATGCACCTGAAATCCGCGGAGTAGCGAAAACCAATGCGAAAGTGACGGTGAAACAGAGCGGGCAGACCATCTATGAAACCACCGTTTCGCCAGGCGCTTTCGTCATCAATGATCTCTATCCTACCGGTTACGGCGGTAACCTGGACGTCACTATTGAAGAAGCTGATGGTTCGCAGCAGAATTTTTCGATTCCTTATGCATCTGTGTCTCAGCTCTTACGCCCTGGCAGTCAGCGTTACAGCCTGAGCTTAGGTAAATTGCGGAGTGACAGTGTTTCAGGCGATCCGAAATTGCTCGAAGCGACTTACCAGCGCGGTTTATCTAACCTGATTACCGGCTATGGCGGTTTACAGGGGAATAAAGATTACCAGGCGGTGAAACTAGGTACCGCCCTGGGGTTGCAAATTGGCGCCATCGCTTTTGATGTTACCCAATCGAAGGTGCATTTGCCGTCGCCAGATGAACAGGACATCTCCGGCCAAAGCTATCAGGTTAGCTACAGCAAGCTGATTAATGAAACTAACAGTAACATTACACTGGCGGCGTACCGTTTTTCGAGCAGCGGTTATATGGATTATATGACTGCAATGCAAAGCATTCAGGCGGTTAAAGAGGATGAAGACAGAAACACCATCCAGCGCGAAAAAAACCGTTTCACGGTTACGATAAGCCAGGGATTGGCTGACGACTGGGGCCAGCTCTATCTCAGCGGTTCTCTACAGGATTATTGGGGACAAGACAATTATGAGCGGCAGTATCAGTTTGGTTATTCGAATCACTATAAACAGCTGAGCTACAGCATCAACGTCAGCCGCAGCCAGGATGCCTGGGATGAAACGCAGACCAGCTATTATCTGAATCTGTCATTCCCGCTGTGGGAAAGCCATGACAGCAACTATGTGCCACAGATGAGCCTGAGCTACAACCAGGACTCTACGGGGCGTTCGGGTGAGCAGGCGATGATTTCAGGCAGTGCAGGAGAGGATAACCAATACTCCTGGAACGCCAGCGGCATGCATGACAGTGATGCCGGGACGTCCGCGAGCGTTGGCGGTTCGTATCGGAGTAGTGTGGCGCAGATGTCAGGAAGTTACAGTCAAGGTGCGGACTATCGCAGCACGTCTCTGAGCATGTCCGGGGCGATGGTTGCCCACTCTGGCGGTCTGACGTTCTCACCTTATAACAGCGATACTTTCACGCTGGTGGAAGCAAAAGGCGCAGAAGGGGCGACAGTTCCGTCGTATCCGGGGATTAGGGTCGACAGGTTTGGTTATGCGCTGTTACCAGCGTCAAGTCCATACCAGTTGAACGATGTTTCTATCGATCCAAAAGGTACCTCCCGCAATGTCGAGTTGGATAATACGTCGCAAAAAGTGGTCCCTCGTTATGGCGCCGTGGTGAAAGTGAAGTTCAATGCTGAGAAGGGTACGCCGATTTTAATTACCTCATCTTATTCAGGTAATGCGTTGCCGTTTGGTGCTGAGGTGTATGACGAAAAAGACCATAGTGTCGGCACGGTTGCGCAGGGAAGCACTATCTATGCCCGGGTCGCGGAACCGAAAGGGGCGTTGAAGGTGAAATGGGGTGAAGATAGTACATCACAATGTTCTGTCAGCTATATGCTTGCGCCTGGTATTGAAGACGACACTAAGCAAACGGCGATTCAGAGGTTTAGCAATGAATGCCGTTAGTCACCAGTTATTCATTAAGCATTTATCCTTTATCCACAGGTTCACCGATGCTTCCTGTTATTGATGTTAGCGTGTTTAATGAGATGCTTTATTTATCATTTAGTATGAATTGTCTTGGTAAAAATAAATGAAAGTGATTAAAGTCTGTTTTTTATTTATGATCTGCACGTTTGCTCAGCATGCATTTGCCTGCTATTACCCCGCAAGCGGATATCCCAGGGCAGCAACGAAATTAACTATCAACATGGGAAATATTACGACGCAATCGGATGCTGATGATGGTGTTATTGCAACGGTATCAGGGGTGATGACCAGTTTCGGTGGAGCGCCTGCCGCTTTCGCCTGCGGTGACTCCGGTAAAACGACTAATTTATCTGGAGGCATTGGTGTGTCTGGAGATAATACTTTTAATCCTGGCGTGACGTACGCCACAAACATCCCAGGCATAGGTATTCGGATTTATTATTACACTATGGCTGCTTATCAGTCAGAACCGACATCACCTGAGCAGACGGCAATCAAAATGAACTTTACATTGTCTTGCGGTTATTCCTGCTATTATCAGAATAGAAATGCCGCGATTAAAGTTGAATTAGTGAAAGTCGGTACTGTCACGGGTATCTCGGGGGGGAGTTTAACTTTTACCAAGAGCAATTTTATGGTGGCAGATAATCTTTTGTCTGATAGTACTGCTGCACTTGACTTAGTGGATCTTAAAATAACCGCAACTATTACCGCCAACACCTGCGATGTTGACGCAACATCACCTACACGCGTAGACCTGGAACCGGGTGCTGCCAATATGTTACCGCATAAAGGAGCGACAACCGGGGATACGCCGTTTGAGATACGGCTAAAGTGCACAGGTGAAACGGATGTTAATTTGTTGCTCGATGGAGAAGAAGATCCCGATGCGACTGGTCAAGGCGTATTGGCCATTAAAAAAACGACGGAGTCTGCAAAAGGGATAGGTCTTCAACTTCTGTATAATAATCTCCCTGTTGAGTTGGAAAAAGAATTTTCTACTGGCATGTCTGAGGAAGGTATTTTTACTATTCCTCTGACTGCCAGATATTACCGAACCACAGAAATACCCGTTAAGGCTGGTGATATTTCCGCTACGGTAGTTTATAGTCTGACATACAAATAGCCCATGGAGTGTCATACCAATAGATTTTTTTGTTGTGCCCTAAATTAAAAAACGTATTCAAGCTGAAATGAGTCGTTACCTTGCAATAAAAGCATGAGGTACCCTACCGCTCACGGCATAAATTTCTCATCATGGGGTTAAGAAAAGGCAGAATAATTTCTGCCTTTTCTTTTTGTCTATAGAAAACCCCCAGCTAGGCTGGGGGTTCAGTAAAGCTTTCAGCTTTGAGCCA
>NZ_NRDO01000088.1 GCF_010231475.1 Citrobacter sp. NCU1 | reverse complement strand
CTGGTAACAGAGCCTTACAGGCGCATTTGAAAAACCTCCGGCTATGCCGGAGGATATTTATTCGCCTGCCTTTTACGCGATCGATAAAAACTGTGAAGCGCCTCGCCGTTTGCACATCTCGCCATTGCGTTATATATTCAATTTAATGAAGATATAAATATTCAATTTACTGAAAATATATGATGCGTCGGACATTTATCAAGAAAGAAGGGGTTGTAATAACAACTCTGGCCCGTTACCTCCTGGGTGAAAAGTGTGGTAACCGTTTGAAAACCATAGATGAGCTGGCGAATGAATGCCACTCCTCTGTTGGATTAACGCAGGCCGCGCTGAAAACGCTGGAATCCTCAGGGGCAATCCGTATCGAGCGTCGCGGGCGTAATGGCAGTTTCCTGGTAGAAATGGATAACAAAACGCTGTTGACGCATGTGGATATCAATAACGTGGTATGTGCCATGCCGTTGCCGTACACCCGTCTGTATGAAGGGTTGGCGAGCGGTCTGAAAGCGCAATTTGAGGGAATCCCCTTTTATTACGCGCACATGCGTGGGGCGGATATTCGCGTGGAATGTTTACTCAATGGCGTCTATGACATGGCGGTGGTCTCCCGTCTGGCGGCAGACAGTTATCTGGCGCAGAACGGATTACGTATAGCGCTGGAACTGGGTCCACATACTTATGTCGGTGAGCATCAGCTCATTTGTCGCAAAGGTGAGGCTGAAAACGTGAAACGCGTGGGTCTGGATAACCGCTCGGCGGATCAGAAAATCATGACGGAAGCCTGTTTTGGCGACAGTGACGTAGAGTTGATTGACCTTTCTTACCACGAAAGTCTTCAGCGCATTGTGAAAGGGGATGTGGATGCGGTGATCTGGAACGTTGTGGCCGACGCTGAGCTGGCGATGCTGGGATTAGAGGCTACCCCGCTTACCCGCGATCCCCGATTTTTACAGGCAACGGAAGCTGTCGTACTGACGCGTGCGGATGATTATCCGATGCAGCAATTGCTGCGCGCGGTGGTGGACAAACAGGCACTGCTCGCCCACCAGCAACGGGTGGTAAAGGGTGAGCAGGAACCCAGCTATTAAGTTAAGGGCATTTCGATGGAAAACCGACTTAACCTGCTATGTGAAGCGGGAGTGATTGATAAGGATATCTGCAGCGGCATGTTGCAGGTTGTTGAACGGTTGAGCAATGAGTGGCGTCTGCCGGTTCACTCCGAGCAAGGGACGATGGCGATGACGCACATGGCGAGTGCGTTAATGCGTAGCCGCCGGGGGGAAGTGATTGGCCCGCTGGATGATGAGTTACTGGCTGAAATGGCGCAATCCAATCTCTGGCCAACCATTTTGCTGATGCATCAGGCATTGCTGAAAGAGTTTGCGGTGACGCTTCATGCAAATGAAGAGGGATACCTGCTGGCAAACCTGTACGGATTGTGGATGGCGGCAGAAGAAAACGTTTGAACCAGACGGAATAGCAATGTACTTCACCTTAAATATTCAAAAAAATGAATATTTAAATCAGGGATTGGAAACGAGGCTAAAAGATGTTTACACACGCATTGAAACGTCAGAACCCTGCGCTTATTACCGCTGCGCTCCGGCTATGGCAGCAGGGGAAGATAATCCCCGATAGCTGGGTGATTGATGTTGACCAGGTTCTGGAAAATGGTAAGCGCCTGATTGAGGTCGCTCAGCAACAGGGCATCACGCTGTATTTGATGACGAAGCAAGTTGGGCGAAATCCCTGGCTGGCGGAAAAGCTGTTGGCGCTGGGTTATGCCGGGATTGTCGTGGTGGACTATAAAGAGGGCCGAACCCTGCGTCGCGCCGGATTGCCTATCGCACATCAGGGGCATCTGGTGCAGATCCCGTCCCGACTCGTTGATGCAGCAGTAGAACACAATACGGATGTCATCACGCTGTTTTCGTTAGAGAAAGCGCGGGAAGTCTCTGCGGCCGCCGTGAAAGCCGGGCAGACGCAGGCGGTGATGCTCAAAGTGTATGGTGAAAACGACTTTCTTTATCCCGGGCAGGAAAGCGGCTTCCCGCTGGCAGATCTGGAGGAGGTTGTTGCTGAGGTCCAACGGTTACCTGGTCTGCATCTGAGCGGATTAACGCATTTTCCCTGTTTGCTCTGGGATGATGCGGCAGGTGAAACCGTCCCGACGCCTAACCTGCACACACTGGTCGATGCGCGACGCCAACTCGAAGCGTCGGGCGTCGCTATCGAACAGCTGAATGCCCCTTCTGCAACCAGCTGCGCCTCTTTGCCGCTGCTGGCAAAGTACGGCGTCACTCATGCAGAGCCTGGCCATGCGTTGACCGGCACTATTCCTTCTAATCAACAGGGCGACCAGCCTGAGCGCATTGCGATGCTTTGGCTGAGCGAGATCTCTCACCATTTTCGTGGCGACAGCTATTGCTACGGCGGCGGTTATTACCGTCGCGGGCATGCGCGTAATGCGCTGGTGTTTACCCATGAAAATGAAGCGCCGGTTGAGGCGCAGCTGAAACCCATCGATGACAGCAGTATTGATTATTACCTGCCTATCACCGGGGAATTCCCGGTAAGCAGTGCCGTTGTGCTCTGTTTTCGCACACAAATCTTTGTGACGCGCAGTGACGTTGTGCTGGTGTCCGGTATTCAGCGCGGTGCGCCCGAGATTGTCGCCCGTTATGACAGCCTCGGAAACCTTCTGGAGGACTAATGGCTCGTTTCGTGGTGGTCGTGATTGATAGCTTCGGCGTCGGAGCAATGAAGGATGTCGCGCAGACTCGACCACAGGATGCCGGGGCGAATACCTGTGGGCACATCCTGAGTCAGTTGCCGCAGCTACATCTGCCAACGCTGGAAAAGCTGGGATTGATGAATGCGCTGGGGTACACGGCTGGCGTGATGCAACCGTCCGCATCTGCGGTATGGGGCGTCGCGGAATTGCAACATGAAGGGGGCGATACCTTCATGGGGCATCAGGAGATTCTAGGCTCGCGACCACAAGCGCCACTACGTATGCCATTTAGCGACGTCATTGAGCGCGTTGAACAGGCGCTGAAAGCCGCAGGCTGGCAGGTGGAACGACGTGGCGAGGGGCTGGCTTTCCTGTGGGTGAATCAGGCGGTCGCCATTGGCGATAACCTCGAAGCGGATTTGGGACAGGTCTACAACATTACCGCCAACCTTTCTGCCATTGATTTCGATGAGGTGGTGAAAATTGGCCGCATCGTGCGTGAGCAAGTGCAGGTTGGGCGGGTCATTGCTTTTGGCGGCATGCTGAAAGCCAGCCAACAGATACTGGATGCCGCAGAAACAAAAGAAGGGCGTTTTATCGGCATCAATGCGCCGCGTTCGGGGGCGTATGAACACGGATTTCAGGTGGTTCACATGGGCTATGGCGTTGATGCGCAGGTTCAGGTTCCGCAGAAGCTGCATGAGGCCGGTGTACTGACCGTTCTGGTCGGAAAAGTGGCTGATATTGTCAGCAATCCGCATGGTCGTAGCTGGCAAAACCTGGTCGATAGCCAGCGCATTATGGATATCACGCGAGACGAGTTTAACGCGGAACAGACTGCGTTCATTTGTACCAACATCCAGGAAACCGATCTCGCCGGTCATGCCGAGGATGTCGCACGTTATGCGGAGCGCCTACAGGTTGTCGACAGTAATCTAACGCGTCTTCTGTCTGACATGAGACCGGATGATTGCCTGGTTGTCATGGCCGATCACGGCAACGACCCCACGATTGGGCATAGTCACCACAGCCGTGAAGTGGTGCCGGTGCTGGTGTATCGACAGGGTCTGGAACCTGCTCAGTTAGGCGTTCGCGCTACGTTGTCAGATGTGGGAGCCACGGTATGCGAATTCTTTGGCGCTGCCGCCCCGCAAAACGGCACCTCTTTTCTTCCGGCATTACGGCTCACAGGAGACGCGTTATGAGCATTGATAGTTCAGGCTACACCTACGCCCACGAGCATCTGCATATCGATCTCTCCGGGTTTAAAAATAATCTCGACTGCCGCCTCGATCAGTACGATCTCATCTGCCAGGAGATGAACGATCTGATGGCGTTGGGTGTACGCAACATCATTGAGATGACCAACCGTTACATGGGGCGTAACCCACAATTTATGCTCGACCTGATGCGTGATACGGGAATGAATGTGGTGGCCTGCACAGGGTATTACCAGCATGCCTTTTTCCCTGAACATGTCGCGACCCGTAGCGTGGAGCAACTGGCGCAGGAAATGGTCGACGAAATCATCTGTGGAATTGATGGCACTGAACTGAAAGCCGGGATCATCGCTGAAATTGGCTCCAGTGAAGGTGTTATCACGGCGCTGGAAGAAAAAGTCTTTATTGCTGCCGCGCGTGCCCACAATGAAACCGGGCGCCCGATCTCGACGCACACCTCGTTCAGCACTATGGGTCTGGAACAACTGGCCTTGTTGAAAAAGTACGGCGTCTCTCTCTCGCGAGTGGTGATTGGTCACTGCGATCTAAAAGATAACCTCGACAATATCTTACGCATGATCGATCTCGGTGCGTACGTGCAGTTCGACACGATCGGTAAAAACAGCTACTACCCGGACGAAAAACGTATTGGGATGCTGCATGCGCTTCGCGATCGCGATTTGCTCAATCGCGTGATGCTCTCAATGGATATTACCCGCCGCTCACATTTGAAAGCGAACGGCGGTAATGGCTACGACTACCTGTTAACCACCTTTGTCCCACAACTACGCCAGTCAGGATTCAGCCAGGCCGATGTGGACATGATGTTGCGTGAAAACCCCTCACAATTTTTCCAATAAGGACAGACTCATGAAAAAGATTGGTGTTGCTGGCTTACAGCGTGAGCAAATTAAAAAAACCATCGAAACGGTAGCTCCTGGCTGCTTTGAAGTTTCCATCCACAACGATATGGAGGCGGCAATGAAGGTGAAATCCGGTCAACTGGATTACTACATTGGTGCCTGTAATACCGGGGCAGGGGCGGCGCTCTCCATTGCTATTGCGGTCATCGGGTATAACAAGAGTTGCACGATTGCGAAGCCAGGTATTAAAGCGAAAGACGAACATATCGCAAAAATGGTCGCTGAGGGGAAGGTGGCATTTGGTCTCTCCGTCGAACATGTTGAGCATGCGATCCCTATGTTGGTTAACCATTTGAAATAAAGGCTAATCTATGGACTTTTATATTCAAATTCTGGTCGTGGCCTGCCTTACGGGGATGACATCGCTACTGGCGCATCGTTCTGCGGCGGTCTTTCATGACGGTATTCGTCCTATTTTGCCGCAACTGATCGAAGGGTATATGAACCGCCGTGAAGCGGGGAGTATCGCGTTTGGTCTGAGCATTGGGTTTGTGGCCTCCGTGGGGATTTCGTTTACCCTGAAAACGGGATTGCTGAATGCGTGGCTGCTGTTCTTGCCGACCGATATTCTTGGCGTACTGGCGGTAAACAGTGTGCTGGCATTTGGTCTCGGGGCAATCTGGGGCGTTTTGATTCTGACCTGTTTGTTGCCGGTAAACCACCTTCTTACCGCGCTGCCCGTTGATGTACTGGGTAGCCTCGGGGAGTTGAGCTCTCCAGTGGTTTCCGCGTTCGCACTCTTTCCGTTAGTGGCGATTTTCTACCAGTTTGGCTGGAAACATAGCCTTGTCGCGGCGATTGTAGTGCTGACAACGCGTATTGCTGTTGTGCGCTTTTTCCCTCATTTGAATCCGGAATCCATTGAGATTTTTGTGGGAATGGTGATGCTGCTGGCGATCGCTATCACGCATGATTTGCGTCATCGTGGCGATGAGGAGATGGATATCAGCGGGATATCGGTCTTTGAAGAACGAACGTCGCGGATCATCAAAAACTTACCGTATATCGCGATTGTCGGAGCGTTGATCGCGGCCGTCGCGAGTATGAATATTTTTGCCGGTAGTGAGGTGTCCATTTTCACGCTGGAAAAAGCCTACTCCGCAGGCATTACACCGGAGCAGTCGCAGACCCTGATTAACCAGGCGGCGCTGGCGGAGTTTATGCGTGGTCTGGGCTTTGTTCCTTTGATTGCGACGACCGCGCTGGCCACGGGGGTTTATGCCGTGGCAGGTTTCACCTTTGTGTATGCGGTGGGTTATCTGGCGCCAAATCCGTGGATTGCGGCCATTCTTGGGGCGGTGATTATTTCGGCGGAAGTTCTGCTGTTGCGCTCGATTGGAAAATGGCTCGGGCGCTACCCGTCAGTGCGTAATGCTTCGGATAATATTCGTAATGCGATGAATATGCTGATGGAAATGGCGCTGTTAATAGGTTCCATTTTTGCGGCGATCAAGATGGCAGGGTATACCGGATTCTCCATTGCAGTTGTCATTTACTTCTTTAACGAGTCGCTGGGGCGCCCGGTTCAGAAGATGGCGGCGCCAGTGGTTGCGGTGATGATCACCGGGATCTTATTGAATGTTCTCTACTGGCTTGGTCTGTTCGTGCCGGCTTGAGGTAGCGTAAATGAAGACCTATCCATTACAAAGCCTGACGCTGGTGGAGGCTCAGGAGAAGCAATTTGCGCTGGTGGACACGTTGTGCCGCTATTTTCCCGGTGCTGATTTTTTGGCGGGCGGCGATTTAGGGCTTGTGCCGGGGCTAAACCAGCCCCGGGTCACGCAGCGTGTCGAGCAGGTACTGGCCGAGGCATTTCATGCCGAGGCGGCAGTGTTGGTGCAGGGCGCGGGCACGGGGGCTATTCGCGCGGGGTTGAGCGCGTTACTCAAACCCGGTCAGCGACTTCTGGTGCATGATGCGCCGGTGTATCCAACCACCGCGTGCATCATTGAGCAGATGGGCATCGAGCTGATTCGTGCTGATTTCAATACGCCCGGTGCGGTAACGCAGGCGATTGAACAGCACCGTCCTCAGGCGGCGCTGGTTCAGCACACACGCCAGCAGCCCCAGGACAACTACTCGCTGACGGCGGTGCTGGAGGAAATCGCACAGTGTGGGGTTCCTGCGCTGACGGATGACAATTATGCCGTCATGAAAGTGAGTAGCATCGGATGTGAATGCGGTGCCACGCTCTCTACGTTCTCCTGTTTTAAACTCTTCGGCCCCGAGGGTGTGGGGGCGGTGGTTGGGGAGGCCAGCGCTATCGCGAGAATCCGGTCTACGCTGTATTCCGGCGGTAGCCAGATCCAGGGCACACAAGCGCTGGAGGTGTTGCGGGGACTGGTTTTTGCACCTGTGATGCATGCCGTGCAGGCGGGGGTATCCGAGCGTTTGCTCGCGCGGTTAAATGGCGGGAGTCTGCCGGAGGTGAAGCAGGCAGTCATTGCCAATGCGCAGTCGAAAGTGTTGATCGTGGAGTTCAATCACCCGATTGCCGGGAAAGTGCTGGAAGAAGCGCAGAAACGTGGGGCGCTGCCTTATCCGGTGGGGGCGGAATCAAAATATGAGATCCCGCCGCTGTTTTATCGTCTCTCCGGGACGTTTCGCGAAGCAGCACCAGGTCTGGAACAGTACGCGATCCGTATTAACCCAAACCGTAGTGGCGAGGAGACGGTGCTGCGTATCTTGCGCGAAAGCATCAGACAGGTCATGGCTGGCTAGCGCGCGGGTAGCGGCAGGCATAAAAAAACCGGGAAATTCCCGGTTTTTTTACATTAATGGTTTGAGAACCAGTTCAGCTTATCGCGCAGAGCGACGACCCTGCCCACAATAATGAGCGCCGGGCTTTCAACACGTTGCGCCAGGTCACCTAATTGCGACAGCTCCCCGTTAACCACGCGTTGCTTCACGGCGGTTCCATTCTCAACCAGCGCAACGGGCATATCCGGCTGCATGCCGAACTCAATCAGTTTTTCCTGGATGGTCGCTGCCTGATTCAGCCCCATGTAGAACACCAGCGTCTGCTTCTCAGCCGCCAGGTTTTCCCAATCCAGCTCGCCACCGGTTTTCAAATGCCCGGTGACCAGGCGGACACTTTGCGCGTAGTCGCGGTGAGTCAGAGGGATACCGGAGTACGCTGAACAGCCTGAGGCCGCCGTAATCCCTGGCACCACAGAGAACGGGATCCCTGCGTGGCATAAGGTTTCCAGCTCCTCGCCGCCGCGACCAAAAATAAACGGATCGCCGCCTTTCAGACGCACGACTCGTTTACCCTGCTGAGCTTCACGCAGCAGGATCTGGTTAATCTCTTCCTGCGGTACGCAGTGGTATCCCGCACGTTTGCCCACGAAGACGCGATCAGCATCGCGGCGGACCAGGTTCATGATGTCGTCGGAGACCAACCGGTCATACACCACCACATCGGCCTGCTGAATTTGCTGCAACCCTTTCAGGGTGAGCAGACCGGCGTCGCCAGGTCCGGCGCCCACCAGCACCACTTCACCACGGTGATCCAGAGGTTCGCTGAGCATCTGTTCAGTGGTTTGTTCAATGGCCTGGCGATCGTCGTTGGCCAGCGACTGCGCCAGACGAACGTTGACAAAGAGTTTTTCCCAGAAGCGACGGCGTTCGCCCATCGTGGCGAATTGTTTTTTCACCCGGGAGCGTAGCTGCCCGGCGTAGTGCGCCACCTGGCCTAAATGCTGAGGCAGCATGGCCTCAAGTTTCTCACGCAGTAAACGCGCAAGAACTGGCGATGTGCCACCAGAGGAGACGGCTACCATCAACGGTGAACGGTCAATAATCGAGGGCATAATGAAGCTGGCGGCTTTTGGCGCATCGACCACATTGCAGAAAATCCGGCGAGTTTCGGCAGCGCGGCTAACGCGTTGATTCACTTCATCATCATCAGTTGCCGCGATGGCCAGCCAGCAAGGGTCAAGGAGAGATTCGTCGAACGGTGCCTCCACCAGAGTCAACATGCCTTCATTTGCCCATACGGTAAACTGCGGAATAAACGCCAGTGCGTTGACGGTGAGTCTGGCACCGGCTTCCAGCAATAACCGCGCTTTGCGTTCTGCGACATCACCCCCGCCGACGATCAGGCAGTCGCGGTCACGTAGTTGACAAAATATAGGCAAATGATCCACGACATTACCCCTTAATGATTGGCAGCAGCCTCAGTTTGGTTGATTTTTGCCGGAGCCGGACGCTCCGATTTCGGCGTAGCATACCAATAACCCAATCCCATGAATACGACACCGGACAAAGTATTACCCAGTGTTACCCACAACAAATTGTGGCCGATCCCGGACAGGGTATAGGCATCACTGTGATGACCAAACCAGGAAAGCGCAAACAGGGTCATGTTGGCAACGGAGTGCTCATAGCCAGAGGCGATAAACGCCAGCAGACACCACCAGATGGCAATGAACTTCGCGGCACCTTCGGTACGGATTGCCATCCAGATTGCCAGGCAAACCAGCCAGTTACACAGCGCGCCTTTGAAAAAGAGCACGCTCGCCGGGGCGGTCGTTTTGGCGAGGGCCACCGAGTGTACAATGCTGGTATCAACCGGTAGCAGACTACCACCGCCCCAGCTATACAGCAGCGCGACGAACACCGAACCCACCAGGTTGCCCAACCAGGTTTGCGGCAGAATGGCCCACATTTGCCCGTGGCTGATGGTGCCCGCTTTGACGCCGAGCGTCAGGAACATAGTGTGACCCGTGAAGAGTTCAGAACCGGCAATAATCACCAGCGTCAGCGCAATACCAAAGGTTGCACCCATCACCAGCGGGCGAACGGAAGGGGCAAGCAGATTCCCGAGGGTGAAAATAAGGATAATACCAAGACCGACATAGGCCCCTGCCATTGCGGAGCTAACCCAGAAACCGAGTGGGTTATTTGCCGACAGGCGTGCGATGCGCGCAGCGTTAGCCGCACACTTGTTGATAGTGTCTGTAAACATGTGTTTGATTATCCTTGAAATACAAAAATAAAAAGAAATCGTAACCGTAGGCCGGATAAGTCGCTTGCGACGCCACCCGGCAATTTGCCTGATGGCGCTACGCTTATCCGGCCTACCAATAAAAGGCCAAAAAAGACGTCAAGTAAGGGAGGCGTTGCACCTCCCGTTAAGATACTAACTGCGCAGCTGTACGATGCCGTCTTTCACGCGGGCTTCGTAATGCTTCACGGAATGACTTTCGTCTTCCATGCACAGGCCATCCCTCAGGCGGAAGCGCTGTTTTTTCAGCGGGCTGGCGACCCACAACTCTCCCTGGTGCTCCGCAATCAACCCGCGTGACAGCACGCTGGATTCGAAAAAGGGATCGATGTTGCTGATCGCAAAGACCTGGTCGCTATGGTAAGGCCGGAAAATAGCGACTTGCTCTTCGCCTAACAGCGCACAGACGCCGGTTGCAGGCAGAATGTCATCGATTTTGCAGATGTTTTTCCACTGGCTCATGCGTTCTCCTCCACCAGAGTTACTGGAATGCGTTCGTACGGTGCTGCCGGACGATGCTGTTCACGTTCAGGAATAACCTGGACGTTCGGGTCGCGTTTATCGCTGTTGATAAAGTGCCTGAAACGAACCTGTGCAGATGGCGTATTGACGGTTTCTGTCCACTCGCAGATGACGGCTTCGCGCAGACGCGCCATCTCTTCTTCCAGGTGATCGTTCAGACCCAGTTTGTCGTCAATGATGACCGCTTTCAGGTATTCAATACCGCCTTCCAGACTATCTAACCACGGTGCGGTACGGGTTAGTTTGTCTGCCGTACGGATGTAGAACATCATGAAACGATCGAGATATTTGAGCAGCGTTTCGCGGTCGATATCAGCGGCCAGCAGATCGGCGTGGCGCGGTTTCATCCCGCCATTGCCGCAAACGTACAGGTTCCAGCCTTTTTCCGTCGCAATGATACCGACATCTTTACCCTGGGCTTCCGCACACTCACGGGTACAGCCGGAAACGCCGAATTTCATCTTGTGCGGGGTGCGGATGCCTTTGTAGCGGTTTTCCAGCTCAACGCCGAAACCGACGCTGTCGCCCACGCCGTAACGACACCAGGTGCTGCCCACGCAGGTTTTCGCCATACGCAGCGCCTTCGCGTACGCATGACCGGTTTCAAAGCCTGCATCAATCAGTTGACGCCAGATTTCCGGCAGGTCGTCTTTCTGCGCGCCAAACAGGCCAATACGCTGAGAGCCGGTGATCTTGGTATACAGATTGAATTCACGGGCAATACGCCCAATCGCCACTAAACCTTCTGGGGTAATTTCACCGCCAGCGGAACGTGGGATCACGGAGTAGGTTCCGTCTTTCTGAATGTTGGCCAGGAAATTGTCGTTGGTATCCTGTAGCGGTGTGTGCTGCGGCTTCAGAATATATTCATTCCAGCAGGAGGCCAGTAGGGAACCGACGGTAGGTTTACACACTTCGCAGCCATAGCCTTTACCGTGTTTCGCCAGCAGTTCTTCAAAGGTTTTGATGCCTTCCACCCGGATGAGATGGAACAGCTCCTGGCGAGAGTACGGGAAGTGCTCGCACAGGTTGTTATTTACTTCAATGCCCTGTTTCGCCAGCTCGGCATTCAACACCTGAGTCACCAGTGGGATACAACCCCCGCAACCCGTACCCGCTTTGGTTTCTGCTTTCAGGGCGGCAACGGTATGGCAACCCTTGTTGATGGCGGCGACCAGCATCCCTTTCGTGACGTCGAAGCAGGAGCAGATCTGCGCGCTGTCCGGCAGTTTATCCACGCCGATGGACGGTTTTCCGCTGCCCGCATGTGCTGGCAAAATCAGTGAGTCCGGGTTCTCCGGCAGTTCGATGGCGTTCAGCACCAGTTGCAACAGGTTGCCGTAATCGCTGGTGTCGCCGACCAGAACCGCGCCGAGCAGCGTTTTGTTATCTTTACTCACGATCAGGCGTTTGTAGACTTCTTTGCTTTCATCAAGGTAGACATAGCTACGTGCGCCAGGCGTGCGGCCATGCGCATCGCCGATACCGCCCACATCGACGCCCAGCAGCTTCAGCTTGGCGCTCAGATCCGCACCTTCAAAGGCGTTTTCGTTATTCAGAATATGGTCAACGGCGACCTGCGCCATTTTGTAGCCCGGAGCAACCAGGCCGTATACGCGATCGTTCCAGCTGGCGCATTCGCCAATCGCGTAGATATCCGGGTCAGAGGTCTGGCAGACGTCGTTAATCACGATACCGCCGCGCGAAGCGACGTCCAGACCGCATTGAGTAGCCAGCTTGTCACGCGGGCGAATACCGGTGGAGAAGACGATAAAATCCACTTCCAGCTCGCTGCCGTCGGCAAAACGCATGGTTTTGCGCGCTTCGCTCCCTTCCTGAACGATCTCTTTGGTGTTTTTGCTGGTGTGTACGCGCACGCCCATGCTTTCAATTTTGCGACGCAACTGCTCGCCACCCATGTTGTCCAGCTGTTCAGCCATCAACATCGGTGCAAATTCGATCACGTGTGTTTCGATGCCGAGATTTTTCAGCGCGCCAGCGGCTTCCAGACCCAGCAGACCGCCGCCAACCACCGCTCCACGCTTGCTGCGACGGGCGCAGGACTCAATGGCGTTGAGATCTTCAATGGTACGGTAAACAAAGCAATCCTGCGTTTCGGAACCTTTAATCGGCGGGATCCACGGGTAGGAACCGGTCGCCATGATCAGCTTATCGTAATAGACCGTACGTCCGGCGCTGGAGTGGATCACCTTCTCCTTGCGGTTAATGGTGATGGCACGCTCGCCCACCAGAACTTTTACGCCGTGCTTTTCATAAAACCCTTCACGCACCAGTGACAGCTCTTCAGCAGTGTGATGGGAAAAGTATGAAGACAGGTGGACACGGTCATAGGCTTTGCGGGGTTCTTCACAGAAGACGGTAATGTCAAAATGGGTCGCATCAGCCTTATCAAGAAGATCCTCAATAAAGCGGTGGCCGACCATACCATTACCAATAATAGCGAGTCTGACTTTGCTCATTTTTGCCTCGATTTCTTTTCTATTACTGCCTACCTTAACGATTCAGCAACCCCGCTTATTGATGCAAATCAAATTCACCTTTATATACTCCTTTAGAGGTATATTACTGATTTGCCAGCATTTTTCTAAGTTACGGAATTACCTGGGTTTTCGTGATTGTACAAATAGCATACAAATTGAAGGGTTTTAGGAGATAAACCGCAACGTCTGGCGGTTTCGAGGTCTACGCCTTCAGGAGGAGGAAAGAATAAGCCCCTTTTCAGGACGAAAAGGGGTAGGAAAACTTAGTGGACGGCAGGGATGCTGTGTTGACGATGACGAGTGACGAATCCGAGGATAAAACACATCGCAAAGACGACCGCATACAGACCATTCGCGGTAAGCAACGCCGCCTGTGGGCCGCTGTGTGCCACGATTGGCCCCGTAACGACAAAGGTCAACATTGTGCCGATGGTGCCGCAGGTCAGAATAAAGTTAACCAGCTTTGGCGAGGCAACTTTGGTCTGCTGTGAACCGATTGTGATGATGGAGGTATAAATAGCGCTGGAGAAGAAGCCCAGCGTCAATATAAACCACGGCATATGTTCTGGCGTGCCGGTAATAAACAGGTACATCAGCGCGGTTGCCAGGCCTGTCAGCACCGTCAGAATACGCTGTAGGTCAAAGAAACGCAGAATGAAGCTGAATGCCCACATCCCGAACATGTACGACATCCAGAAATCGCTGACCAGCGTACCGGCATCATTCAGGCTCATGCCCAGACCTTTGGCGTATTCCGGCACCCAGGAGATAAAACATAACTGACCGAGGATGTAGCACAGTGCTGCAATGGCCAGGAACAGCACGCCGATACCCCATTTTTCTTTCGCCACAGGGGTGTCGGTTTGCGATGCATGTTTACCCAGCGCCGGGAATTCACAACCGAAGGTCAGAATGAAAATGGCCGCATAGACCAGGCCGATGCAGGCATAAACCCAGTACCACTCAATGCTGCGCGCCAGCAGGTACGCGGCGACCATCGGAAAAATCATCCCTGCCATGCTAAAGAAAGAGTCGGTAAACAACAGTCGTGAACCGCGCTGACGACCTTCATACATCTGAGTAATCAGGAACGTACCGATCGACATGGTGATCCCGCTGACCAGCCCCAGGATAAACATGGCGGCAGAAAACAGTGCCAGACTATGGCTGAACATCAGCCCGACAATCGCCAGTAGCATCAGGATAAATCCAAAACGCAGCTGTGTTTTCAGGGGGACAATTTCCATCAGCCAGGCATTGAGGAAAATAGAGATCAAAATACCGGTGTTGAGGAAGGTAAAGGTGTTACTCATACTGGAAACCGGCAGATGGAAGTACTCTGCAATGTTTCCCATCACCATTCCGGTGACAATCACCAACGCCCCTGTCAGGGCGTAGGAGAGAAAGCTAATCCATGTGAGCTTGATACGATTGCTGTTAGTCATGACTGGCCTGTGTATAGAGATGTAAAGCGCGTTGACAGCGCAATGGGCGGGCAGATTTTAGGCGTTTTAGTGATGTATTTAAATACATATTAGTAATCTATGTTCTTGTTGCACATTTCAAAGTGATGTTCGTCACATAATTTCAGGCTAACTGACATTCCATAGGGTTCCAATACGTAAAATTAAGTAAAGGGATGGCCTTGTCATGGAAGGCTCTTTAGAATCAATTCACTTGCTTTTGTTTCTGCTCTCGTTAAGGAAATCTCATGCTCAAATCGACTCTGGCGGCTGTTGCAGCTGTTCTCGCTCTTTCTGCTCTCTCTCCTGCAGCGCTGGCAGCGAAAGGTGATCCACACGTTCTGCTGACAACCTCTGCCGGTAATATTGAGCTGGAGCTGAATAGCCAGAAAGCGCCTGTTTCAGTTCAAAATTTTGTCGATTATGTAAACAGTGGTTTCTACAATAACACCACGTTTCACCGTGTGATCCCCGGCTTTATGGTCCAGGGCGGCGGTTTTAACGAACAAATGCAGCAGAAGAAACCTAACCCGCCTATCAAAAATGAAGCGGATAACGGTTTACGTAACACCCGTGGCACCATCGCGATGGCGCGCACAGCCGACAAAGACAGCGCGACCAGCCAGTTCTTTATCAACATCGCGGACAATGCTTTCCTCGATCACGGCCAGCGTGACTTTGGCTACGCTGTTTTCGGTAAAGTCGTGAAAGGCATGGATGTGGCGGACAAAATCTCCCAGGTCCAGACCCACGACGTAGGGCCTTATCAAAACGTTCCGTCAAAACCTGTTGTCATCCTTTCTGCGAAAGTTCTGCCGTAACCGCATTTTGCGCGGGTTGCGAATACCCGCGCTATTCCCGACCTCTGCGTAACCCGAAATTGCTGCTTATACTTGTGGCAAGTGAAGGCGCATTCAGGGAGGTCACGTGAAAAAGCTCACCGATAAACAAAAATCTCGTCTCTGGAAACATTTGCGAAACGCCAATTTCCAGGCCAGTCGCTGCCTTGAAGGTGTTGAAATCCCACTGGTTACTCTGACCACTGAGGAAGCCCTTGTACGCCTTGAGGCGTTGAGGAGGCACTATGAGCGATAAATTCGGTGAAGGACGCGACCCCTATCTTTACGACGGGCTTGATGTCATGCGTAACCGTTTAGGCATCCGCCAGGTTCAGCGTCTGGAGCAGGCGGCATATGAAATGACGGCGTTACGCGCCGCGACCATTGAGCTGGGACCACGGGTTCGTGGTTTACCCTATCTGTGCGCCATTCATCGCCAACTTTATCAGGACATTTTCGACTGGGCGGGAAAGTTACGCGAAGTGGATATCTATCAGGGGGATACGCCATTCTGCCATTTTGCCTGGATTGAAAAAGAGGGTAATGCCCTGATGCAGGATCTGGAAGAAGAAGGCTATCTGGCCGGATTGCCAAAAGAGAAATTCGTTGCCAGGCTCGCGCATTACTATTGTGAGATCAATGTGCTGCATCCGTTTCGCATTGGCAGTGGCCTGGCGCAGCGCATCTTTTTTGAACAACTGGCGATTCATGCCGGTTACACGTTGGCCTGGAACGGTATTCAGGTGGATGAGTGGAATCAGGCTAACCAGAGTGGTGCGATGGGCGACCTTTCGGCATTGCAGGCAATATTTCGTAAAGTGGTGAGCGAAGCTGAGGAAACTGAGTAGAATAGCGCGGTTCTAACGTACCGGAGCCGCCATGATCCTGCTAATCGACAACTACGATTCCTTCACCTGGAACCTCTACCAGTATTTTTGCGAGCTTGGCGCTGACGTCCTGGTCAAACGGAATGACGAGTTGACGCTGGCGCAAATCGACGCACTCAATCCGCAAAAAATCGTGATTTCTCCTGGCCCGTGCACGCCGAACGAGGCTGGCGTTTCGCTGGACGTGATTCGCCATTATGCCGGGCGACTGCCCATCCTGGGCGTCTGTCTGGGCCACCAGGCAATGGCGCAGGCGTTTGGCGCGACCATCGTTCGGGCAGCGAAAGTCATGCATGGCAAAACCTCGCCGATAACCCATACCGGAGAGGGGGTTTTCAAAGGATTGCCGACGCCATTATGTGTGACGCGTTACCATTCTCTGGTGATTGACCCTGCCACGCTTCCCGCCTGTTTTGACGTTACCGCCTGGAGTGAAACTCAGGAAATTATGGGCATTCGCCATCGGGAATGGGATCTGGAAGGCGTACAGTTTCATCCAGAAAGCATTCTCAGCGAACAGGGACATCAGTTACTGGCAAATTTCCTCCAGCGCTGATTTGTTGTTGCTATCCAGTGATTTTTTATGCATATTTTGTGATTATAATTTCACATTAATTCCTGCATAACTGGGTGGTCATACGATGGCAACGGAACAAACTGCAATTACGCGCGCGACTTTTGATGAGGTTATCCTGCCGATTTATGCACCGGCGGAATTTATTCCAGTAAAAGGCAAAGGCAGCCGCGTCTGGGATCAACAAGGAAAGGAATACGTTGATTTTGCTGGCGGGATTGCAGTGACGGCGTTGGGGCATTGTCACCCGGCGCTGGTTGAGGCGCTGAAAACCCAGGGCGAAACGTTGTGGCACACCAGTAACGTCTTCACCAATGAACCGGCGCTACGACTGGGGCGTAAGCTTATCGACGCGACATTTGCAGAGCGTGTGCTGTTTATGAACTCTGGCACAGAAGCGAATGAAACGGCTTTCAAACTGGCGCGCCACTACGCCTGTGTGCGTCACAGCCCATTCAAAACTAAAATTATCGCCTTTCATAACGCATTTCACGGTCGCTCACTGTTCACCGTAACGGTTGGCGGTCAGCCGAAGTATTCCGATGGGTTTGGGCCAAAACCGGCCGATATCGTTCATGTTCCCTTTAACGATCTCCATGCGGTGAAAGCGGTGATGGATGACCATACCTGTGCGGTGGTGGTGGAACCCATCCAGGGGGAAGGGGGATTAACGGCGGCAACTCCCGAGTTCCTGAAAGGACTGCGCGAATTGTGCGACCAGCATCAGGCATTGTTGGTCTTTGATGAGGTGCAATGCGGCATGGGGCGTACTGGCTCTCTGTTTGCGTATATGCACTATGGTGTGACGCCGGATATTCTGACCAGCGCCAAGGCGCTTGGCGGTGGTTTCCCGGTGAGCGCCATGCTGACCACGCAGGAGATTGCCTCTGCGTTTCACGTCGGTTCCCACGGCTCCACCTACGGTGGCAACCCGCTGGCCTGCGCGGTTGCTGGCGCGGCGTTCGATATTATTAACACGCCAGAGGTGCTGGACGGCATTCAGACAAAACGGCAGAAATTTGTTCAGCACTTGCAGAAAATTGACGAGCAGTACGACGTCTTCAGCGACATTCGCGGCATGGGATTGCTGATTGGGGCGGAGTTGAAGCCGCAATATCACGGACGAGCGCGTGAGTTTCTTTATGCGGGCGCGAATGAAGGCGTGATGGTGCTGAATGCAGGGCCAGATGTGATGCGCTTCGCCCCGTCGCTGGTGGTGGAAGAGGCGGATATCGACGAGGGGATGCAGCGTTTCGCACAGGCCGTCGCGAAAGTCGTTAACGCTTAATATCCCGTAACCGACGGCTGAGCCAGATCCCGTGGTGCGGTCGTTGACGCCAGGCGACCGACGAAATGGTGTGCATGGTTTTCAGGTGGCCCAGTATGCGCTGCAGGTGCTGTTCCAGGGTACTTAATGGCCCATGGGAGAGCATCTCTGGCGCTTCCAGGATATTCACATCGCCAGAACCGCCCGGCCCGTCATATTCCAGACGCTGCTGGCAGCGCTGGAGCGCAATTTCACACGATTCCAGATAACGTTGCGCAAGGTCTGGCGTCAGCATCGTATGTTCCCGCGCCAGCGTAGTCATCGCATTGATGTGCTCAACAATAAACTGGCTGTGCATCACCCACAGTTTCATATCCGCCAGATAGTGCGCGTTAAATCCGGGCTCCTGCATGGCCTGATTCAGTGAGTTGTAGAGCGTGTTGTGCGCCTGATTGACACGCATACGCTGATACGCGAGCGGTGTGGCTTGTGGATTATTGCTGAGGATCAGGCGTATGGCTTCCTGGTCGGCTTCAAGCGCGTCGTGGGCGTTTTTGCGCAACAGACCACTCTGCCACTGCGGCCAAAGCCAGACCGTTCCGCCAAATGCGATCAGGCAACCAATCACCGTATCAATAAACCGTGGCACAATGTACTCTTCGCCGTTTAACGTCAGCAATTGCAGGGTATATACCGCAGTAACCGTAAACCCGACCGTTGCCCAGCCGTAGTTTTTACGAATGATCAGATAGCTCACCAGCGTAATGACCAGCATGCCCGCCAGCGTAAATCCTTCGGGGATGTGGAAGTGTAGCGTCACGCCCGCAATCACCAGCCCGACCAGCGTACCTGCCGAACGGTGCAATATACGCACCCGCGTCGCACCGTAACCATTTTGCGTCACAAACAGAACCGTCATCAGGATCCAGTACGGTTTCGGCAAATGCAATGCGCTGCCCATCAGACTGGCGATACTCAGCATGACGCTGATACGCCCGGCATTTCGCAGTGCGGGCGACTTGAATGACAGATAATTTTTTAGCGCCGGGATCAACGGAAGTCGACGTTGTTTATCCGCCATCAGGTCTCGGGCATACAGCGGGCGTTGGGTCCGCAACACACGGGCGATGCGACTAAAGTGCCAGAAACAGAACTGACCCACCGGGTTATCGGGATGCTGGTTGGCGATTTTCTCCAGCGCGCCAATCTGTTTTTCCATGGAAAAGCGAGTCGGCAGGCGATGATACAGAATATCATCCGCCAGAATACGTAAGCGCGCGGCGACCGTTTGGGCATTCCAGCGAATCACCTGCTCCGCATGGCTGCGCTTGACCAGCTTTTGCACCTCTTCCGGCTGGTGCAGACTGACGGAGATATGTTCTTGTAAGTCCAGCGCTTCCTGGAAGGCCCGTAACAGGCGTTTATATTCATTGTTGTGATGCGCCGACAGCATATGCATTTGCTGGTAACACTGGGTGATGAGATCCACCGCTTTCTGTTGGCGTACCAACAAGGGCGGCAACGCTTTTTCAGGATCAGCATGCTGGGTAAGCAGACTGTATTTGGCTTCGCAGTAGTCGGCCAACTCGCGGTACAACAAACTGAGCGACTCGCGTAGCGGTTGTTCACGCCAGAGCCAGAACCAAAACCAGTTAAAAAGTCCGTACCATAGAGTGCCCAGGGCATAAATCAGCAACGGCTCCCAGACAGGCATATTACCGGCCAGACTGAGTGTGAAAATGGCGGCGATAAGCGAGGCCGGCAGGAGTCGGGCGTGCAAGGCGCTGAGTTCAGCTGTCACGCCAAGAATCAGCGTTAAACCCGTCAGAATCAGCGGCAGCGGTATGGCTTGCGCGAGCAGAAGCTGCATTATCAGGCTGCATCCGGCAAACAGAGACGCGCCAATGATTAAGCGTTTGAAGAAGCGTTTGTGGGGCGTATCAAGTCCGGCGACGTTGCAGCAGGCGGGAACGAGAGAAAAGAGCAATCCCAGATGCAACTGACCAATGATAAGGCCAATCGCCACAGGTAAACATAGCACCAGCGTTTGCCGCAGTGCGTAGTTGATTTCAGGATGATAGATCAGTCTTCGCCACATCGGTGCCAACAAAAAGAGCGCATTACAGAGTAATGCGCTCTTTCGACGGGGTTAACGAGTGCCGTAGACGACGATGGTCTTACCGTGCGCGGAGATCAGGTTCTGATCTTCCAGCATTTTCAGAATACGACCAACGGTTTCGCGAGAGCAGCCAACGATCTGACCGATCTCCTGACGGGTGATTTTGATTTGCATGCCGTCCGGGTGAGTCATCGCATCGGGTTGTTTCGCCAGATTCAGCAGAGTCTGAGCGATACGACCGGTTACGTCGAGGAAGGCAAGGTTGCCGACTTTTTCAGACGTAACTTGCAGACGACGAGCCATCTGAGAAGACAGGCGCATCAGAATATCCGGGTTCACCTGGATCAATTGACGAAATTTTTTGTAGGAGATTTCAGCGACTTCACAGGCCGTTTTTGCACGAACCCATGCACTGCGCTCCTGGCCTTCTTCAAACAGGCCTAATTCGCCAATAAAATCGCCCTGATTCAGATAAGAAAGGATCATTTCTTTCCCTTCTTCGTCTTTAATCAGCACAGCCACGGAGCCTTTAACGATGTAATACAACGTTTCTGCTTTTTCACCCTGGTGAATCAGCGTGCTCTTCGACGGGTACTTATGAATGTGGCAATGAGACAAGAACCATTCGAGAGTCGGGTCTGTTTGCGGTTTGCCAAGCACCATGCGCGGTTATCCTCTGTTATAAGCTGTCTCCAGAGCCAGAAAACGACGCTGTCTCTGGGGTTGCCAAAATATGCTTCCCGCTGCCAGGGAAGGGGGCTGCTAAAAATGGACTGCAGCCTGTAATGTGATGTTCTCTGCATACATGCAGTACGTCAATGTATTACTGTAGCATCCTGACTGTTTTAGCATAGCTTTCGCCGTGTGTCTCCTGGTGTCTCGCTTCAGCTTGATGCAGGTCGCCTTCCATTGCGAGATTTGTTATGTCCGCGTAATCTGTCAGGAAAATTGAAACATTGGAGTTACGAAATATGCAAGCGCGTGTGAAATGGGTTGAAGGGCTAACCTTCCTGGGAGAGTCCGCTTCCGGCCACCAGGTTTTGATGGATGGTAACTCCGGTGATAAAGCGCCGAGTCCGATGGAAATGGTGTTAATGGCCGCAGGGGGCTGCAGTGCGATTGACGTGGTGTCTATTCTGCAAAAGGGACGCCAGGATGTGACGAACTGCGAAGTGAAGCTCACTTCCGAGCGCCGTGAAGAGGCGCCGCGCCTGTTTACACATATCAATCTGCATTTCATTGTGACCGGCAATGATTTGAAAGAGGCCGCCGTTTCGCGAGCGGTTGATCTTTCTGCAGAAAAATATTGTTCCGTTGCGTTGATGCTGGAAAAAGCAGTGAATATCACGCACTCGTACGAAGTGATTGCTGCGTAATCTCAGGTTGCCGGTGGGCAGCTTTGCCTTATCTGGCCTACAGAATGATAGCGATTTGTAGGCCCGATAAGCGTAGCGCCATCGGGCACTTCCCACACATCACTCGATCTTCTTCCCTTCCATCAGTCGCTGAACCAGCGGCAGCATGATCAACTCCATCGCCAGTCCCATTTTGCCGCCCGGCACGACTAATGTATTGATATGTGAAATAAATGATCCCTGAAGCATCGCCAGTAGCCAGGGAAAATCGATCCCTTCCAGATTGCGAAAATGAATCACGACAAAGCTCTCGTCTAATGACGGGATACCTTTTGCTGCGAAGGGATTCGAGGTGTCTACCGTGGGTACGCGCTGGAAGTTAATATGCGTACGCGAGAACTGCGGGGTGATAAAGTTGATGTAGTCATCCATTGAGCGAACCACCGAATCCATCACCGCTTCACGGGAGTGCCCACGCTCACTGGTGTCGCGGATCAGTTTCTGTATCCACTCCAGGTTAACGATAGGTACTACGCCAACCAGTAAATCCACATGGCGCGCAACATTGTGTTGCGGTGTCACTACGCCGCCATGCAGTCCCTCATAGAACAGGACGTCGGTCGGTTCGGGCAAGGGTTGCCACGGCGTAAAGGTTCCCGGCACCTGATTCCACGGTACTGCTTCATCGTAGGTATGCAGATATTTCCGCGACTGGCCTTTACCTGCGTGTCCGTACTCGCTGAACGTCTGTTCCAGCAGACCAAAATCGTTGGCTTCGGGACCGAAATAACTGATATGTCGCCCGGCGTCGCGTGCTTTGCGGATCGCCATGTCCATTTCCGGGCGGGTATAGCGATGAAAACTGTCGCCTTCCACCTCGGCGGCGCGCAGATTTAGCTGCGCAAAAATTTTACGAAACGCGAGGCTGGTGGTGGTGGTCCCCGCGCCGCTGGACCCTGTTACCGCAATCACCGGATGTTTGGCAGACATAACAACTCCATGAATAAACACTCGTTTTAGTATAGTCGGCCCTCAGCGGCGGATTACTCGTGCAACTGTTTTTTGGGCATGATGTTGACCGTTTCGTGGAGTTCAGACCACACTAAAACGGCCTCGCCACTCTGTAGCTGACGTTTTACGTCGGCGACTTTTTGCGCAAGCGAACGTTCATGTTCACCATAATCGGTGCCTTCGCGCAATACAAAGCTTTCAATCAGGTTATCCAGTGTTTCATGGGACAACTCCTGCCAGGGGATCATCATGATTATGCTTCCAGATACGTGGTGAGCCAGTCAGGGATGCGCGATTCTAGCCACATTTCCGGGCGGCGCAGCGTCCCGCCGATAAAGCCGACGTGCCCGCCATGCTCGGTTAATTGATACTCTACCTGCGGCGGCAGATTCTCGGGTTTCGGGATCACATGACTGTCCATAAACGGATCGTCTTTCGCGTGAATAATCAGCGTGGGTTTGGCGATCTGATTGAGCAACGGCATCGCGCTACATTGACGATAATAGTCTATCGCATCAGCAAAACCGTGAATTTTAGCGGTAATAAGATCATCAAAATCACGGATACGCCGTACCGCTTTTAACTGCGCGAGGTTGACAGGGAGCGTGCCGGGATAGGCCGCCAGTTTGCGTGACGCGTTGGCTTTGAGCAGATTAAGCAGATAACGCTGGTAAACGCGCGAAAACCCCTTTTCCATGTGATAGCTACAGGCTTCAAGCACGAACGGCGCGGAGACAATCACTGCCGCATCGATAGGAATCTCCCGGCTTTCTTTCGCCAGCAGGCAGGCCAGCATGTTGCCGCCGAGCGAATAGCCAACCGCAGCGGTAGGAACACGACCAAATTCGCGTTGCAGCCACTGTAGAAACCAGGTGCCGTCTTCCGTTTCCCCGGAATGATAAATGCGATTCAGGCGATTGGGTTCGCCGCTGCAACCACGAAAGTGCATCACGACTCCCAACCATCCACGCTTCTGTGCGGCTTCAATGAGTCCGTGGGCATAGGGGCTGTTCAGACTGCCTTCAAGACCATGAAACACCACCAGACGCGGTTTATGCTTTGCCTGATGCGGATCTTCACTCCACGCCAGATCGACAAAATCGCCGTCGGGTAATTCCAGGCGTTGCCAGTGTGGACTGAACTGCACTTTACGGCGGATCAGTCGCGGGAGCATCGTTTGCAGATGGCGATTGCTGATGCCGCGCATCGGGCGGAACTCATACGAATCAGCGTCGGGCGGGGTCATTTCTGTGGGAGTGATTTCAACCATAGCACCAGAGCAATTAATCATCGGAAAGAATAACTATACCGCGCACACGGCTGGCAGGTTAGCCAATATGTGATTTTACGCTGAGTCAGTCAGGAGGTTACGTGAGAAAAGATGGATGTCCACGCCGGGTTTTCGCCGCCAGAGACGGGCTTTACGCGTCCCTGTCGCCGCACTTTCCCCCGTCTCTTCAAACATGCCCGACGCCTCAAAACGGCGAATCAGACTTTTTCGCTGGATGGCCTGACCCAGGATGATTTCGGTCGCCTCCTGCAACTGACCCTGTGTAAACGACTCCGGCAGACAGTAAACGGGCAGCAACGAGTACATCGTTTTTTGCCGTAAGCGATGCAGCGCTGTGGCAATGATTTTCTCGTGGTCGAACGCCAGGGGGTATTCGGCAAGCTTGTCGAGCGGCACCCAGCGGGCGTCGCTAACGCTGGCGATGTGCGGCGCGCAGTCCGCCCAGGCGATCAGCGCGAACCAGGTGACGGTCAGGCTCCAGCCGCGCGGATCGCGGTCAGGTCCGGAGACGGTATCCAGTTGTTCCAGCCATGAAGGGGAAACCCCTGTTTTTTCTGTCAGCTTACGTAGCGCCGTTGCGCGGGTGGAATCATCGCGTGCCATATCAATAAAGCCGCCAGGCAATCCCCAGCGCCCTTTCTGCGGCTGCTTAGCCCGTTCGACCAGCAGTACGCACAACGTCTGTTCATGCAGGGTGAACAACACGCTATCCACTGTGACCAGAGGGGAGGGAAAGCGGCTGGCATCATACTGCTTCAGATAGTCGGCTTCGGTTGTCATAAGGCACTCACGGTGATTTGGGACGTTCACCAGTGTACCAGCACGACATCCGGCGGCAAGGTGCGTTTTTTCCATTACTTATCAGCTGATTACCTTTGTGCGAAAAATTAATCAATTTTGTACTTGCTTAATATGTGTCTTAAGGACATTATTAATTATGTCGAAGGGACACAATTAAAGGCGGAATGAGAGATGAGCGAAAAATTGACATTAACGCTGGATGAGCAGGTCTACCCAATTGCCAGCGGTGTTTTTCCGGATGGCGCGGCCTGGCTGAAAGTCATGGAGACGTTACCGTCCTCCGCTCGTCTGATGCGTATTCGCGCAGTGGCGATGCGCGATATGAACGATTTCATGCTGCTGGCACAACTGGTTGAGGCGGTACGCCACCAGACGGATGTGCTGGTGAGTCATCTTGAACTTCCCTGGTTGCCGTGGGCGCGCCAGGACCGCCATATGGTTACCGGTGACAGTTTTGCACTGAAAGTCTTTGCTCATCAGCTCAACACGCTGAAGTTTGACAAAGTGAAAGTACTCGACCCGCATAGTGATGCCGCAGCGGCGGCGATAGAGAATATGGTCGCCGTGCCACAGGAAGTCTGCCTGCTGCAAAGCACGACTCTGCGCCGTCAGTTTCAACAACATGCGCTGATGCTGGTGGCTCCGGATGCCGGGGCACTGAAGAAAATCGATGCGGTGGCCAGAGCTGCTGGGGGAGCGGAGTACGCCATTCTGAGTAAAAAACGCGATGTGGCGAGTGGCAATCTGACCGGTTTCGCACTGGTGGCGGGAGACGTGAAGGACAGAGATGTGCTGATTGTTGATGACCTGTGCGACGCCGGTGGCACTTTCATTGGTTCGGCGCAAGTGCTGCGTGATGCCGGAGCGCGCAGTGTCAGTCTGTACGTGACGCATGGCATCTTCTCGAAAGGTGTGGATCACCTGTTTGCCAATGGCATTGATGCCCTCTACACCACCACCTCGCTGGCAGCGCCGACGCTGGTGCATCCGCAGCTTGAGCTTATTGATATTGACGCGATTTACCGCTGAGGGAGACAACATAATGAAAATGAATCCAATTCTGGCTATCGACGGCTATAAAGTGTCCCACCGTGTTCAGTATCCGCAAGGAACCACCCGGGTGTATTCCAACTTCACGCCGCGCAGCGATCGCTATTTTCAGTCGCCGTTGCCGGATGGCAAGCTGGTGTTCTTTGGTTTGCAGGGTTTTTTGCAGTGGTTTCTGGTCGATTTGTTTAACGAGGCTTTCTTTGCCCGCCCGGAAGACGACGTCGTCAACGAATATAAGCAGGTGATGGACAGTTATCTTGGTCGTGATGCTGTCGCGGTCGATCATATTCGCGCGCTGCATCAGTTGGGCTACCTGCCGCTGCACATTAAAGCGCTGGATGAAGGCACTAAAGTGCCCATGGCGGTACCCGTTCTCACCATTATCAACACCAAACCTGAGTTTTTCTGGTTGGTGAATTACCTGGAAACCGTCCTGTCGGCGGAACTCTGGAAAGCCTCAACGAACGCGACTATTGCTCACCATTACCGCAAAATTTGCGAACGTTGGGCGCAGAAAACCTGTAGCGACCTGACGCATCTCGACTTTCAGTGTCATGATTTTTCGTTTCGCGGCATGGCCGGACTTCAGGACACCATGCAGGCGGGCAGCGGACATCTGTTGAGTTTTAAAGGCACGGATAGCATTCCGTCGCTGTTGTATGCCCGTGATTACTACACTGACGGCGAAGGGTATTTTATCGGCGCCAGTATTCCGGCGACCGAACACAGCGTGATGTGCATGGGCGAACAAGAGCATGAGATTGAAACGTTCCGTCGGTTGATTGTCGATCTCTATCCGCAGGGTTTTGTGTCAATCGTTTCTGATACCTGGGACTACTGGCAGGTGCTGACGGAGTATACCCGTGAACTCAAAAGTCACATTCTGGCGCGCGAAGGGCGGGTGGTCTTTCGTCCAGACAGCGGTGATCCGGTGGCGATCCTTTGCGGCACAGGAATGGACGAGGATGATCGCGCAGAGCGCACGCCGCAGGAGAAAGGATCGGTGGAAGTGCTGTGGGAAATTTTCGGCGGCACAATTAATGACAAAGGTTATAAGGTGCTCGATCCGCACGTTGGGCTGATTTATGGGGACTCCATCACCCTTGAACGGGCAAATGAGATTCTGCGTCGTCTGGAGGCGAAAGGTTTCGCCAGCTCGAACGTGGTCTTCGGGGTCGGTTCTTTCACCTATCAGTACAACACGCGCGACACCTTTGGTTTTGCGATGAAAGCCACCTGGGGAGAGGTTGATGGCAACGGACGGACAATCTTTAAAGCGCCGAAAACCGATAATGGACTGAAACGTTCTGCCCGCGGTTTGTTGCGCGTTGCGCGTGATGAGCAGGGCGAGTTACGCCTGCACGATGAGCAAAACTGGGAGCAAGAGCAGGAAGGGGAGCTGAAAACCCGTTTTCTCAACGGTAAGCTTTTTAACCGCGAACATTTTGAAAAAATCCGCCAGCGGTTGGCGATGCAGCAGTAAGTTGTGATTTTGTGCGAGGATGTTCGATACCGTTCGTAAGCCTGATAAGACGCGCAAGCGTCGTCATCAGGCATCACCGACTCCAGTGCCGGATGGCGGCTTCGCCTTATCCGGCCTGATTTAAATCCGCTCGCAGTTATCCGGCAATCATGGCTACTCAGCCAGCATCTGTTCGAGCTGTTCCTGGGCTTCAAGCCAGGCCATTTCACACTCTTCCAGCCCTGATTTGGCGCTGGCTTGCTGTTGCAGACAGGCTGTCAGCTCGGCTTTTCTGCTCTGATCATATAGCTCGCTGTCGCCCAGCTTTTCTTCTGCCTGCGCCAGTTGCGCGTTCAGTTTCTCCATCTCTTTTTCCAGTCGCGTAATTTCTTTACGCAGCGGCTGAGTTTGCGTACGTAGCTCAGCTTCACGGCGTTTCTGATCTTTACGCGCCTGCGCGCTATTGGCGTTGTCTTTCGGCGCGTCATCAGGCTGCGTTTCCTGTTTCTGCACGTCGCTCAGCCATTGTTGATAATCTTCCAGATCGCCATCGAACGGCTCGACTTTACGGTCATGCACAAGGTAGAGATCATCAGTGGTTGAGCGTAAAAGATGACGGTCGTGCGAAACGACAACCAACGCCCCTTCAAAATCGATCAAGGCTTCGGTCAGTGCCTGACGCATGTCCAGATCCAGGTGGTTGGTCGGTTCATCGAGCAGCAGCAGATTCGGACGCTGCCAGACGATCAGCGCCAGCACCAGACGGGCCTTTTCACCGCCGGAGAAACGTTGGGTCTCTTCCGTGACTTTATCGCCCTGGAAGCCAAAGCCGCCGAGATAATCCCGCAGCTTCTGTTCCAGCTCCTGCGGTGCCAGTCGCGCCAGATGTTGCAACGGTGATTCGTCTGCGCGCAGGAACTCCAGTTGATGCTGGGCGAAATACCCCAGTTTGATGCCTTTTGCCAGACCGATCTCTCCACTGACGGGGTTAAGCTCGCCCGCGAGCAGTTTGATCAGCGTCGATTTCCCCGCGCCGTTACGTCCTAACAGTCCGATGCGTGAGCCGGGAACCAGATTGAGTTTGATTGAGTCGAGGATCACGCGCTCGCCATATCCGGCGCTAACTTTCTCCATTTTCAGCAGCGGGTTAGGCAGGCTTTCTGGCGCACGGAAGCTGAAGTGAAACGGGTTGTCGACGTGTGCCGGGGCGATAAGCTCCATGCGTTCCAGCATCTTGATACGGCTCTGTGCTTGCTTCGCTTTGGTCGCTTTGGCGCGGAAACGGTCGATATAACTTTGCAAGTGCGCGACACGCTCTTGCTGGCTTTCGTACATCGCTTGCTGTTGCGCCAGACGCGTGGCTCGCTGAATTTCAAACGCGCTGTAGTTGCCGGTGTACTCGAACATCGTTTGTTGTTCGATATGAATAATTTTATCAACCACCGGATCGAGGAAGTCGCGGTCGTGAGAGATAAGGATCAGCGTCCCCTGATAGCTCTTCAGCCATTTCTCCAGCCAGATGACGGCGTCCAGATCAAGGTGGTTGGTCGGTTCATCGAGCAGCAGCAAATCAGAGCGGCAGATCAGGGCCTGGGCCAGGTTAAGGCGCATGCGCCAGCCACCGGAGAAGTCGCTGACCGGGCGCTCAAGTTGCTCGTTGGAGAAACCGAGGCCGTGGAGCAGACTGGCGGCGCGGGAGCGCACGGTCCAGGCGTCGATGGCGTCCAGTTTGCCATGCACGGTGGCAATTGCGTGTCCATCGTTACGTTCGTTGGCGTCGTTCAGTTGCGCTTCCAACTGGCGATACTCACGGTCGCCGTCAATAACGTATTCCAGCGCAGGCTGAGGAAGCGCGGGCGTTTCCTGATTCACCCACGCCAGTTGCCAGTTGCCCGGGAAGGAAAAACTGCCGCCATCGGCGCTGATTTCATTTTTGAGCAAGGCCAGCAGGGTAGATTTACCGCAGCCATTTTTACCCACCAGACCGACTTTCTGACCCGGATTGATGGTTGCTGTCGCATTGTCCAGCAAGACGCGTACGCCGCGGCGAATTTGTAACGAGGAGAAAACAATCATAAGGCGCCGTATGTTCAGACTATGTTAATTTATCATTATGATAATGTAGTGTGTGTGGGCGTACTGCCGCACTGGAGCGCAATGGTAGCCCAAAACAACGACTATACACAAAAACCGGGAGGGGGATGATGTCCCAGCCAGCGAAAGTTTTGCTGCTGTATGCCCATCCGGAATCTCAGGACTCGGTCGCCAATCGGGTTCTGCTTAAGCCGGCCATGCAGCTCAGTAATGTGACGGTGCACGATCTTTACGCGCACTACCCTGATTTTTTTATCGATATTCCGCATGAGCAGGCACTGCTGCGTGAACACGATGTGATTGTTTTTCAGCACCCTTTATATACCTACAGTTGCCCGGCACTGCTCAAAGAGTGGTTCGACCGGGTGTTGAGCCGTGGTTTTGCCAGCGGTCCCGGAGGAAATCAACTGGCGGGAAAGTACTGGCGAAGCGTGATCACCACCGGCGAACCGGAAAGTGCATACCGCTATGACGCGCTGAACCGTTATCCGATGAGTGACGTGTTGCGCCCCTTTGAACTGACGGCGGCGATGTGTCGTATGCATTGGATGAGTCCAATCATTATTTACTGGGCCAGGCGACAAAGTGCGCAGGAATTAGCCAGCCATGCCAGGGCGTATGGTGAATGGCTGGCAAACCCTGTTGTTGCGGGAGGTCGCTGATGGAAGGTTCCGATTTATTACTGGCAGGTGTGCTGTTTCTCTTCGCGGCTGTCGTTGCGGTGCCGTTGGCCGCGCGACTGGGTATCGGCGCTGTCCTGGGCTATTTGCTGGCCGGGATCGCTATTGGTCCGTGGGGGCTGGGGTTTATCAGCGACGTTGATGAGATCCTGCATTTCTCTGAGCTGGGCGTAGTCTTCCTGATGTTTATTATTGGCCTGGAACTGAATCCCTCAAAGCTCTGGCAGTTGCGACGCTCTATTTTTGGCGTTGGGGCGGCGCAGGTGATGTTGAGCGCGGCGGTGCTGGCGGGACTACTGATGCTGACCCGCTTCTCATGGCAGGCGGCGGTAGTCGGCGGGATTGGTCTGGCAATGTCATCAACCGCTATGGCGCTTCAGTTAATGCGTGAAAAAGGGATGAATCGCAGTGAATCCGGGCAACTGGGTTTTTCTGTACTGCTGTTTCAGGATTTGGCAGTGATCCCGGCGCTGGCGCTGGTGCCGCTGTTGGCGGGTTCCGCCGATGAACATTTTGACTGGATCAAAGTGGGCATGAAGGTACTGGCATTTGCGGGCATGCTGATTGGCGGACGCTATCTGCTGCGCCCTGTGTTTCGCTTTATCGCCAGTTCGGGGGTGAGGGAGGTTTTTACGGCCGCCACCCTGCTGTTGGTGCTGGCTTCGGCGCTGTTCATGGACGCGCTGGGGCTGTCGATGGCGCTGGGGACGTTTATTGCCGGTGTGTTACTGGCGGAAAGCGAATACCGCCATGAGCTGGAAACCGCCATCGATCCCTTTAAGGGCTTGCTGCTGGGGCTGTTCTTTATTTCGGTAGGAATGTCGTTGAATCTTGGGGTGCTCTATACCCATCTGCTGTGGGTCGCGATCAGCGTCGTCATTCTGGTGGCCGTCAAGACGCTGGTGCTCTATTTGCTGGCGCGCGTGTATGGCGTGAGGAGTTCGGAACGCATGCAGTTTGCGGGCGTATTGAGTCAGGGGGGCGAGTTTGCTTTTGTGCTCTTTTCGACCGCGTCTTCTCAGCGACTGTTCCAGGGCGATCAGATGGCGCTGTTGCTGGTAACGGTCACGCTGTCGATGATGACGACGCCATTGCTAATGAAGCTCATTGATAAATGGCTTTCCAGACAGATCAATGGCCCGGAAGAGGAAGACGAAGCCCCCTGGGTGGATGATGATAAGC
This sequence comes from Citrobacter sp. NCU1, assembly GCF_010231475.1. Classification (GTDB taxonomy): domain Bacteria; phylum Pseudomonadota; class Gammaproteobacteria; order Enterobacterales; family Enterobacteriaceae; genus Citrobacter_D. The sequence goes on along the minus strand of NZ_NRDO01000088.1, from coordinate 35,342 downwards.
CGCAGGTCATTGTGGTGGGATTTGGACGATTCGGTCAGGTGATTGGGCGTTTGTTGATGGCGAACAAGATGCGTATTACGGTGCTTGAGCGGGATATCAGTGCCGTCAACCTGATGCGTAAGTATGGCTACAAGGTGTATTACGGTGATGCCACTCAGGTGGATCTCCTGCGTTCGGCGGGGGCGGAAGCGGCGGAATCGATTGTGATCACCTGTAACGAGCCTGAAGACACCATGAAGCTGGTAGAACTGTGTCAACAGCATTTTCCGCATTTACATATTCTTGCGCGGGCGCGCGGACGTGTAGAAGCACATGAGTTATTACAGGTTGGGGTGACACAGTTTTCGCGTGAAACTTTTTCCAGTGCGCTGGAACTGGGGCGTAAAACGCTGGTGTCATTAGGGATGCATCCGCATCAGGCACAGCGGGCGCAACTGCACTTTCGTCGCCTGGATATGCGTATGCTACGGGAGTTGATCCCGATGCATACCGATACGGTTCAAATCTCACGCGCCACGGAAGCCCGACGCGAGCTGGAGGAGATCTTCCAGCGAGAGATGCAGAAAGAACGGCGCCAGCTGGATGGCTGGGATGAATTTGAGTAGGGGATCAGTATGGCAATTCGTAAACGTTTTATTGCAGGTGCAAAATGCCCATCTTGCCAGGCGCAGGATTCTCTGGCGATGTGGCGAGAAAATAATATTGATATTGTTGAATGCGTTAAGTGTGGTCATCAGATGCGTGAAGCCGATAAGGCGGCGCGCGAGCATGTTCGCAAAGAAGAGCAAGTGATCGGGATTTTTCATCCGGACTAGCGATATGTAGCAGGTTTTTTTAAGCTAGTGGGTACACGAGTGCAGAATTCCGCTACAATCTGCGCCACTATTCTTCCCATGCTCAGGAGATATCATGAAAGTAGCAAAAGACCTGGTGGTCAGCCTGGCCTATCAGGTACGTACAGAAGACGGTGTGTTGGTTGATGAGTCTCCGGTGAGTGCGCCGCTGGACTACCTGCATGGTCACGGTTCCCTGATCTCTGGCCTGGAAACGGCGCTGGAAGGTCACGATGTTGGCGACAAATTTGACGTTGCAGTTGGCGCTAACGACGCTTACGGTCAGTATGACGAAAACCTGGTGCAGCGCGTTCCTAAAGACGTGTTCATGGGTGTTGACGAACTGCAGGTTGGCATGCGCTTCCTGGCGGAAACCGACCAGGGTCCAGTACCGGTAGAAATTACCGAAGTGGAAGACGACCACGTTGTGGTTGACGGTAACCACATGCTGGCTGGCCAGAATCTGAAATTCAACGTGGAAGTTGTGGCGATTCGTGAAGCGACCGAAGAAGAGCTGGCTCATGGCCATGTTCACGGTGCGCACGGTCACGACCATGACCACGATCACGAAGGTTGCTGCGGTGGCCACGGCCATGACCACGGTCATGAGCACGGCAAAGGTGGTTGTGGCGGTAATGGCGGTTGCGGTTGCCATTAATCGGCATGCTGGCCCGGTAAGCGTAGCGATACCGGGCTCGAAAAAGCGGGGGAACCCGCTTTTTTTACGTCTCAATAATGCGGCGGTGGCGTCTCTTCGGACTGAGAGGCAATGTTTGACGGTTGACTGGCTTTGAGTTTATCCGTCAGCAAACGCAGATGATCGCGTAATTTAGCCATTTCCATCTCATGAGCGGTCACTGTCACATTGAGTTCTTCAATGGTGATCTCCTGAAAAGCCAGGCGACTCTCCAGTTCAGCCAGGCGAGCTTCCATCGTTATATCCTGCATGATTCACCTCTTTTGTTGTCCCCGGCCGCGGATTCTACTTAACTTTATGGGATTGCACAGTACTCATTCGTCTTTCAGGAAACTAAATTAAACAAAAAGAGTCTGAAAAGGGGTGATAATAGGGCGTGTTCGTATGTTGATTTGTTCTACAACGCTTTATAGTACGTTTCTTGTGTAAGTTAACCCTGGGGTGAGATGCCCCGGCCCTGGAGATATGGATGAAATCACTGTTTAAAGTAACGCTGCTGGCGACCACAATGGCCGTTGCTCTGCACGCTCCGATCACTTTCGCTGCTGATGCTGCAAAACCTGCGGCAACTGCCGACAGCAAAGCTGCGTTCAAAAATGACGATCAGAAATCAGCCTATGCGCTGGGTGCTTCTCTGGGTCGTTACATGGAAAATTCCCTGAAGGAACAGGAAAAATTAGGCATTAAACTGGACAAAGATCAGCTGATCGCGGGTGTTCAGGATGCGTTTGCAGACAAGAGCAAATTGTCTGACCAGGAAATCGAACAAACTCTGCAGGCGTTTGAAGCTCGCGTGAAGAGCTCCGCTCAGGCGAAGATGGAAAAAGACGCGACTGAAAACGAAGCTAAAGGTAAAGCATTCCGCGAGAAATTCGCAAAAGAGAAAGGGGCTAAAACCTCTTCTACTGGCCTTGTCTATAAAGTAGAAAAAGCCGGTACTGGCGATGCGCCGAAAGACAGCGACACTGTAGTGGTGAATTACAAAGGTACGCTGATTGACGGTAAAGAGTTCGATAACTCTTACACCCGTGGTGAGCCGCTCTCTTTCCGTCTGGATGGTGTGATCCCTGGCTGGACTGAAGGCCTGAAGAACATCAAGAAAGGCGGTAAGATCCAACTGGTTATTCCACCGGATCTGGCTTACGGCAAAACGGGCGTACCGGGTATCCCGGCTAACTCTACGCTGGTATTCGACGTAGAGTTGCTGGACATCAAACCAGCACCGAAAGCCGATGCCGCAGCGCCAGCAGAAGCTGACGCCAAAGCAGCAGATGCTGCTAAAAAATAAAAACTGAGAACCGCCGCCAGTATGGCGGCGGTTTTTTAATTGCAGGCCGGATATAATTAGTACTGGAAAGCGGAACCTCCGCTGTATTAATTTAGTTGTCCGCGTAAATAATGAGCCTGCCCTGAAAACATACCGACAGGCTCCTGAAAAGGAGTGTTTTTTTTCATGTCCAGGTCGCTTTTAACCAACGAAACCAGTGAGCTTGATTTACTGGATCAACGTCCTTTCGATCAAACCGACTTCGATATTCTGAAATCCTACGAAGCGGTGGTGGACGGGTTAGCGATGCTCATTGGTTCCCATTGTGAAATCGTATTGCACTCTTTGCAGGATTTGAAATGCTCAGCAATTCGCATTGCTAACGGTGAACACACGGGCCGCAAAATTGGCTCGCCGATTACTGACCTTGCGTTGCGCATGCTGCATGACATGACGGGTGCGGACAGCAGCGTGTCGAAGTGCTACTTTACACGCGCGAAAAGCGGTGTCTTGATGAAGTCGGTGACGATCGCTATTCGCAACCGCGAGCATCGTGTGATTGGTCTGCTGTGCATTAACATGAACCTTGATGTACCGTTCTCACAGATTATGAATACCTTCATTCCGCCGGAAACGCCGGAAGTGGGTTCCTCAGTTAACTTTGCCTCCTCGGTAGAAGATTTGGTCACGCAAACGCTGGAGTTCACGATTGAAGAAGTGAACGCCGACCGCAACGTGTCTAACAATACGAAGAACCGCCAGATTGTGCTCAACCTCTACGAGAAAGGCATCTTCGATATCAAAGATGCGATTAACCAGGTGGCTGACCGCCTGAACATCTCCAAGCACACGGTATATCTCTACATACGTCAGTTCAAAAGCGGTGATTTTCAGGGACAGGATAATAAGTAATGCGTTTCGCCATTGTGGTCACTGGCCCGGCTTACGGCACACAGCAGGCGAGCAGCGCCTTGCAGTTTGCCCATGCGGTGCTCAATGAGGGGCACGAGCTGAGCAGTGTCTTTTTCTACCGGGAAGGTGTGTATAACGCAAACATGCTGACCTCGCCTGCCAGTGATGAATTTGACGTGGTACGTGCCTGGCAACAACTGAATCAAACTTATGGTGTGACGTTAAACATCTGCGTTGCGGCAGCATTGCGCCGGGGTATTGTGGATGAGACGGAGGCCGCAAGACTGGGTCTGGCTGCGGCTAACTTGCAGCCAGGGTTTATTCTCAGTGGGCTTGGGGCTCTGGCGGAAGCGTCGCTGACCTGCGATCGCGTGGTGCAATTTTAATGAAACGCATTGCTTTTGTATTTTCAACGGCGCCGCACGGTAGCGCATCGGGTCGTGAAGGACTGGATGCGCTACTGGCAACATCCGCATTAACAGAAGAGCTTGGTGTCTTTTTTATTGGCGATGGCGTTTTTCAGATACTTCAGGGGCAAAAACCTGATGCGGTACTGGCGCGTGACTACATTGCTACCTTTAAACTGCTGGAACTCTACGATATTGAGCAGTGTTGGCTTTGTGCCACTTCTTTGCGTGAACGTGGTCTGTCGGAAGACTCGCACTTTGTCATTGATGTGACTCTGCTTGAATCGGAGGCGTTGCGCAATGAGCTTGACGGCTATGACGTTATCCTGAATTTCTGAGGTCCTTATGTCTATACTGCATATTTTACATCGCTCTGCGTGGCATTCGGATCTCTCCTCTCTCTTTCGTCTGCTCAAAGAAGGGGATGAACTTTTGTTGCTACAGGATGGTGTGATGGCCGCCATTGAAGGCAGCCGTTTCCTTGAAAGTTTGCTGAATGCCCCCATTAAGATATACGTGCTGGAAGAAGACATTAAAGCTCGCGGTTTGGCTGGTCAAATTTCAGACAGTGTCGTCAGGGTTGACTATACTGACTTCGTCAGACTTGTGGCGAAACATCCCCGCCAGATGACCTGGTAATGCGGGATTGTTGTATATTTCTTGACACCTTTTCGACGCCGCCCTAAAATTCTGCGTCCTCATATTGTGTGAGGGCGTTTTATTACGTGTTTACGAAGCAAAAGCTAAAACCAGGAGCTATTTAATGGCAACAGTTAACCAGCTGGTACGCAAACCACGTGCACGCAAAGTTGCAAAAAGCAACGTGCCTGCGCTGGAAGCATGCCCGCAAAAACGTGGCGTATGTACTCGTGTATATACTACCACTCCTAAAAAACCGAACTCCGCACTGCGTAAAGTATGTCGTGTTCGTTTGACTAACGGTTTTGAAGTGACTTCCTACATCGGTGGTGAAGGTCACAACCTGCAGGAGCACTCCGTGATCCTGATCCGTGGCGGTCGTGTAAAAGACCTCCCGGGTGTTCGTTACCACACCGTTCGTGGTGCGCTTGACTGCTCCGGCGTTAAAGACCGTAAGCAATCACGCTCCAAGTATGGCGTGAAACGTCCTAAGGCTTAATGGTTCTCCGTTAAGTAAGGCCAAACGTTTTAAATTAATGTCAAACTAAACTCGTAGAGTTTTGGACAATCCTGAATTAACAACGGAGTATTTCCATGCCACGTCGTCGCGTCATTGGTCAGCGTAAAATTCTGCCGGATCCGAAGTTCGGATCAGAACTGCTGGCTAAATTTGTAAATATCCTGATGGTAGATGGTAAAAAATCTACTGCCGAAACTATCGTATACAGCGCGCTTGAGACCCTGGCTCAGCGTTCTGGTAAAAACGAACTGGAAGCTTTCGAAGTAGCTCTCGAAAACGTGCGCCCGACTGTCGAAGTTAAGTCTCGCCGCGTTGGTGGTTCTACTTATCAGGTACCAGTTGAAGTCCGTCCGGTTCGTCGTAATGCTCTGGCAATGCGTTGGATCGTTGAAGCTGCTCGTAAACGCGGTGATAAATCCATGGCTCTGCGCCTGGCGAACGAACTTTCTGATGCTGCAGAAAACAAAGGTACTGCAGTTAAGAAACGTGAAGACGTTCACCGTATGGCAGAAGCCAACAAGGCGTTCGCACACTACCGTTGGTAATCCCTTCGGAGTAATAGTCACCAGGCGGGCGCTTCTTGCAAGCAGCCCGCTTTGGGCTACTTAAATTGAACGCCTAAAAGATAAACGAGGAATCAAATGGCTCGTACAACACCCATCGCACGCTACCGTAACATCGGTATCAGTGCGCACATCGACGCCGGTAAAACCACCACTACCGAACGTATTCTGTTCTACACCGGTGTAAACCATAAAATCGGTGAAGTTCATGACGGCGCAGCTACCATGGACTGGATGGAGCAGGAGCAGGAACGTGGTATTACCATCACTTCCGCAGCGACTACTGCATTCTGGTCAGGTATGGCTAAGCAGTATGAGCCGCATCGCGTAAACATCATCGACACCCCGGGGCACGTTGACTTCACTATCGAAGTAGAACGTTCCATGCGTGTTCTTGATGGTGCGGTAATGGTTTACTGCGCAGTTGGTGGTGTTCAGCCGCAGTCTGAAACCGTATGGCGTCAGGCAAACAAATATAAAGTTCCGCGTATTGCGTTCGTTAACAAAATGGACCGCATGGGTGCGAACTTCCTGAAAGTTGTTGGTCAGATCAAAACCCGTCTGGGCGCGAACCCGGTTCCGCTGCAGCTGGCAATTGGTGCTGAAGAAGGTTTCACCGGTGTTGTTGACCTGGTGAAAATGAAAGCCATCAACTGGAACGAAGCAGACGCAGGTGTAACCTTCGAATACGAAGATATCCCGGCTGACATGCAGGAACTGGCTGAAGAATGGCACCAGAACCTGATTGAGTCCGCTGCGGAAGCGTCTGAAGAGCTGATGGAAAAATACCTGGGTGGCGAAGAGCTGACCGAGGAAGAAATCAAGAAAGCTCTGCGTCAGCGCGTTCTGAACAACGAAATCATCCTGGTAACCTGCGGTTCTGCGTTTAAGAACAAAGGTGTTCAGGCGATGCTGGATGCGGTAATCGATTACCTGCCGGCTCCGACTGATGTTCCTGCGATCAACGGTATCCTGGACGACGGTAAAGATACTCCGGCTGAGCGTCACGCAAGTGATGACGAGCCGTTCTCTGCACTGGCGTTCAAAATCGCTACCGACCCGTTCGTAGGTAACCTGACCTTCTTCCGTGTGTACTCCGGTGTGGTTAACTCTGGTGATACCGTACTGAACTCCGTGAAATCTGCACGTGAGCGTTTCGGTCGTATCGTTCAGATGCACGCTAACAAACGTGAAGAGATCAAAGAAGTTCGCGCAGGCGACATCGCTGCTGCGATCGGTCTGAAAGACGTGACTACAGGTGATACTCTGTGTGATCCGGAGAACCCGATCATTCTGGAGCGTATGGAATTCCCTGAGCCGGTAATCTCCATCGCCGTAGAACCGAAAACCAAAGCTGACCAGGAAAAAATGGGTCTGGCTCTGGGTCGTCTGGCTAAAGAAGACCCGTCTTTCCGCGTATGGACTGACGAAGAATCTAACCAGACCATCATCGCCGGTATGGGTGAACTGCACCTCGACATCATCGTTGACCGTATGAAGCGTGAATTCAACGTTGAAGCGAACGTCGGTAAACCTCAGGTTGCTTACCGCGAAGCGATTCGTGCGAAAGTTACCGATATCGAAGGTAAACACGCGAAACAGTCTGGTGGTCGTGGTCAGTATGGTCACGTCGTTATCGACATGTACCCGCTGGAGCCGGGCTCTAACCCGAAAGGTTACGAGTTCATCAACGACATCAAAGGTGGTGTAATTCCTGGCGAATACATCCCTGCCGTTGATAAAGGTATCCAGGAACAGCTGAAATCTGGCCCGCTGGCGGGTTACCCGGTTGTTGATCTGGGCGTGCGTTTGCACTTCGGTTCTTACCATGACGTTGACTCCTCTGAGCTGGCGTTTAAACTGGCCGCTTCTATCGCCTTCAAAGATGGCTTTAAGAAAGCGAAACCAGTTCTGCTTGAGCCTATCATGAAGGTTGAAGTAGAGACTCCGGAAGAGAACACCGGTGACGTTATCGGTGACTTGAGCCGTCGTCGCGGTATGCTGCGCGGTCAGGAATCTGAAGTGACTGGCGTTAAGATCCACGCTGAAGTGCCGCTGTCTGAAATGTTCGGATATGCAACTCAGCTGCGTTCTCTGACCAAAGGTCGTGCATCATACACGATGGAATTCCTGAAGTATGATGATGCGCCGAACAACGTTGCTCAGGCCGTAATCGAAGCCCGTGGTAAGTAAGCCCCGGGGTTAAAACCTAAGTCCCGTGCTCTCTCCTGAAGGGGAGAGCACTATAGTAAGGAATATAGCCGTGTCTAAAGAAAAATTTGAACGTACAAAACCGCACGTCAACGTTGGTACTATCGGCCACGTTGACCACGGTAAAACTACTCTGACTGCTGCAATCACTACCGTACTGGCTAAAACCTACGGCGGTGCTGCTCGTGCATTCGACCAGATCGATAACGCACCGGAAGAAAAAGCTCGTGGTATCACCATCAACACTTCTCACGTTGAATATGACACCCCGACTCGCCACTACGCACACGTAGACTGCCCGGGCCACGCCGACTATGTTAAAAACATGATCACCGGTGCTGCGCAGATGGACGGCGCGATCCTGGTTGTTGCTGCGACTGACGGCCCAATGCCGCAGACTCGTGAGCACATCCTGCTGGGTCGTCAGGTAGGCGTTCCGTACATCATCGTGTTCCTGAACAAATGCGACATGGTTGATGACGAAGAGCTGCTGGAACTGGTAGAAATGGAAGTTCGTGAACTTCTGTCCCAGTACGATTTCCCGGGCGACGACACTCCGATCGTTCGTGGTTCTGCTCTGAAAGCGCTGGAAGGCGAAGCAGAGTGGGAAGCGAAAATCATCGAACTGGCTGGCTTCCTGGATTCTTACATCCCGGAACCAGAGCGTGCGATTGACAAGCCGTTCCTGCTGCCTATCGAAGACGTATTCTCCATCTCCGGTCGTGGTACCGTTGTTACCGGTCGTGTAGAGCGCGGTATCATCAAAGTGGGCGAAGAAGTTGAAATCGTTGGTATCAAAGAGACTGCCAAGTCTACCTGTACTGGCGTTGAAATGTTCCGCAAACTGCTGGACGAAGGCCGTGCTGGTGAGAACGTTGGTGTTCTGCTGCGTGGTATCAAACGTGAAGAAATCGAACGTGGTCAGGTACTGGCTAAGCCGGGTTCTATCAAGCCGCACACCAAGTTCGAATCTGAAGTTTATATCCTGTCCAAAGACGAAGGCGGCCGTCATACTCCGTTCTTCAAAGGCTACCGTCCGCAGTTCTACTTCCGTACAACTGACGTGACTGGCACCATCGAACTGCCGGAAGGCGTAGAGATGGTAATGCCGGGCGACAACATCAAAATGGTTGTTACCCTGATTCACCCGATCGCGATGGACGACGGTCTGCGTTTCGCAATCCGTGAAGGCGGCCGTACCGTTGGCGCGGGCGTTGTTGCTAAAGTAATGAGCTAATATTTAATAATTAGTTCTGACCTTAAAAAGGGCGCTACGGCGCCCTTTTTGCTGTCTGGCATTTAGTCTGTCATATTTATTCGCATTTTTTATTACTCTCCGGCTGCGTCTATACATTTGTGCTATTGTAATCATAACTATTCTCATTTACACTTTGCGCAGAAATTGAACGGGAGCGATCATGTACGTTTGTTTGTGTAATGGTGTCAGTGATAAAAAAATCCGTCAGGCGGTACGTCAGTTTCATCCCCAGTCTTTCCAGCAATTGCGAAAGTTTATTGCTATTGGAAATCAATGTGGTAAGTGTGTTCGGGCGGCGCGCGAAGTAATGCAGGACGAATTGACACAGATACCGGAATTTAAAGAGATCGCCTGAGTCACATTCTTTTTTTTGACATCCCTGTAGCCCCATCTACTCTTCAAAGAGTGGAAGCGGAGGGACTATAAAATGAAAGGTGATGTTAAAATCATAAGTTATCTCAATAAACTATTGGGTAATGAGCTTGTCGCGATCAACCAGTATTTTCTCCATGCTCGTATGTTTAAAAATTGGGGCCTGACTCGCCTCAATGATGTCGAATACCATGAGTCCATTGATGAGATGAAACACGCCGATAAGTACATCGAGCGTATCTTGTTTTTGGAGGGTATTCCAAATTTGCAGGATCTCGGCAAGTTAGGCATTGGTGAGGATGTCGAAGAGATGCTGCAATCTGACCTTAGGCTGGAACTTGAAGGCGCGAAGGATCTACGTGAAGCTATCGCTTACGCAGATACCGTTCATGATTATGTCAGCAGGGATATGATGATTGAGATTCTTGCTGATGAAGAAGGACATATCGATTGGCTGGAAACAGAGCTGGATTTAATTTCGAAACTTGGCTTGCAAAATTATCTGCAATCACAAATTAAAGTCGCAGACTAACTATCCGGTATCAGTGTTTTCCATCCCATGATAAAACCCGCAGCCGCCATATATGGCCCAAAAGGCAGCGGGTTTTTTAATGCCGCCTTACCATACCTGAATAAATCCAACCCTACTGCGGCACAGGCCAAAAACGCGGCAATGAATACCAGCAAGGGTAAGGACTGCCATTCATGCCAGGCACCCAGCGCAGCTAGAAATTTTACATCGCCATAGCCCAGCCCTTCCTGTCGGTAAGCCAGACGGTAACCCCAGTACAGTAGAGCAAACAGGACATAGCCGGCTACGGCTCCCCATAGGGCATTGGACAAGCGTGTGGGTAGAAAAAGCTGATGGTAAATGAGACCGCTCCAAAGAAGAGGGCAGGTTAATCGATCGGGTAAAAAACCCGTTCGTAAATCGGTGACCCACAGACGTCCTGATAAAAAAAGGTATGTGAGCAGAAAAGGGAGAGCAGAGTACATGGAAGGCTCCTGAGTAGACTGTGAGACCACATTAGCGGCGACAGCCTTCCATGCAATGTCATATCTGCTGCTTTGTTTCTTTCGTTCCACAGAAAAAAAGAAATGCGGAACGCTTACAGGCAGAATGGAACGGCGCCCGCATTGTCGAAAAAATGATTAATATCTACGCGGCGCTTGCGTAAGACTGAGATTTACGTATAATGCGCGGGCTTGTCTAATATTGACAGCGGTTCGATATGAGCCACCGGTACTGCGAAAGCGATACCAGACAATGTTCCCAATCGGGGAACTCTGTAAGAACGGTTACACTCTCCCATCAATCGTAATGGGTTTGAGGAGTAACTATTTCGTCTATAAAATAATTGGAGCTCTGGTCTCATGCAGAACCAAAGAATCCGTATCCGTTTGAAAGCGTTTGATCATCGTCTGATCGATCAATCAACCGCGGAAATCGTCGAGACTGCTAAGCGCACTGGTGCGCAAGTTCGTGGTCCGATCCCGCTGCCGACCCGCAAAGAGCGCTTTACCGTTCTGATCTCTCCGCACGTTAACAAAGACGCGCGTGATCAGTATGAAATTCGCACTCACAAGCGTCTGGTTGACATCGTTGAGCCAACTGAAAAAACCGTTGATGCTCTGATGCGTCTGGACCTGGCTGCCGGTGTAGACGTGCAGATCAGCCTGGGTTAATCAGGTCATCGAGCGATTGAGAGGTTGATACAATGATTGGTTTAGTCGGTAAAAAAGTGGGTATGACCCGCATCTTCACTGAAGATGGCGTATCTATCCCAGTAACCGTAATCGAAGTTGAAGCAAACCGCGTTACTCAGGTTAAAGACCTGGCTAATGATGGCTACCGCGCTGTTCAGGTTACCACCGGTGCTAAAAAAGCTAACCGTGTAACTAAGCCGGAAGCTGGCCACTTTGCTAAAGCTGGCGTAGAAGCTGGCCGCGGCCTGTGGGAGTTCCGTCTGGCAGATGGTGAAGAATTCACCGTAGGTCAGAGCATTAGCGTTGAACTGTTTGCTGACGTTAAAAAAGTTGACGTAACCGGTACCTCTAAAGGTAAAGGTTTCGCTGGTACCGTTAAGCGCTGGAACTTCCGTACCCAGGACGCTACTCACGGTAACTCCTTGTCTCACCGCGTTCCGGGTTCTATCGGTCAGAACCAGACTCCGGGCAAAGTGTTCAAAGGCAAGAAAATGGCAGGTCAGATGGGTAACGAGCGTGTCACCGTTCAGAGCCTTGACGTAGTACGCGTTGACGCTGAGCGCAACCTGCTGCTGGTTAAAGGTGGTGTTCCGGGTGCGACCGGTTGCGACCTGATCGTTAAACCAGCTGTGAAGGCGTAAGGGGATAGCAATGGAATTAGTATTGAAAGACGCGCAGAGCGCGCTGACTGTTTCCGAAACTACCTTCGGTCGTGATTTCAACGAAGCGCTGGTTCACCAGGTTGTTGTTGCTTATGCAGCTGGTGCTCGTCAGGGTACTCGTGCTCAGAAGACTCGTGCTGAAGTAACTGGTTCAGGCAAAAAGCCGTGGCGCCAGAAAGGTACTGGCCGTGCGCGTTCAGGTTCTATCAAGAGCCCGATCTGGCGTTCCGGTGGCGTAACCTTCGCTGCACGCCCGCAGGACCACAGTCAAAAAGTTAACAAAAAGATGTACCGCGGCGCGCTGAAAAGCATTCTGTCCGAGCTGGTACGTCAGGATCGTCTGATCGTTGTCGAATCATTCTCTGTCGAAGCGCCTAAAACTAAGCTGCTGGCACAGAAACTGAAAGACATGGCTCTGGAAGATGTGCTGATCATCACCGGTGAGCTGGACGAGAACCTGTTCCTGGCCGCACGTAACCTGCACAAGGTTGACGTACGCGATGCGACTGGTATCGACCCGGTTAGCCTGATCGCCTTCGACAAAGTCGTAATGACTGCTGATGCTGTTAAGCAAGTTGAGGAGATGCTGGCATGATTCGTGAAGAACGTCTGCTGAAGGTGCTGCGTGCACCGCACGTTTCTGAAAAAGCGTCTACTGCGATGGAAAAAACTAACACCATCGTTCTCAAAGTTGCTAAAGACGCGACCAAAGCAGAAATCAAAGCTGCTGTGCAGAAACTGTTTGAAGTCGAAGTCGAAGTCGTTAACACCCTAGTTGTTAAAGGGAAAGTTAAGCGTCACGGACAGCGTATCGGTCGTCGTAGCGACTGGAAAAAAGCTTACGTCACCCTGAAAGAAGGCCAGAATCTGGACTTCGTTGGCGGCGCTGAGTAAGTCGGAGGAGTAATACAATGGCAGTTGTTAAATGTAAACCGACATCTCCGGGTCGTCGCCACGTCGTTAAAGTGGTTAACCCTGAGCTGCACAAGGGCAAACCTTTTGCTCCGTTGCTGGAAAAAAACAGCAAATCCGGTGGTCGTAACAACAATGGCCGTATCACCACTCGTCATATTGGTGGTGGCCACAAGCAGGCATACCGTCTGGTTGACTTCAAACGCAACAAAGATGGTATCCCGGCAGTTGTTGAACGTCTTGAGTACGATCCGAACCGTTCCGCGAACATCGCGCTGGTTCTGTACAAAGATGGCGAACGCCGTTACATCCTGGCCCCTAAAGGCCTGAAAGCTGGCGACCAGGTTCAGTCTGGCGTTGATGCTGCAATCAAAGCAGGTAACACCCTGCCGATGCGCAATATCCCGGTTGGTTCTACCGTTCATAACGTAGAAATGAAACCAGGTAAAGGCGGTCAGTTGGCACGTTCCGCTGGTACTTACGTTCAGATCGTTGCTCGTGACGGTGCTTATGTCACCCTGCGTCTGCGTTCTGGTGAAATGCGTAAAGTCGAAGCAGACTGCCGTGCAACTCTGGGCGAAGTTGGCAATGCTGAGCATATGCTGCGCGTTCTGGGTAAAGCAGGTGCTGCACGCTGGCGTGGTGTTCGTCCTACCGTTCGCGGTACTGCGATGAACCCAGTCGACCACCCACATGGTGGTGGTGAAGGTCGTAACTTTGGTAAGCACCCGGTAACTCCGTGGGGCGTTCAGACCAAAGGTAAGAAGACCCGCAGCAACAAGCGTACTGATAAATTCATCGTACGTCGCCGTAGCAAATAATTTTAGAGGATAAGCCATGCCACGTTCTCTCAAGAAAGGTCCTTTTATTGACCTGCACTTGCTGAAGAAGGTAGAGAAAGCGGTGGAAAGCGGAGACAAGAAGCCCCTGCGCACTTGGTCCCGTCGTTCAACGATCTTTCCTAACATGATCGGTTTGACCATCGCTGTCCATAATGGTCGTCAGCACGTTCCGGTATTTGTTTCCGACGAAATGGTCGGTCACAAACTGGGTGAATTCGCACCGACTCGTACTTATCGCGGCCACGCTGCTGATAAAAAAGCGAAGAAGAAATAAGGTAGGAGGAAGAGATGGAAACTTTAGCTCAACATCGCCATGCTCGTTCTTCTGCTCAGAAGGTTCGCCTTGTTGCTGACCTGATTCGCGGTAAGAAAGTGTCGCAGGCCCTGGATATTCTGACCTACACCAATAAGAAAGCGGCTGTACTGGTCAAGAAAGTTCTGGAATCTGCCATTGCTAACGCTGAACACAACGATGGCGCTGACATTGACGATCTGAAAGTTGCGAAAATTTTCGTAGACGAAGGCCCGAGCATGAAGCGCATTATGCCGCGTGCAAAAGGTCGTGCAGATCGCATCCTGAAGCGCACCAGCCACATTACTGTGGTTGTGTCCGATCGCTGAGACTCTGGAGACTAGCAATGGGTCAGAAAGTACATCCTAATGGTATTCGCCTGGGTATTGTAAAACCATGGAACTCTACTTGGTTTGCGAACACCAAAGAATTCGCTGACAACCTGGACAGCGATTTTAAAGTACGTCAGTACCTGACTAAGGAACTGGCTAAAGCGTCTGTATCTCGTATCGTTATCGAGCGTCCGGCTAAGAGCATCCGTGTGACCATTCACACCGCTCGTCCGGGTATCGTTATCGGTAAGAAAGGCGAAGACGTAGAAAAACTGCGTAAGGTCGTAGCGGATATCGCTGGCGTTCCTGCACAGATCAACATCGCCGAAGTACGTAAACCTGAACTGGACGCAAAACTGGTTGCTGACAGCATCACTTCTCAGCTGGAACGTCGTGTTATGTTCCGTCGTGCGATGAAGCGTGCTGTACAGAACGCAATGCGTCTGGGCGCTAAAGGTATTAAAGTTGAAGTTAGCGGCCGTCTGGGCGGCGCGGAAATCGCACGTACCGAATGGTACCGCGAAGGTCGCGTTCCTCTGCACACTCTGCGTGCTGACATCGACTACAACACCTCTGAAGCGCACACCACTTACGGTGTAATCGGCGTTAAAGTGTGGATCTTCAAAGGCGAGATCCTGGGTGGTATGGCTGCTGTTGAACAACCGGAAAAACCGGCTGCTCAACCTAAAAAGCAGCAGCGTAAAGGCCGTAAATAAGGAGCGTCGCTGATGTTACAACCAAAGCGTACAAAATTCCGTAAAATGCACAAAGGCCGTAACCGCGGTCTGGCGCAGGGTACGGATGTTAGCTTCGGCAGCTTCGGTCTGAAAGCTGTTGGCCGTGGTCGTCTGACTGCCCGTCAGATCGAAGCAGCACGTCGTGCTATGACCCGTGCAGTTAAGCGTCAAGGTAAGATCTGGATCCGTGTATTCCCGGACAAACCGATCACTGAAAAGCCGCTGGCAGTGCGTATGGGTAAAGGTAAAGGTAACGTGGAGTATTGGGTTGCCTTGATTCAGCCGGGTAAAGTCCTGTATGAAATGGACGGTGTACCGGAAGAGCTGGCCCGTGAAGCATTCAAGCTGGCAGCAGCGAAACTGCCGATTAAAACCACCTTTGTAACTAAGACGGTGATGTAATGAAAGCAAAAGAGCTGCGTGAGAAGAGTGTTGAAGAGCTGAACACCGAGCTTCTGAATCTGCTGCGTGAGCAGTTCAACCTGCGTATGCAGGCTGCAAGTGGCCAGCTGCAACAGTCTCACCTGTTGAAGCAAGTGCGTCGTGATGTCGCACGCGTTAAGACTTTACTGACTGAGAAGGCGGGTGCGTAATGACCGATAAAATCCGTACTCTGCAAGGTCGCGTTGTTAGCGACAAAATGGAGAAATCCATTGTTGTTGCTATCGAACGTTTTGTGAAACACCCGATCTACGGTAAATTCATTAAGCGTACGACCAAACTGCACGTACATGACGAGAACAACGAATGCGGTACCGGTGACGTGGTTGAAATCCGCGAATGCCGTCCGCTGTCCAAGACTAAGTCCTGGACGCTGGTTCGCGTTGTAGAGAAAGCTGTTCTGTAATAGAGTATGCATTCTCAACGAATAAACGGCTCAGCAATGAGCCGTTTATTTTTTCTACCCATATCGTTTGAGCGGTGTTATAATGCTGCGCCCTCAATATGGGGCTTTTTAACGACCTGATATTCGGGTCTCAGTAGTAGTTGACATTAGCGGAGCACTAAAATGATCCAAGAACAGACTATGCTGAACGTCGCCGACAACTCCGGTGCACGTCGCGTAATGTGTATCAAGGTTCTGGGTGGCTCGCACCGTCGCTACGCAGGCGTAGGCGACATCATCAAGATCACCATCAAGGAAGCAATTCCGCGTGGTAAGGTCAAAAAAGGTGATGTGCTGAAGGCGGTAGTGGTGCGCACCAAGAAGGGTGTTCGTCGCCCGGACGGTTCTGTCATTCGCTTCGATGGTAATGCATGCGTTATTTTAAACAATAACAGTGAGCAGCCTATCGGTACGCGTATTTTTGGGCCGGTAACTCGTGAACTTCGCAACGAGAAGTTCATGAAAATTATCTCTCTGGCACCAGAAGTACTCTAAGGAGCGAATCATGGCAGCGAAAATCCGTCGTGATGACGAAGTTATCGTGTTAACCGGTAAAGATAAAGGTAAACGCGGTAAAGTTAAGAATGTCCTGTCTTCCGGCAAGGTCATTGTTGAAGGTATCAACCTGGTTAAGAAGCACCAGAAGCCGGTTCCGGCTCTGAACCAACCAGGCGGCATCGTAGAGAAAGAAGCAGCTATTCAGATCTCTAACATTGCAATCTTCAATGCGGCAACCGGCAAGGCTGACCGTGTAGGCTTTAGATTCGAAGACGGTAAAAAAGTCCGTTTCTTCAAATCTAATAGCGAAACTATCAAGTAATTTGGAGTAGTACGATGGCGAAACTGCATGATTACTACAAAGACGAAGTAGTTAAGAAACTCATGACTGAGTTTAACTACAATTCTGTCATGCAAGTCCCTCGGGTCGAGAAGATCACCCTGAACATGGGTGTTGGTGAAGCGATCGCTGACAAGAAACTGCTGGATAACGCAGCAGCTGACCTGACAGCAATCTCCGGTCAAAAACCGTTGATCACCAAAGCACGCAAATCAGTTGCAGGCTTCAAAATCCGTCAGGGCTATCCGATCGGCTGTAAAGTAACTCTGCGTGGCGAACGCATGTGGGAGTTCTTTGAGCGCCTGATCACTATTGCTGTTCCACGTATCCGTGACTTCCGTGGCTTGTCCGCTAAGTCTTTCGACGGTCGTGGTAACTACAGCATGGGTGTCCGTGAGCAGATCATCTTCCCAGAAATCGACTACGATAAAGTCGACCGCGTGCGTGGTTTGGATATTACCATTACCACTACTGCGAAATCTGACGAAGAAGGCCGTGCTCTGCTGGCTGCCTTTGACTTCCCGTTCCGCAAGTAAGGTAGGGTTACTAATGGCTAAGCAATCAATGAAAGCACGCGAAGTAAAACGCGTAGCTTTAGCTGATAAATACTTCGCGAAACGCGCTGAACTGAAAGCGATCATCTCTGATGTGAACGCTTCCGACGAAGATCGTTGGAATGCCGTTCTCAAGCTGCAGACTCTGCCGCGTGATTCCAGCCCGTCTCGTCAGCGTAATCGCTGCCGTCAAACAGGTCGTCCACATGGTTATGTGGGCAAGTTCGGGTTGAGCCGTATTAAGCTGCGTGAAGCCGCCATGCGCGGTGAAGTGCCAGGCTTGAAAAAGGCTAGCTGGTAATTGTCACCAATTGAATCACGGGAGTAAAGACAGATGAGCATGCAAGATCCGATCGCGGATATGCTGACCCGTATCCGTAACGGTCAGGCCGCGAACAAAGCTGCGGTCACCATGCCTTCCTCCAAGCTGAAAGTGGCAATTGCCAACGTGCTGAAGGAAGAAGGTTTTATTGAAGATTTTAAAGTTGAAGGCGACACCAAGCCGGAACTGGAACTGACTCTTAAGTATTTCCAGGGTAAAGCTGTTGTAGAAAGCATTCAGCGTGTCAGCCGCCCAGGTCTGCGCATCTACAAACGTAAAGATGAGCTGCCGAAAGTTATGGCCGGCATGGGTATCGCAGTTGTTTCTACCTCTAAAGGTGTTATGACTGATCGTGCAGCGCGCCAGGCTGGTCTTGGTGGCGAAATTATCTGCTACGTAGCCTAATCGGAGGAAAAAATGTCTCGTGTTGCTAAAGCACCGGTCGTTGTTCCTGCCGGCGTTGATGTAAAAATCAACGGTCAGGTTATTACGATCAAAGGTAAAAACGGCGAGCTGACTCGTACTCTCAACGATGCTGTTGAAGTTAATCATGCAGATAATGCACTGACCTTCGGTCCGCGTGATGGTTACGCAGACGGCTGGGCTCAGGCTGGTACCGCGCGTGCCCTGCTGAACTCAATGGTTATCGGTGTTACCGAAGGCTTCACTAAGAAGCTGCAGCTGGTTGGTGTAGGTTATCGTGCAGCGGTCAAAGGGAATGTAGTAAACCTGTCTCTGGGTTTCTCTCACCCTGTTGATCATGAGCTGCCGGCAGGGATCACTGCAGAGTGCCCGACTCAAACTGAAATCGTGCTGAAAGGCGCTGATAAGCAGGTGATCGGCCAGGTTGCAGCAGATCTGCGCGCCTACCGTCGTCCTGAGCCTTACAAAGGCAAGGGTGTTCGTTACGCCGACGAAGTCGTGCGTACCAAAGAGGCTAAGAAGAAGTAAGGTAACACTATGGATAAGAAATCTGCTCGTATCCGTCGTGCGACCCGCGCACGCCGCAAGCTCAAAGAGCTGGGCGCAACTCGCCTGGTGGTACATCGTACCCCGCGTCATATTTACGCACAGGTAATTGCACCGAACGGTTCTGAAGTTCTGGTAGCTGCTTCTACTGTAGAAAAAGCTATCGCTGAACAACTGAAGTACACCGGTAACAAAGACGCTGCTGCAGCTGTGGGTAAAGCTGTTGCCGAACGCGCTCTGGAAAAAGGCATCAAAGATGTTTCCTTTGACCGTTCCGGGTTCCAATATCATGGTCGTGTCCAGGCACTGGCAGATGCTGCCCGTGAAGCTGGCCTTCAGTTCTAAGGTAGAGGTGTAAGATGGCTCACATCGAAAAACAAGCTGGCGAACTGCAGGAAAAGCTGATCGCGGTAAACCGCGTATCTAAAACCGTTAAAGGTGGTCGTATTTTCTCCTTCACAGCTCTGACTGTTGTTGGTGATGGTAATGGCCGCGTTGGTTTTGGTTACGGTAAAGCGCGTGAAGTTCCAGCAGCGATCCAGAAAGCGATGGAAAAAGCCCGTCGCAATATGATTAACGTCGCGCTGAACCACGGCACCCTGCAGCACCCAGTTAAGGGTACTCACACGGGTTCTCGTGTATTCATGCAGCCGGCTTCTGAAGGTACCGGTATCATCGCCGGTGGTGCAATGCGCGCCGTCCTGGAAGTCGCTGGAGTTCGTAACGTTCTGGCTAAAGCGTATGGTTCCACCAACCCGATTAACGTGGTTCGTGCAACTATCGATGGTCTGGAAAATATGAAATCTCCGGAAATGGTCGCTGCCAAGCGTGGTAAATCCGTTGAAGAAATTCTGGGGAAATAAACCATGGCAAAGACTATTAAAATTACTCAAACCCGCAGTGCAATCGGTCGTCTGCCGAAACACAAGGCAACGCTGCTTGGCCTGGGTCTGCGTCGTATTGGTCACACCGTAGAACGCGAGGATACTCCTGCTGTTCGTGGTATGGTCAACGCGGTTTCCTTCATGGTTAAAGTTGAGGAGTAAGAGATGCGTTTAAATACTCTGTCTCCGGCCGAAGGCTCCAAAAAGGCGGGTAAACGCCTGGGTCGTGGTATCGGTTCTGGCCTCGGTAAAACCGGTGGTCGTGGTCACAAAGGTCAGAAGTCTCGTTCTGGCGGTGGCGTACGTCGCGGTTTCGAGGGTGGTCAGATGCCTCTGTACCGTCGTCTGCCGAAATTCGGCTTCACTTCTCGTAAAGCAGCGATTACAGCCGAAGTTCGTCTGTCTGACCTGGCTAAAGTAGAAGGCGGCGTTGTAGACCTGAACACGCTGAAAGCAGCTAACATTATCGGTATCCAGATCGAGTTCGCGAAAGTGATCCTGGCTGGTGAAGTTTCTACTCCGGTAACTGTTCGTGGCCTGCGTGTTACTAAAGGCGCTCGTGCTGCTATCGAAGCTGCTGGCGGTAAAATCGAGGAATAAGTAGCAGATGGCTAAACAACCGGGATTAGATTTTCAAAGTGCCAAAGGTGGCTTAGGCGAGCTGAAACGCAGACTGCTGTTTGTAATCGGCGCGCTGATTGTGTTCCGTATTGGCTCTTTCATTCCGATCCCTGGTATTGATGCCGCTGTACTTGCCAAACTGCTTGAGCAACAGCGAGGCACCATCATTGAAATGTTCAACATGTTCTCTGGTGGTGCTCTCAGCCGTGCTTCTATTTTTGCTCTGGGTATCATGCCGTACATTTCGGCATCGATTATTATCCAGCTGCTGACGGTGGTTCACCCAACGTTGGCAGAAATCAAGAAAGAAGGGGAGTCTGGTCGTCGTAAGATCAGCCAGTACACCCGCTACGGTACTCTGGTGCTGGCGATATTCCAGTCGATCGGTATTGCTACCGGTCTACCGAATATGCCTGGTATGCAGGGCCTGGTAATGAACCCTGGCTTTGCATTCTATTTCACCGCTGTTGTGAGTCTGGTTACGGGGACTATGTTCCTGATGTGGCTAGGCGAACAGATTACTGAACGTGGTATCGGAAACGGTATTTCGATCATTATCTTCGCCGGTATTGTTGCGGGACTCCCGCCAGCCATTGCCCATACTATCGAGCAAGCGCGTCAAGGCGACCTGCACTTCCTCGTGTTGCTGTTGGTTGCAGTATTAGTATTTGCAGTGACGTTCTTTGTTGTATTTGTTGAACGTGGTCAACGCCGCATTGTGGTAAACTACGCGAAACGTCAGCAAGGTCGTCGTGTCTATGCTGCACAGAGCACACATTTACCGCTGAAAGTGAATATGGCGGGGGTCATCCCGGCAATTTTCGCTTCCAGTATCATTCTGTTCCCAGCAACCATCGCGTCATGGTTCGGGGGCGGAACCGGTTGGAACTGGCTGACAACAATTTCGCTGTATTTGCAGCCTGGGCAACCGCTTTATGTGTTACTCTATGCGTCTGCAATCATCTTCTTCTGTTTCTTCTACACGGCGTTGGTTTTCAACCCGCGTGAAACAGCAGATAACCTGAAGAAGTCCGGTGCATTTGTACCAGGAATTCGTCCGGGAGAGCAAACGGCGAAGTATATCGATAAAGTAATGACCCGCCTGACCCTGGTCGGTGCGCTCTATATTACCTTTATCTGCCTGATCCCGGAGTTCATGCGTGATGCAATGAAAGTACCGTTCTACTTCGGTGGGACCTCACTGCTTATCGTTGTTGTCGTGATTATGGACTTTATGGCTCAAGTGCAAACTCTAATGATGTCAAGTCAGTACGAGTCTGCATTGAAGAAGGCGAACCTGAAAGGCTACGGCCGATAATTGGTCGCCCGAGAAGTTACGGAGAGTAAAAATGAAAGTTCGTGCTTCCGTCAAGAAATTATGCCGTAACTGCAAAATCGTTAAGCGTGATGGTGTCATCCGTGTGATTTGCAGTGCCGAGCCGAAGCATAAACAGCGCCAAGGCTGATTTATTCGCATATTTTTCTTGCAAAGTTGGGTTGAGCTGGCTAGATTAGCCAGCCAATCTTTTGTATGTCTGTGCGTTTCCATTTGAGTATCCTGAAAACGGGCTTTTCAGCATGGTGCGTACATATTAAATAGTAGGAGTGCATAGTGGCCCGTATAGCAGGCATTAACATTCCTGATCAGAAACATGCTGTGATCGCATTAACTTCGATCTACGGCGTCGGCAAGACCCGTTCCAAGGCCATTTTGGCTGCAGCGGGTATCGCTGAAGATGTTAAGATCAGTGAGCTGTCTGAAGAACAAATCGACACGCTGCGTGACGAAGTTGCCAAATTTGTCGTTGAAGGTGATCTGCGCCGTGAAGTTAGCATGAGCATCAAGCGCCTTATGGACCTTGGTTGCTATCGCGGTTTGCGTCATCGTCGTGGTCTCCCGGTTCGCGGTCAGCGTACCAAGACCAACGCACGTACCCGTAAGGGTCCGCGCAAACCGATCAAGAAATAATCGGGGTGATTGAATAATGGCAAAGGCACCAATTCGTGCACGTAAACGTGTAAGAAAACAAGTCTCTGACGGCGTGGCTCATATCCATGCTTCTTTCAACAACACCATCGTGACTATCACTGATCGTCAGGGTAACGCGCTGGGTTGGGCAACAGCCGGTGGTTCCGGTTTCCGTGGTTCTCGCAAATCCACTCCGTTTGCAGCTCAGGTTGCAGCAGAGCGTTGCGCTGACGCCGTTAAAGAATACGGCATCAAGAATCTGGAAGTTATGGTCAAAGGACCGGGTCCAGGTCGCGAATCTACTATTCGTGCACTGAATGCCGCTGGTTTCCGCATCACTAATATTACTGATGTGACTCCGATCCCTCATAACGGTTGTCGTCCGCCGAAAAAACGCCGCGTATAACGCTGTCGTTTCCAGGTTTGTTGGAGAAAGAAAATGGCAAGATATTTGGGTCCTAAGCTCAAGCTGAGCCGTCGTGAGGGCACCGACTTATTCCTTAAGTCTGGCGTTCGCGCGATCGATACCAAGTGTAAAATTGAACAAGCTCCTGGCCAGCACGGTGCGCGTAAACCGCGTCTGTCTGACTATGGTGTGCAGTTGCGTGAAAAGCAAAAAGTTCGCCGTATCTACGGTGTGCTGGAGCGTCAGTTCCGTAACTACTACAAAGAAGCAGCACGTCTGAAAGGCAACACCGGTGAAAACCTGTTGGCTCTGCTGGAAGGTCGTCTGGACAACGTTGTATACCGTATGGGCTTCGGCGCCACTCGTGCAGAAGCACGTCAGCTGGTAAGCCATAAAGCAATTATGGTAAACGGTCGTGTTGTTAACATCGCTTCTTATCAGGTTAGTCCGAATGACGTTGTTAGCATTCGTGAGAAAGCGAAGAAGCAGTCTCGCGTGAAAGCCGCTCTGGAGCTGGCTGAGCAGCGTGAAAAGCCAACCTGGCTGGAAGTTGATGCTGGCAAGATGGAAGGTACGTTTAAGCGTAAGCCTGAGCGTTCTGATCTGTCTGCGGACATTAACGAACACCTGATCGTCGAGCTTTACTCCAAGTAAAGCTTAGTACCAAAGAGAGGACACAATGCAGGGTTCTGTGACAGAGTTTCTAAAACCGCGCCTGGTAGATATCGAGCAAGTGAGTTCGACGCACGCCAAGGTGACCCTTGAGCCTTTAGAGCGTGGCTTTGGCCATACTCTGGGTAACGCACTGCGCCGTATTCTGCTCTCATCGATGCCGGGTTGCGCGGTGACCGAGGTTGAGATTGATGGTGTACTGCATGAGTACAGCACCAAAGAAGGCGTTCAGGAAGATATCCTGGAAATCCTGCTCAACCTGAAAGGGCTGGCGGTGAGAGTTCAGGGTAAAGATGAAGTTATTCTTACCTTGAATAAATCTGGCATTGGCCCTGTGACTGCAGCCGATATCACCCATGATGGGGATGTCGAAATCGTCAAGCCGCAGCACGTGATCTGCCACCTGACCGATGAGAACGCGTCTATTAGCATGCGTATCAAAGTTCAGCGCGGTCGTGGTTATGTGCCGGCTTCTACCCGAATTCATTCGGAAGAAGATGAGCGCCCAATCGGCCGTCTGCTGGTCGACGCATGCTACAGCCCTGTAGAGCGTATTGCCTACAATGTTGAAGCAGCGCGTGTAGAACAGCGTACCGACCTGGACAAGCTGGTCATCGAAATGGAAACCAACGGTACAATCGATCCTGAAGAGGCGATTCGTCGTGCGGCAACCATCCTGGCTGAACAACTGGAAGCTTTTGTTGACTTACGTGATGTACGTCAGCCAGAAGTGAAAGAAGAGAAACCAGAATTCGATCCGATCCTGCTGCGCCCTGTTGACGATCTGGAATTGACTGTCCGCTCTGCTAACTGCCTTAAAGCAGAAGCTATCCACTATATCGGTGATCTGGTACAGCGTACTGAGGTTGAGCTTCTTAAGACGCCTAACCTTGGTAAAAAATCTCTTACTGAGATTAAAGACGTGCTGGCTTCCCGTGGACTGTCTCTGGGCATGCGCCTGGAAAACTGGCCACCGGCAAGCATCGCTGACGAGTAACCGGATCACAGGTTAAGGTTTTACTGAGAAGGATAAGGTCATGCGCCATCGTAAGAGTGGTCGTCAACTGAACCGCAACAGCAGCCATCGCCAGGCAATGTTCCGCAACATGGCAGGTTCACTGGTTCGTCATGAAATCATCAAGACGACCCTGCCTAAAGCGAAAGAGCTGCGTCGCGTAGTTGAGCCGCTGATTACTCTTGCCAAGACTGATAGCGTAGCTAATCGTCGTCTGGCATTCGCCCGCACTCGTGATAACGAGATCGTGGCAAAACTGTTTAACGAGCTGGGCCCGCGTTTCGCGAGCCGCGCCGGTGGTTACACTCGCATTCTGAAGTGTGGCTTCCGTGCAGGTGACAACGCGCCGATGGCATACATCGAGCTGGTTGATCGCTCTGAGTCGAAAGCAGAAGCTGCTGCAGAGTAATCTGTAGTAACGTAAAAAAACCCGCCCCGGCGGGTTTTTTTATATCTGTTATATCTCCACCTATCTACACTATCTGTTCTCTTTTTGTTCATCCCCTGGAGTGTCATATGTGGTTACTTGACCAGTGGGCAGAGCGCCATATTGTCGATGCGCAATCCAAAGGCGAGTTTGATAACCTTCCTGGTAGCGGAAAAGCGCTTATGCTTGATGATGACTCGCATGTGCCGGACGATCTTCGTGTTGGTTATCGCTTACTAAAAAATGCCGGATGCTTGCCCCCTGAGCTGGAACAACGCAGAGAGGCCATTCAGTTACTTGATATACTCAAGGGTATCAGTAAGAACGATCCGCAATATCAGGAAGTCAGCCGACGTCTGTCATTGCTCGAGTTAAAACTGAGACAGGCCGGTTTGAGCACCGAGTTCTTACGTGGAGAATATGCAGACAAACTCATGCATAAAATCAACAATCAATAACGGAGTGGTTATGTACCGCATCGGAGAATTGGCAAAACTGGCGGAAGTGACGCCTGATACCATCCGCTATTATGAAAAGCAGCAAATGATGGAGCATGAAGTGCGCACCGAAGGGGGATTTCGGCTTTATACCGAAAGCGATCTTCAGCGGCTTAAATTTATTCGTTATGCGCGTCAGCTTGGTTTTACGCTTGAGTCGATCCGCGAGCTACTTTCGATCCGTGTTGATCCGGAACATCACACGTGTCAGGAATCGAAGGGGATTGTGCAGGAGCGACTGAAGGAAGTAGAAGCCAGAATAGCAGAACTGCAAACCATGCAGCGTTCACTGCAAAGACTCAATGATGCCTGCTGTGGCAAAGCGCACAGTAGCGTGTATTGTTCGATTCTGGAGGCACTGGAACAAGGGGCCAGTGGAGTCAAAATGGGCTGTTGATTTATTGAACGAAGGCGCTTACACTCGCGCCATAAAACATACCACCGGAGAAATTATGAGTCGTTATCAGCATACGAAAGGGCAGATAAAGGACAATGCTATTGAGGCATTACTGCATGACCCTTTGTTCAGACAGCGTGTAGAAAAAATAAGAAAGGAAAAGGAAGTTATCTGCGAAAGGGCAAGCGTGGCAATCGGGGTAACTGGGAGGCCAGTGGCAAGAGTGTAAATCACGTTCTTACCACTGGCCTTCTGCTTTCAGCGACGTGTTAAGAACGCGTATTTTGTTCTTTCAGCAGGTCGCGGATTTCGGTAAGCAACACTTCTTCTTTCGACGGTGCAGGTGCTGCAGCCGGTTCCTCTTTCTTACGATTAAGTTTATTAATTAGCTTGATCGCCATAAATATGGCAAACGCAACAATAACAAAATCAATGATGTTCTGAATAAATACACCATAATGCATGACGACTGCCGGGATATCTCCCTGCGCAGCACGCAATGTGACGGCAAATTGTTTAAAGTCGATCCCACCAATTAATAATCCCAGAGGGGGCATGATGATATCGGCAACCAGTGACGAAACAATTTTACCGAATGCCGCACCAATAATGACACCCACTGCCAAATCCACAACATTTCCGCGCATCGCGAATTCGCGAAACTCTTTAATTATGCTCATTTTATTCTCCCTAAGCAGCTGACGAGTCTAAGTTTAACAAATGTTAAAGTATTTTCCATTCAAGCATATTCTCTTTCGGAAAATAAATTAAACCTTGATAAATAAAGGGAATTAAAAAAGGCACCGAAATGATGCCTTTTTTAAATTACAGGAAGAAAGGACTTGGCTGGAATAAACGTTCAACGTCGGTAATAAACTTTTTGTCTGTCAGGAACATAATGACATGATCGCCCTGCTCAATACGCAGATTATCGTTGGCAATCATTACATCATTTCCTCTGACAACCGCACCTATGATCGTACCCGGAGGAAGTTTTATTTCATCGATCACGCGACCCACGACGCGAGAAGTCGTCTCATCGCCGTGTGCAACGGCTTCTATGGCCTCCGCAACACCACGTCGTAATGAAGAGACCCCGACAATGTCAGCTTTACGTACATGACTGAGTAGTGCGGAGATAGTTGCCTGCTGTGGTGAAATTGCAATATCAATCACGCTGCCCTGAACAAGGTCGACATAGGCACGACGCTGAATCAGCACCATCACCTTTTTGGCCCCCATCCGTTTGGCGAGCATCGCCGACATAATATTCGCTTCATCGTCGTTGGTGACCGCGATGAACAGATCAACTTGATCGATATGTTCTTCCGCTAATAATTCTTGATCTGAAGCATCGCCAAAGAAGACAATCGTATTCTGTAGTTTCTCGGCAAGTTCGGCTGCACGTTGCTGATTACGTTCAATCAACTTCACGCTGTAATCTTTTTCCAGACGCCGCGCAAGGCCTGCACCGATATTACCGCCACCGACCAGCATGATGCGCTTGTAAGGTTTTTCCAGACGTTGCAATTCACTCATCACGGCTCGAATGTGCTGAGAGGCGGCGATAAAGAAGACTTCGTCACCCGCTTCGACAATCGTGGATCCTTGTGGACGAATCGGTCTGTCGTGGCGAAAAATTGCTGCAACACGGGTATCGATATGCGGCATATGTTCACGCATTGTGGATAACGCGTTTCCAATCAGCGGACCGCCGTAATAGGCTTTTACCACTGCCAGACTGACTTTGCCTTCCGCGAAATTGACCACCTGCAATGCGCCTGGGTACTCAATCAGTCGATAGATATTATCAATGACTAATTGTTCTGGTGCGATGAGGTGATCGATAGGAACCGCGTCGGTATGGAATAGCTTATCCGCATCGCGGACATAGTCTGGTGAACGAATTCGTGCGATACGGTTCGGAGTGTTGAAGAGAGAATAGGCGACCTGGCAGGCGACCATATTGGTTTCATCTGAACTGGTAACGGCGACAAGCATGTCCGCATCATCAGCTCCCGCTTCACGCAGTACACGAGGATGGGAACCGTGCCCTTGTACCACACGAAGATCGAATTTGTCCTGCAAACTGCGCAAGCGCTCACCGTTGGTATCGACCACCGTGATATCGTTGTTCTCTCCGACCAGGTTTTCAGCCAGCGTACCGCCAACCTGCCCTGCGCCAAGAATGATAATTTTCATCAGTCGCGACCCGTTATCTCATCACTTTTTGATTAGCTTAGCGTAAAAGAAGCCATCACCTTCTTCCAGTCCTGGCAGATTTTGCAATCCTGGATTATCAGGTGTACCTGTCTCCTGTAACGTAGCCTCTGGGGTACGTTGTAGGAAGGCTTTAATCTGCTGACTGTTTTCTTCCGGCAGAATGGAACAGGTAGCGTAAACCAGCGTACCGCCAGGTTTCAGATGTGGCCATACAGCATCAAGGATTTCAGACTGCAACTGAGCAAGTTCAGCAATATCACGGTCACGACGTAGCCACTTGATGTCTGGATGGCGACGAATAACGCCAGTGGCGGAACAGGGGGCATCCAGCAGAATGCGATCAAATTGCTGTTCGCCGCACCATTGTGCAGGATAACGGCCGTCACCTTGCTTGACGCTCGCTTTCATGCCCAGACGTTTCAGGTTGTCATAGACGCGAGAAAGTCGCGTCTCATCAATATCAACGGCCATAACGTGTGCGTCTGGAGCTGCTTCGAGAATGTGCGTTGTTTTACCGCCAGGGGCTGCACAAAGATCCAAAATCTGCTCACCGTTTTTTGGTGAGAGGTAAGTAATACAGCCCTGAGCGGATGCATCCTGAACCGTGACCCAACCTGCTTCAAAGCCAGGTAAAGCATGAACGGGTACCGGTGTTTCCAGGCGAACGGCGTCAGGATAAGCAGGATGAGTAAAGCCTGTCATACCTGCTTCTTCCAGCAATGCCAGCCAACTTTCGCGCGAATGGTGCGTGCGGTTCACACGTAACCACATTGGTGGGCGTTGATTGTTGGCATCCACAATTGCTTCCCATTGCGCGGGATACGCTTTTTGTAAACGTTTTAACAGCCAGGAAGGATGTAAAAAACGCGCATCGCTGCTGGCAAACTCAGCCAATAACTCTTCTTGCTGGCGCTGAAACTGGCGCAATACCCCGTTGATTAGCCCTTTAAGCTGTGGGCGCTTAATAGCAACCGCCCCTTCTACTGTTTCCGCCAGAGCTGCATGGGGAGGAATGCGGGTGTACAACAATTGGTAGAAACCCACCATAATCAGATAATGTACGGTACGCTGCTTACCGGTCATCGGGCGAGACATTAACTTGTTGATCAGCCAGTCTAATTGCGAAAGCGAGCGCAATACACCAAAGCACAACTCCTGGAGAAGAGCTTTGTCTTTATCAGAAACCTTTTGCTGTAAGGGGGGCAGAACATTGCTAAGCGATTGCCCCTGCTCAATGACCTGCTCAATGGCTTGCGCCGCGATGCTACGTAAATTAAATTGTTTTTTCATAACCGTAAAAATAAAAATGCCCGGCTACACCGGGCGTATTGAGGGGGGCTGTCAGGCCAGACGGTTGCCCGGAATAAACCATTCCCGACGTGAATTTAGTATATCCTGGGCGCTCATCGCCTTTTTCCCAGCGGGTTGCAATGAGAGTAGGTTCAGAATGCCGCTGCCCGTCGCGACCTGGATTCCTTGTTTTGTTGCCTCAAGGATGGTACCGGGTTCTGCCTGCGTGGAGGCCTCAATGACTGATGCCTGCCAGACTTTCACGGGTTGCCCCTCGATTTCCAGCCAGCTCATCGGCCAGGGATTAAAGGCACGAATGCAACGTTCTAACTGTGCGGCAGAGAGAGACCAGTCTATGCGGGCTTCTTCTTTGCTGAGTTTCTCGGCATGGGTAACCAGAGCGTCGTTTTGTACTTCAGGCCTTGCGGTACCTGCGGCGAGTTGCTTGAGTGTATTGATTAGCCCTTGCGGACCCAGATTCGCCAGTTTGTCATACAGCGTGCCGCTGGTATCTTCTGCCGTGATTGGGCATGCAAGTTTATAGAGCATGTCACCAGTATCCAGGCCGACATCCATTTGCATAATGGTTACACCCGTTTCAGTGTCTCCAGCCCACAGCGAACGCTGAATAGGTGCGGCACCTCGCCAACGAGGGAGCAGGGAACCGTGAACGTTGATGCAACCAAGACGTGGCATGTCCAGTACCGCTTTTGGCAGAATCAGGCCATAAGCCACTACGACCATCACATCAGCGTTTAAGTCGGCGACCAGTTGCTGGTTTTCCTGCGGGCGTAAAGAGACAGGCTGAAAAATCGGAATACCTTTCTCTGCGGCCAGTACTTTCACTGGGCTGGGCATCAGCTTTTTGCCGCGTCCTGCCGGGCGGTCTGGTTGGGTAAACACACCGACGACGTTATGTCCTGAAGACAACAGCGCGTCGAGATGACGCGCTGCAAAGTCAGGTGTTCCCGCAAATATGATACGTAGTGAGTCTGACACGTTGATTCTTGTCCTTAAGCTCGGGCGTTCAGGCGGTCGAGTTTTTCAACTTTCTGACGAATACGTTGTTGTTTCAGCGGCGACAGATAATCAATAAAAAGTTTACCGACCAGATGATCCATCTCATGCTGAATACAAATCGCCAGCAGGCCATCCGCTTCCAGTTCAAAAGGCTGGCCATCGCGATCGAGTGCGCGAATTTTTACCTTCTCTGCACGCGGCACTAACGCTCGCTGTTCTGGAATAGAGAGGCAGCCTTCCTCAATACCGGTTTCACCGTATTTTTCCAGCAACTCTGGATTGATGAGTACCAGGCGTTCATCACGGTTCTCTGACACATCAATCACAATAATACGTTGATGAATATTGACCTGCGTTGCCGCCAGGCCAATACCTTCTTCGGCGTACATCGTCTCGAACATATCATCGACGATACGCTGAATTTCTGCATTCACTTCTTCTACCGGTTTTGCGACTTTGCGAAGGCGCTCGTCCGGAATATGTAACACTTGCAAAACTGACATAGTTATCCAGAGTTGTGTTCAGGAGTTGGAAAGATTATTACCTCTATTCTAGACAAAACCCCTGCTGATTGACAGCATCACTGACCAATCGCAAGGATTGCCAGGACCGTGTGTGGCAGGGGGAGAAGGATGACTCATATCGAAGTTTGGTTACGCCTAATGCGCGTCAGTGAAATGTATGGCGATACAATGGTACGCATGGCCAATTTTCTGATTAATCAGACCCATATCGACTCTGCATTGCTGCACAATGCAGGATTCTCGATTCGTCAGGCTGAACGCTTTTTAACACTCCCGCAAAAGGAACTAGACATTGCGCAAGATTGGTTAACGCGGCCTCATCACTATTTCATTACGACAGAGAGTAAGTATTATCCTCCGCAACTTCGTGCGATTGAGGACTACCCCGGCGCGCTCTTTGTCGCAGGGGGACCTGAATGCCTTGATTCTATCCAGCTTGCCGTCGTGGGAAGTCGCTCACACTCCTGGTATGGTGAACGATGGGGGCGTGTATTTTGTGAAAAGCTTGCTGCAGTAGGGATAACGGTGACCAGCGGGCTGGCGCTCGGTATCGATGGTGTCGCACATAAAGCCGCGCTAAGTGTAAATGGGAAAAGCGTTGCCGTATTGGGTAATGGTCTGTTGACCATACATCCGCGTCGCCATGCTCAGCTTGCAGAAAACATCATCGGTATGGGAGGGGCTCTGATCTCTGAGTTTACGCTGGCGACACCTCCATTAGCGCATAATTTTCCCCGACGAAATCGTATTATTAGTGGCCTCAGTAAAGGCGTATTGGTGATTGAGGCAGCTCTGCGCAGCGGGTCTCTGGTTACCGCACGTTGTGCGATGGAGCAAGGGCGAGAGGTTTTTGCTTTACCAGGGCCGATAGGCAGTCCAGGGAGTGAAGGTCCCCATTGGTTGGTAAAGCAGGGAGCCACACTTGTGACTGCGCCAGAGGATATACTCGAAAATATGCAATACGGGTTACATTGGTTGCCAGGTGAGACTGAAAATTCACTTTATTCACCAGATCACGAAGCGGTGGCATTGCCATTTCCTGAGCTCCTGGCTAACGTAGGAGATGAGGCAACACCTGTTGACGTCGTCGCTGAACGTGCCGGCCAACCTGTGCCAGAAGTAGTGGCTCAGCTACTCGAACTGGAGTTAGCAGGATGGATCGCAGCTGTACCCGGCGGCTATGTCCGATTGAGGAGGGCAGGCCATGTTCGACGTACTAATGTATTTGTTTGAGACATACATCCATAACGAAGCTGAATTGCGTGTGGATCAGGACAAACTGGAACGGGATCTTACCGACGCTGGTTTTGATCGTGAAGACATCTACAACGCGTTATTGTGGCTGGAAAAGCTTGCTGACTATCAGGAAGGCCTCGCTGAACCCATGCAACTTGCCTCAGATCCACTCTCTGTACGTATTTATACTACTGAAGAGTGCGATCGCCTGGATTCCAGTTGCCGGGGATTCTTGTTATTCCTGGAGCAGATACAGGTGCTAAACCTTGAGACACGGGAAATGGTCATTGAACGTGTGCTCGCACTGGATACGGTAGAATTCGACCTGGAAGACCTAAAGTGGGTGATCCTGATGGTTCTGTTCAACATTCCTGGTTGTGAAAATGCATATCAACAAATGGAAGAATTACTCTTTGAAGTGAATGAAGGTATGCTGCATTAAACGATCTTCATTCAACATGAGTTGTTATGGCTAAATCAGCACTGTTCACGGTGCGTAAAAATGAGCCCTGTCCGCAATGCGGGGCTGAACTTGTTATTCGTTCCGGGAAACACGGTGCGTTTCTCGGCTGTTCGCAGTATCCGGAATGTGATTATGTCCGTCCTCTGAAATCGTCAGCGGACGGACATATTGTCAAAGTTCTGGAGGGTAAGTTCTGTCCTGCATGCGGTGCTGAACTTGTGTTGCGGCAGGGGCGGTTCGGTATGTTTATTGGTTGCAGCGATTATCCCGCATG
Source organism: Citrobacter sp. NCU1 (assembly GCF_010231475.1). Lineage (GTDB taxonomy): Bacteria > Pseudomonadota > Gammaproteobacteria > Enterobacterales > Enterobacteriaceae > Citrobacter_D. The sequence goes on along the minus strand of NZ_NRDO01000088.1, from coordinate 2,692 downwards.
TGGGCATACCGAACTTATCGATAAACCTGATGAAACCGCGATTACCTGCCCTCAGTGCCGGACGGGTCATCTGGTTCAGCGCCGTTCCCGTTATGGCAAAACCTTTCATTCCTGCGATCGCTATCCTGAATGTCAGTTTGTCATTAACTTCAAACCAATAGCGGGAGAGTGTCCTGAGTGCCACTACCCTCTACTTATCGAAAAGAAAACTGCTCAGGGTGTGAAACACGTCTGTGCCAGTAAACAATGTGGAAAGCCGTTACCGGCGGATATAAAAAGTGAATAAGAACCTGCCATCAGACGCTATCGCCACCGCGATAGAGATACTGAATAAAGAAAATGTCATCGCCTATCCAACAGAAGCCGTCTTCGGTGTCGGGTGCGATCCCGATAGCGAAACAGCGGTCACTCGATTGTTGGAACTGAAACAGCGACCTGTTGATAAAGGTCTCATTTTAATCGCGGCAAATTTTGAGCAGCTTAAATCTTATATTGATGACAGCATGCTAACGGATGCCCAACGGGAAGCCGTGTTTGCTCGCTGGCCAGGCCCTGTCACGTTTGTTTTTCCAGCCCCGGCATCTACGCCTCGCTGGCTAACAGGTCGGTTTGAATCTTTGGCCGTGCGCGTCACCGACCATCCCCTGGTGGTTGCCTTATGCCAGGCTTATGGTAAGCCGCTAGTTTCTACCAGTGCCAACCTGAGTGGATTGCCACCATGCCGTACTGTTGAAGAAGTACGGGAGCAGTTTGGGGCAGACTTCCCTGTTGTTGAAGGTGAAACGGGAGGTCGTTTGAATCCATCTGAAATTCGTGATGCCCTGACGGGTGAATTGTTTCGACAGGGGTAAGATGATGGAAACCTATGCCGTTTTTGGTAATCCGATCGCACACAGTAAGTCGCCGTTCATTCATCAGCATTTTGCGCAGCAACTGCAAATTGAACATCCATATGGTCGTGTACTAGCGCCGATCAATGATTTTATCGGTACGCTGAATACCTTCTTTGCTGAAGGGGGAAAAGGGGCGAATGTTACCGTTCCTTTTAAAGAGGAAGCGTTCGCGCGAGCAGATGAATTAACGGAACGCGCAGCTCTTGCCGGTGCAGTCAACACGCTTAAAAAGCTTGAGGATGGGCGCATACTGGGTGATAACACTGACGGTATTGGGCTATTAAGCGATCTTGAACGCTTGTCTTTCATCCGGCCGGGCGCGCGCGTTTTGCTCATTGGCGCGGGCGGCGCTTCCCGTGGCGTATTGTTACCGCTACTTTCGATGGATTGCGCAGTAACGATAGTGAACCGTACGGCTTCGCGTGCGGAAGAACTGGCGAAAATTTTTGCCCATATGGGGAGTGTTCAGTCACTGAAAATAGATGCGCTGGTGGATCATGAGTTCGATCTGATCATTAACGCTACATCCAGCGGGATCAGTGGTGATGTTCCTGCTATTCCTGCATCCCTCGTTCATCCTTCCGTTTATTGCTATGACATGTTCTATCAGAAAGGGAATACGCCGTTTCTTACCTGGTGTATAGAGAAAGGGGCCAGATCTTACGCTGATGGTCTGGGCATGCTGGTGGGGCAAGCGGCGCACGCTGTTTTGCTTTGGCACGGTGTATTACCAGACGTTGAGCCAGTGATTAACTTGCTGCAACAGGAGTTATCGGCATGAATCAGGCTATCCAGTTCCCGGACAGAGAAGAGTGGAACGCAGATATAGACGCTGTCAGCTTTCCTGCGCTGGTCAATGGTATGCAACTCATGTGTGCGATCAAAGGCGAGAGACTGGCGGAGCATTTTGGCGGCGATACTCCAGAGCAATGGCTGGCTGCTTTTTGTGAGCATCGCTGGGATCTGGAAGAAGAAGCTGAAGCACTGATCCAGTCCCAGCGAGAAGATGATCACGGTTGGATCTGGTTGTCCTGACTGAGATATTCGTCTTTCCACTTCACATAGTTATTCGCGGAGTATTGCAGACCCGCTTTCTCCGCGTCGCTCAATGGGCGGATTTGTTTCACCGGGCTTCCCAGATAAAGATATCCACTCTCAAGACGTTTGTTTTGCGGTACGAGGCTACCAGCTCCGATCATAACGTCATCTTCTATTACCGCGCCATCCAACAGAATGGAACCCATGCCGACTAAGACGCGGTTGCCAATAATGCAGCCGTGTAGCATGACCTTATGTCCGACAGTCACATCCTCACCCACGATCAGGGGATTACCCTGTGGGTTGGACGTCGATTTATGGGTGACATGCAGTACGCTGCCATCCTGAATATTCGTCCGGGCACCGATCTCGACGTAATTCACGTCTCCGCGAATAGCAACGAGCGGCCAGATACCGACATCATCCGCCAGACGGACATCGCCAATGACGACACTGCGGGTATCGATCATCACTCGTTGTCCGATCTGAGGGAAAAGATCCTTATAAGGACGTAGTACGTCAGACATATTAACCTCGACAAAATAGAACCGTAATGATGACTTTGGTTGGATTATTGGCGCTGTGCAAGCGATTTAAGTATCAAAAATCAGGCGAATTGCGCAGGAATGGAACGAAAGGGGTGAAAAAACAGCAATCAGAAAAAAAGATCGAAAAAAGCCTTGTGCAAAAATCACGGATCCCTATAATGCGCCTCCATCGACACGGCGGATGTGAATCACTTCACACAAACAGCCGGTCCG
>NZ_NRDO01000087.1 GCF_010231475.1 Citrobacter sp. NCU1 | reverse complement strand
AAGCCACTGGAGCACCTCAAAAACACCATCATACACTAAATCAGTAAGTTGGCAGCATCACCAGACAATTCCCTTGGCAAAGTTTTTTTCCGGTTTTTCTGTTTTATCGACAAGACCACCGACTGCTTCAATACCACCGTAGGCAAAAATAGCGAAAACAACGAATGACAACATTGCCAGGCCGGACTGATATCCAGGATTCGGTGAGGCGACAAAATTAATATCTTGCGCAAAATGCCCGCCATTTAATAACAAAATAGCGACACTCACCAACAGCAAAACTAAATTAAGGCACATCACTGCAATACCGCCTACTGCGGTAATACGTGCAATTTTATTAATCCCTCTGGCGGCAATGCCCGTCACCAGAATCATCCATCCCACGGCGAGCAGTCCAACGATCTGTGTAGGCTCAAGCCCGGCAAACTGCCAGTGCTGCGTCATGTCTGCGCCAAACAAGAATGTCGAGAAAGGAACCCAAATTTTAGCTGCGGTGCTCACCATCCAGATAATATAAGAGGAGAACCACATAAAGGTACCGATAAATGCGTAGCGTGGCCCAACGCTATTATTCATCCACGAGTATATTCCACCCTCTTCTTTTCGATAAGCGGAACCCATCTCGGCCATCATTAATGCAAAGGGAATAAAGAATAACAGTGCAGAAAAAATATACCACGGGATGGCGCTATACCCCATTAAATAAAAAGCGGAGGGGCTATTTGCGAAACCAAAAACTGACGTAAATATCATCAGAATGAGGCCAATCAGGCTCATTTTTTTTATTGTTTGGAGCATTAAAATCTTCCTCACCGGGGAGAACGTTTTTCAAACGTCGCTCACCCATTTGCGCTGCCCCCCTGTCGAGGTCAGCAATGCATAAATCAAAACAGAATTAAGGCCAGCACGATAGCAGATACCCAGAAACAAATTGTGGCTATTAGAGGTAAAACGAACATAGAGGCTGCAAAGCGGCGATTTAGCCGCCTTGCAGAAAGGTCGTTATGCGCGGTCGACGGTGAAAGCAATCACGTCTGCAAGGCTTTCAGCCCCTAATGCCAGCATCACCAGACGATCAACGCCTAACGCCACACCGGAGCAATCCGGCATACCCACTTTTAAGGCTTCGAGTAAGTTATTGTCGATAGGCTGCTGCGGCAGACCGCGCGCCGCACGCTTACGGTTGTCTTGTTCAAAGCGTTGCTGCTGCTCGCGGGCATCCGTCAACTCATGGAAACCATTCGCCAGCTCAATACCTTTGAAATACACCTCAAAACGTTCAGCCACACGATGATCTTCCGTACTGATTTGCGCCAGAGATGCCTGACTTGCCGGAAAATGGTACACAAACGCGGGTTTCTCTTTACCAATATGCGGTTCGACGCCCATAACAAACAGCAGTTGCAGCAGCGTATCCCGGTCTTCTTCTGTATCCGCGATATTACTTAAATCCAGTTTTGCTGCGGCTTCACGCAACTGGGTTTTATCTGCTGACAGCGGGTCAAGCTCGAGATGGCGTTGAAACGCCTGCTGGTAAGAGAGGCTTTCTGCAGGCTGGCAATCGAGCACCTGCTGCAGGAGGTCATCCACTTCATTCATCAGGCGGTACATATCGTAGTGAGGACGATACCACTCAAGCATGGTGAATTCCGGGTTATGGTGACGCCCCATCTCTTCATTACGAAAACTGCGGCATAGCTGAAAGACCGGACCGCATCCCGCCACCAGCAGGCGTTTCATGTGGTATTCCGGGCTGGTCATCAGGTAGAGGTTCATCCCCTGCGAATGACCAGGTCCAACGAAACGCGTCTCAAACGGGAACAAATGAATGTCTGTTACCGTCGCCTGACTCATGCAAGGCGTCTCAACCTCAAGCACTCCACGATCGGCAAAGAAACGACGAATTTCCGTCATAATTGCCGCGCGTTTTAACAGATTGGGGATGGACGCGCTCGGCTGCCAGGTTGCCGTTTCGCTCATGGTTCTTTCTCCGATATATGACAAGGGCACGAAGTCTACTCGTAACCTGTCAGGGAGACAAATATTGCGCGCATGCGCCTTATGTGGAATCGAAGGTTAAAAAACTGAAGATGGAAGGTTTAGTAATTAAATTAATCGAAATCAATGATAATTCGCGCCACTGATACGCTAAAAAAATCGAACACGTCAAATTTCCCTTCTATCCCTGCGACTATACTACGATACCTATAAAGGAGCAGTGGAATCGCATTCGCCATTCGCATATATCAGAGACTAAACTGACTGCGTGAGTGGTGAAATAACAACAATCTGGAGGAATGTCGTGCAAACCTTTCAAGCCGATCTTGCCATTATAGGCGCCGGTGGCGCAGGATTACGCGCTGCAATTGCTGCCGCGCAGGCAAATCCTAACGCTAAAATCGCACTGATCTCAAAAGTGTACCCAATGCGCAGCCACACGGTTGCTGCCGAAGGTGGCTCAGCCGCTGTCGCGCAGGATCATGACAGCTTTGACTACCATTTTCACGATACGGTAGCAGGTGGAGACTGGTTGTGTGAGCAGGATGTCGTGGACTACTTTGTTCACCACTGTCCAACTGAAATGACGCAACTGGAGCAATGGGGTTGCCCGTGGAGCCGTCGTGAAGACGGTAGCGTCAACGTACGTCGTTTCGGCGGGATGAAAATTGAGCGTACCTGGTTCGCCGCGGATAAGACCGGCTTCCATATGCTCCACACCCTGTTCCAGACTTCCCTGCAGTTCCCGCAAATTCAGCGTTTCGACGAACACTTCGTTCTGGACATCCTGGTAGACGACGGCCATGCCCGCGGTCTGGTCGCGATGAACATGATGGAAGGCACGCTGGTGCAAATCCGTGCTAACGCGGTGGTGATGGCAACGGGCGGCGCTGGCCGTGTATACCGTTACAACACCAACGGCGGCATCGTAACCGGTGACGGTATGGGTATGGCACTGAGCCACGGCGTTCCGCTGCGTGATATGGAATTCGTTCAGTATCACCCAACCGGTCTGCCAGGCTCTGGTATCCTGATGACTGAAGGCTGCCGTGGTGAAGGCGGTATTCTGGTCAACAAAAACGGCTACCGTTATCTACAGGACTACGGCATGGGTCCGGAAACCCCGCTGGGTGAGCCGAAGAACAAATACATGGAACTGGGTCCGCGTGACAAAGTTTCTCAGGCTTTCTGGCACGAATGGCGTAAAGGCAACACCATCTCCACCCCGCGTGGCGATGTGGTTCACCTCGACCTGCGTCACCTCGGCGAGAAAAAACTGCTCGAACGTTTACCGTTCATCTGCGAACTGGCGAAAGCCTATGTCGGCGTCGATCCAGTTAAAGAGCCAATCCCGGTTCGTCCGACCGCGCACTACACCATGGGCGGTATCGAAACCGATCAAAACTGCGAAACCCGCATCAAAGGTCTGTTTGCCGTTGGCGAATGTTCCTCTGTAGGTCTGCATGGTGCCAACCGTCTGGGCTCTAACTCCCTGGCAGAATTGGTGGTCTTTGGCCGTCTTGCTGGTGAGCAAGCGATGGAACGCGCTTCTACAGCGGGTACCGCCAACAGCGCTGCGCTTGATGCACAGGTTGCAGGCGTTGAACAGCGTCTGAAAGACCTGGTGAACCAGGAAGGCAGCGAAAACTGGTCGAAGATCCGTGATGAAATGGGTCTGTCCATGGAAGAAGGTTGCGGTATCTACCGTACGCCAGAACTCATGCAGAAAACGGTTGATAAGCTGGCTGAACTGCAGGAACGCTTCAAGCGTGTGCGTATTACCGACACGTCCAGCGTCTTCAATACCGACCTGCTGTACACCATCGAGCTGGGCCACGGTTTGAATGTTGCTGAATGTATGGCGCACTCCGCTCTGGCACGTAAAGAATCGCGCGGCGCGCATCAGCGTCTGGACGAAGGTTGCACCGAGCGTGACGACGTCAACTTCCTCAAACATACCCTCGCCTTCCGCGATGCTGATGGCACCACTCGCCTGGACTACAGCGACGTGAAAATCACCACTCTGCCGCCAGCAAAACGTGTATACGGTGGCGAAGCGGAAGCAGCCGATAAGAAGGAGAAGGCGAATGGCTGAGATGAAAAACCTGAAAGTTGAGGTGGTGCGCTATAACCCGGAAGTGGATACCGCGCCGCACAGTGCTTTCTATGATGTCCCTTATGATGAAACAACGTCACTTCTGGATGCGTTGGGCTACATCAAAGATAACCTGGCACCAGACCTGAGCTACCGCTGGTCCTGCCGTATGGCAATCTGCGGCTCTTGCGGCATGATGGTCAACAACGTACCAAAACTGGCGTGCAAAACCTTCCTGCGTGATTACACCAGCGGTATGAAGGTTGAAGCGCTGGGCAACTTCCCGATTGAGCGCGATCTGGTCGTCGACATGACGCACTTTATCGAAAGCCTGGAAGCCATAAAACCGTACATCATCGGTAATTCACGCACACCGGGTCAGGGTCCGAATACCCAGACTCCGGCGCAAATGGCGAAGTATCACCAGTTCTCCGGTTGCATCAACTGTGGTCTGTGTTACGCCGCGTGCCCGCAGTTCGGCCTGAACCCTGAGTTCATCGGTCCGGCGGCGATTACGCTGGCGCATCGTTATAACGAAGATAGCCGCGACCACGGTAAGAAGGAGCGTATGGCTCAGTTGAATAGCCAGAACGGCGTTTGGAGTTGTACTTTCGTGGGCTACTGCTCCGAAGTGTGTCCGAAACACGTCGATCCGGCTGCAGCCATCCAGCAGGGTAAAGTAGAAAGCTCGAAAGACTTTCTTATCGCTACCCTGAAACCACGCTAAGGAGTGCAAGATGACGACTAAACGCAAAGCCTATGTGCGGCCAATGACGTCCACCTGGTGGAAGAAGCTGCCGTTTTATCGCTTTTACATGCTGCGCGAGAGCACCGCAGCGCTGGCAGCCTGGTTCAGCATTGAACTGATTTTCGGCCTGTTTGCCCTCAAGCATGGCGCTGAATCCTGGATGGGATTCGTCGGTTTTCTGCAAAACCCAGTAGTGGTGATCCTCAACCTGATCGCTCTGGCTGCAGCATTGCTGCATACCAAGACCTGGTTTGAGCTGGCGCCAAAAGCGGCCAACATCATTGTAAAAGACGAAAAAATGGGGCCAGAGCCGATCATCAAAGGTCTCTGGGCGGTTACTGCGGTTGCGACCGTAGTTATTCTGTATGTTGCCCTGTACTGGTAAGGAGTCCGGGATGATTAATCCAAATCCAAAACGCTCTGACGAACCCGTATTCTGGGGACTGTTTGGTGCAGGTGGTATGTGGGGCGCGATCATTGCGCCGGTCATGGTTCTGCTGGTCGGCATTATGCTGCCACTGGGACTCTTCCCGGGCGATGCCCTGAGCTACGAACGTGTACTGGCCTTTGCACAAAGCTTTATTGGCCGCGTGTTCCTGTTCCTGATGATCGTTCTGCCGCTGTGGTGTGGTTTACACCGTTTGCACCACCTGATGCATGACCTGAAAATCCACGTGCCGGCTGGCAAGTGGGTCTTCTACGGCCTGGCTGCCATTCTGACCGTTGTGACGCTGATTGCTATCGTCACGCTCTGATTAGCACCACCGTTGTTCCGGCCCGCCACTGGCGGGCCGTTTTATTTCTGCTGTCTCTTCTCCCTGCCATCATCGCAAATAGTGTAATCTACTGCCGCAATCTGTCCCGGATATCCCTCTGGCTCTCTGTTACGGAAATAACGTCATGATGAACAAAACCCTCTGCAGTGTGTTACTCCTTACTGCCTCCAGTTCAGTGCTTGCCACACCGCACACTGAGCAACACATCGCTGATGTTGTAAACCGCACCATTACCCCATTAATGAAAGAGCAGGCGATGCCGGGAATGGCCGTTGCGGTGATTTATCAGGGTAAGCCGAGGTTCTTTACCTGGGGTAATGCCGACATTGCCAAAAACCGCCCGGTCACTCCACACACCCTGTTTGAACTCGGTTCCGTGAGTAAAACATTCACCGGAGTATTGGCGGGGGATGCTGTCGCTCGCGGTGAAATCAAACTCAGCGATCCGGCTACAAAATACTGGCCTGCGTTGAAGGGTAAACAGTGGCATGGTATCAGCCTGCTACATCTGGCGACCTATACTGCCGGGGGCTTACCGCTTCAGGTGCCGGACAGCGTGACGGATGACGCTTCGCTGCTTCACTACTATCAAACCTGGCAGCCGGAGTGGGCTCCGGGCAGCAAACGTCTGTACGCCAATTCCAGCATCGGCTTGTTTGGCGCGCTGGCGGTCAAACCTTCTGGCATGAATTACGAAGAAGCAATGACCACGCGCGTCTTCAAACCGCTAAAACTCGAACATACCTGGATTACCGTCCCCACGTCAGAACAGAAAGATTATGCCTGGGGTTATCGCGAAGGTAAGCCTGTTCATGTTTCACCCGGCCCACTGGATGCAGAGGCGTATGGTGTTAAATCCAGCATTGAAGATATGGCAAGCTGGGTCCAGGCCAACATGGACGCCTCCCATATTCAGGACAAAACATTGCAACAAGGCGTGATGCTAGCCCAGTCGCGCTATTGGCGTATTGGAGAGATGTATCAGGGATTGGGCTGGGAAATGCTGAACTGGCCGGTACAGGGCGAAACGGTCATTAAGGGTAGCGATAATAAGATCGCGCTGGCAGCACTGACAGCCGTGGAAATTAACCCACCCGCGCCTGCGGTCAAAACATCCTGGGTACACAAGACGGGCTCTACCGGCGGGTTTGGCAGTTACGTTGCTTTTATTCCAGAGAAAGAGCTCGGTATCGTGATGCTGGCGAATAAAAGCTATCCAAATCCGGCACGTGTCGCCGCCGCATATCAGATTCTGGAATCTCTGCAGTAATCTGTCACTGCCCACCTTTTCCTTGCTGTCATCTACACTTAACAGAAAACCAGCAAGGAAACCCCCATGCGAATTCTGCCTGTTATCACCGCGGTGACAGCCGCGTTTTTAGTGGTTGCTTGCAGCTCACCCACTCCGCCGAAGGGCGTTACAGTCGTCAATAACTTTGATGTGAAGCGCTACCTCGGCACCTGGTATGAAATTGCACGCTTTGATCATCGCTTCGAAAGAGGACTTGAAAAAGTCACCGCCACTTACAGCCTGCGCGATGACGGCGGCCTTAATGTGACCAACAAGGGCTACAATCCGGATCGGGAAATGTGGCAAAAAACGGAAGGAAAGGCCTGGTTTACCGGCGATCCCCGTCGGGCCGCACTGAAAGTCTCGTTCTTTGGTCCATTTTATGGTGGCTACAACATCATCGCACTTGACAGAGAATATCACCACGCGCTGGTGTGCGGCCCGGATCGCGACTATCTGTGGATTCTCTCGCGCACACCGACCATTTCTGACGAAATGAAGCAGCAAATACTCGCCGTCGCGACCCGGGAAGGGTTTGATGTCAGTAAGTTAATCTGGGTGAAACAACCCCATTAATGGGTGCTGAGCTTCAGACCAATAATACCCGCAACGATCAGCGTCAGACTGGCCAGACGCATCGGGCTGGCGGATTCACCCAGTAAGAGAATCCCGGTGATGGCCGCACCAACGGCGCCTATACCGGTCCAGATCGCGTACGCAGTCCCAACGGGCAGGGTTTTCATTGCCCATGAGAGCATCGCAATACTGACGATCATGGCGACGACGGTAATAACACTTGGCGTCAGACGGGTAAATCCGTGGGTATATTTGAGGCCAATCGCCCATACAACTTCAAGCAGGCCAGCAATTAACAAAACAATCCAGGACATTTTAGGCTCCAGAGAGATGGGGCCGTCCCCGGTGAAAGATACGTTTGCAGGTCGTCCCACAAAGCCGATGAATGAAAAGGTATTTTTGCCCGACAAAAAGTGAATTTCAATCTTTTTATTTCTGATCGCCTAAAAGCCTGAATTGGATGCAATAAGCAACGTAGTTCCGGCATTTAGTCCTCATCAGACGTCTCTATGATGAGACGCTTTCTGAAGTCAGGAAGCCATTGGCCTTACTTCTGAATGCGATAATTTTATGTTGAAAATATTAGTGATTGACCGATGCCACTTTACCCGTACGGGAATCGAGGCCTGGCTTAATCATTCTGGTTTGTTTAGTGCTTCATTTCTGGTGTCAGGGTTAAATAATCTCTTGCTGGCAAAAGAACATATTCTGCAATGGAAGCCCCATTTGATTATTGCTGATTTATATAGCTTTCTTAACGACTCTCATCCATTTCAGCCGATTGCCCCCTTCTTTATGGCCTGCGGGATGGCTCCGCTTATCTTGCTGCAATCAGGCGGCGAATACCGTGCTTCAGCGTTCAGCTCACGGTATGCTGTCCATGCCGTATTATCAAAAACAGCCACGTTGTATGAGCTCGCAAAAACAATTCATGCTGCGTTACGCGTGAGACCGCTTTTAGACACGCCCAAAACCGCCACGTCACTGCTTACGCCACAGGAAGAGAAAGTGTTGACGATGTGGATGGAGGGTACGGGAAACAACGCAATTGCCAGTGCGCTCGGGATTCATGGCAAAACGGTTTACACCTACAAACGCAACATTCGCATGAAACTGCACATGGATAATCGCTATTCACCGTTTTTGTCACTGCCAGGCCGGTAAGATTAACGGCACGACACGCACAGCGGTCGTACCGTTCATGATTAATCCTGAGCTTTTGCCGCAGCGCCCGAGATAGCCTGGCCACCCTCAGAAATATCCTGACCAACGCCGCGCGTCGTATTGCAGGCGGTTAATAGAGAGGAAAGTACCAGAACAGAAAAGATTGCTGCAATTGTCTTCTTAACCATAGCGTCTTCCTTTTTAGCCAATGTTGTGCGTATAGCTACTTAATAATAGACAACATCCCGTAACTTGACGGGAAACAGACGGTTTTTCAGACGATGCGAAAAGACTAGCTGGCAGCGTGGGAGATGGAATTGCCGAGATGTTTGATATCTTCGCCAAAGCCACGTGCGGTATTACACCCCGTCAACAAGGTTGCGGTCAGTAAGATAAGTGTTACAAGACTGAGAAGACGTTTCATCATTCCTGCCCTGGAAAAATGTATGGCGCAGCAAATGCTGCACCATGAGATCAAGTAAGGCGTATTACTTCACGCGGGATACGTATTCACCAGAACGGGTATCCACTTTGATCACTTCGCCGATCTGAACGAACAGCGGAACTTTAACCACTGCGCCAGTAGACAGCGTTGCCGGTTTGCCGCCAGTACCTGCGGTATCACCTTTCAGGCCCGGATCCGTTTCAATGATTTCCAGCTCAACAAAGTTCGGCGGGGTAACAGAAATAGGCTGGCCGTTCCACAGGGTCACGATGCACTCAGCCTGATCCAACAGCCACTTAGCGCTGTCGCCTACCGCTTTCGCGTCTGCAGCCAGCTGTTCGAAAGTGGAGTTGTTCATGAAATGGAAAAACTCACCGTCGTTGTACAGGTAAGTCAGGTTCATATCGACAACGTCTGCGCCTTCAGCGGAGTCGGTTGATTTGAAGGTTTTCTCTACGCGAGTACCGGTCAGCAGACGACGCAGCTTAACGCGCGCAAAAGCCTGGCCTTTGCCCGGTTTTACGAATTCACTGGCTTCAACTGCATAAGGTTCGCCGTCCATCATGATTTTAAGACCGGCACGAAAATCGTTGCTATAGTAAGTCGCCATAAGGCCCTCTGAAATTGTTAACTGGTAGCTTAGCCACAAAATGGCGCATATTGTAACCCTAAACACCCCATCCAGAGAAGATTGGTTAGTGCAACTTGCAGATGTTATAACCGATCCGGATGAACTGTTGCGTCTTTTAAATGTAGACGCTGATGAAAACTTACTCGCCGGTCGCGAGGCAAAACGTCTTTTTGCCTTGCGTGTTCCCCGTGCTTTTGTGGCGCGGATGGAAAAAGGCAATCCTGATGACCCGCTTTTACGCCAGGTACTCACCTCGCGCGACGAGTTTGTCTCAGCGCCCGGTTTCTCAACCGATCCGCTGGAAGAACAGCACAGCGTCGTGCCCGGATTACTGCATAAATACCGCAATCGGGCGCTATTACTGGTGAAAGGCGGCTGTGCGGTAAACTGTCGCTACTGTTTTCGCCGTCACTTCCCGTATGCGGAGAACCAGGGCAATAAGCGAAACTGGCAGGTGGCTCTGGATTACATCGTCGCGCACCCGGAACTGGATGAAATCATCTTCTCTGGCGGCGATCCGCTGATGGCCAAAGACAATGAGCTGGACTGGCTACTCACACAGTTGGAAGCGATACCGCATATTAAGCGACTGCGTATTCATAGCCGTTTACCGATCGTCATTCCCGCACGCGTGACGGAAGGTCTGACCGCGCGTTTTGCCCGTTCAACGCTGCAGATTTTGCTGGTTAACCACATCAACCATGCGCAGGAAATTGGCGACGATTTCCGCCAGGCGATGCGCAAGCTGAAAATAGCAGGCGTCACATTGTTGAATCAGAGCGTACTGTTGCGCGATATCAACGATAACGCGCAAACGCTGGCGGATCTGAGCAATGCACTGTTTGATGCAGGCGTGATGCCCTACTATCTGCATGTGCTGGATAAGGTTCAGGGCGCGGCCCATTTTCTGGTCAGCGACGACGAAGCACGCGCCATCATGCGGGAGCTGCTGACGCTGGTTTCCGGCTATATGGTGCCGAAGCTGGCGCGTGAAATCGGCGGTGAGCCGAGCAAAACGCCGTTGGATTTGCAGTTAAGGCAGCGATAACCCCTCTCTTTTGACCCTGCGCGGAGTGCTTCGCGCAGTTTTCAAGTCCGGATACCGACTCTCAGGAAACAAAACCGGGTGTTATTTTAGCCCCCATCATTTCGGGCAGAACAAACCTATCCAGAGAGAACCACCATGGCCTTAACACTCACCGGCATTAACACCGGCGTCATTCGACACGGCAACCAGTTCCAGGCGCTGGCGCTTAACCTCCGGCATGAGCAGAATGAAACTTCGCTAATATTTATTTCGGCACTCCAACTGCGCGATCTTTATATCTACTTTGAGCATCGTCTGTATTTGCAAAATCAGCGGAATGCCAAACAGAAAGCTGCTTTCAAAAAAAGCCAGGATATCGCCATGCAGGCAATGCTCAAAAATATTCCACCACTGACCAAAACACAGATGCTGGAAGCCGATACCCGCCGACGGGTTGAGAAACTAGAGCCGCACACCAGCCACGCCAGAGGATTTCAGTTGGCGTTTTCACTGCAGGGCGGTCATTCACTGCTCCTCCAGCTTGAAGATACGCAGATTGCGGTCGTCATCAGCGCGATTTCTCACGCCATTAATAACGCCGGCATGCATAAATTATCGCTAAGGATCTCCTCATTACTGGATTTTCTGCCCATGTACGATGCCGATATTAAAAGCGACGGTGAGATGAAGTATGACAACTATCCCTATCCGGCATGGAAATTAGCGATGTTCACGCATTATCTGGCGCTGGTTTATCACTATACCGACAGCAATGGGCAAGATTGCGCATGCGGCACAATCGTGAAATCCCGCATTCGAGGGGAGATAAAAGAGACCGAGGCAATGGCCCGGCGTTTACTGGCGTTCAGCCCGCGGATGAAGAAGCTGGAAGGAAAACCTTGCCGTATCACCGTGGCGACTCTCGCATCCGGCGCGGGTCACTTTCCTCGGGAACGCTGCCTGAAAGCACTGTATCAGCTTTATCAGACCACATTGCCCGCAACGGCAGAATAACAAAACGCCCTCAGGTTTCCGGAGGGCGTTTTCAACATGTTTCAACACTGAATAAATCAGTTCGGGCACTTATAAACCTGACCGTTCATTTCACTGGCGGTCGGAACAAAACTGGATAACATGCCCTGAGATGGGCTGCTCACACCATAAATCACGTTGCCGCCCATTGCTGCCGCCTGATTACGCAGGTCGTTCGCCGCTCCTCGCATGGAGCCGCCCTCTTCGCCATGCTGACCAGACAGCCAGTTACTTTGCTTACCGGTAGCAGTGCCAAGCAACTGACACTCAGCACCAGGCTTGTCTTCTACGAAGCGTACGCTTTGACCGGCAGCGCTCAGTTCGTTGCTGGAGCTACAACCCGCCATCAGTAGCGCGGCACCAACGATCCCTGCTAAATATTTCACGTGCATGCTATTCCCCATAATCAATGAGCTGGACGTAGATCGTCCGTGTGAGAATCTTATACTAAAAAGCTGATCAAAAGAAAAACCCCCGGGCATTTCTGCCCAGGGGTTTCTCTATTTCTGCGAGGTGCAGAACAACATGATTACATCATGCCGCCCATTCCACCCATGCCGCCCATACCACCAGCAGCGCCTAAGTCAGCCGCATCGCCTTTCGGCAGGTCGGTAACCATGCACTCAGTGGTGATCATCAGGCCAGCAACAGAAGCTGCGTACTGCAGAGCAGAACGGGTCACTTTGGTTGGATCCAGGATACCCATATCGATCATGTTGCCGTACTCTTCAGTTGCAGCGTTATAACCGTAGTTACCGTCGCCCGCTTTCACGGTGTTAGCCACAACAGACGGTTCTTCGCCGCAGTTCAGTACGATCTGACGCAGTGGGGATTCCATTGCGCGCAGCGCAACTTTGATACCCACGTTCTGGTCTTCGTTCTGACCTTTCAGGTCAGCAATTTTGCTTGCTACGCGGATCAGCGCGACGCCACCACCAGCAACCACGCCTTCTTCTACCGCAGCACGGGTCGCGTGCAGAGCATCTTCAACACGTGCTTTCTTCTCTTTCATTTCAACTTCGGTCGCAGCACCGACTTTGATAACGGCAACGCCGCCTGCCAGTTTCGCTACGCGCTCCTGCAGTTTTTCGCGATCGTAGTCAGAGGTTGCTTCTTCGATCTGCTGGCGAATCTGAGTCACGCGACCCTGGATTGCCTCTTCGTCGCCCACGCCATCAATGATGGTGGTGGTGTCTTTGTTGATCACAACGCGTTTAGCCTGACCCAGATCTTCCAGGGTCGCTTTTTCCAGTTCCATACCGATCTCTTCAGAGATAACGGTACCACCGGTCAGAGTCGCGATGTCCTGCAGCATTGCTTTACGACGGTCGCCGAAGCCCGGTGCTTTAACCGCAGCGACTTTCACGATGCCGCGCATGGTGTTAACTACCAGCGTAGCCAGCGCTTCGCCTTCAACATCTTCAGCGATGATCAGCAGCGGTTTACCTGCTTTAGCAACGGCTTCCAGAACCGGCAGCATTTCGCGGATGTTGGAGATTTTCTTGTCAGCCAGCAGGATGAACGGGCTTTCCAGTTCTACTGCGCCAGTTTCTGGCTTGTTGATGAAGTAAGGAGACAGGTAACCGCGGTCAAACTGCATACCTTCAACCACGTCCAGTTCGTCCTGCAGGCCGGTGCCGTCTTCAACGGTGATCACGCCTTCTTTACCGACTTTGTCCATCGCTTCTGCGATCAGTTTACCTACGGTTTCGTCGGAGTTAGCAGAGATAGTACCAACCTGAGCGATAGCTTTAGAGTCAGAGCACGGTACAGACAGTGCTTTCAGCTCTTCAACCGCAGCAGCGACAGCTTTGTCGATACCACGTTTCAGATCCATTGGGTTCATGCCCGCAGCAACAGCTTTCAGACCTTCAGTGATGATGGACTGAGCCAGTACGGTCGCGGTGGTGGTACCGTCGCCTGCAGCGTCGTTCGCTTTAGAGGCCACTTCTTTCACCATCTGCGCGCCCATGTTTTCGAACTTGTCTTCCAGTTCGATTTCACGTGCTACAGAAACACCATCTTTGGTGATGGTCGGAGCGCCGAAGGATTTATCCAGCACCACGTTACGGCCTTTCGGGCCCAGAGTGACTTTAACTGCATCTGCCAGTACGTTTACGCCGCGCAGCATTTTCACACGAGCGTCGTTACCGAATTTTACGTCTTTAGCTGCCATTATCTCTTTTCCTTAAATTCGTATGTTCAGTGTCGTTCGCGGATTACGCTTCAACAATTGCCAGGATGTCGCTTTCGGACATGATCAGCACTTCTTCGTTGTCGATCTTCTCGGACTTCACGCCATAGCCATCGTTGAAAATAACGATGTCGCCGACTTTCACGTCCAGCGGCTGCACACTACCGTTTTCCAGAATGCGGCCCTTACCGACAGCGATGATTTCGCCACGAGTTGATTTACCTGCTGCAGAACCGGTCAGAACGATGCCGCCAGCTGATTTGGATTCAACTTCTTTACGTTTGACGATCACACGATCATGTAACGGACGAATACTCATTGATAGCTCTCCTTTGAGAAAGTCTTTATCAGTTATGGGTGACGCCGGCCCGTAAACGGATTTCCCGGCTAGTGACCAGAGAGATGGGGATGGGGTTATACCCCTTCAAGGGGGCAACCAAAAAAAAATTCTTATCAGGAGAAAATCCGGTCAAAACACCAACCCACCTCACATTTCGCACCAATTTCAGGGCCGCCGTCCTCAGAAGATCTGATTGTGATACCATCAAAAATCTGCGTAGTTGCCTGAATTTTAGGCGTAACCGGATAATGATTCATGAGCGGACTAAAACAAGAGCTGGGACTGGCTCAGGGGATTGGCTTGTTATCGACATCATTGTTAGGCACTGGTGTCTTTGCCGTTCCTGCGCTGGCGGCGCTTGTCGCGGGGGATAACAGCCTGTGGGCATGGCCGATTCTCATCGTGTTAGTTTTTCCAGTGGCCATCGTGTTTGCGGTCCTGGGTCGCCATTACCCCAGTGCCGGAGGCGTGGCACATTTTGTTGGAATGGCGTTTGGAATTCATCTGGAGCGGGTTACCGGCTGGCTATTTTTGTCGGTCATTCCCGTCGGTTTACCTGCCGCGCTGCACATTGCCGCTGGATTCGGCCAGGCAATGTTCGGCTGGCACGGCGGGCAGTTGCTCCTGGCAGAACTGGGGACGCTGGTTCTGGTCTGGTATATCGGTTCTCGCGGCGCCAGCTCCAGCGCTAACCTGCAAACGATCATCGCGGGTCTGATTGTGGCGCTGATTGTCGCCATCTGGTGGGCTGGCAAACTGCAACTTGCGGCAATCCCCTTCCCGGCGCCTGGTGATATCGAAATATCGGGGCTGTTCTCTGCGTTATCGGTGATGTTCTGGTGCTTCGTCGGTCTTGAAGCCTTTGCGCATCTGGCATCCGAATTCAAAAAGCCTGAGCGAGACTTTCCGCGCGCCCTGATGATTGGCCTGGTGCTGGCAGGTTCCGTTTACTGGGCATGTACGGTGGTAGTTCTGCATTTTGGCGCTTACGGCGAGCAGATGGCAGCGGCGGCTTCGCTCCCTGAAATTGTCGTGCAACTGTTTGGCGTCCAGGCATTGTGGGTTGCCTGCATCATTGGTTATCTGGCCTGTTTTGCCAGTCTGAATATTTATATTCAAAGTTTCGCCCGCCTGGTCTGGTCGCAAGCGCGATACAAACCTGACCATTATCTGGCACGCCTCTCCTCCCGCCAGATCCCGCATAATGCGCTAAATGCCGTACTGGTATGCTGCGTTATCAGTACGTTGTGCATTTATGTACTCGAAATCAACCTCGATGCGCTGATTGTCTACGCTAATGGCATCTTTATTATGATCTATCTACTGTGCATGCTGGCGGGGTGCCGTTTGCTGAAAGGACGCTTTCGCGCGCTGGCGGTCATTGGCGGTGTGCTGTGTCTGCTGTTATTGGCGATGGTCGGCTGGAAAAGTCTGTACGCCATTATTATGCTGATAGCACTGTGGTTGTGTTTACCCAAGCGAAAACAGGCTGAAAGCCATTTGTAAGCCGGATAAGCGCAGCGCCATCCGGCTTACCGGGTTTAATCCCGGCGATCGTCTTTATGATCGATACGGTCGCGCTCATCGTCCTTGCGCTGAAACTCGCCGTCAAACGTCTCACCCCCTCCAGTTCCGGCGCTGAAACCGCCGCCGGGCATCCGGGAGAAACGCAAATGCGGCAGTAATTTCATCGTCAGGTGTTTCTGAACGGGTGGTAATAAAAGAAGAAGACCAAGGAAGTCGGTGAAAAAGCCCGGCAAGACCAGCAACAAACCGGCAATGATCAGCGACACGCTCTTGATCATCTCCGCAGCGGGACTTTCACCCGCCGCCATTTTCTGTTGCATCAGCAAAAAGTTTTTAAATCCTTGATTGCGTACCAGCGACATACCGACGATCGAAGAGAAGATCACCAGAATCAGCGTCATCAGTACGCCCAGCACCTGGGAGACCTGGATAAAGATAGAAATCTCAATGTAAACATAGAGAAAGATGGCAATAAGTGGTATCCAGCGCAAAGGGATCTCCTGTAGGTAACCGCCGTTTCAGCACGTCGGTTTGAATAATTGTGCAATTTGCATCCGACTTATATTGAGGTACTCAGCAAAATTTCAAGCCATTTATGGATATATTTATGGGAGTAATCCAAAAGGGGTGATCTATCTCACAAAATAATAAATAAGGAGTAATAACCCACATTTTAAGTGATCCAGATTACGGTAGAAATCCTGAAGCAGCATATCATCTCGGACATCAGACCGATGCAGGGGATAATCGTCGGTCAGGAAACATTCGAAACCACATATATCCTGTGTGTTTAATGTAATTTTTTGGCAGCTTGAAAAAGAAGGTTCACATGTTAAACAACATTCGTATCGAAGAAGATTTGTTGGGTACCAGGGAAGTTCCAGCGGAAGCCTATTACGGTGTTCACACTCTGAGAGCGATTGAAAACTTCTACATTAGCAATAACAAAATCAGTGATATTCCTGAATTTGTCCGCGGTATGGTAATGGTGAAAAAGGCAGCAGCACTGGCTAACAAAGAGCTGCAAACTATTCCTAAGAGTGTGGCAAATGCCATCATCGCCGCCTGTGATGAAGTCCTGAACAACGGCAAATGCATGGACCAGTTCCCGGTAGACGTATACCAGGGCGGTGCAGGCACCTCCGTCAACATGAATACCAACGAAGTGCTGGCCAATATCGGGCTGGAGCTGATGGGCCACCAGAAAGGTGAATATCAGTATCTGAACCCGAACGACCACGTAAACAAATGTCAGTCCACCAACGACGCTTACCCGACCGGTTTCCGCATCGCGGTATACGCATCTCTCGTTAAACTGATTGATGCTGTCAACCAGTTGCGCGAAGGTTTTGAGCGTAAAGCTGAAGAATTCCAGGACATCCTGAAAATGGGTCGTACCCAGTTGCAAGATGCTGTGCCGATGACCCTGGGTCAGGAATTCCGTGCTTTCAGCGTACTGCTGAAAGAAGAAGTGAAGAACATTGGACGTACTGCAGAATTGCTGCTTGAGGTTAACCTCGGCGCAACCGCAATCGGTACGGGTCTGAACACCCCTAAAGAGTACTCTCCTTTAGCGGTACAGAAACTGGCAGAAGTCACGGGCTTTGCCTGTGTACCAGCAGAAGACCTGATTGAAGCGACCTCTGACTGCGGCGCATACGTTATGGTGCATGGCGCGCTGAAACGTCTGGCTGTGAAGATGTCCAAAATCTGTAATGACCTGCGTTTGCTCTCTTCTGGCCCACGTGCCGGTCTGAACGAGATCAACCTGCCGGAACTGCAGGCGGGCTCTTCCATCATGCCAGCGAAAGTGAACCCGGTTATTCCAGAAGTCGTTAACCAGGTCTGCTTTAAAGTCATCGGTAACGACATCACTGTCACCATGGCGTCTGAAGCAGGTCAGCTGCAACTGAACGTGATGGAGCCGGTTATTGGTCAGGCAATGTTTGAATCCATTCATATCCTGAGCAACGCCTGCTACAACCTGCTGGAAAAATGCATTAACGGTATCACTGCTAATAAAGAAGTCTGTGAAGCATTCGTTTATAACTCAATCGGTATCGTCACTTACCTCAACCCGTTCATCGGCCACCACAACGGCGACATCGTCGGTAAAATCTGTGCCGAAACAGGTAAGAGTGTACGTGAAGTCGTACTGGAGCGCGGTCTGTTGACTGAAGCTGAGCTGGACGATATTTTCTCTGCACAGAACCTGATGCACCCTGCTTACAAAGCAAAACGTTATACTGATGAAAGCGAACAGTAATCGTACAGGGTAGTACCACACAAGGCACGTCAGATGACGTGCCTTTTTTCTTATTGGAAGTTACTTAAAAACAACAATTTAATATCAACCTGTTAAACAACTAGGAAGGCTAAAAATGATAGTTGTAGAACTTATCATCGTTTTGCTGGCAATCTTTTTGGGTGCCAGACTTGGGGGCATTGGTATAGGATTTGCTGGTGGGCTTGGCGTTTTGGTTCTTGCAGCCATAGGCGTGAAGCCCGGTAATATCCCGTTCGATGTAATTTCCATCATCATGGCAGTTATTGCTGCCATCTCTGCCATGCAGGTCGCCGGCGGTCTGGACTATCTGGTTCACCAGACAGAAAAACTGCTGCGTAAAAACCCGAAATACATCACGATCCTCGCTCCGATTGTGACTTATTTCCTGACCATCTTTGCAGGTACAGGCAACATCTCTCTGGCAACTCTGCCAGTTATCGCTGAAGTGGCGAAGGAACAAGGGATCAAACCTTGCCGTCCGCTCTCCACTGCGGTGGTCTCTGCGCAAATAGCCATTACCGCGTCGCCAATTTCTGCGGCGGTGGTATACATGTCTTCCGTCATGGAAGGTCATGGCATCAGCTACATTCACCTGCTGTCCGTGGTCATTCCGTCCACCCTGCTGGCGGTGCTGGTGATGTCCTTCCTGATCACCATGCTGTTTAACTCTAAACTTTCTGACGATCCGGTATACCGCAAGCGTCTGGAAGAAGGTTTGGTTGAACTGCGCGGCGAGAAGCAAGTTGAAATCAAAGCAGGTGCGCAAAAATCTGTTTGGTTGTTCCTGTTGGGCGTAGTCTGTGTTGTGGCTTATGCCATCATCAACAGCCCGAGCCTCGGCCTGGTCGCTAAACCGCTGATGAACACCACCAACGCTATTCTGATCATCATGCTGAGCGTCGCGACGCTGACGACTATCGTCTGCCGCGTTGAGACTGACTCCATCCTGAACTCCAGCACCTTCAAAGCAGGGATGAGCGCCTGTATTTGTATCCTGGGTGTGGCATGGTTGGGTGATACCTTCGTTTCTGCCAACATCGACTGGATCAAAGAGACTGCAGGTAGCGTGATTCAGGGTCATCCTTGGCTGCTGGCGGTGATCTTCTTCTTCGCTTCTGCGCTGTTGTACTCTCAGGCAGCAACCGCGAAGGCGCTGATGCCGATGGCGCTGGCACTGAACGTTTCTCCGCTGACCGCTGTAGCGTCTTTCGCAGCTGTTTCCGGTCTGTTCATTCTGCCTACCTACCCAACGCTGGTTGCGGCGGTTCAGATGGATGACACCGGTACTACCCGTATCGGTAAATTCGTCTTTAACCATCCGTTCTTCATCCCGGGTACTCTGGGTGTTCTGCTTGCTGTTTGCTTCGGCTTCCTGCTGGGCAGCTTCATGCTGTAAGTATTACCCGCGGGGCGTGTTATACGCCCCGCACTCCTTTCCCCGCTTCGACTAACATTTCGCCCCTCTCCGTTGTATAGTGACCACTCTCTTGCTGGTCTTTCTGTACTTTCGAGGTGTATATGCTTGATGTTAATAGTCAGGATATTTCCATCCCCGATGCCGTTGTGGTGCTCTGTACTGCGCCGGATGAAGCCACAGCTCAGGATCTGGCAGCCAAAGTGCTGGCAGAAAAGCTGGCTGCCTGCGCCACGCTGATTCCCGGAGCCACTTCCCTGTATTACTGGGAAGGCAAACTGGAGCAGGAATACGAAGTACAGATGATTTTTAAAACCACGGTATCGCACCAGCAAGCGCTTCTGGACTGCCTGAAGTCTCACCATCCCTACCAAACCCCCGAACTTCTGGTTTTACCCGTCACACACGGAGACACTGATTACCTCTCATGGCTCAACGCATCCTTACGCTGATCCTGCTGCTGTGCAGCACATCCGTTTTTGCCGGATTATTTGACGCCCCTGGCCGCTCGCAGTTTGTACCTGCCGACCAGGCATTCACCTTTGATTTTCAGCAGAACCAGCATGAGTTGAATCTTTCCTGGCAGGTGAAAGAAGGCTATTACCTCTATCGTAAGCAAATCAGCATCACGCCGTCTCAGGCAGAAATTGCCAACGTACAGCTCCCGGCAGGTGTCTGGCACGAAGACGAGTTTTATGGCAAAAGTGAAATCTATCGCCAGCGGTTGACGATTCCGGTGACAGTCAACCAGGCAGCGTCTGGCGCGACATTAACCGTCGTCTATCAGGGATGCGCTGACGCCGGTTTCTGCTACCCGCCAGAGACAAAAACCGTGCCGCTGAGCCAGGTGATTGCCAGCACGAATGTGCAACCAGCACCCCTCTCTGCAACAACGCTGCCAGAAAACGCACCGCAACCAGCCAGCCAGTTGCCCTTTCCCGCATTGTGGGCCTTGCTGATAGGGATTGGCATTGCTTTTACGCCATGCGTCCTGCCGATGTATCCGCTCATTTCCGGTATTGTGCTGGGCGGCAAACAGCGACTCTCCACCGGACGCGCGCTGCTGTTAACCTTTATCTACGTGCAGGGAATGGCGCTGACCTACACCGCGCTTGGTCTGGTCGTCGCGGGCGCCGGGTTACAATTTCAGGCCGCGTTGCAGCATCCTTATGTTTTGATCGGCCTGGCGGTGGTGTTTACCCTGCTGGCGCTGTCGATGTTTGGTCTGTTCACACTCCAACTCCCATCTTCGCTGCAAACACGTCTCACATTGATGAGTAATCGTCAGCAGGGCGGATCGCCTGGCGGCGTGTTTGCGATGGGGGCTATTGCCGGGCTTATCTGCTCGCCATGCACCACCGCGCCGTTAAGCGCTATTTTGCTGTATATCGCCCAGAGCGGAGACATGTGGCTTGGTGGCGGGACACTCTACCTCTACGCGCTGGGGATGGGATTACCGCTGATCCTGGTCACCGTCTTCGGCAACCGCCTGCTGCCGAAAAGTGGCCCGTGGATGGAGCATGTCAAAACGGCTTTTGGGTTTGTCATTCTTGCGCTGCCCGTCTTTTTACTGGAGCGTATCATTGGCGACGAATGGGGACTGCGTCTGTGGGCGCTACTGGGCGTTGCCTTCTTTGGCTGGGCATTTATCACCAGCCTGCAGGCAAAACGGCGTTGGATGCGCATGGTACAGATTATCCTGTTGGCCGCTGCGCTGGTCAGCGTGCGTCCATTGCAGGACTGGGCGTTTGGTAATGCCACTGCGCAAACGCAGGCGCATCTGAACTTTACGCCTGTCGCCTCGGTCGATGAATTAACTCAGGCGCTGGCGCGCGCCAAAGGCAAACCCGTGATGCTGGATCTGTATGCCGACTGGTGCGTCGCCTGTAAAGAGTTTGAGAAATATACCTTCAGCGATCCGCAGGTACAGCAGGCATTGGGCGATACGGTACTTTTACAAGCCGATGTCACCGCCAACAACGCGCAGGATGTGGCATTACTGAAACACTTACACGTGCTGGGATTACCCACCATTTTGTTCTTTGACGAGCAGGGACATGAGCACCCAGAAGCGCGGGTAACGGGCTTTATGGATGCGACGACCTTTAGCGCACATTTGCGCGATCGGCAACCGTGAGCGACACTTGCAAAAGGAAAAACGGAGGAGAATACCGTGCAACGTGAAGATGTCCTGGGAGAAGCCCTAAAATTACTTGAGACGCAAGGAATAGCAACGACCACACTTGAGATGGTCGCCGATAGCGTTAATTATCCGCTCGATGAACTGCAACGTTTTTGGCCGGATAAAGAGGCAATTCTCTATGATGCGCTACGTCATCTGAGTCATCAGATAGAGACCTGGCGCCGTCAGCTTATGCTGGATGACACACTGAGTGCCGAGCAAAAGCTCCTGGCGCGCTATAGCGCTTTGTCAGAATGTATGACTAATCACCGCTATCCAGGCTGTCTGTTTATCGCCGCCTGCACGTTTTTTCCTGACCCCTCCCATCCGATTCACCAACTGGCGGATCAGCAAAAACGAGCCGCGCACGATTTTACCCACGAGTTGCTAACCACGCTGGAAATTGACGACCCGGCAATGGTCGCCCGCCAAATGGAACTGGTGCTGGAGGGTTGTCTCAGCCGTATGCTGGTGAATCGCAGCCAGGCCGATATCGATACCGCACACCGCCTGGCAGAAGATATTCTGCGCTTTGCGCAGTGCCGTAAGGCAGGCGCACTGACCTGATCCACCTATCGCTCCCCTGCTGATACGCATATAATTTCAGCGACACTGATACGTAAAGGGAATTATATGCGCCGTCTCCCCCTCATTGCGGCAGCCGGATTGTTTTCAATCCAGCTCTTTGCTGCACCGTTACCGGGTTTTTCGTTTGACCACAAAGACTGGGAACTCTCCTGCGACAATACCGGTACCTGCCGCGCCGCAGGTTACGGCGTCAAGACGGGAGAGGTCAGCGTCTTGCTGACCCGTCAGGCAGGACCTGGACAACACGTCAACGGACTGGCGACCTTCGCGCAAACCCAAAACGACATCCCCATCGATGCCAATGTGAGTATGTTCATTGATGATCAACCGCAAGGAACACTTGCCGCAAAAGACAAAACACATTTCCGTTTTGACTCCTCGCAAATAACAGCCCTGGTGGAAGCGCTGATTCATGACAAAAAAATTGAGATTGCGCTAAATGGGCAACGCAAAACGCTCTCCAGCGCAGGTGCCAATGCTGTGTTCCTTAAAATGGATGAATATCAGAAACGCATAGGAACCCGGAGCGCCCTGCTGCGTAAAGGCAAGGCCAGCGAAGAAAACGTGCTGGCGGCAGTCCCGGCCCCTGTCATTATTGCCGCGCCCGTGACGCCTTCTGCCCCAGCAACGCAATTAACCACGGATCAACGCAAGAGAGTAGAGGCAAAACTCACCAATGACTGCGATGACTGGGATAACGAGAATATCTCTGCCGAAGACCGCCAGTTAACGCTCACAGCGATTGATAAATCGCATTCCCTGATCCAGGGACTCTGCTGGCGCGCCGCGTATAACGAAGGATACGCCATGTGGGTGGTGGACAACGCACTGACCAGCGACCCGCAGCTCATCACGACCGATGCCACCAGCTACGCCGATGGCGTGATTACGTTCTTCAATAAAGGTCGCGGTATCGCCGACTGCGTCAGCGGAGAAGAGTGGGTATGGGACGGCAAAACATTTGTGCGTAGCCTGAAATACACTACTGGCGACTGCCGGGAAATCGTCCCCGGCGGCACCTGGATGTTACCGACCTTTGTGAGCCAGGTTGAGGCGGCGCAAAAAGTCAGTGAACATGATAACGCGCGGTGATTTTAAGCAAAATGAGGCTATCTGATACAGAATCGCCGCAAAGATAAGCAATCAGACAACAAAACGAGAAATATGATTGACGGGGAATGCAGATTACGGTTTAATGCGCCCCGTTGCCCGGATAGCTCAGTCGGTAGAGCAGGGGATTGAAAATCCCCGTGTCCTTGGTTCGATTCCGAGTCCGGGCACCACTATTCTAAAGAACCCGCCCAAAAGGCGGGTTTTTGCTTTTTAGCGTTCCGGTAGATTTCTGGTCGTTCTGGGCATAGGCTCTACGGCTTCCCCTTAGAGCCACCCCCGCGTATCTTCCCTTAGCAACACACCTGCCCTCACGGTTTGTCTGAAGTTGCCTTATCAGTGGTTTGTTTCACGCCTTCAGTGGTCTTATTGACGTGTTCCGGGGCGATGTCACCCATTGAGTCTTCTGCGTCTTTCTCTTTACGCGCGACTTCATCCATGATGAGTCGATAGGCAATGTAGTACTTGTAAATGTTACTCACATACGTGACGGTCTCTGCCCCTATCTGCTCCGCGGCCAAATATTCCACGTTGCCAAACCAGACATCAGGGTCAAAGCCACGCATCTTTGTTTCGGCGCGTAACCGGGCAATGCGGGCCGCACCCGCGTTGTATGAGGCGAACGAGAAGAGTGCCTTATCAAGCTGAGTCATCGGCTCGTCACCGTAGTAATTGTCTATCATCCATCGCATGTATTTCACCCCAGCATGAATGTTGGGATCCAACTTACGGATATCGCCTACTTTCATCTCCCTGCCCGTACGCGGCATCACCTGCATTACGCCAATGGCCCCCACATGGCTGCGGGCAGACTGATTGAGCCGCGATTCCTGATACCCCTGCGCGGCCATCAGCAGCCAGTCCACGTCGTAGCGCATGCCATACTTTCTGAATAAATAAACCATTTTCAGTAGTTTGCGACGCTCTTTCTCAGCAGCTGCACTTTTAACGTATTCTGCGTTCTTCAGGTAGCGGAACAAAAGGATGTTACCCAGTTTGCTGCCCTGGCCATTTTCCTTCACGAAGTCATTCAGCAACGCGAGAAGTTCCGGGCTATTTTTGCGTACAGCCCACGCGATATTGGCATCGTCGCGCAACACAATACCTTCATGTATCTGAATTTTTGGAAACACTTGTTTCCAAAACTCAGCTTTATGATGATCGACGACGATCAGCGGAATGAGACCGGCATTCAGCATTTCGATAAGATCTTCATCTTCAAGTGATTCAGGAGCTTCCTCGAGAATAACGGGGGGAAGGGAAGCTTTAGCAAAACGTGCATTAAGCGCTTTCAGGCTCTCGTAATAGCTTGATGAGGGACGCACAAACACCGTCTTGCCCGAGAGTTGTTCCAGAGTCTCTACCTTCGGGGAGTTGGGGCCAGACAGCAGCAGTTCTTTGACATTGAGATACAGGGGGAGAGTGAAATCTACAAGTTTCTGCCGTTCTGGAGTGATGGTCAGATTGGCGGCAGCGATATCTCCCCGTCCCTCGTTCAGTGCCATGAACAGCTGATCACGCGCCACCGGTACAAAGATAATGCGTACTTTGAGGTGGCGTTGTTTGAGCTTGTCCTCCTTCAGTAACTGGGCATTGAGTTCACGTTCAAACGCCATAAACACGTCATGGGTGGCTCCGCGCTGGGTTCCTTTATTGATAAAAAAGAACGTCTTACTGTAGGTCGTCAGTACCCGGATCACCCGGCGATCGAGCATTCCTGGCAGATCCCCTACCCAGGGTTGCAGCAGTTCATCCATGTTGACTTCGAGCACCTCTCGCTCCTCCTGCTGAGGCCTTTCTTGTTCAGCAGAATCAACAGGAGACTGCTCTTGCTCAGCCGTCACAACAGACGGCTGATTTTGTTCAGCAGAAACAGCATATAGAGGGGCGACGAACAGCAGTGCGGTAATAAGGGCGATGAAAAAACGGTGAAACAAGAGGGCATTCATGACGAGAGACTCCGCATGGCGCATCCTTTTATTTTAGCCAACGCCGGAACTCTCTGATGCATATCTGGCGCACTTCAACAGCATTCAGAAACGGTGTTGCGCCACGGATAACGCGCTTAAAAAGCCAAATCTTGCGCCGTCTGGCAGAAATCATTGTCCTGACTTGCATTTTTATACCTTGTGCACTGCACTCAAATTCAGGAAGCAATCGACAACGCCGGGTGAAAATGATGGGGATCAGCGACGCAGCGTGGGAGGGAATGTATTGGGTTGTGGGTGTCATCAATGGTCCCCGTTGTCATGGCGTGCACCTGAATAAACCAGGAATGGCCTTGTGAGCCTTGCCATTGAATTTGTCGGTATCTGCAAAGCATTTGGCCCGGTGCGCGTGTTGCATGGGGTGAGTTTTACGTTGGCACCGGGAAAAATTTATGGCCTGTTAGGGGAAAACGGGGCCGGTAAATCGACCTTGATGAAAATTCTCGCCGGTTACGAACAGGCCAGCGAAGGAGAGGTGCGTATTGACGGCACACCCCGTCACTTCCGTTCTTCTCGTGATGCCGAGCAAGCCGGTGTGGTGTTGATACATCAGGAATTCAATCTTGCCGAACACCTCACAATTGCTCAAAACATTTTCCTCGGTCATGAATACAAACGGGGCTGGCTGCTGGATGAGCGCGCCATGGAAAAGGCGAGCGCGCACTGTCTTGCCGATGTCGGTCTGAGTATTTCACCGAATACGCTGGTACGCCGACTGATCGTCGCTGAGAAGCAGTTGGTCGAGATAGCCAAAGCGTTATCCCGTCAGGCGCGTTTGTTAATCATGGACGAACCCACCGCCACGCTAACCCCGGCGGAAACAGTGCGATTATTCGCGCTGATAGGCAAGCTGAAGGAAGATGGGGTCACTATCATCTATATCTCTCACAAACTTGATGAGGTCAAAAGCATCACTGATGAGGTCGTCGTGATGCGCGATGGCCGCTTCGTTACCCGTGCCGCCACCGCCGATCTCACGCACCAGCAGATGGCGAACCTGATGGTTGGACGTGATATGTCCGACATGTTTCCCCCGAAGCTTTCACCTGCCAGAGAGGCACCTGTTGCGCTGGCCGTCGAGGGGCTGTCAGTACCCGGCTGGATCGACGAGCTTAGCTTTAAGGTGCGAGCGGGTGAGATCCTCGGCTTCGCTGGCCTGGTCGGTGCCGGACGTACTGAGGCTTTTGAGGCCATCATGGGGCTGCGGCCACGCAGTGCCGGTACACTGACGCTGGGGGGAAAAACCGTTCAGCCCGATAACCCACGCGATGCCATGCGTTATGGCCTCACCTATATGCCGGAAGATCGTAAAGGCAAGGGCTTGCATATCAACCTGGGACTGAGCGAAAACCTGACGTTGATGACCCTGGAACGCTACGCCACGCCGTTACTCAATCAGCGTGCCGAGCGGGAGGCTCTTGAGCAGGCGGTAACAGTCTTTGGGCTAAAAGTGGGTGATCTTAGCGCCAGGGCGCGCATGCTTTCCGGGGGGAATCAACAAAAACTGGTGCTTGCCAAATATCTGCACCCGGACCCACACGTCATCATACTTGATGAGCCCACCCGTGGCGTTGATGTGGGGGCAAAAAGAGACATCTACTTTTTGATCCAACGGCTTGCCACAGAAGGACGCGCGGTGATCGTTATCTCCAGCGAGTTGATTGAACTGATCGGTTTGTGTCATCGGGTACTGGTGTTACGTGCCGGGCGATTACAGGCAGAACTTAGCGCCGAGAATCTGAACGAAGAGGAGCTGATCACCTATGCTACCGGCACCCGCTGATCTTTTCGTTGTATTCCGTCGCACCTGGTCGCACCTTTCGGGTTTGGGCCCGTTGATTGGGCTGATTCTGTTGTGCGTCGCTGGCACCCTGCTTAACCCGGACTTTGCCACCCTCGACAACCTGATGAATGTGTTAACCCGCACGGCTTTTATCGGCATCATCGCGGTGGGCATGACCTTTGTCATTATGTCCGGCGGTATTGATCTTTCGGTTGGCTCTATGGCTGCGCTGATCGCGGGCTGTGTGATCCTGTTTATGAACCACTTCACCGATAATCCCCTGTCCGGCGTAGTGTTCGGGGCGCTGTTTGCTCTGGTGCTGGGGGCACTGTTTGGCACCTTACATGGCTTGCTAATTACCAAAGGGCAGATCGAAGCCTTTGTCGTTACCCTGGGCACCCTGGGTATTTTTCGGGCTTGCCTCACCTGGCTGGCTGATGGGGGAGCGCTCACGCTTGCAGACACTCAGGCGGATATCTACAGCCCTGTCTATTATGGCAGTTTGCTCGGCGTACCCATTCCGGTGTGGGTGTTTGCTATCGTGGCGCTGGCGGGTGGACTGTTACTCAACCGTACCGCTTTTGGCCGCTATGCGCAGGCCATCGGATCTAACGAGCAGGTCGCACGTTATGCCGCGATCCGCGTCGATCGCATCAAGATCCTGACCTACGCGCTGCTCGGTTTGTGTGTGGGGATCGCGACCTTGCTGTATGTTCCACGGTTGGGTTCCGCCACACCGAGTACCGGCCTGTTGTGGGAGCTGGAAGCCATCGCTGCCGTGGTGGTGGGCGGGACGACCCTCAAGGGAGGAGAAGGCCGCATTGTCGGTACGGTGATCGGTGCCATCCTGCTTTCCGTGATCAGTAATATTCTTAATCTCACCAGCATCATTAGCGTTTATCTCAACGCCGCCGTTCAGGGGGTGGTCATTATTATCGTCGCTTTTCTGCAACGCGGGCGCTGAGATAGTAGTAACAAAGGAAATCCGCGGGCACGCGGGCAAACCGTTTGATTTACTGGAGATAACTCGATGAATAACGCGCTTCGCATTATTGGTGCCAGTGTCCTTGCCTGCTCGCTCAACACCAGCTGGGCGGCAGAGAGTGTAACGCTGGGGGTCTCTATTCCCACGGCCACCCACAGTTTCACTTCCGGCATTGTCTGGTGGGCCAACAAGGCTAAAGAAGATTTGGAGAAGGAACACCCTGATCTTAAGGTCATCGTGAAAACGGCCGCTAACGCCCCTGAGCAGGCGAATCAACTGCAGGATCTGTTAACGGTGAACAAAATGAACACCCTGGTGATATTCCCCTTTGAATCCGCAACACTGACCAGGCCAGTGGCTCAGGTGAAAGAGAAAGGCGTGTACGTCACGGTCGTTGACAGAGGGTTGACGGACACCAAAGCCCAGGATGCTTACGTTGCCGGTGACAACACCGCATTTGGCAAACTGCCCGCCGAATATCTGGCAAAGGTGATGGACGGAAAAGGTGAACTGGTCGCCTTGCGCGGCATTCCGACCACGCTGGATAACGAGCGTTTTGATGCCTTCACTGCCGTGATTAAACAACACCCTGAAATGAAAATTCTTGATGCCAAATACGGCAACTGGAACCGGGATGACGCTTTCAAAGTGATGCAAGACTTCCTCACACGCTATAAGCATATTGATGCCGTCTGGGCTGCCGATGATGATATGGCGGTGGGCGTGCTCAAGGCCATTGATCAGGCCAAACGAGATGACATCAAAATCGTCTTTGGCGGCGCGGGTGCCAAAGGGGCAGTCAAAACGTTAATGGAGGGAAGCGATCCGCGCATCCAGGCTAACGTCTCCTATTCACCCAAGTTTATCTACGATGCGATCAAACTGACCGCAGAGGCGCGTCTGGAAGGCAAAACACTGCCGGCCAAAACCATTATTCCTTCGGTGTTGATCACCAAAGAGAATGCCAAAGATTTCTACTTCCCTGATTCACCGTTCTGAGGTTGTGTACAAGCGGGGTGTGTAGATCACCCCGCAACACCCACTTTCACTGCATGATGAAGGAGTTGTGCATGAAAACCATCAAAGGACCGGCGATCTTTCTTGCTCAATTTATCGGTGACCACCCTCCCTTCAATACGTTGCAGGGACTGGCTGGTTGGGCCGCTGGCCTGGGGTTCGACGGGGTGCAACTCCCCACCAATCATCCCCATCTGTTCGATTTGAACCAGGCGGCACACAGCCAAACCTATTGTGACGACATCGCCGGACAGTTGGCAGATCATGGGCTGGTCATCACGGAGCTTTCTACTCACTTACAGGGACAACTGATGGCGGTGCATCCGGCCTATGATTCCCTGTTTGACTCGTTCGCGGCACCAGAGGTTCGGGGGAAGCCGACGGCACGCACTGAGTGGGCGGTTAAGCAACTGCTGGCGGCGGCGAAGGCCTCCCAGCGTCTGGGGTTAACGGCACATGCCACCTTTAGCGGCGCCCTCGCCTGGCCTTACCTTTACCCCTGGCCCCAGCGACCCGCAGGACTTATCGATGAGGCTTTTGCTGAGCTGGCACGCCGTTGGCGCCCGGTCCTGGATGCGTTTGATGAGCAGGGTGTTGACGTTTGTTATGAGCTCCACCCCGGTGAAGATTTGCACGATGGAGTGACGTTCGAACGTTTTCTGGCGGCACTGGATGCACATCCGCGTGCCAATATTCTCTATGATCCCAGTCATTTCGTCTTACAACAGCTTGATTACCTGTCATTTATCGACATATATCACTCGCGAATCAAGGCATTTCACGTGAAAGATGCTGAGTTTCGCCCCTCCGGACGTCAGGGTGTATATGGGGGGTATCAGGAATGGCCAGAGCGTGCAGGGCGTTTTCGCTCTCCCGGTGACGGCCAGATAGACTTTACGGCTATTTTCTCGAAGCTGGCCCAATATGACTATTCAGGCTGGGCCGTACTGGAGTGGGAGTGCGCCCTTAAACACCCACAAAACGGTGCGGCGGAAGGGGCGCAATTTATTCGCCAGCATATCATTCGGGTGGCAGAGCACGCCTTCGATGACTTTGCCGATAGCCGTCTCGATCCTGCTCAGTTATCCACCTTACTGGGACTGGGAGCAATAAAATGAATCGCCGCCTGCGTCTTGGGATGGTAGGAGGAGGACAAGGTGCCTTTATCGGAGCCGTACACCGAATGGCCTCCCGGCTGGATGATCACTATGAACTCTTAGCGGCGGCCCTTTCCGGCGATCCCGACAGAGCGGCGGCCAGTGCGGCTGAACTGAGACTGCCACGCAGTTACAGCGATTATCGCGAGATGGCGCGACTGGAGGCAGCCCGCCCGGACGGTATAGAAGTGGTCGCTATCGTGACACCTAATCATCTGCATTCCCCAGTGGCAACCGCGTTTCTTGAAGCCGGTATCCATGTGATCTGCGATAAACCGCTGGCGCTGACGCTCGGGGAAGGACAGGCACTGGCCGCGCTGGCAAAACGGCAGCAGCGGTTGTTTGCCGTGACGCACACCTACAGCGGATATCCGATGGTGCGCCATGCCCGCGCTCTGGTGGCTGCGGGTGAACTTGGCGAGCTGCGTTATGTGCAGGTGGAATATCTTCAGGACTGGCTGGCAGACCCCCTGGAAGCCAGCGGCCATCGGCAGGCGGCCTGGCGTACCGACCCCACTCGGGCTGGTCGTGCCGGTTGCCTGGGCGACATCGGCACCCATGCCTGGCAGCTCGCCGCCTTTGTCAGTGGCCAGTTGCCGGAGTCGCTCAGCGCCGAGCTTCACACCTTTGTCCCTGGCCGACGGGTTGATGATCATGTTCAGGTCTGGATGCGTTATCCCAATGGCGCCCGTGGCGCATTGATTGCGAGTCAGGTCGCCAGTGGCGAGGAAAACCGACTGGTGCTGCGTCTCTACGGCTCCCGTGCCAGTTTAGTCTTCAGCCAGGAGGAACCGAATCAGCTTTGGTTTACCCCACTGGCGGGTCAGGCACAGAGGCTGACTCGGGGACGCAGCATGAGTCCGGCGGCAATACATGCCACCCGAGTGCCAGCGGGTCATCCGGAAGGCTATCTGGAGGCTTTCGCTCAGTTGTATACCGATGCCGCACTGCGCATTCATGCCATGCAGGCAGGAGTTCCTCCTCCGCCGGAGACAGACTCTCTTCCCTGTGTGGAAGAAGGGGTGAACGGCATGCGTTTTATTGATGCGGTGCTAGACAGTCACCGTGCAGGGGGAGTCTGGATACCGTTATAACCCCCCCATTTCACGGAGCTGAGACCTTCTGGACAAAAGGTTTTCAACCGTAGTGGTATTTTGCGCCAAAGGTTCCGCACGGGATCATGTATTCAATACGTTTCTTAACAAACTCTGGACGTCAGCAAAAGAGACGGGGCCAGTCTGGTGGAACGATCATTTTCCATAATCAAACACGCGCGCTGTCCCGCGTTTCGCGATGACGGACGAGAAGACTGTCTCTGCCGTTCGTTGTTTATGGACTGCCCTCACGGTTATGAGGCGCAGTCCATTTTCGCCTGGCACTTTCTATCGTCAGTTCGACATCGCAAACTCACTCTTTAACCTGCCAGCGAATTTGATACCTGCCGGTTGCCAGCCAACAGCGTTGGGCTCTTATGACTGAAACGCCGGAAGAACAGGAACTGGATCTCGCCTTTCTGGCCAGCAGAATGGATGCCTCAAAGCTGGATTTGATTCTGGTCGAAGGATTTAAACATGAGGAAATCGCGAAGATTGTGCTGTTCCGCGAAGGGACCGGGCACCATCACGAAGAGCTGGTGACTGACGCGCACGTGATTGCCGTCGCCAGCGATGTCCCTTTGACGATTAATGTCCCGGTATTAGATATCAATGACGTTCAGCAACTCGCTGATTTTGTTGTGCACTGGATGCGGGGTTTATG
>NZ_NRDO01000086.1:150-1045 GCF_010231475.1 Citrobacter sp. NCU1 | reverse complement strand
GCGGGCGCTGCACAAAGGTCAGACTGAGTCATTATATTACGGCTATCATCTGGGTGAAGTTCGTCTGGTAAACAAACTATTTGGTATTTAACTCTTTTCTTCAATGAGAACTTCTGGTTTGTGATCTTGTTTGCAACAGGGCCTTTTGGGCTAGGATTAAACTGGCCGGGATCTCAAAAAGTGCGTGGAAATAAAACGGGTCTATTTACAGTTGTACCTGGCGGGGTGATTGATATGTGGTCGCGTTCTGCCATTGGCTGGTCAATGACGTCACGTATGACGACACAGCTTACCGGTGATGCGCTGCAGAGGGCGCTCTAGCGGAGTAAATGCTTGGAAAATGTCATCATTCACACAGGCAGGGGTGGGCAGTACTGTTCAGCGGATTATCAGACTTTACTGAAACGCTATAATCTGCGCGGGAGTCTGAGTGCCAAAGGTTGTTGTTATGACAATTCCTGTATGGAAAGCTTCTTTCACTCGCTAAAAGTGGAATGCATTCACGGAGAATGTTTTACCAGCCGGGAAATAACGCGGACGACAGTGTTTAATTATATCGAGTGTGATTACAATCGCTGGCGGCGCCACTGAGCCAGTGGAGGTCTCAGCCCGGAACAAATTTAAAACCAGAACCTAGCTTAGGGGCGTGCCCACATTACGCGAGTAAGGTCAACCATCGTATTAATGAGGTAAGGAGTTAAAAATATGTAGGAACATTGTCTCATCGTTCAGAGTACGTTAGTTTCTTGTGCCAAACTGTCACCCTGACTTCTATTTTCTAAGACATTGCCGCCGCTTAACATTAAATAACACATAAAATCACTACATTTCCATCACCATTAAGTGAGTTTTATCAGCCCCCGCGATCCTGTCGAGTACACGAGCCACTCGCAGA
>NZ_NRDO01000086.1:0-131 GCF_010231475.1 Citrobacter sp. NCU1 | reverse complement strand
GATTCAGATCGATTTCAATCGACAACGCCTCACGGTTAAAGTCATCAACGACATTGAACGTTCGAAAACAACGGCCACAGACCAGGGCATCATGCATAAAATCGACAGACCAGCTCTGGTTCAGCGCTTCC
>NZ_NRDO01000085.1 GCF_010231475.1 Citrobacter sp. NCU1 | reverse complement strand
CGAACTTCACCCAGATGATAGCCGTAATATAATGACTCAGTCTGACCTTTGTGCAGCGCCCGCATCACTTCAAAAGTTGGTAATTAGCGCAACTCCCCGGTCACTGCCCAGTATAAAGCACCTGAATAATGTATTATAATCAATACAATACGAAAATAAGCATACAACTTTAGTGTCATTTTCTACATTAAGTATGCAACTTTAATGTGAATCTACAGCACCAGTGTGAACCGACAATAAAGCTTGTAGGGCACTGTTGCAAAGATTGTAATAATGAAGCCTTTGATGTTGCTGAAAAGCTTAAATTTTAAACACTTTGCTCACCGGGTGCATCTCGCCCAGAAGATAGTCAAAGTAAAATGATTCAGCCTGCCCTTTACGCAGGGCTCGCATGACTTCGATACCTTTTATCGTGGCGTATGCCGTTTTCATCGATTTAAATCCAGTGTGGTATTGATTATCCGTTTCAGCTTACCGTGATCACACTCAATCACGTTGTTCCGGTACTTTATCTGCCGGTGCTTCACATCCGGCGGACATTTCCCTTCGCGTTTCAGCAACGCCAGTGCCCGCCCGTATGTGGGGGCTTTATCGGTATTAATCAGCCGTGGAATTTGCCAGCGCTTGGTATTATTCAGGAGCTTTTCCATAAAGCGGTAAGCGGCTTTACTGTTGCGGCGTGGAGAGAGATAAAAATCAATGGTACAGCCTCTGCTGTCGACTGCGCGGTACAGGTAAGCCCACCTGCCGTTCACTTTGATATATGTTTCATCCAGATGCCAGGAGCAAAAGCCGGAAGACTGACGCCAGTACCAACGGAGACGTTTTTCCATTTCAGGGGTATAGCGCTGAACCCTGCGGTAAAGCGTGGTGTGGTCGACGCTGACACCGCGTTCAGCCAGCATCTCCTGTAACTCACGGTAACTGATGCCGTATTTACAGTACTAGCGTACCGCCCACAGGATAATGTCACGACTGAAATGCCGGCCTTTGAATACGTTCATGATTAGCGCCACGGGGGAAATGGTAGCAACGTTTATCAGCGCTGCGATCTTTGCAACAGTGCCTGATTGCTTCCTCTGAGCGATAAAAATAGCTTTGATGATAGTCTGGAGATGTCCCCCGTAGAAGCAATTTTTTGGCCCAGCTGCAACCCCTGTTGACCTGATAACGAGGACCCATGAAACACTCTGCATTGCCATTTTTTGCCG
>NZ_NRDO01000084.1 GCF_010231475.1 Citrobacter sp. NCU1 | reverse complement strand
CCCTTTGCCAGAGAGATAATCGGCCGTCTGGAAACACATATGGATGGACGGATTTGTTCCGTCAGCAGGGGAGGGGAGGTGAAGCTGGGGCTTTTCTGCTTGCCCAGTCACGAAGGTTCAACCAATAACTTGCATGAATAGCAAGCAATCAGACAAAAGCGATGCCTGGTACGGATTTGTTGTTAACAGAATAATAACAGAGCGGTGTTAATTGAAATTAAAATAAAAGTGAAATTATTGTGATTATTTTTTGTGGTGGATTTCTGCTATGGAAAATAACCACCAATTGACTACGCTAAAAAGTTAAGTCCGGGTACGAGTTGATCCTGATGGTGCGTTAATAAAAATGCAGTTTTTTTATGCTTGCGCACTCATTTGGTAATCGTGCGTTTCAATTTAAAAACATATTTGCAACATTGAATTTACCGAAGTTACTGTTGATACATATTGTTAACCGATTTTATGGATTTTGATATAAATCAAAGTTTAATCCTTGGAAAAGCACACTAAAACACGATAAATTGTTCATGATCAAATTGGTGAAAAAGCGATAACTTCGCTATAAATTGATCACTGTCGAAAAACGTAAATCTAACTCAATAAAAACCTGTTTATTGTAAGGATTTTGCGGCGTAATATAATTGCGGGATCAATTTGAGTTTTTTATTAACATGTTTGTAACCTTTCATCGTTGCTGTTTCCTCTCACGACAAAACAGTAACGAAGAAAGTGCGCAAATAAATTTGTATTGGGGCATGCGTGTGACCCTTTCTAACGGGGTTCACTCTCGGAGTCTTCATGCGATGAGCAAGGAGTCATGATGTTAGATATAGTCGAACTGTCGCGCTTACAGTTTGCCTTGACCGCGATGTACCACTTCCTGTTTGTGCCACTGACGCTCGGTATGGCGTTTTTGCTGGCCATCATGGAAACGGTCTACGTCCTTTCCGGCAAACAGATTTATAAAGATATGACCAAGTTCTGGGGCAAGTTGTTTGGGATCAACTTCGCTCTGGGTGTGGCAACCGGTCTGACCATGGAGTTCCAGTTCGGGACTAACTGGTCTTACTATTCTCACTATGTAGGGGATATCTTCGGTGCGCCGCTGGCGATCGAAGGTCTGATGGCCTTCTTCCTCGAA
The DNA here is from genome assembly GCF_010231475.1 of Citrobacter sp. NCU1. Classification (GTDB taxonomy): domain Bacteria; phylum Pseudomonadota; class Gammaproteobacteria; order Enterobacterales; family Enterobacteriaceae; genus Citrobacter_D. The sequence goes on along the minus strand of NZ_NRDO01000084.1, from coordinate 78,480 downwards.
TCTACCTTTGTAGGTCTGTTCTTCTTTGGTTGGGACCGCCTGGGTAAAGTCCAGCATATGTGCGTCACCTGGTTGGTGGCTTTAGGTTCAAACCTTTCCGCGTTGTGGATCCTGGTCGCTAACGGCTGGATGCAGAACCCAATTGCAGCGGATTTCAACTTTGAAACCATGCGCATGGAGATGCTGAGCTTCTCTGAACTGGTGCTTAACCCGGTTGCACAGGTGAAATTTGTTCACACTGTCGCATCTGGTTATGTTTGTGGCGCGATGTTCGTTCTGGGTATCAGCTCCTACTACATGCTGCGCGGCCGTGACTTCGCGTTCGCTAAACGCTCTTTTGCCATCGCTGCCAGCTTCGGTATGGCTGCTATTCTCTCTGTTATCGTCCTGGGTGATGAATCCGGTTACGAAATGGGCGACGTGCAGAAAACCAAACTTGCCGCCATTGAAGCAGAATGGGAAACCCAGCCTGCGCCGGCATCCTTTACGCTGTTCGGTATTCCGGACCAGGATGCGCAGGAAAACCATTTTGCGATTCAAATTCCTTATGCGCTGGGCATCATTGCCACCCGCTCTGTTGATACACAGGTCATTGGTCTGAAAGACCTGATGGTGCAGCACGAAGAGCGTATCCGTAACGGGATGAAAGCGTATCAGTTGCTGGAAGAACTGCGTGCTGGCTCAACCGATCAGGCCGTTCGCGACCAGTTCAACAGCATGAAGAAAGACCTGGGATATGGTCTGCTGCTGAAACGCTATACGGATAAGGTCACTGATGCGACCGAATCGCAAATTCAGCAGGCAACGAAAGATTCTATACCTCGCGTTGCGCCACTGTACTTCGCTTTCCGTATCATGGTGGCGTGCGGCATTTTGATGCTGGCGATTATCGCGGTGTCCTTCTGGACTGTTATTCGCAACCGTATCGGTGAGAAAAAATGGCTGCTGCGCACGGCGCTGTATGCGATTCCATTGCCGTGGATTGCCATTGAGTCCGGTTGGTTCGTTGCAGAATACGGTCGTCAACCGTGGGCAATTGGTGAAGTGTTACCGACAGCTGTGGCGAATTCTTCGCTGACTGCCGGCGACCTCATCTTCTCGATGCTGTTGATTTGCGGCCTATACACCCTGTTCCTGGTGGCTGAACTGTACCTGATGTTCAAGTTCGCACGCCGTGGCCCGAGCAGCCTGAAAACCGGTCGTTATCACTACGAGCAGTCCACTGTGACTTCTCAGCCGGCACGCTAAGACAGGAGTCGTCAAATGATCGATTATGAAGTATTGCGTTTTATCTGGTGGCTGCTGGTTGGCATTCTGCTGATTGGTTTTGCGGTCACTGATGGCTTCGACATGGGGGTGGGCATGCTCACCCGCTTCCTCGGTCGTAATGATACCGAGCGTCGAATTATGATTAACTCCATCGCCCCGCACTGGGACGGTAACCAGGTTTGGCTGATCACCGCGGGTGGCGCATTGTTCGCGGCATGGCCGATGGTGTATGCCGCTGCGTTCTCCGGTTTCTACGTGGCGATGATCCTTGTACTGGCGTCATTGTTCTTCCGTCCGGTCGGTTTTGATTACCGCTCTAAGATTGAAGATATGCGCTGGCGCAACATGTGGGACTGGGGCATCTTCATTGGTAGCTTCGTTCCGCCGCTGGTGATTGGTGTGGCATTCGGTAACCTGCTGCAAGGGGTTCCGTTCCACGTAGACGACTACATGCGTTTGTACTACACCGGTAACTTCTTCCAGTTGCTGAATCCGTTTGGTCTGTTGGCGGGTGTCGTGAGCGTAGGGATGATCATCACTCAGGGCGCGACCTATCTGCAGATGCGTACCGTGGGTGAACTTCATCTGCGTGCTCGTGCGACGTCACAGGTTGCGGCACTGGTGACTCTGGTCTGCTTCGCTCTGGCGGGTGTCTGGGTGGTGTACGGTATTGACGGTTATGTTGTGACTTCCGCACTGGATCACCATGCCGCCTCTAACCCGCTGACCAAAGAGGTCGCTCGTGAAGCGGGCGCATGGATGGTGAACTTTAACAATGCACCTATCCTTTGGTTGGTCCCGGCGCTGGGCGTAGTTCTGCCGTTGTTGACCATTCTGACTTCTCGTATGGAGAAAGGGGCCTGGGCGTTCGTCTTCTCCTCACTGACGTTGGCCTGCATCATCCTGACTGCCGGTATCGCGATGTTCCCGTTTGTGATGCCGTCCAGCACGATGATGAACGCAAGTCTGACAATGTGGGACGCAACGTCCAGCCAGAGAACATTAAATCTGATGACCTGGGTTGCTGCGGTGTTTGTGCCTATTATCCTGCTCTACACCGGTTGGTGTTACTGGAAGATGTTCGGCCGCATCACCAAAGAAGATATTGAAAGCAACAGCCACTCTCTGTACTAAGTAAGGAGCTTAAAATGTGGTATTTCGCATGGATTTTGGGAACGCTTCTTGCCTGTGCATTTGGGATAATCACAGCGCTAGCGCTTGAGCACGTTGAAGCAGGCAAAGCCGGACAAGAAGAAAGCTGATGACCAGCATTATCGCGATGTTATATGCGGTAATGGATAAGCGCCCCTTGCGGGCGCTTTCCTTTGTGCTGGCAATCGTGTTGGCTGGCTGCATATTCTGGGACCCTTCACGCTTCGCAGCAAAAACCAGCGAGCTGGAAATCTGGCATGGTTTTCTGTTGATGTGGGCGGTCTGTGCTGGTGTGATTCATGGGGTGGGGTTTCGTCCCCGCGCGGTGCATTGGCAGGGGCTTTTCTCTCCATTGATTGCCGATATTGTGCTTATCACCGGTCTGTTTTTCTTCTTCCTTTGAATAAGAAACATCCTTAAATATTTATGGGCTTGCATAAGCCCATAATTTTTTACTCTCCCTTAACTTCCCCCCATTCCCAAGCCTCAATAGCGCGCGTATAGTAGCAACGTTTAAAATCTCTAACTTTTGTTGCATTACCGGGATGTAAAGTGAAGACAACGCTATATACAACAGCATTCTCGCGGCATCGCGGCGGTAAGTGCGCGAATCACCAGGAGCTTACTGGAGTAAGTGACTGGTGTGAGTGGACGAAGCCAACAAAGAGGCGGCAGGAATGAATAAGTATATATTTCGATGGCCGGTTCGTGTCTACTACGAAGACACCGATGCCGGTGGTGTGGTTTATCACGCCAGTTACGTCGCTTTTTATGAAAGAGCACGTACAGAGATGTTGCGCCATCATCACTTCAGCCAACAGGTGCTGCTGGCTGAACGAGTCGCCTTTGTGGTACGCAAAATGACGCTAGAATATTTTGCGCCAGCGCGACTTGACGATATGCTCGAAATTCAAACAGAAATTACGTCAATGCGTGGCACCTCTTTGGTATTCACGCAACGCATTGTCAACGCAGAGAACGCCGTGCTGAATGAAGCAGAAGTTCTGATTGTTTGCGTTGATCCACTCAAAATGAAGCCTCGTGCGCTTCCCAAGTCTATTGTCGCGGAGTTTAAGCAGTGACTGACATGAATATCCTTGATTTGTTCCTGAAGGCAAGCCTTCTGGTTAAACTTATCATGTTGATTTTGATTGGTTTTTCGATCGCATCCTGGGCTATCATTATCCAGCGAACTCGTATTCTTAATGCGGCTGCGCGTGAAGCTGAAGCGTTCGAAGATAAATTTTGGTCCGGAATCGAACTGTCTCGCCTGTATCAGGAAAGTCAGGGGCGTCGTGATAGCCTGGCCGGTTCGGAGCAAATTTTCTACAGCGGGTTCAAAGAGTTTGTGCGACTACATCGTGCAAACAATCATGCGCCAGAAGCGGTGGTTGAAGGGGCATCCCGTGCGATGCGTATCTCAATGAACCGTGAACTGGAAACATTAGAGACGCATATTCCCTTCCTCGGTACGGTAGGGTCCATCAGTCCGTATATCGGTCTGTTTGGTACGGTCTGGGGGATCATGCACGCATTTATCGCGCTGGGAGCGGTAAAACAGGCCACCCTGCAGATGGTTGCGCCAGGTATCGCGGAAGCATTGATTGCAACGGCCATCGGTCTGTTTGCTGCTATTCCAGCCGTTATGGCCTACAACCGCCTGAATCAGCGCGTGAACAAGTTGGAATTGAATTACGACAACTTTATGGAAGAGTTCACCGCGATTCTGCACCGCCAGGCGTTTACCAGTAGCGAGAGCAACAAGGGGTAAGCCATGGCCAGAACGCGTGGACGAGGTCGTCGTGAACTTAAGTCCGAAATCAATATTGTACCGTTGCTCGACGTTCTGCTGGTGCTGCTGCTGATCTTTATGGCGACAGCGCCCATCATTACCCAGAGCGTGGAAGTCGATTTGCCGGATGCGACTGAGTCGCAGGCCGTAAGCAGCAATGACGATCCTCCGGTCATTATTGAAGTTTCCGGTATTGGGCAATATAGCGTGGTGGTCGAAAAAGATCGTATGGATCAGCTACCGCCAGAACAAGTTATTGCCGAGGCGAAAAGCCGCCTGGAGTCCAATCCGAAAACGGTCTTCTTAATCGGTGGCGCGAAAGATGTGCCTTACGATGAAATAATTAAAGCGCTGAACTTGTTACACAGTGCGGGCGTGAAGTCGGTTGGCTTGATGACGCAGCCAATCTGAAGTCTTCGTCCCTCTGGCTTGCAACATAGCGAGTAACAGACGAACAGTTTTTTGGGAACCGAGAGTGTCAAAGGCAACCGAACAAAACGACAAGCTCAAACGGGCGATAATTATTTCAGCGGTGCTGCATGTCATTTTATTTGCGGTACTGATCTGGAGCTCGTTCGATGAGCACATTGATGCTTCAGCGGGGGGCGGCGGTGGATCTTCCATTGACGCCGTCATGGTTGATCCTGGCGCCATTGTTCAACAGTACGATCGTCAGCAGCAGCAACAGGCGAGTGCGAAACGTGCTGAGCAACAGCGTGAAAAACAAGCGCAGCAGCAAGCCGAAGAGCTTCGTGAGAAGCAGGCTGCCGAACAAGAACGTTTGAAGCAACTTGAGAAAGAACGCTTAGCTGCGCAGGAAAAAGCGCGTGAGCAGGCGGAGCAGCAGAAGCAAGCTGAAGCGGCTACGCAAAAGGCGCAGGAACAACAGAAGCTGGCTGAGGAAGCTGCGGCGAAAGCTGCTGCCGACGCGAAGGCCAAAGCGGATGCTCAGGCGAAGCAAGCCGCAGAAGCCGCGAAGAAAGCGGCCGCAGACGCACAGAAAAAAGCGGAGGCTGAAGCCGCCGCAAAAGCTGCCGCTGATGCGAAGAAAGTCGCCGAGGTGATGGCTGCTAAGGCTGCCGCTGATGCTGCGAAAAAAGCACAGGCGGAAGCCGAGAAGCAAGCTGCAGCTGATAAGGCCGCCGCTGAGAAAGCGGAAAAAGCAGCTGCTGCGAAAGCGGCCGCTGCTGAAAAAGCCGCAGCCGATAAGAAAGCGGCTGCAGAGAAAGCAGCAGCGGACAAAAAAGCCGCGGCTGAGAAGGCGGCTGCAGATAAAAAAGCGGCGGCTGATAAGAAAGCTGCCGCAGATAAGGCCGCTGCGGCTAAAAAAGCCGCGGCTGAAAAAGCGGCTGCCGCTTCCGGTGTTGACGACCTGCTGGGCGATTTAAGCTCTGGTAAGAATGCACCGAAATCCGGCGGTGGAGCGAAAGGCAACAATGCTTCTCCAGCCGGGAGTGGGAATACTAAAAATAATGGCGCATCAGGTGCGGATATCAGCAACTATGCCGGGCAGATTAAATCTGCCATTGAGAGTAAGTTTTATGACGCCTCGTCCTATACAGGGAAAACCTGTACGCTGCGCATAAAGCTGGCTTCCGACGGCATGTTACTGGATATTCAGTCTGAAGGTGGCGATCCCGCGCTTTGTCAGGCAGCGCTTGCTGCAGCCCGACAGGCGAAGATTCCAAAACCACCGAGCCAGGCGGTATATGAAGTGTTTAAAAACGCACCTCTGGACTTTAAACCGTAAGCCAGGTTTTCCCGGTCGTGACGGGGAAAAACAAACTGCGGTAGTCGCTGGGTTCTGGTAGTTTTGTGTATTTGAGTTTGTTAACATTCTGCTAAATTATCGTGGGCTTTCCGCCTGGATAAGGGAGATATGATGAAGCAGGCATTACGAGTAGCATTTGGTTTTCTGATGCTGTGGGCAGCTGTGCTGCACGCAGAAGTACGTATCGAGATCACCCAGGGGGTGGACTCGGCGCGCCCAATTGGCGTTGTGCCATTCCAGTGGGCGGGGCCGGGTGCTGCCCCTGAAGATATCGGCGGTATCGTGGGTGCTGACCTACGCAACAGCGGTAAATTTAATCCACTAGACCGTTCTCGTCTGCCACAGCAGCCGGGGACCGCTCAGGAAGTTCAGCCTGCGGCATGGTCTGCTTTGGGCATTGACGCTGTCGTGGTCGGTCAGGTAACGCCGAATCCGGACGGTTCCTACAATGTGGCGTATCAGTTGGTTGACACTGGTGGTGCGCCGGGTACCGTTCTGGCTCAGAACTCTTACAAAGTGAACAAGCAGTGGCTGCGTTATGCAGGTCATACTGCCAGTGACGAAGTGTTTGAAAAACTGACCGGTATTAAGGGCGCGTTCCGTACCCGTATCGCTTATGTGGTTCAGACCAATGGCGGTCAGTTCCCGTATGAACTGCGCGTGTCTGACTACGATGGCTATAACCAGTTCGTGGTTCACCGTTCTCCGCAGCCGCTGATGTCTCCGGCATGGTCACCGGATGGTTCCAAACTGGCATACGTTACCTTTGAAAGCGGCCGTTCTGCGCTGGTCATTCAGACCCTGTCGAACGGTGCGGTTCGTCAGGTTGCCTCATTCCCGCGTCACAACGGTGCGCCGGCATTCTCACCGGATGGCAGCAAACTGGCGTTTGCCTTGTCTAAAACCGGTAGTCTGAACCTGTATGTGATGGACATTGGTTCTGGCCAGATCCGCCAGGTGACGGATGGTCGCAGCAACAACACCGAACCGACCTGGTTCCCGGACAGCCAGAATCTGGCATTTACCTCTGACCAGGCCGGTCGTCCGCAGGTGTATAAAGTCAATGTCAATGGCGGTGCTCCGCAACGTATTACCTGGGAAGGATCGCAAAACCAGGATTCTGATGTGAGCAGCGACGGCAAATTTATGGTAATGGTAAGCTCAAATAGTGGGCAACAACACATTGCCAAACAAGATCTGGTAACGGGTGGCGTACAAGTTCTGTCGTCAACGTTCCTGGATGAAACGCCAAGTCTGGCACCTAACGGCACTATGGTAATCTACAGCTCTTCTCAGGGGATGGGATCCGTGCTGAATTTGGTTTCTACAGATGGGCGTTTCAAGGCGCGTCTTCCGGCAACTGATGGTCAGGTTAAATTCCCTGCCTGGTCGCCGTATCTGTGATAATAAATAATTGATTAATAAAGGAATCATTGAAATGCAACTGAACAAAGTGCTGAAGGGGCTGATGATCGCTCTGCCTGTTATGGCAATCGCGGCATGTTCTTCTAACAAGAACGCCAGCAATGACGGCAGCGAAGGCATGATGGGCGCTGGCACTGGTATGGATGCTAATGGCAGCGGCAACATGTCCTCCGAAGAGCAAGCGCGTCTGCAGATGCAACAGCTGCAGCAGAACAACATCGTTTACTTCGATCTGGACAAGTACGATATCCGTTCTGATTTCGCTGCAATGCTGGATGCGCACGCAAACTTCCTGCGTAGCAACCCGTCTTATAAAGTCACCGTAGAAGGTCACGCGGACGAACGTGGTACTCCTGAGTACAACATCTCCCTGGGCGAACGTCGTGCTAACGCCGTTAAAATGTACCTGCAGGGTAAAGGCGTTTCTGCTGACCAGATCTCCATCGTTTCTTACGGTAAAGAAAAACCTGCAGTACTGGGTCATGACGAAGCGGCTTACTCCAAAAACCGTCGTGCCGTACTGGTTTACTAAGAGAATGACATGAGCAGTAACTTCAGACATCACCTGTTGAGTCTGTCGTTACTGGTTGGCATAGCGGCCCCCTGGGCCGCTTTTGCTCAGGCGCCAATCAGTAGTGTCGGCTCTGGCTCGGTCGAAGACCGCGTCACTCAACTCGAGCGTATTTCTAATGCTCATAGCCAACTTTTAACCCAACTCCAGCAACAACTTTCCGATAATCAGACTGATATTGATTCCCTGCGTGGCCAAATTCAGGAAAGCCAGTATCAACTGAATCAGGTCGTTGAGCGTCAGAAACAGATCCTGTTACAGATAGACAGTCTGAGTAGCGGTAGCGCAGCGGCGCAACCTGCAACTGGCGAGCAAAGTGGTGCGGCAGCGGCAACGCCTGCTCCAGATGCTGGAGCAGCAGTGTCAGGCGTGCCCGCTTCAAGCGGAGACGCGAATACGGATTACAACGCGGCAATTGCCCTGGTGCATGATAAATCCCGTCAGGATGACGCGATTGTGGCGTTTCAGAACTTCATCAAACAATACCCGGACTCAACGTACCAGCCGAATGCCAATTACTGGCTGGGGCAGTTGAATTACAACAAGGGTAAAAAAGATGATGCTGCGTTCTACTTTGCCTCGGTTGTGAAAAACTATCCGAAGTCTCCGAAGGCTTCTGATGCGATGTTCAAAGTCGGCGTCATCATGCAGGACAAAGGCGATACAGAAAAAGCCAAAGCCGTTTACCAGCAGGTCATCAGTAAATACCCTGGTACCGATGGTGCGAAACAAGCGCAAAAACGTCTCAGCGCGATGTAATGCACACCATGCGACCAGAAATCGCGTTATTTCTGGTCGTGTCGTGTGATTCATAAGCAGTTGAGTGATCTATATCGAAATTTTTGTTGCGCTGAAATCTGAAATCAGTAATATATGCCGCCGTTGCCACGGGATATCAAACAAACCAAAAGCAACGCAAAAGTGGGTCGTTAGCTCAGTTGGTAGAGCAGTTGACTTTTAATCAATTGGTCGCAGGTTCGAATCCTGCACGACCCACCAATTACTGAAGTAGATTGTGGTAGTAAAACGTGAAGGATAACGTTGCGTCAGCAACGGCCCGTAGGGCGAGACGAAGCCGAGTCATCCTGCACGACCCACCACTTAAAGCAGTATCCAGCGTAGTATCGGGTGATTAGCTCAGCTGGGAGAGCACCTCCCTTACAAGGAGGGGGTCGGCGGTTCGATCCCGTCATCACCCACCACTCGGGTCGTTAGCTCAGTTGGTAGAGCAGTTGACTTTTAATCAATTGGTCGCAGGTTCGAATCCTGCACGACCCACCAATTTTAACATCGAACTCAGATGTTAAGCGTGAAGGATAACGTTGCATCAGCAACGGCCCGTAGGGCGAGGCAAAGCCGAGTCATCCTGCACGACCCACCAATTTTAAATTGGTAACGAGTAAAATATTTCAGGTAACACCCGGATGGGGCGTTAGCTCAGTTGGTAGAGCAGTTGACTTTTAATCAATTGGTCGCAGGTTCGAATCCTGCACGCCCCACCAATATTGAAGTGGGTTCCTGAAAAAGAATAAAGTAGTAAATCCCGAAAGGGGTCGTTAGCTCAGTTGGTAGAGCAGTTGACTTTTAATCAATTGGTCGCAGGTTCGAATCCTGCACGACCCACCAATGTAAAAAGGCGCCCTAAAGGCGCCTTTTTGCTATCTGCGATTTAGACGATTCGAACCTGCTGCAGGTTCGGGCCGAACGCAGTGAGACAGCGGAGCCGCTTGCGGCGATGGCCCGAAGGGCGAGCGAAGCGAGTTATCCTGCACGACCCACCAGTGCAAAAGAGGGCGCTGTTGGTAACGCTGTTCACTTAAGCGAGTGAATAAGGGGAACCACCAGGATTGGATTCCCGGAGGGACGCCAAACCCGGTGATCGCCCCCGGATATCTCGGTCCTAAACTAACAGTGCTAGCGCTGTCGGCGTCTTTTTTGCTATCTATGAGTTGGGTAATTGCCTGATGATGCTTCGATTTTCATGCCTATGGTCGTTTTGTCTTTATAGGTCAAGTAAGCGCCAGCGCCACTCGACACCTGATACAGACTTTCACGCTCAAAATCTCCACGACTTTTCCCGCTGTTTCGGCTATCTTGTTTAGCATACAAAACACCCGTATCCGACTAATGCGCTTCGTGCGCTAATAACCGACAATTTCGTTAAGCCAGTAAAACGAGAAAGCATGATGAGCGTGATGTTTGATCCAGAAGCTGCAATTTATCCGTTTCCACCGAAGCCAGCACCGCTGAGCGTGGATGAAAAACAATACTACCGTGAGAAAATCAAACGTCTGCTGAAAGAGCGGGACGCCGTGATGGTCGCCCACTATTACACCGACCCGGAAATCCAGCAACTGGCTGAAGAGACCGGCGGCTGCATTTCGGATTCGCTCGAGATGGCTCGCTTTGGCGCGAAACATCCCGCGTCAACCCTGCTGGTTGCAGGGGTTCGGTTTATGGGAGAAACCGCCAAAATTCTCAGTCCGGAAAAAACAATCCTGATGCCCACTCTGCAGGCGGAATGCTCGCTGGATTTGGGATGTCCGATCGACGCATTCAGTGCGTTTTGCGATGCCCATCCGGATCGCACCGTGGTGGTCTATGCCAACACATCAGCCGCGGTAAAAGCGCGGGCTGACTGGGTGGTGACGTCCAGCATCGCCGTTGAACTTATTGAGCATCTTGATAGTTTAGGTGAAAAAATCATCTGGGCGCCGGATCGCCATTTGGGTAACTACGTACAGAAAAAGACCGGTGCTGACGTACTGTGTTGGCAGGGCGCCTGTATTGTCCACGATGAGTTTAAAACCCAGGCCTTAACCCGCATGAAAGGGCTTTATCCAAATGCCGCCGTGCTGGTACATCCTGAGTCACCTCAGTCGATCGTTGATATGGCCGATGCGGTAGGGTCAACCAGTCAGCTCATCAATGCGGCGAAAACGCTGCCGCATCAGCAACTGATTGTGGCGACCGACCGGGGTATTTTCTACAAAATGCAACAGGCGGTTCCAGAGAAAGAGCTGCTTGAAGCGCCGACGGCGGGAGAAGGGGCGACCTGTCGTAGTTGCGCTCATTGCCCATGGATGGCAATGAACGGCCTTAAAGCGATTGCTGAAGGCCTGGAACAAGGCGGAGCGTCCCATGAAATCCATGTTGATGAAACGCTGCGAGAAGGCGCTTTATTGCCGTTAAACCGCATGCTGGAATTTGCGGCTACACTACGAGCTTAATCGTGACGTTTTGCTCTGGGGGAAAAGATGGATTTTTTTAGCACGCAGAACATTCTGGTTCATATCCCAATCGGCGCGGGGGGCTACGCTCTGTCGTGGATTGAGGCTGTGGGGACTGTCGCCGGTTTACTGTGTATCGGACTGGCGAGTCTGGAGAGGATCAGCAATTACTTTTTTGGTCTGATTAACGTGACGTTATTCGCCATTATCTTCTTTCAGATCCAACTCTATGCCAGCCTGCTGTTACAGGTCTTTTTCTTCGCCGCCAATATCTATGGCTGGTATGCCTGGTCCCGACAAACGAGTCAACATGAAGCGGAGCTGAAAATTCGCTGGTTGCCGTTGCCAAAAGCACTGAGCTGGCTTGCTGTCTGTGTGGTCGCCATTGGTTTGATGACGGCATTCATCGACCCGGTATTTGCCTTCCTGACAAAAATTGCTGTGAATATTATGCAGACGCTGGGATTGCAGGTCACGACGCCTGAACTGCAGCCTGACGCTTTCCCCTTCTGGGATTCCTGCATGATGGTGCTGTCGATTGTGGCGATGATCCTGATGACGCGCAAATACGTTGAAAACTGGCTACTGTGGGTGGTAATCAACGTCATCAGCGTGGTGATCTTCGCGCTACAGGGCGTTTACGCGATGTCGCTGGAATACCTGATCCTGACATTCATTGCCCTGAACGGCAGTCGGATGTGGATCAACAGTGCGCGCGAACGGGGTTCGCACGCACTTTCTCATTAATGGTGGTGATGTATAGGCCCGGATTGCCTTTGGTTCAGATGGCAATCCGGACCGTTACAGGGTTGATACTCTAACTGTATGGTGGCGTGTTCAATCTGGTAATGATGGATCAGAAAATGTTGGATGCGCGCCAGCAACGCATCATGATCGTGCGGCGGGATCACCTGCACATGCATCGTCATCACCGGTTTCTCACCGACCATCCAGACATGCACATGGTGCACATTACGTACTTCCGGGATATCCCTGCTGAGATGGCGCTGTAATGCGGCAATATCCAGTGAAACCGGGGCGCCTTCCAGGAGTTCATTGACGCTATCTTTCAACAAACGCCATGCGCTTCTTAGCACCAGCAAGGAAACCAGAATCGAGAGGATTGGGTCGGCAGGCGTCCAGCCCGTCCAGATGATAATCAGCGCAGCAATGATTGCCCCGACTGATCCCAGTAAGTCCCCCATTACATGCAGGGCCGCCGCCCTGACGTTGAGGTTTTTTTCTTCGCTACCGCGGTGCAGAATCCAGAATGAGAGCACATTAGCTACGAGCCCGGCGACGGCGATGACCATCATCATGCCGCCTGCAACGGGTCGCGGCGTATAGAAACGTTCAATGGCCTCCCAGACGATCAAAATGGTGATTACCACCAGCGCGATGGCATTAACAAATGCGGCCAGTGTCGTGAGTCTTAGCCAGCCGAAGGTATGGCGGATTGTGGGTGGGCGCCGGGAAAACTGTACGGCCAGGAGTGCAAAGAGCAGGGCAGCGGCATCGGTGAGCATGTGGCCAGCATCAGCCAACAATGCCAGCGAGCCGGAAATAATCCCGCCCACTGCCTCAACCAGCATAAATCCGGCGGTGACACAAAACGCGAACAGCAACCGACGGGCATTTTTATCTTCCGGCAGGTGAGGTGAATCAGGAGTATGTGAGTGCGCCATAGTGTCATCCCTTTGTTATTCTCATCATTACTGTATGACATCATACGGATTTTTGACTGACAAAATAAAAAGGAGAGCTTTTACTCTCCCGATATCAGCCAAATTTTCAGGTTTTGCGGGAGTCAGCAGGCGTTGAGAAGCGGGCGCTGACGACGGCGAAAAGATGATTTAGCGCAGCATAGAATCTGGAAAATGATTTTAATAAGAACAATTGACGTTGAAAATTGTGGGATGGATCTCGATTTTCGCTACTTTATGGTGTTTTTCTGCTTATTTCAGGATTAATCCGTGCAAAGTGTAAAACCCAGTTTACACCTTCGGGGGGAAGATATAGATTGAAGGGATTGCATTCATTTATATAAGTATGGCAACGCTGGAATAATCATGAATTATCAGAACGACGATTTACGCATTAAAGAGATCAACGAGTTATTACCGCCGGTCGCACTCCTGGAAAAATTCCCCGCTACTGAAAACGCTGCAAACACGGTAGCGCATGCCCGTAAAGCGATTCATAAAATTCTGAAAGGCAATGACGATCGCCTGCTGGTCGTGATTGGACCGTGTTCAATTCATGACCCGGCGGCGGCCAAAGAGTATGCGGCTCGCCTGCTGGCATTGCGTGAAGAATTAAATGACGAGCTTGAGATCGTCATGCGCGTTTATTTTGAAAAACCACGCACTACCGTGGGCTGGAAGGGACTGATCAACGATCCGCATATGGATAACAGCTTCCAGATCAACGATGGTCTGCGTATTGCGCGTAAGTTATTGTTGGATATCAATGATAGCGGTTTGCCGGCTGCCGGTGAGTTCCTCGATATGATCACCCCGCAATACCTTGCCGATCTGATGAGCTGGGGGGCCATTGGCGCGCGTACTACTGAATCTCAGGTTCACCGTGAGTTGGCTTCAGGACTTTCCTGCCCGGTAGGATTCAAAAATGGCACCGATGGCACGATCAAGGTCGCCATCGACGCAATCAACGCCGCAGGGGCACCGCACTGTTTCCTTTCCGTCACTAAATGGGGTCACTCCGCGATTGTAAATACCAGCGGAAATGGTGACTGCCATATCATTCTGCGTGGCGGTAAAGAACCGAACTACAGCGCCCAGCATGTCGCTGCCGTGAAAGAGGGGCTTGATAAAGCCGGGCTGCCTGCGCAAGTGATGATCGATTTTAGCCACGCCAATTCCAGCAAACAGTTCAAAAAGCAGATGGATGTCTGCACGGATGTCTGCCAGCAAATTGCCAGCGGAGAAAAAGCGATTATTGGCGTGATGGTGGAAAGCCATCTGGTTGAAGGTAACCAAAACCTGGAAGGCGGTGAGCCGCTGACCTACGGTAAAAGCATTACCGATGCCTGTATTGGTTGGGAAGATACCGATTTGCTGCTGCGTAAGTTGTCGAACGCAGTGAAAGCGCGCCGCGGATAATTCACGTTATCTGCTGCAGATTCAGAGCCGACTCTTGTAGTCGGTTTTTTTTGTGATTTTTATTCGGAATATAAATAAATATATAACGAATATTAGGTACGGTATAATCACGCCTCCGGCCCCGTAAGAAAAATCCACCCGCAAAATGATACGCTTCTTGATGAAATACGATGTCGCTCCCCGCTAATGTGACCTCCCCTAACGCCATTATGCGCTGCTACCGACAGGTTATGCGGCAACGCCTACTGCTGGCGCTGATGATTATTCTGGCGATCCTGGCTTCGCTGGTACTTGACTCAACCCTTGGCGCGTCGGGTTTACCGTTCACTGAACTCTGGAAAACGCTGCTGCATCCTGCCAATGCGAATGCCCGGGTCCGTGTCATTGTCTGGGATATTCGCCTACCGTATGCGCTGATGGCGTTGCTGATCGGGATGGCGCTTGGGCTGGCGGGCGCTGAAATGCAAACCATTTTAAACAATCCGTTGGCGAGCCCTTTTACACTCGGGGTTTCGTCTGCGGCGGCGTTTGGTGCAGCGCTGGCGATTGTGCTGGGCATCGGGATACCGGGTATTCCCGCAGCCTGGTTTATCCCCGCCAATGCCTTTGCGTTTGCCTTGCTGTCCGCATTATTGCTGGATGGTATTACCCGCTGGACGCGCGTTGCGACGTCGGGCGTTGTGCTGTTCGGGATTGCCCTGGTGTTTACCTTCAATGCGCTGGTTTCAATGCTGCAGTTTGTAGCGGATGAAGATACGTTGCAGGGACTGGTCTTCTGGACAATGGGCAGCCTGACTCGCGCCTCATGGGAAAAACTTGGCGTGCTGGCGGTGGTGTTCATTGTTGTCTCGTGCTGGTCAATGCGCAGCGCCTGGCAACTGACGGCATTGCGACTGGGAGAAGAAAGGGCGATGAGTTTCGGCATTGATGTCCGACGTTTGCGTCTGGCTGCGTTAATGCGCATTAGTTTGCTTTCCGCGCTGTCGGTCGCATTTGTCGGGCCGATTGGTTTTATCGGCCTGGTGGCGCCGCATATTGCGCGAATGTTGTTTGGGGAAGATCACCGTTTTTATCTGCCCGGCAGCGTGTTGACCGGTGGGCTTGTGCTTTCTCTGGCATCGGTCGCTGCTAAAAATATGGTGCCTGGGGTGATCATTCCGGTAGGGATTGTGACATCACTGGTGGGTGTCCCGTTTTTCCTCAGCATCATTCTTCGTCACCGGGGGAGCGGGCGATGAGCGGGCTGATAATTAAGGGGCTGTATGCCGGTTATCCAAAGCGCCCTGTGATTAGCGGTCTGAGCATTCCTGAACTGCCGCGCGGTAAAATTACCGTGCTGCTGGGGCCTAACGGCTGTGGAAAGTCGACATTGTTACGCGCTCTGGCGGGTTTAACGAAAGCCCGCGGGGAAGTGCTTCTTGGTAATGAAAACCTGATCTCGCTGCCGTTTGCCCGACGTGCGCAAAAGGTGGTGTTTTTACCTCAGTCATTGCCGCAGGAAGTGCACTTGCCGGTGCTGGAGTCTGTGGTGGTGGCGCAACGCACAGCAGGCGGAAATGACGCTTTGCAGGATCAGGCGCAGGTACTGGCACTACTGGAACATTTGGGCATTTCGCATCTGGCGCTGCATTATCTCGATCAGCTCTCCGGCGGTCAGCGGCAATTGGTCGGACTGGCGCAATCATTGATCCGTCGTCCTGAACTGCTGTTACTGGACGAGCCGCTCAGCGCGCTGGATTTGAATTATCAGTTGCACGTCATGGAAAGGATTGTTCAGGAGACGCGGGCGCGCCAACTGGTGACGCTGGTGGTGGTGCACGATATGAACATGGCATTACGCTTCGGCGACCATAGTGTGATGCTTAACGACGGTAAGCTGGTGGCAAGCGGCGCGCCGCAAGCGGTGATTACCGCAGAACGTCTGGCGCAGGTGTACAACGTACGTGGTCGTGTGGAACCCTGTTCGCAGGGGAGAGGGCAGGTGATACTGGATGGGGTTATCGGGGTATAAGCACCGGATAGCCAATCGATGACGAACGGCTACCCGGCAAATGGATTACTTCGCTTTGCCCTGATTCGCAACGGCAGCCGCTTTTGCTGCGATTTCGTCAGCATTACCCAGATAGTAATGTTTGATTGGTTTGAAGTTTTCATCGAACTCATACACCAGCGGTACGCCGGTCGGGATATTCAGTTCAAGAATTTCATCTTCACCCATATTATCCAGGTATTTCACCAGTGCGCGCAGGGAGTTACCGTGAGCGGCGATAATGACGCGCTCACCGCTTTTCATGCGCGGCAGAATAGATTCGTTCCAGTAAGGGATGACACGATCAATGGTCAGCGCCAGGCTTTCTGTGACCGGCAGCTCTTTGTCAGTCAATTTGGCATAACGCGGATCGTGACCCGGGAAGCGCTCATCGTCTTTGGTCAATTCTGGCGGTGTGACCGCAAAGCCACGACGCCACTGTTTCACCTGCTCATCACCGTATTTCTCTGCGGTTTCAGCTTTGTTCAGACCCTGCAACGCACCGTAGTGGCGCTCGTTCAGTTTCCAGGATTTTTCTACCGGCAGCCAGGCTTGATCCAGTTCATCCAGTACGTTCCACAGGGTGTGGATGGCACGTTTCAGCACAGAGGTATAAGCAAAGTCAAAGCTATAGCCTTCTTCCTTCAGCAGTTTACCTGCCGCTTTTGCTTCGCCCACGCCTTTCTCAGAAAGATCAACATCGTACCAACCGGTGAAGCGGTTTTCGTTGTTCCACTGACTTTCACCATGACGTACCAGAACCAGCTTAGTTACAGCCATATGCTTACTCCTCAATCTTCATTTAATGATAATAATTCTCATTATATTGCCATGACGCATCTGCGGCAATCCTTACGCATAACCATAGCGAAAATAGCGACGCAGTGTAAGGTTCTTGTGAACTCATGGTTGCAATTTTGTCTTTGAGTGATGGGGAATTAAGCAGGATGAAGACAAAATCGCCCTCCAGACGGAGGGCGCTTAATCAGGCGGGGATAAACTGATACTCCGTCAGGCTCACATACTCCTCGCCCGGGCGAAGAATACAGTCTGGCTGCGGCCATTCCGGATGGTTTGGGCTGTCCGGCAGGAACTCACTTTCCAGCGCCAGACCTTGCCAGTCAGCATAAGCGACGGGACCACGGGAAGGCGTGCCGCCCAGATAGTTGCCGGAATAAAATTGCAGTGCCGGTGCCGAGGTGTACACCTTCATCTGCAACTTTTCATCCTGTGACCACAGATGTGCGCAGGGAGTACGGGCATCGCCCCTGGTCTGCAACAAAAATGCGTGGTCATATCCCTTCACCTTGCGTTGATCGTCATCAGCAAGAAACGCACTGGCGATCGTTTTCGCATGGCGGAAATCAAATGAAGTGCCGACGACCGATTTTAGTCCTTCACGCGGGATGCCCCCTGCATCAACCGGCAGATAATCGTCAGCCAGAATCTGCAATTTATGATTGCGTACGTCCGTCGCGTCGCCATCCAGGTTGAAATAAACGTGGTTGGTCAAATTGACCGGGCAGGGCTTATCCACTGTCGCGCGATAGGTAATCGAAATACGATTGTCCTCGGTCAGGCGATATTGCGCGGTGGCGCACAGACGCCCCGGAAAACCCTGGTCGCCATCCTCGGACGTCAACGCAAACAACACCTGACAATCATTCTGGTTGACGACCTGCCAGCGACGTTTATCAAAACCGTCGGGCCCACCATGCAGCTGGTTTTCGCCCTGACTTGGCAACAAGCTGACTGTTTCACCCGCATAGCTGTAGCGGCTATCGGCGATGCGGTTAGCATAACGACCGATCGACGCGCCGAGAAACGCCGATTGTTCGGTATATTGTTCCGGGCTGGAGCAGCCCAGCAATGCTTCGCGAACACTGCCGTCGCTCAGGGGGATCCGGGCGGAAAGAAGGGTGGCTCCCCAGTCCATTAGCGTGACCACCATCCCTGTGCTGTTGCGCAGGGTTAACAGGCGGTATGGCTGACCATCGGGGGCCAGCGCGGGAGTTTCATTTAGCACTGTCCGGCTCCTTGTGAAGGCTTGCAGACGTAGAAGGTTTCTTTGATACCGGTTTTTGCTTCGTACTGTTCAGCCACAGCTTGCTGTACGGCAGGGACCAACGTTTCCGGGATCAAGGCGACGATACAACCGCCGAAGCCACCGCCAGTCATACGCACGCCGCCGTTTTCGCCGATGGTCGCTTTGACTATCTCAACCAGTGTATCGATCTGCGGTACGGTGATTTCAAAATCATCACGCATAGAGGCGTGAGATTCGGCCATCAACTCACCCATGCGTTTCAGGTCACCGTTCTCCAGCGCGTTTGCCGCTTCAACGGTACGCGCGTTTTCCGTCAGTACGTGACGAACGCGTTTCGCTACTACCGGGTCCAGCTTGCTGGCCACCGCGTTGAATGCCTCAAGGCTGACATCGCGCAGAGCGGGTTGTTGGAAAAAGCGAGCGCCTGTTTCGCACTGTTCACGGCGAGTGTTGTATTCACTGCCCACCAGCGTACGTTTAAAGTTGCTGTTGATAATAACGATTGCCACGCCTTCTGGCATCGATACGGCTTTAGTGGCAAGCGAGCGGCAGTCGATGAGCAAGGCATGGTCTTTCTTGCCCAGCGCGGAGATCAACTGATCCATAATGCCGCAGTTACAGCCAACAAACTGGTTTTCTGCTTCCTGGCCGTTGAGCGCGATTTGCGCGCCGTCCAGCGGCAGATGATAAAGCTGCTGGAATACGGTGCCGACAGCCACTTCCAGCGCGGCGGAAGAGCTTAAACCCGCGCCCTGCGGCACATTACCGCTAATCACCAAATCAGCGCCGCCAAAGCCCGCGTGACGTTTTTGCAGGTGTTTTACCACGCCGCGTACGTAGTTTGACCATTGCTGGCTGTCGTGGGTGACGATGGGCGCGTCGAGGGAGAATTCGTCAATCTGATTGTCATAATCGACAGCAATCACGCGAACTTTACGATCGTCGCGCGTCGCACAGCTAATCACCGTCTGATAGTCGATAGCACAGGGCAGCACAAAACCGTCGTTGTAATCGGTATGTTCGCCGATCAGATTAACGCGGCCAGGCGCCTGAATGGTGTGGGTGGCAGGGTAGCCAAAAATTTCTGCAAACAGAGATTGTGTGTTCTCTTTCAGACTCATTTTTTAAACTCCGGATTCGCGAAAATGGATGTCGCTGACCGCGCGCAGGCGTTCTGCCGCTTGCTCTGCCGTCAGATCACGCTGGGTCTCTGCCAGCATTTCGTAACCGACCATAAATTTACGGACGGTCGCGGAGCGTAGCAGCGGCGGATAAAAGTGTGCGTGCAGTTGCCAGTGATCATTCTCTTCGCCGTTAAATGGCGCGCCGTGCCAGCCCATTGAGTAGGGGAATGAGCACTGGAACAGGTTGTCATAACGACTGGTCAGTTTTTTCAACGCCAGCGCCAAATCGGCGCGCTGGTCATCGGTCAGATCGGTCATGCGCAATACATGCGCTTTTGGCAACAGCAATGTTTCAAACGGCCAGGCTGCCCAGTAGGGGACGACCGCTAGCCAGTGCTCGGTTTCCACGACGGTGCGGCTACCATCGGCCAGTTCACGCTGAACATAGTCCACCAGCATTGGGGAACCCTGCTCAGCGAAGTAGGCCTTCTGCAAACGATCTTCACGTTCGGCTTCGTTGGGCAGGAAGCTGTTAGCCCAAATCTGGCCGTGTGGGTGCGGGTTGGAACATCCCATTGCCGCACCTTTGTTCTCGAAAACCTGCACCCACGGATACGTTTTTCCCAGTTCAGCCGTTTGTTCCTGCCAGGTTTTCACGATTTCCGTCAGAGCAGGAACGCTCAATTCAGGTATAGTTTTGCTGTGATCCGGTGAAAAACAGATCACCCGGCTGGTGCCGCGCGCGCTCTGGCAACGCATCAGCGGATCGTGGCTGTCCGGCGCGTCCGGCGTGTCGGACATTAAGGCGGCAAAGTCGTTTGTAAAAACGTAGGTACCGCTGTAATCGGGGTTTTTATCCCCCGTCACGCGGGTGTTGCCTGCACACAGGAAACAGTCCGGATCGTGAGCAGGCAGTACCTCTTTCGACGGCGTTTCCTGCGCCCCTTGCCACGGGCGTTTCGCACGATGCGGCGAAACCAGAATCCATTGCCCGGTAAGCGGGTTAAAGCGGCGATGTGGATGATCGACAGGGTTAAATTGCGTCATGATTGTTCCTTAATCTGGATATCCCTGCGGATGGCGTGACTGCCAGTGCCAGGTATCTTGCGCCATTTCGTCAAGCGTACGGGTGACGCGCCAGTTCAGTTCACGGTCTGCTTTGCTGGCATCCGCCCAGTAGGCGGGAAGATCACCTTCGCGACGCGGGGCAAAGTGGTAGTTCACCGGTTTGCCGCAGGCTTTGCTGAAGGCGTTGACGACGTCCAGCACGCTGCTGCCGACACCCGCGCCCAGGTTATAAATGTGTACACCTTGCTTGCCCGCCAGTTTTTCCATTGCGGCGACGTGCCCGTCCGCGAGATCCATCACGTGGATGTAATCGCGCACGCCAGTGCCGTCTTCGGTCGGATAGTCGTTGCCAAAGATGGCGAGGGAGTCGCGACGACCTACCGCCACCTGGGCGATGTAGGGCATCAGGTTATTCGGAATACCCTGTGGGTCTTCACCCATATCGCCCGACGGATGCGCGCCGACCGGGTTGAAGTAACGTAACAGCGCAATGCTCCAGTCTGGTTGCGCTTTTTGCAGATCGGTGAGGATCTGTTCAACCATCAGTTTGCTTTTGCCATACGGGCTTTGCGGCGTACCGGTCGGGAAGCTTTCGACATAAGGAATTTTCGGCTGGTCGCCGTAAACGGTGGCGGAAGAGCTAAAGATGAAGTTTTTGACACCGGCAGCGCGCATGGCGCCAATCAGGCGCAAGGTACCGTTAACGTTGTTGTCATAATATTCCAGCGGTTTAGCGACGGATTCGCCAACGGCTTTCAGGCCGGCAAAGTGAATCACGGTATCAATCGCGTGATCGTGTAGAATTTCGGTCATCAGCGCTTCGTTGCGGATATCGCCTTCAACGAAAGCCGGATGCTTTTCGCCTAAACGTTCGATAACGGGCAATACGCTGCGCTTACTGTTGCAGAGGTTGTCAAGGATGATGACGTCGTGACCGTTTTTCAGCAACTGTACACAAGTATGACTCCCTATGTAACCGCTACCACCTGTAACCAACACTCTCATAATTCGCTCCATTAAGCCTATGGTATGAAATAAACATAGCATAACAAAGTTGCGAAAAGTGTGACATGGAATAAATTAGTGGAATCGTTTACATTTCGATGTCTTTACGTCCTGCGATAGATTACTTCATTGTAAATCATGGGATTATGGAGTGGCTGCGGTGTTTGTCCGAAAAAAGGGCGCATTGACGCGCCCACGGATGAAAATCAATGTCGTGCTGTCTGTCGGTAGAGATACCCGTCGCCTTCTGGCACAAACTCTAGGCGATGGGTGATGCAGTCTGGCGCGTCTTCAGCATGGTGCGAGACAAACAGCAACTGAGTTTCCCCTTCACCGATCAGTACGTCGATAAAGCGACGGACAAGCTGACGATTCAGCGGGTCCAGCCCCTGTAGCGGTTCATCAAGGATCAGCAGAGTAGGGTGTTTCACCAGCGCACGTACAATCAGCGCCAGCCGCTGTTGTCCCCAGGAGAGGCTGTGGAACGGCGCGTCAGCAGTGCGTTTGTCCATTCCAAGAATATCCAGCCACTGTTGCACCAACTTGCGCTGCCTGTCCGAGACGGCCTGATAGATGCCGATCGAATCAAAAAAACCCGACAGGATCACATTACGTAGCGTGGTACTGACACGGTAGTCAAGGTGCAGGCTGCTGCTGACATAGCCAATGTGTTTTTTGATATCCCACAGGGTTTCACCGCTGCCACGACGACGACCAAACAGCGTCAGATCGTTGCTGTAGCCCTGAGGGTGATCGCCGGTCACCAGGCTGAGCAGTGTCGATTTCCCTGCGCCATTAGGACCGACAATCTGCCAGTGCTCGCCCGGATTTACCTGCCAGCTCAGGTGGTTGAGGATCGGACGATCGTTGTAGGAAACGACAGCGTCTTTAAGCACAATCCGCGCTTCTGTCTCTGGCAGGGTATGGCGTGCACAGGGAACATCGGGTTCTGGTAATTGCATACCTGCAAGTTGCTCGCTGTGGGCGAGTTGCGCGATCAGCGCTTGTTGCAACAGACCGGATTTCTCGCCGGTTTCCGTGAGTGTGCAGTCGGCGAGGACGCCAGCAAATTGCACAAAATCAGGGATCTCATCGAAACGGTTTAAGACCAGCACGAGCGTATAACCCGATTGATGCAGGGTGGCGAGGAGCTCTGCTAACTGGCGGCGGGAAGCAACATCAAGCCCGTCAAACGGTTCGTCGAGGATCAGCAGGTCTGGCTCAGACATCAGCGCCTGGCAAAGCAGGGTTTTGCGTGTTTCGCCGGTGGAGAGGTATTTAAAACGTCGGGTGAGTAACCCGGTGATGCCAAACAGCGTCGCGAGTTCCGCGCAACGGATGGGGTTTTTGACCTCATCCTGAATAATTTCCGCCGTTGTGCGCCCGGTATCCTCTTCGCCTGGGCTGAGCAAATCGGTGTTATTCCGTTGCCATTCATCGCTGACCAGTTGTTGCAACTGTTCAAATGAGAGGCGAGTCCTGCGCGTAAACCCGCACTGGCGTTCGCCTTTTAATAAGGGGAGTTCACCCGCCAGCGCTCGCGCCAGCGCGGATTTTCCACCGCCGTTTGAGCCAACAAACGCCCAGCTATCACCCGCATTCAACGTAAACGTGTTCAGTTGAAGCGTTTTGGTATCGCTCAGACGAAACGTGCCTTGCGAAATATGCAACGATGACATTTTGTATCCCATTTTTTGCAGCGATGAACCACAGGGATACGTCTTTCGTGAAACAATGTCAATGTGCTTAGCACAACGTGGCGATAATCACCCGGTCAGCATTAAAATACGCGGTAACGTTAGCGCCTTCGGCTAATTTCGCCGCCTCTTCAACCGGTAAGGTTGCACACAACGTCTGACCATCCGGAAGCGTCATTAGCACTTCGCACTGTTCAGCGCCATGTTCGATATGGCTGATGGTGCCCTGAAGTTGGTTGTCGGCAGCCTGCGCGGTGGCATCGTCCTGGGTAATACCAACCCAGGGGGCTTTCAGGAGGATCAGCACTTCTTTGCCTTCATTCAGCCCCAGACGTTCACCGCTTTGCGCCGTGATCGCCACTTTCAGTCGCGTTTCGCCGTCGGCTAACAGAACGTCGACGTGCTGCTGTACCTGATCGTGGTCGCGAGAGGTGATCGTACCAAACCACTGGTTGCGGGCGCTGGTTTGGAGTGAAAAACGGGAAATTGCCGCCAGCAGACTATTGAGTGGCAACGCATCGTCGTCGCTTAGAACATCGAAGGCTTTTTGCTGAATTTGCGCCAGTAAATCGTAAAGCTGGATCAGCCGTTGACCGTAGCGCGTTAACACCGCGCCACCGCCGCCTTTACCGCCAGTGGCGCGCTCTACGAGCGTCTGATCGCTGAGCTGATTCATCTCGTTAATGGCATCCCAGGCGCTTTTGTAACTGATGCCTGCATCTTTCGCTCCCTGACTAATGGAGCCGGAAAGCGCAATGTGCTTAAGCAGAGAAATGCGTCGTGGGTCCGCAAACAGTTTTTGCTGAAGTTTCAGGGTGAGAAGGATTTCGGCTTGCATAACAAGATCCTGGCAAAAGGACTATTGTGACGGAAAACGGCGGGCGCGCAAAGTCGATAGCACAAAAGGGGAGTGCTTTTCTCGCTTATAAGGTTAGAATAACTGAAGGATTATATCTGGAGTTGACCATGTTAGAGTTATTGAAAAGTCTGGTATTCGCCGTAATCATGGTACCTGTAGTCATGGCCGCCATCCTCGGGATGATCTACGGCCTCGGAGAAGTGTTCAACATTTTCTCCAGTATCGGTCAAAAAGACCAGTCCAGACAGAACCATTGATTCCCCAAACGCCCGCTCAGTCGGGCGTTTTTGTTTTCTCAAGATCCTGCTTTCCCTGCCGATATTTTCTTTGTGTCATCTCTCATGGGTGTGAATAACCGCTGGGAAAATAGTGGCAATATCGTTATATTTGCAGATACATAACGATATTCGAAAGGAGTTACAAATGGCACGTACATGGTTACGCCTGTTTGCCGGGGCAACACTCTCTCTGACAGTTGCCGGACAAACGCTGGCGGACGAAGGGAAAATCACCGTTTTTGCGGCGGCGTCACTGACCAATGCGATGCAGGATATTGCCGCGCAGTACAAGAAAGAGAAGAACGTTGACGTCGTCTCTTCTTTTGCCTCCTCTTCAACACTGGCGCGCCAGATTGAAGCGGGTGCGCCTGCGGACCTGTTTATCTCTGCCGACCAGAAATGGATGGATTACGCGGTGGATAAAAAAGCGATTGATACCGGTTCGCGTCAAACGCTGCTGGGCAACAGTCTGGTGGTTGTCGCACCGAAAGCAAGCGAGCAGAAATCGTTCACCATCGACAACAAAACGAATTGGACTCAACTGCTGAACGGCGGGCGTCTGGCCGTCGGTGATCCGGAACACGTTCCGGCAGGCATTTACGCAAAAGAAGCACTGCAAAAACTGGGCGCATGGGATACTCTGGCTCCGAAATTGGCGCCTGCTGAAGATGTTCGCGGCGCGCTGGCGCTGGTGGAGCGTAACGAAGCGCCGCTGGGCATTGTTTACGGCTCTGATGCCGTTGCCGGCAAAGGCGTGAAAGTGGTGGCGACCTTCCCGGAAGATTCGCACAAAAAAGTGGAATACCCAGTTGCGATTGTCGATGGACACAAAAACGCAACGGTCAGCGCGTTCTATGACTACCTGAAAGGACCGCAGGCTGCTGACATTTTTAAACGTTACGGATTTACGACGAAGTAATGATACTGACCGATCCAGAATGGCAGGCTGTTCTACTTAGCCTGAAAGTCTCTTCCCTGGCCGTGCTGTTTAGCCTGCCGTTTGGGATCTTTTTTGCCTGGTTACTTGTCCGGTGCACGTTTCCGGGCAAAGCCCTGCTCGATAGCATCCTGCATCTTCCGTTGGTGTTACCGCCCGTGGTGGTCGGTTATCTCCTGCTGGTTGCGATGGGGCGGCGCGGATTTATCGGTCAGTGGCTGTACGATGTGTTCGGCATTACCTTTGCCTTTAGCTGGCGCGGCGCGGTGTTGGCGGCAGCGGTGATGTCTTTCCCGTTGATGGTGCGGGCTATTCGCCTGGCGCTGGAAGGGGTGGACGTCAAACTGGAACAGGCCGCACGCACGCTCGGCGCAGGCCGTTGGCGCGTGTTTCTGACCATTACATTACCCCTCACCTTGCCAGGTATTATTGTTGGAACGGTGCTGGCGTTTGCCCGTTCGCTCGGCGAATTTGGTGCGACCATTACGTTTGTTTCCAATATTCCTGGCGAAACGCGCACGATCCCTTCCGCGATGTATACCCTGATCCAGACGCCTGGCGGGGAAAGCGCGGCGGCGAGACTGTGTTTGATTTCTATCGTACTGGCGCTGATTTCCCTGTTGGTGTCGGAATGGCTGGCCCGTATCAGCCGTGAACGGACGGGGAGATAACAATGCTGGAACTCAACTTCTCCCAAACATTAGGCTCACACTGCCTGACACTCAACGAAACGTTACCTGCCAGCGGGATCACCGCAATTTTTGGTGTTTCCGGCGCGGGAAAAACGTCACTCATTAATGCCATCAGTGGCCTGACGCGCCCGCAAACAGGGCGTATTGTGCTTAATGGCCGGGTACTGAACGATGTCGAAAACGGTATCTGTTTAACCCCAGAAAAACGGCGTGTGGGGTATGTTTTTCAGGACGCCCGCCTTTTCCCGCATTATAAAGTGCGCGGCAATCTGCGTTACGGTATGGCGAAAAGCATGGCCGGGCAGTTTGATAAGCTGGTGGCTTTGCTGGGCATTGAACCTCTGCTGGATCGTTTGCCGGGAAGTCTCTCCGGTGGTGAGAAGCAACGCGTAGCCATCGGGCGGGCGTTGCTGACAGCGCCAGAACTCCTGTTACTGGATGAACCGCTGGCCTCGCTGGATATTCCGCGTAAGCGTGAACTGCTGCCTTACCTGCAACGTCTGGCCCGCGAAATCCATATTCCGATGCTGTATGTCAGCCACTCCCTTGATGAGATTTTACATCTGGCAGATAAAGTCATGGTGCTGGAAAACGGTCAGGTAAAAGCCTTTGGGGCACTGGAGGAGGTGTGGGGGAGCAATGTTATGCATCCGTGGCTGCCGCAGGAACAGCAGAGCAGTATTCTGAAAGTCAGCGTGCTGGAACATCATCCGCATTATGCGATGACGGCGCTGGCGCTGGGGGATCAGCATCTGTGGGTGAGTAAGCTTGATGAGCCTCTGCAAACGGCGATGCGCATCCGCATTCAGGCCTCGGATGTGTCACTGGTCCTGCAACCGCCGCAGCAAACCAGTATCCGTAATATTTTGCGCGCAAAAGTGGCGCAGTGTTATGACGATAAAGGACAAGTTGAAGTGCAACTGGAGGTCGGGGGCAAGACTCTGTGGGCGAGGATCAGCCCGTGGGCCAGGGATGAGTTAGCTATCAAGCCTGGCCTGTGGCTCTATGCGCAAATCAAGAGCGTGTCGATTACCGCCTGATTACAGCAGATGCGAATAGATAAACGCCGCAATACTGTCGGTGGTGTTGTCGCCGATGACAATATTGGCTCTTTCTTTCACCGCATCCTCGGCATTGCCCATGGCGACGCCGGTGCCAGCGGCTTCCAGCATACTGATATCATTAAAGTTGTCGCCGAATGCGATCACGTCTTGCATTGAACCTCCCTGCGCCTCAACCCACTGTGTCAGGCGTTTTCCTTTACTGTTGCCTTCACGCGCAATATCGACCTGATCGTGCCACGACCATTCGCACTCCAGACCCAGACTCTGCCCGACATGCTGACTAAACTGTTGTAACTTTGGAATATCTTCATCAGTCAGAGCAAACTTCCAGACGGCATTCACTTCATGCGCGGCTTGCGCCAGCGAAGGCACCTGGGTAAACGTCGGGCGCTGTTCCGGCGGCAGGGCTTGCGCCCAGTTAGCGGTGCGAATCACGTGCCCGGTAGGACGCTCGTAGAGCATGGCGTCATCAACGTACATCAGCCCGTGGATCTGGTGCTCATTAAGCATATCGATTACTTGCAGCGCCTGACTCACTGGCAATGGGTCCGCTTCCAGTACGCTTTTTGCATGATAATCATACAAATAGGTGCCGTTACAGCAAATTGCAGGTGTATCCAGCGCCAGTGCCTGATAAAAAGGATGAATAGCAACGTGATGACGACCCGTGACAATGATAAGTTGATACCCGGCTTTTCTGGCGCGCGAAAGTGCCTCAAGGGTAGAGGGGAGCAAGGTCTTTTTCGGGGTCAGCAATGTACCGTCTAAATCCAGAGCAATCACGCGAGCGGTCATAGGTATTTCCAGGTTAAGGTTGAGAGTTTTGTCTGAGAGAATGGTACACCGAGACGAGGATCGGGCAAAACTCTGAGCGTTAATTCAGAATTCATCGTTAAAAGCGACTACGTTAAGCTGTATCCGGTTAGTGCAGTCAGTTGCCAAAAGCAAAGGAGCATTCATGAAGCAAACAGTTTATACCGCCAGCCCTGAAAGCCAGCAAATTCACGTCTGGAGCCTGAATCATGAAGGCGTGTTGACGCTTGTGCAGGTGGTTGACGTACCCGGACAGGTTCAGCCGATGGTCGTCAGTCCGGATAAGCGCTATCTCTACGTGGGCGTGCGTCCAGAGTTTCGTGTACTGGCGTATCGCATTGGGCCAGACGACGGTTCGCTGACGTTTGCTGCAGAATCCGCATTGCCGGGCAGTCCGACGCACATTTCCACCGATCGCAAGGGGCGCTTTGTCTTTGTCGGATCTTACAATGCCGGAAACGTCAGCGTGACGCGTCTGGAAGATGGACTGCCTGTTGAGGTAGTGGATGTTGTTGAAGGGCTGGAGGGATGCCATTCCGCGAATATCTCGCCGGATAATCGTACCCTGTGGGTTCCGGCACTCAAACAGGATCGCATTTGCCTGTTTACGCTTAGCAATGACGGCAAGCTGGTGGCGCAGGAACCGGCGGAAGTGACGACCGTTGAAGGGGCAGGTCCGCGCCATATGGCATTCCACCCGAACCGGCACTACGCCTACTGCGTTAATGAGCTGAACAGCTCTGTGGATGTCTGGGAACTCAAAGATCCCCATGGCAACGTGGAGTGTGTACAAACGCTGGATATGATGCCGGCAGATTTCTCCGACACCCGCTGGGCGGCAGATATTCACATTACGCCGGATGGCCGTCATCTGTACGCCTGCGATCGTACTGCCAGTTTGATCACGGTGTTCAGCGTTTCTGAAGACGGTAGCGTGCTGACCAAAGAAGGCTACCAGCCGACGGAAACCCAGCCGCGTGGCTTCAATGTTGATAACATGGGTAAATATCTGATCGCCGCCGGGCAAAAGTCACATCATATTGCGGTGTATGACATTGTCGGCGAGCAGGGACTGCTCAGCGAAAAAGCGCGCTATGCGGTAGGTCAGGGGCCAATGTGGGTTGTGATTAACGCGTACTAACTCTGTTTTGTAGACCGGATAAGGCGTATCAGCCATTATCCGGTTCATGTTCATGGCCCGGTGGCGCATGTGCTTACCGGGCCTGGACTGCGATTATTGCTTCGGTTCTGCAACCACTTTGCTGCCTAACCCGCGGTTGTTGTACTCCCACAGGCGGTTGAAGTTGGCGTCGTTCAGGTCGCGCTGAACGTCACCCTTATCATCCATCGTTCCGGTATTCCCGGTAAACGGGCGTTTAAAAATCGCGGTATCTGCCCACGGTTTGGCCATATTAAAGCCTTCATTGATCACGCTATCGCGGATCACCACCTGACCGTTGGTGTTGGTATCGACATCCAGCGAACGGCCCAATTGCGCGACATTATCACCACTTGCCGTGAAACGGCTGTTGGTCGCGAGGAAGCCGTAGAAGACGTTTGACAGCGTTGCCGGGGCGAAAACGTAAGCTTCTTTTTGGGTACGGGAGTTCACTACGCGGAAGTCCGTGTTGTCAAACACCACGGCGCCACGACCCGAAACAATATCCACATCCCCTTCGAGGTAGCTATTGGTGACCAATGTGCGCGGCTGACGATCGTTTTGCAGGCGGTTTTGCACCCCGCTGTTAGTCACCAGGAAGGTGTTCTGACGACCGAGAAGGTTCACATTGTTGATCTGAACTTTGTCGCCGTCGGTGCGCAGGGCAACGGCAGGGTGATGACCGTCATCTACGCTGTCACCGAGATTATTTTCGATAGTCAGGTTCTGCAATTGCAGGCCGTTATTCTGCGACCAGAATGCCGCTGAGCACATGACGCCAATGTTCGCGTTACGCTGGCTCTGGCAACTGTCAAACATGTACCACGCGGGTTTGCCCGGCATGTATTTACCGCCTGGGTTCACCGTGCGGCGCCAGTCAGCAATACTCATATCGCCGTCAATGGCATAACCAATTTTCACATCAATCGGCTTCTCGCCCATACCGTACAGCGTCAGGCTGCCAGGCGCGGCCGGAATGTACACGGTTCCCTGATATTCACCTGGCATAATCGCAATAAACTGACGTTTATCGGTACGTTTGGTAATTGCAGCGTCCACTGCCGCCTGAACCGTCGTATGCGTGACGCCCTGCGTGCCTGCCGGGCCGACCACAAAGTCAGGCTGTGCTGGCAGAGAAATAGAAGAAGGCGACCACGGTGCCGTGTTCGGTGTCAGTGAAGAGAAATAATGAGCAGCAACAAAGTTCTGCGCTTCATTCGCCGACAGGATCGGACGCGAGGACGTTCCTGGCGCAGTCTGATCGGAAGGGATTTGGTCGGGCGGCGTAGAGCTACAGGCGGTCAGCGTCACGCCAAAAGCCAGTGTCAGCGCCAGACGGGAAACTGATAATGTGTTCACAGGTTGCTCCGGGCTTTGAAAGTTAAATTAATTCCATCGAAGCCTGCTTTTTTATACTAAGTTGAGCGAAACGGGAAGGCGAAAAGGCAAAAAGTTCATTTTTAGGCGGTGGATGCCGCGTGGATTGGGCCTGCATGTCACAAATAAGCAACATTTATCGTCCCCCCGGTTGACAATAGTGCCGGAATAAAAATAAATGTCTATACAACCTATGACAAGTGGTGGATGGAATGCGGCAACTTTTACCTGATGACGTAATTTGGCGGAATGTCCGGCTGGCGACCATGGATCCCGAACGCAACACGCCGTATGGCATGGTCGATGGGCATGCGCTGGTGGTGCGTCAGGGCAACATACTGGCGATTGTCCCCGAAGCTTCATTAGACGTGGCGCAAGGAAAAACGTTTGATATGCAGGGCCGCCTGGTCACGCCTGGGTTGATAGACTGCCATACGCACCTGATTTTTGGCGGCAACCGCGCCGCAGAATGGGAACAGCGGCTGAACGGCGTATCGTATCAACAGATTAGCGCGCAGGGCGGTGGGATTAATTCGACCGTGGCAGCGACGCGAAAAGCCTCCGCAGACGATTTGCTTACCATCGCACGGGCCAGAATGGCGCGCCTTGTTAAAGAAGGCGTTACGCTACTGGAGATAAAGTCGGGCTACGGTCTGGATTTGCCGACAGAAGAGAAGATGCTACAGGTTGTCGCGGCGCTGGCTGCTGAAAATACCGTGGAAATCAGTCCGACGTTACTGGCGGCGCACGCCACCCCTGCGGAATATCGCGACGATCCTGACGGTTATATCACGCAGGTGTGCGAGTCGATGCTTCCTCGCTTATGGGAAAAGGGGTTGTTTGAGACGGTGGATCTGTTCTGCGAAAGCGTCGGCTTTACGCTGGCGCAAAGCGAGCGTGTGTTTCAGGCCGCACAGGCGTTGGGGATCCCGGTTAGGGGGCACGTCGAGCAACTCTCTTTGTTGGGCGGCGCGCAGTTAGTCAGTCGCTATCACGGTCTGTCTGCCGATCATATCGAATATCTGGACGAAGCGGGCGTGGCGGCGATGCGCCAAAGCGGCACCGTTGGCGTCCTGCTGCCGGGGGCGTTTTATTTTCTCAAAGAGACGCAGCGTCCGCCGGTTGAACTGCTGCGCCGCTACCAGGTGCCGATGGCCGTCGCCACCGATTTTAACCCGGGCACCAGTCCATTCATCAGTCTGCATCTGGCCATGAATATGGCCTGCGTTCAGTTTGGTCTAACGCCGGAAGAGGCATGGGCAGGTGTCACACGCCATGCTGCGCGCGCGCTCGGGCGGCAGGCCACGCATGGGCAGCTAAAAGCGGGCTATGTGGCTGATTTTGTGGTCTGGGATGCGGCGCTTCCGGTTGAAATCCTGTATGAACCGGGCCGTAATCCGTTGTATCAACGTGTTTTCAGAGGGCAAATCAAATGACGCAATGGCAACCGACCCCCCGTTCTTTGTGGCAAGGGCGTGATGACAGCGCTGAAGCCGCCAATGCGTTGCGCCTGTTCCAGACGATAACGCTCAGTCCGACATTCTCCCCCTCCTCATATCCGGATAGCATTGCGCTACTGGGTTTTGCCTGCGACGAAGGCGTAAAGCGTAATCAGGGGCGTCCTGGCGCGGCGGGCGCACCGGATGCGCTGCGAAGAGCGCTGGCGAACCTGGCGGCCCATCAGGGGCACGAGCGACTGGTGGATTTAGGCAATATCATCGCGCAAGCCCCCGATCTGGAGGCGGCGCAAAACGCGTTGCGTGATGCCGTACGACACTGTCACCAGGCCAGTATGCGTACTCTGGTATTGGGCGGCGGGCATGAAACCGCGTTTGGTCACGGGGCTGGCGTTCTGGATGCGTTCCCGGATGCACGCGTGGGGATCCTCAATCTGGATGCGCATCTCGATCTTCGCCACGCACAAAGCGCGACGTCCGGCACGCCATTTCGGCAACTGGCGCAGCTCTGCGAGTCTCAGGGGCGCGGGTTTCATTATGCCTGCTTTGGCGTGAGTCGGGCGGCAAATACCGCCGCGCTATGGGATGAAGCGCAACGGCGTAAGGTGACGGTCGTTGAGGATCTGGACTGTGGTGACGCACAACCGCAACTGTCGCAGTTTATCGCCAGCGTGGACAAAATCTATCTGACTGTCGATCTCGACGTGCTTCCCGTCTGGGAAATGCCCGCCGTTTCCGCACCTGCCGCGCTGGGGGTGCCGCTGGCCACCGTGATGCGTCTGGTGGAACCTGTTTGTCGAAGCGGTAAACTTCAGGCGGTGGATATGGTTGAATTTAACCCCCGCTTTGACGATGATGGCAAAGCAGCGCGAGTTGCAGCGCGGCTTGGCTGGCAAATCGCGCACTGGTGGCACTAACACCAGACCCACTTTTATACGCATAAGGAAGGCTGTTGCATGTTCCCCTCTCGCTCACGTTCTGCCACGGCCAGTGCGCCTGCGCCCTTTTATGAAAAGGTCAAACAGGCCATCAGCGAAAAAATCGCCAGCGGAGTCTGGCAACCTCATGATCGTATTCCGTCGGAAGCGGAGCTGGTGGCGCAGTATGGTTTCAGTCGAATGACCATCAACCGGGCGCTGCGGGAGCTTACCGATGAGGGGCTGCTGGTCCGTCTACAGGGCGTTGGGACATTCGTCGCGGAGCCGAAAGGGCAATCTGCGCTGTTTGAAATTCGCAGCATTGCTGACGAAATCATCGCCCGTCACCATCAGCACCGTTGCGAAGTGCTGACGCTGGAGAGCACGCGGGCAACGGCGTTGCAGGCGGCGGCGCTCAACGTCAAAGAAGGGACGCCCATTTTCCATTCCATCATGGTGCACTACGAAGACGCTCTGCCGGTGCAGATTGAGGATCGCTGTGTGAATGCAGACGTGGTGCCGGAGTATCTCTCTCAGGATTACCACCAGACCACGCCACATGCGTATTTGTCGCTGATCGCCCCACTGACGGAAGGGGAGCACATTGTTGAGGCGGTGCGCGCCACGGCGGAGGAGTGCGCCTTATTAACTATCAAAGAACATGACCCTTGCCTGCTGATCCGTCGTACCACCTGGTCGGCAACACAGATCGTCTCCCATGCGCGTTTACTCTTTCCGGGGTCGCGTTATCGCCTGCAAGGCCATTTTATGTCCTGACCGGACACCCCTGAAAACCGTGATTGCTGACGCAATATAACAAAAATGTATCATTTCTGTTAATTGCGTCCTTGCGATAGCTTGTATAGACAAGTATATGTTAGTGACTTATCTGAGCGTTAGTGAGGAATCTGTCATGCCCCAAAGCAAATATCGTGAGCAGGATATCCGTGCCCCAAGAGGGACGACCCTAACAGCCAAAAGCTGGCTGACCGAAGCGCCGCTGCGCATGCTAATGAATAACCTTGATCCCGATGTTGCTGAAAATCCCCATGAACTGGTGGTGTATGGCGGGATAGGGCGCGCCGCACGCGACTGGCAATGTTACGACGCTATCGTTAACGCGTTGACCCAACTGAATGACGATGAAACTTTGTTGGTGCAATCCGGCAAACCGGTGGGCGTATTCAAAACGCATGAAAATGCGCCGCGCGTGTTGATCGCCAACTCCAACCTGGTACCACACTGGGCGACCTGGGAGCACTTCAACGAGCTGGATGCGAAAGGTCTGGCCATGTACGGCCAAATGACGGCCGGAAGCTGGATCTACATCGGTAGTCAGGGGATCGTACAAGGCACGTATGAAACGTTTGTCGAAGCCGGACGGCAGCATTATCAGGGCAAACTGGCAGGGCGCTGGGTTCTGACCGCCGGGCTTGGCGGTATGGGGGGCGCTCAACCGTTGGCCGCAACGCTGGCTGGCGCGTGTTCACTGAACATTGAATGTCAGCAAAGCCGTATCGATTTCCGTTTGCGTACCCGCTATGTGGACGAGCAGGCTGAATCCCTGGATGACGCGCTGGCGCGGATTGCAAAATACACCCGTGAAGGTAAAGCCGTCTCAATCGCACTGTGCGCCAATGCGGCGGACATTGTGCCAGAACTGGTAAAACGGGGCGTACGCCCGGACATGGTGACTGACCAGACCAGCGCCCACGATCCGCTGCATGGCTATCTGCCCTCCGGCTGGAACTGGGAAGAGTACCAGCAGAAAGCGATTTCTGACCCGCAAGGCACGGTACTGGCCGCGAAACGTTCAATGGCGACGCACGTCCAGGCCATGCTGGCATTTAGCGAAATGGGCGTACCGACATTTGACTACGGCAACAATATTCGCCAAATGGCTAAAGAGATGGGCGTCGAAAAGGCGTTTGATTTCCCCGGCTTTGTCCCTGCCTATATTCGACCGCTGTTCTGCCGTGGGATTGGCCCGTTCCGCTGGGTGGCGCTTTCCGGCGATCCGCAGGATATTTATAAAACCGATGCCAAAGTGAAAGAAATCGTCAAAGACGATAAACACCTGCATCACTGGCTGGATATGGCCCGTGAACGCATCAACTTCCAGGGACTTCCCGCGCGTATCTGCTGGGTCGGACTGGAGTGGCGGCAAAAACTGGGACTGGCATTTAACGAAATGGTACGCAGCGGCGAAGTCTCCGCGCCGATTGTGATCGGACGTGACCATCTCGATTCCGGCTCCGTCGCCAGCCCAAACCGTGAAACCGAAGCGATGCGTGATGGCTCCGATGCGGTCTCCGACTGGCCGCTGTTGAATGCGTTGCTCAACACCGCCAGCGGCGCAACCTGGGTTTCACTGCATCACGGTGGCGGCGTGGGAATGGGCTTCTCCCAGCATGCCGGGATGGTGATCGTCTGTGACGGCACCGACGAAGCGGCAGCGCGCATCGCCCGGGTACTGCACAACGATCCGGCCACGGGCGTGATGCGTCATGCCGATGCCGGTTATGACATTGCCGTCGAATGCGCGGTTGAGCAGGGGCTGAACTTACCCATGATCGCGGCTACTCAAGGAACTCGTTGATATGAATACGCTAATGTTAACGCCAGGCCAGTTAACTCTTGAACAACTGCGTGCCGTCTGGCAGCAGCCAGTGCAACTGAGTCTGGATGCCTGTGCGATTGATGGCATCAATGCCAGCGTCGCTTGTGTGAACACGATCGTGGCTGAAGGGCGTACGGCTTACGGGATCAATACCGGTTTCGGCCTGCTGGCACAGACGCGCATTGCCAACGAAGATCTGCAAAATTTGCAGCGTTCGCTGGTGCTTTCACATGCGGCAGGGGTCGGCGAGCCGCTGGATGACGCGATGGTGCGTCTGATGATGGTGCTGAAAATCAACAGCCTGGCCCGTGGATTTTCAGGCATTCGCCTGAGCGTCATTGAAGCCCTGATCGCGCTGGTCAACGCAGAGGTCTATCCGCTGATTCCGGCAAAAGGTTCGGTGGGGGCGTCTGGCGACTTAGCGCCGCTGGCGCACATGTCACTGACGCTACTCGGCGAGGGCAAAGCGCGCTGGCAAGGTGAGTGGCTACCTGCGAAGGACGCGCTGCGTAAAGCGGGTCTGGAGCCTGTCACGCTGGCGGCAAAAGAGGGGCTGGCGCTGCTTAACGGCACGCAGGCATCGACGGCGTTTGCTCTGCGTGGTTTGTTTGAGGCGCAAGAATTATTTGCTTCTGCGTTGGTGTGCGGCGCGCTGACCACGGAAGCCGTGCTGGGATCGCGTCGCCCGTTTGATGCGCGCATTCATGCGGCGCGTGGGCAACGCGGGCAGATAGACGCGGCGGCGCTTTATCGCCATGTACTGACTGAAAACAGCCCGATTTCCGACTCTCACCATAACTGTGAAAAAGTGCAGGACCCGTACTCTCTGCGCTGTCAGCCACAGGTGATGGGCGCGTGTCTGACGCAAATGCGTCAGGTCATGGAGGTGCTGCTGGTGGAGGCCAACGCGGTCTCGGATAACCCGCTGGTGTTTGCCGAAGAGGGCGATGTGATTTCCGGTGGCAATTTCCACGCGGAGCCGGTGGCGATGGCAGCGGATAACCTTGCGCTGGCGATCGCGGAGATTGGCGCGCTCTCAGAAAGACGCATTGCGTTGATGATGGACAAACACATGTCGCAGTTACCGCCGTTCCTCGTGAAAAATGGCGGGGTTAACTCCGGCTTTATGATAGCCCAGGTGACGGCGGCGGCGTTGGCCAGCGAGAACAAAGCGCTGGCGCATCCGCACAGTGTCGACAGTCTGCCGACATCGGCGAACCAGGAAGACCATGTCTCGATGGCGCCGGCGGCGGGTCGTCGGTTGTGGGAAATGGCTGCCAATACACGAGGGGTGATCGCCGTCGAGTGGCTGGCCGCCTGTCAGGGGATTGATTTACGTGAAGGGTTAACCTCAAGTCCACTGCTGGAGCAGGCGCGCCAGGCATTACGTGAACAGGTTCCGCACTATACTCAGGATCGTTTCTTCGCCCCGGATATCGAGTGCGCCACTGCGCTATTGGCGCGGGGGGATTTATTGCGCCTGGTGCCTGCGTTTTTGTAACAATACCGGATGGCGCGAAGGCTTATCCGGCCTGTGCATGAGCCAGGCAGGCCGGGTAAGGCGCAAGCGCTGCCCCCCGGCATAACGACACTTAACTAAACATCGCGGTAATTGACGCGCTGGCGAGCGAATGGAAATGGACATTAAATCCGACCATCGCGCCGCTGGCGCCTTCATCGACGTCAATGCGTTCCACATTCAGGGCATGCACCGTAAAGATATAGCGGTGAGTTTCCCCTTTTGGCGGCGCGGCGCCGCCGTAACCTGCTTTACCAAAATCGGTGCGGGTTTGAATCGCTTCTTCCGGCAGCGGCGTCAGACCGGAGCCGGAGCCTTGCGGTAAAACGCGCGTGTCGGCGGGCAAGTTGGCGACAATCCAGTGCCACCAACCTGAACCGGTGGGTGCGTCAGGATCGTAACAGGTCACGACAAAGCTTTTCGTTCCGGTCGGGACGTCGTCCCAGGCCAGGTGCGGAGAGATATTATCCCCGTCATAACCCATCCCGTTGAACACCTGGCGATGGGGTAGTTTTTCCCCGTCACGCAGGTCGTGGCTGATAAGTTTCATGCCCCCTCCGTTAATCGACTGAATCGCAAAAAAGTGTAGCCAGTATCCGACGGGCTTACCGCCGATTAATGGATAAAAAATGTTTCCTGCGTCACGGCGTCGTTCACTGCCTGCGTCAGCTTACGCAGTTGCTCAGGCTGAATCAGGTAAGGCGGCATCAGATAGACAAGTTTACCGAACGGGCGAACCCACACCCCTTGTTCCACAAAGAAGCGTTGCAGCGCCGCCATATTCACCGGATGCGTTGTTTCCACCACCCCAATGGCGCCCAGCACGCGCACATCCGCCACCCATGGTGACTGCGCGGCAGGCGTTAATTCTGCGCGTAATTGCGTTTCGATGGCGGCAACCTGTTGTTGCCACTCTCCGCTTTCCAGCAGCGACAAGCTGGCGGTCGCCACGGCGCAGGCCAGTGGATTGCCCATAAACGTTGGGCCATGCATAAAGCATCCCGCTTCGCCGTTGCTGATGGTTTCCGCGATATGGCGGGTGGTTAACGTTGCGGAGAGGGTCATAGTACCGCCAGTCAGCGCTTTGCCCAGGCACAGAATGTCCGGCGAGATGTCGGCGTGCTCGCAGGCAAACAGTTTACCTGTCCGGCCAAATCCGGTGGCAATCTCGTCGGCAATCAGCAGGATGCCTTCACGGTCGCACATTTTGCGGATGCGTCGTAGCCATTCAGGATGATACATCCTCATGCCGCCCGCGCCCTGGACTATCGGCTCCAGAATGACCGCCGCAATCTCGTTGCGGTGTGCGGCCATGACACGGGCAAACGCCACCATATCCCGTTCATCCCACTCACCGTCCATCCGGCTTTGCGGCGCGGGAGCGAACAGGTTATCCGGCAGATAACCCTTCCACAGGCTATGCATGGAGCTCTCCGGATCGCAGACGGACATCGCGCCAAATGTATCCCCGTGATAACCGTTACGAAACGTCAGGAACTGCTGGCGGGATTCGCCTAATGCCCGCCAGTATTGCAGCGCCATTTTCATCGCCACTTCCACCGCGACGGAACCGGAATCCGCCAGAAAAACGCATTCAAGTCGCTCTGGCGTCATCGCCACCAGTTTACGGCACAGATTGATGGCTGGGGCGTGGGTGATACCGCCGAACATGACGTGTGACATGGCGTCGATCTGCGTTTTCATGGCCGCATTGAGCTGTGGGTGGTTGTAGCCATGAATGGCTGCCCACCAGGAGGACATGCCGTCAACCAGGCGTTCGCCATTAGACAAAATCAGCTCGCAACCTTCGGCGCGCTCCACCGGATATACCGGGAGCGGTGAGGTCATGGAGGTGTAGGGATGCCAGATATGGCGTTGGTCAAAGGCAAGATCATCCGTTGTCATAATCGACTTGTAAACCAAATTAAAAAGATTTAGGTTTACGAGTCTACACCGAATCAAAAATTAACAACACCTTTTGGAGAGGCCACATGGCTCACCACGCTCGCTGGACAATGTCGCAAGTCACCGAATTATTTGAAAAACCGTTGCTGGATTTGCTGTTCGAAGCACAACAGGTTCATCGTCAACATTTTGACCCGCAGCAGGTGCAGGTCAGCACGTTGTTGTCGATCAAAACCGGCGCCTGCCCGGAAGACTGTAAATATTGCCCGCAGAGTTCTCGCTACAAAACGGGTCTGGAGTCAGAACGTTTGATGGAAGTTGAACAAGTTCTGGACTCTGCGCGGAAAGCCAAAAATGCGGGGTCGACCCGCTTCTGTATGGGAGCGGCCTGGAAGAATCCACATGAGCGCGATATGCCGTACCTGCAACAGATGGTGCAGGGGGTGAAAGCGCTGGGGCTGGAGGCGTGTATGACGCTGGGCACCCTCAACGAATCCCAGGCGCAGCGCCTGGCTGAAGCCGGTCTGGACTATTACAACCACAACCTCGACACCTCGCCAGAGTTCTACGGCAACATTATCACCACCCGTTCGTATCAGGAGCGTCTCGACACGCTGGATAAAGTCCGCGAGGCGGGAATTAAGGTTTGTTCTGGCGGTATTGTGGGTTTAGGTGAAACCGTAAAAGACCGGGCCGGACTGCTGCTGCAATTAGCCAACCTGCCGACGCCGCCGGAAAGCGTGCCCATTAACATGCTGGTGAAGGTGAAAGGAACGCCGCTGGCTGATAATGACGACGTCGACGCGTTTGATTTTATTCGCACCATTGCCGTGGCGCGAATCATGATGCCCACCTCGTTTGTGCGTCTCTCCGCGGGCCGTGAGCAGATGAACGAACAGACCCAGGCCATGTGCTTTATGGCGGGCGCAAACTCGGTGTTCTACGGCTGTAAACTGCTGACCACGCCAAACCCGGAAGAGGATAAAGATCTGCAGTTGTTCCGCAAACTGGGGCTGAATCCGCAACAAACGGCTGTGCTGGCGGGTGACAACGAACAGCAGCAACGCCTCGAACAGGCGCTGATGACCCCGGACACCGACGATTATTACAACGCGGCAGCCGTATGACCTGGCAGCAAAAAATCGACGATGCGCTGACAGCGCGTCGTTCTGCCGATGCGTTGCGCCGCCGCCATGCGGTGGTGCAGGGGGCCGGGCGCTGGCTTTCTGCGGGCGATCGTCAGTATCTCAATTTCTCCAGCAATGATTATCTGGGGCTGAGTCACCATCCGCAGATTATCTGCGCCTGGCAACAAGGCGCGGAGCGTTTTGGCGTC
This sequence comes from Citrobacter sp. NCU1, assembly GCF_010231475.1. Lineage (GTDB taxonomy): Bacteria > Pseudomonadota > Gammaproteobacteria > Enterobacterales > Enterobacteriaceae > Citrobacter_D. The sequence continues at coordinate 38,245 of NZ_NRDO01000084.1, read as the reverse complement.
GGTAGCGGCGGTTCGGGTCATGTTAGCGGTTATTCCGTTGCCCATCAGGCGCTGGAGGAAGAACTGGCCCAGTGGCTGGGGTATTCGCGTGCGCTGTTATTCATCTCCGGTTTTGCGGCGAATCAGGCGGTCATTGCCGCATTGATGGCCAAAGACGATCGCATCGTGGCAGACCGGCTCAGCCATGCGTCGCTGCTGGAGGCCGCCAGCCTCAGTCCTGCGCAACTGCGTCGCTTTACGCATAACAACCCTGAACATTTGTCTCGTTTACTGGCTGCCCCGACTTCGGGTCAACAACTGGTGGTGACCGAAGGGGTATTCAGCATGGATGGCGACAGCGCGCCGCTCGCCGATATTCAGCGTGCCGCGCAACAGCATCGTGCGTGGCTGTTGGTGGATGATGCGCACGGTATTGGCGTTATCGGAGATGAGGGGCGAGGAAGTTGCTGGCAGCAGCAGGTGAAACCTGAACTGCTGGTGGTCACGTTCGGCAAAGGGTTCGGCGTCAGCGGGGCGGCGATTCTCTGTTCCGACAGTGTGGCAGAGTATCTGTTGCAGTTCGCCCGTCACCTGATCTACAGCACCAGTATGCCACCCGCTCAGGCCCAGGCGTTGCGCGCCTCTTTGGCGGTGATTTGCAGCGATGAAGGTCGTCAGCGCAGAGAAAAACTGGCGTCATTGATTGCATATTTTCGCGCGGGCGTGGATACCACGGCGTTCGCCCTGGCGCCTTCGCACAGCGCAATCCAGCCGCTGATCGTCGGCGATAACGCGCGCGCATTACAACTGGCGGAAACGTTGCGCAGCCAGGGGTGCTGGGCGACCGCGATCCGCCCGCCCACCGTTCCTGCTGGCACTGCGCGGCTACGTTTGACGCTGACCCAGGCTCACGAAAAACAGGACATCGATCGTTTGCTGGAGGTGCTGCATGGCGCAGTTTGATAAGCAGGCCATCGCAGCGGCATTCGGGCGAGCCGCGACGCAGTACGAACAACATGCCGAACTGCAACGCCAGAGCGCGGATGCGTTGCTTGGGTTATTGCCGGATCGCGCGTTTTTACAGGTGCTGGATGCCGGTTGCGGGCCGGGACGCATGAGCCGCTACTGGCGAGGGCTGGGTTGTGAAGTGACGGCGCTTGATCTCTCGGCGCAAATGCTCGAGGAGGCGCGTCGGCAACAGACGGCGAACCATTATGTGATGGCGGATATTGAAGCGATTTCGCAGCCCACGGCGAGCTTCGATCTGGCCTGGAGTAACCTTGCGGTGCAATGGTGCAGTGATTTACCCCAGGCGTTGTCGGAGCTGTATCGCGTGGTACGCCCCGGTGGACAGGTGGCGTTTACCACCCTGGCGCAAGGATCGTTACCGGAGCTGCGTCAGGCGTGGCTGGCGGTCGACAATCGGGCGCACGCCAATCATTTTTTAGACGGCGTTGCGATAGAAAACGCCTTGCGAGGCTGGCGTGCCCGTCACAGGATTCAGGCGATCACACTCTGGTTTGACGATGCACTGAGCGCGATGCGTTCGCTCAAAGGCATTGGGGCAACCCATCTGCATGAAGGGCGCGAACAGCGAGTGCTCACCCGCCGTCAGCTCCAGCAGCTGCAACTGGCCTGGCCGCAACAGCAGGGGAAATACCCGCTGACTTATCATCTTTTTCTGGGAGTGATTGAACGTGACTAAGCGTTATTTTGTCACCGGGACTGACACCGAAGTCGGGAAAACCGTCGCCAGTTGCGCGCTACTGCAGGCCGCCGCTCTGCGGGGTTACCGTACGGTGGGTTACAAACCGGTGGCGTCGGGCAGTGAAATGACGACGGACGGTTTACGCAACGGCGATGCGCTGGCATTACAGCGTAACAGCGCGTTGAGGCTGGCGTATGAGGAGATCAATCCGTACACCTTTGCGGAGCCGACATCGCCGCATATTATCAGCGCCGACGAGGGAAGACCCATTCTCGCGACGGTCATGTCTGACGGTTTACGGGCATTAGAAGCCCAGGCTGACTGGGTGTTGGTTGAAGGGGCTGGGGGGTGGTTTACGCCACTTTCAACCACGCTGACGTTTGCTGACTGGGTCTGTGCCGAGCAACTGCCGGTGATTCTGGTGGTGGGCGTCAAACTGGGATGTATCAACCACGCGATGCTGACAGCGCAGGCGGTTCAGCAAGCCGGTTTAACGCTCGCAGGCTGGATTGCCAACGACGTAACGCCGCCAGGGAAGCGTCACCAGGAGTACATGGCGACGTTATCACGGGTGATCCCCGCGCCGCTGTTAGGGGAAATTCCCTGGCTTGCCGAGTCGCCGGAATACGTCCCGACAGGCCATTACCTCGATCTCAGCGCTCTGGAGCCGGCGTCATCCACTGATTAAGAAGTCTGTCGTTTAGCTGGGTCAGATGCCCCTGTGCCACGTTGCGTCCCCGGTGCAGGAGGCAAAAGCGGTCGGCGACCCGGCGAATAAACGGCAGGCGTTGTTCCACCAGCAAAATGGTGAGTCCCTATTCCTGATTCAGCCTCACAAGCACATTCCCCAGTTTGTGGATAAAGGCGTGTCCTATCCCTCGCGTCGGTTCATCCAGGATCAGCAAACGTGGTTGCGTTACCAGCGCACAGGCCAGCGCCAGTTGCTGTTGATGGTTCTCGGGGAGAATGACGCCTTTGCTGTGGCGCAGGGCATAAAGTTCAGGGAAGAAACCGTAGATATCACCGCGCGCCGCGGTGTTGTTTTCCCCTGCGGCTTTGCGGGCAATATGCAGATTCTCTTCTACGGTCAGTTGTGAAAAGATGCGTCGCTCTTGCGGGACATAACCCATTCCCATCGCAGAACGCGCAGCGGCAGGCATGGCGCGCAGGTCCCGGGGCGGAGCCCCCGTTTCGTGCCAAAAGATTGTCCCGCTTTCGATGGGCAGACTCCCCGTAATACAGTTCACCAGCGTTGTTTTCCCCATCCCAGGCAGCCCCAGCACGCAGGTGCATTGTCCGGGGATTAAATCGAGATCAACATTCCACAGCGTGTGTTGACCACCGTAATACTGATTCACCGCGCGAAGACTCAACATAACTCCTCCATCAAGATGCTATTCGCCTGACCGGCAGGACCGGATTCGCTGCAATTCTCTTGCCATAACCCCCTCATGAGTGAAAAGCGAAGGATTTTCGACGGTTACCCTGAGTTTGGGCGGCGGGAGTTTCTCCGGCCAGGCGTAATGGCAGAAGATTGCACGCTGTCGGTGCCCGGTGAGACGAAAGCAGTGCAACCAACAAAATGATGAAAATGCGAGCAAGATCTCGTCTGGACGGGAGCGTATTGTTAGCTGATAAAAATCAAAAATTAGCGATAATTTTTTTTTAGTCACACGAAAATGACCAGAAGGTCGATTTTGCCAGGCGGCACTCCATACGGGCTGGAAGCAGTTATCCACTATTCCTGTGGATAACCTTGTGCATTAGAGTTAGAAAACATAACGTAAGCGAGAGAATACGCGGCTTGCGACTGAATTGGCGCGAAAGACGGCTTAAAGAAATATCTCTTGTAAAACAGCGTGTTAAATAAAAGCAATGGCTGCAAGAAAAGTGTCATTGAATGTCATAAAACGCACATTACATGGCTTGACAAATGTTAAAAAAGTCATAGGTCTGGGGATAACCGACATCGGATGGTTTTTTATCTCGTCTGAGGCTAAATTTTGCACTGTGATGACGTGGTTTTTGCCCGCGTAACAGAAATACTTTACTGTGCTACTGTTTTTTCATCCAGTATATTTTACTGGCAATATTAGCTATCCCGAGTAAAATTACACACCTGCCCGCCCATTCCTTCAGGTAGCTGCTCATGAGTAAACCGTTCAAACTGAATTCCGCATTTAAACCCTCTGGCGATCAACCTGAGGCGATACGTCGTCTGGAGGAAGGGCTGGAAGATGGTCTGGCGCACCAGACCTTGCTGGGTGTCACGGGGTCAGGAAAAACGTTCACCATTGCCAACGTGATTGCGGACTTGCAGCGCCCGACAATGGTGCTGGCGCCAAATAAAACGCTGGCGGCGCAACTGTACGGTGAAATGAAAGAGTTCTTCCCGAAGAACGCGGTGGAATATTTCGTCTCTTACTACGACTACTACCAACCCGAAGCCTATGTGCCCAGTTCCGACACGTTTATCGAGAAAGATGCTTCGGTGAACGAACACATTGAACAAATGCGTCTGTCGGCCACCAAAGCGCTGCTGGAACGGCGGGATGTGGTGGTGGTGGCCTCTGTTTCTGCCATTTACGGTCTGGGCGATCCCGATTTATACCTGAAAATGATGCTGCATCTGACGGTGGGCATGATTATTGACCAGCGCGCCATTTTGCGTCGCCTGGCGGAGCTGCAATATACCCGCAACGATCAGGCTTTCCAGCGCGGTACATTCCGTGTGCGCGGCGAGGTGATCGACATTTTTCCTGCAGAGTCTGATGACATCGCCCTGCGCGTGGAGTTGTTCGACGAAGAAGTGGAGCGCTTGTCGCTGTTTGATCCGCTCACCGGGCAGGTGGAGTCAACGATTACACGTTATACCATCTACCCTAAGACGCACTACGTCACCCCGCGTGAACGTATTGTGCAGGCGATGGAAGAGATTAAAGTCGAGCTGGCGGAACGGCGTAAAAACCTGCTGGCGAACAACAAACTGCTTGAAGAACAGCGCTTATCACAGCGTACCCAATTCGATCTGGAAATGATGAACGAGTTGGGATATTGCTCCGGCATCGAAAACTACTCTCGTTATCTTTCCGGGCGTGGGCCGGGCGAGCCGCCGCCGACCCTGTTTGATTACCTGCCTGCTGACGGTCTGCTGGTGGTGGATGAATCCCACGTGACTATTCCGCAGATTGGCGGGATGTATCGTGGCGACAGAGCGCGTAAAGAGACGCTCGTTGAGTATGGATTTCGTTTGCCGTCAGCGCTGGATAACCGTCCTCTGAAGTTTGAAGAGTTCGAAGCGCTGGCACCACAAACCATCTATGTATCCGCAACGCCGGGCAACTATGAGCTGGAGAAATCCGGGGGGGATGTTGTGGATCAGGTGGTGCGTCCGACCGGGCTACTGGATCCGGTTATTGAAGTCCGTCCGGTGGCGACGCAGGTGGATGATTTACTCTCTGAAATCCGTCTTCGCGCGGCGATCAACGAGCGTGTGTTAGTGACCACGCTGACCAAACGGATGGCGGAAGATCTGACGGAATATCTGGAAGAACACGGTGAGCGCGTGCGCTACCTGCACTCAGATATCGACACCGTTGAGCGTATGGAAATTATTCGCGACCTGCGTCTGGGCGAATTTGACGTGCTGGTGGGGATTAACCTGTTACGTGAAGGGCTGGATATGCCGGAAGTCTCGCTGGTCGCGATACTTGATGCCGACAAAGAAGGTTTCCTGCGTTCTGAACGTTCGCTAATCCAGACCATCGGGCGCGCGGCGCGCAATATCAACGGCAAAGCCATTCTCTACGGCGATAAAATCACCGCGTCAATGGCAAAGGCCATTGGCGAAACAGAACGTCGCAGAGAGAAGCAGCAGCAGTACAACGAAGAACACGGTATTATCCCGCAGGGGCTGAACAAAAAAGTGGTCGATATTCTGGCGCTCGGCCAGAACATCGCGAAGACAAAAGCGAAGGGGAAAGGGAAGTCGCGCGCAGGGGCGAAGTCCGATGTGGTTGAGCTGGACATGACGCCGAAAGCGTTGCAGCAAAAAATTCATGAGCTGGAAGGGCAAATGATGCAACATGCGCAGAATCTGGAGTTTGAAGAAGCCGCGCAGATCCGCGACCAATTGCACCAGTTACGCGAGTTGTTTATTGCGGCGTCTTAAGGGACTTCGCGGTATGCCTGATAAGACGCGTGAGTGTCGCTATCAGGCATACCGATTTAACCGAGCGTCTGTACCGCTTTTTCCAGCGCGCAGTGCAGCAACTGACGATCATGGCGATACGGAATGTCGCTGGCCTCAAGAATCTCCTGAATCACAATTCTGTCGGTGATGGCACTGGCATCGACTTTCGGCCCGACCACGACCGCATCAATCACTTTCTTGCCGACATACTGCTCCATAATGGCGAGCTTATCGGCCAGGGATAAACTGGCGGCGGGCAAACTCAATTCGCGCCCCAGATTGCCGATATACACCATCGGCGCAGGGGTGCGTCGTAACGCCTGCGCCAGATCGTCCAGCAGCAGGATAGGCATCAGGCTGGTGTAAAAACTGCCCGGTCCAATCAAAATCAGATCTGCTTCGCTAATGGCTTGCACGGCCTCGCGGGTTGCGGGAACTTTAGGCGACAGCATCAATTCTTGCGGCGGCATGGATAACTGGTCGATATTGACCTCGCCGTACACTTCATGCCCCTGGGAGTCGATCGCCATCAGGTCTACCGGCAACTCCGACATCGGAATTAAATGCGCATCCACTTTCAGCAGATTACGAATTAAATTGATGGCTTCAAGAGGCCTTACGCTAAGGTGATCCAGCGCCTTTAACATCAGATTTCCGAGGTTATGCCCGGAAAGTTCGCCATTACCGCCAAAACGATACTCAAACATGGCTGAAGCGACGCTGGGCTCCGTAATTAACTGGTTCAGACAATTACGCATATCGCCCCAGGCAATACCGCCCTCTGAACGGCGAATTCGTCCTGTTGAGCCGCCGTTGTCGGTTGTCGTAACAATACCGGTCAGGCGTGAACCTAATGGCGAGAGTGAAGAAAGAACGCGTCCTAATCCATGCCCTCCGCCGAGAGCCACAACACGGTCGAGGTCTGCCAGCGTGCGATTGCGCATATGAATTCCTGATGTCAAAAGATCTGCATTACAGTAGCGCAAATCGCGGGTTTTCAGCAATTAGCCTGGTGGGCTGAGTGGAAATAAAATCTTGCCATCTACCTCTTTATGGCGAGGGGGATGGTACAGCAAAATGATGTATATCAATGCAAAACTGTGATTTTTGCTTATTCTGTAGCGAAAGTGCACGATCAATACGTTATGTATATGATTATACAGCGTAAGTGTAGATGGCGTAAAAAACGTTTACACGCTAGTATCGGCATAACCACAATAAACACTCTAGCCTCTGCACCTGGGTCAACTGATACGGTGCTTTGGCCGTGACAAATGCGTAAACGTGTTTGTCGCCAGGGCGCAGGAAGAAATGACTCCGCCTCCCGTATTTGGAAAGGTGTACATGGGCTCACAACTTACCGATGCTTTCGCGCGTAAGTTTTACTACTTACGTTTGTCAATTACCGATGTGTGTAACTTTCGTTGCACCTACTGCCTGCCGGATGGCTACAAGCCTGGCGGGGTCACCAATAATGGCTTCCTGACCGTCGACGAAATCCGCCGGGTTACGCGCGCGTTTGCGAATCTCGGCACGGAGAAAGTGCGCCTGACGGGCGGTGAGCCGTCCTTACGTCGTGACTTTACCGACATCATCGCCGCCGTGCGCGAAAATGCCGCGATCCGCCAGGTAGCGGTCACCACCAATGGCTATCGCCTGGCGCGTGACGCGGCGAACTGGCGCGACGCCGGACTGACCGGCATCAATGTTAGCGTCGACAGCCTTGACGCTCGTCAGTTTCATGCCATTACCGGGCAGGATAAATTTCAGCAGGTGATGGCGGGAATCGATGCCGCCTTTGACGCCGGGTTTGAAAAGGTCAAAGTCAATACCGTGCTGATGCGCGATGTCAATCACCATCAACTGGACACCTTCCTTGCGTGGATTCAGACACGCCCCATCCAATTGCGTTTCATCGAATTGATGGAAACCGGGGAGGGGAGCGAACTCTTCCGTAAACACCATATTTCTGGTCAGGTGCTGCGTGACGAACTGTTGCGTCGCGGCTGGCTTCATCAGCTACGCAAGCGCAGCGACGGCCCGGCGCAGGTGTTTTGTCACCCTGACTATGCCGGTGAAATTGGTCTTATCATGCCGTATGAGAAAGATTTCTGCGCAACCTGCAACCGTCTGCGCGTTTCGTCAGTGGGGAAACTTCACCTGTGCCTGTTTGGCGAAGGCGGCGTCAGTCTGCGCGATCTGCTGGAAGATGACACTCAACAGCCGGCGCTGCAAGAGCGCATTTCTGCCGCGTTGCTGGCGAAAAAACAGACCCATTTCCTGCATCAGAACCAGACCGGAATTACGCAAAATTTATCGTACATTGGTGGATAAACGCTAAAAGGAGATTTCAGATGAGTCAGGTAAGTACTGAATTTATCCCAACCCGTATCGCTATTCTTACGATTTCCAGCCGTCGCGGCGAAGAAGATGACACTTCAGGGCATTTTCTGCGTGATTCCGCGCTGGATGCTGGCCATAAAGTGGTCGATAAAGCCATCGTCAAAGAAAACCGTTACGCCATCCGTGCCCAGGTTTCCGCCTGGATTGCCAGCGACGACGTGCAGGTGGTGCTGATAACCGGCGGGACCGGGCTAACAGAAGGTGATCAGGCCCCGGAAGCGTTACTGCCGCTGTTTGACCGAGAGGTTGAAGGGTTTGGCGAAGTATTCCGCATGCTCTCCTTTGAAGAGATTGGCACCGCGACGTTGCAGTCGCGCGCGGTGGCAGGTGTGGCGAATAAAACGCTGATTTTCGCCATGCCAGGTTCCACCAAAGCGTGTCGCACCGCGTGGGACAATATTATTGCGCCGCAACTGGATGCCCGCACGCGTCCGTGCAATTTCCACCCTCATTTGAAGAAATAAGTATGTCGCAACTGACCCATATTAACGCCGCTGGCGAAGCGCACATGGTGGATGTCTCCGCCAAAGCGGAAACCGTTCGCGAGGCGCGCGCAGAAGCTTTCGTCACGATGCATAGCGAAACGTTGGCCATGATCATCTCTGGCAGTCACCACAAAGGCGACGTTTTTGCAACCGCCCGTATTGCCGGAATTCAGGCCGCCAAACGCACCTGGGAGCTGATTCCCCTGTGCCATCCGCTGTTGTTAAGCAAAGTGGAAGTACAACTGCAGGCTGAACCAGAGCACAACCGTGTGCGCATCGAATCTGTCTGCCGTTTGACAGGGAAGACCGGTGTGGAAATGGAAGCTCTGACCGCTGCGTCTGTGGCGGCGTTGACCATCTACGATATGTGCAAAGCCGTGCAAAAAGACATGGTGATTGGCCCGGTTCGTTTACTGGCGAAAAGCGGCGGTAAGTCAGGAGATTTTAAGGTGGATGCCGATGATTAAGGTGCTTTTCTTCGCCCAGGTGCGCGAACTGGTCAATACCGATGCGCTGGAACTGCCAGCCAACTTCACCACGGTGGAGGCGCTTCGTCAGCATCTGGCGGCGCAAAGCGATCGTTGGGCGCTGGCGCTGGAAGATGGCAAATTGCTGGCGGCGGTTAACCAGACATTAGTCAGCTTTGATCAGCCGTTAGTCGACGGTGATGAAGTGGCGTTCTTCCCGCCCGTAACGGGAGGCTGAGATGGCTGAAACGCGAATTGTTGTCGGACCTGCCCCGTTTAGCGTAGGGGAAGAGTATCCCTGGCTGGCGGAGCGCGATGAAGATGGCGCGGTCGTCACGTTCACCGGGAAAGTCCGCAATCATAATCTCGGCGATAGCGTGAAGGCGTTGACGCTGGAACACTACCCTGGCATGACGGAAAAGGCGCTGGCGGATATTGTCGATGAGGCGCGTAGCCGCTGGCCGCTGGGGCGCGTGACCGTGATTCATCGCATCGGCGAACTATGGCCTGGGGATGAAATCGTCTTTGTCGGCGTGACCAGTGCGCATCGTAGCAGCGCGTTTGAAGCCGGGCAGTTCATTATGGATTATCTGAAAACGCGTGCGCCGTTCTGGAAGCGCGAGGCGACGCCGGAGGGTGATCGCTGGGTAGAAGCGCGTGATAGTGATCAACAGGCGGCGAAACGCTGGTGAGATAATGTGATACGCTTAGTGACAGGTATCACTTTCAACCAGGAGATTATCATGGACCGATTTCCACGATCCGATTCTATCGTTCAGGCGCGTTCCGGCCTGCAAACCTACATGGCGCAAGTCTATGGCTGGATGACCTGCGGTCTACTGCTGACGGCGTTTATCGCGTGGTATGCCGCCAATACGCCTGAACTGATGATGTTTATCTTTTCCAGCAAAATTACCTTCTTTGGTTTGATTATCGCGCAGCTTGGGTTGGTTGTTGTGCTGTCTGCGATGGTGCATAAACTCAGCGCCGGGATGGCGACCACGCTGTTTATGCTTTATTCCGCGCTGACCGGATTAACGTTGTCGAGCATTTTTATCGTCTATACCTACTCTTCCATCGCCAGCACCTTTGTAGTTTCGGGCGGCATGTTTGGCGCGATGAGCCTGTACGGTTACACCACCAAACGCGATCTCAGCGGTTTCGGCAACATGCTGTTTATGGCGCTGATTGGCATCGTTCTGGCGTCATTGGTCAACTTCTGGCTGAAAAGTGAAGCGCTGATGTGGGCGGTGACCTATATCGGGGTGATTGTGTTTGTCGGACTGACCGCGTACGACACGCAAAAGCTGAAAAACATTGGCGAGCAGATCGACGTCCGTGACAGCTCAAGTCTGCGTAAAACAGCTATTCTCGGCGCGCTGACGCTCTATCTCGATTTCATCAATCTGTTCCTGATGCTGCTGCGTATTTTCGGCAATCGCCGTTAATGGCTGTTGTGCCGGATGGCGTTCGTACTGAACGGCTGTCCGGCAAAAATCACTTCGCCATCGCCTTCTCGTTTTTTGCCCGCAATTTCTTCGCCCGACTCTCCAGGACCAGATAACAGCAAAGCGCCAGCAAAAGCGGAATAAAATAATAGAGCGCCCGCCAGGCGAGCAGGGCGGCGATAATCGTCCCTTGCGACGTCTGTTCTCCCGCGAGAAGGGCGATAAAAACAGCTTCCAGTACCCCTATCCCTGCCGGAATATGCACAATGACGCCAGCAATACTGCTCACCAGTAACACGCCAAGGACAAAGAAATAGTTTACGGACTGCCCCAGTAACAGCCAGATAATCGCCCCCATCACCATCCAGTTAAGGCTGGAAATGGTCATCTGCGTGAGGGCGAACGTCCAGGAGGGCAACACCAGCTTTTGCCCTTTGATGGTGAGATGGCGATGCGTTGCAAAGGCACAAAACCACAGGTACAGCGTAATGGTCAAAAGCAATGCCACGCCCAGCATACGTAGCGTACTTTCATCGACATACCAGTGGTCAGGCAGTTGCACCATACCGAAGGTAAAGATCACGCCCCCCAGCACGATGTAACCCAGCCAGTTAGTGGCAATGCTGAGTGAGAAAATCCGCGTAATCGTGCTGCCCGGTAAGCCGAGGCGGGAATAAAGTCGGTAACGCATCCCGATACCGCCAACCCAGGTACTGAGGGTCAGATTGAAGGCGTAACAGATGAAAGAAACCAGCATGACCTGCCGTTTTGCCAGCCGGTGCCCACAGTAGAGGCGCGCGAGCAAATCATAACAGCCATAGAGTAAGTAGCTGACGATCACCAGCCCGACGGCGCCCGCCATGACACGCCGGTTATAGTCGCGGAACACGGTCCAGACATCGTTCCAGTTGACTTTGCTGGCGTAGACCACCAGCAACACGACGACGGCAATAAAAAACAGCCCAGTGAGGATTTTTTTAGCCCGCCGCCAGCGCGTATGCGATTTCGCCATCAGGGTTTTCCCCCTGTCTCTTGCGCTTCTACCCGGTCCTGAGTTTCCATCGCCGGTTGGGCTGGCGGTTCAACCCGCGCGAGATGCGGAGTATGAGCCGGAAGCCAGCCCACCAGCGCGGGGAAGTGACGTAAAAAGTGGAACGCCAGTACGCTTTTGCTGAGATTCCACCAGGTGCGTCTGGGCAACATGGATTCATCAACCTGTTTGCAATCATCGGCGATCATTGTGCTGAGATTGTCGCGCAACGTCTGGTTAAATGTTCGATCATAAATGATGATGTTCGCTTCCAGATTGAGCGACAGACTGAGTGGGTCGAGGTTGCTGGAACCGACGGTGGCCCAGTGGTCGTCCATCAGGGCCACTTTGCCATGCAAAGGACGACGGCGATATTCATAAATCCGTACGCCGCCTTTAACCAGATAGTTGTAGAGCAATCGTGCGCCGACTTTGACAATGGGCATGTCAGGTTCACCCTGAACGATAAGTTGTACGCGCACGCCGCGTCGGGCAGCGTTGCGCATCGCATGCAGCAGGCGATAGCCCGGGAAGAAATAGGCGTTCGCAATCATCACTTCGCGTTTTGCCTGAGTGAGCATTTTCAGGTAATGGCGTTCAATATCGTCACGGTGTTCGTCATTATCGCGCCAGACAAACAACGCCTGCGCTTCACCGGGGTGACGATTCACCTGTGCGCGATGATGGCGCCGCCACCAGCGGCGTGCCGCGCGCTGTCCCGGCAGGTTCTCCAGCTCAAATTGCAGAATGTCTTCCACAATCGGCCCTTCCACCCGAACGGCGTAATCCTGTTTGGCCTCGGGGCCATAGTCGGACATATGTTCTGCGGAGTAGTTAATCCCACCGACAAAGGCGATCCGGGCATCTATCACCACAATCTTTCGGTGCATCCGACGAAAAAGATTGGTGCGCATCCCCAACAGACGAGGGCGGGGATCGTAATAGCGAAAAATAATCCCGGCCGCTGTCAGTGCTTCGACAAAGGGAGCGCTGAGATCCGGAGAGCCGTACCCGTCCAGTAACACTTCAACGTGTACGCCACGTTGTGCGGCATTGAGCAGGGCCGCGTGTAGTTGTCTTCCCACCTCATCTTCAAACCAGATAAAGGTTTCCAGAATGATTTTCTGCTCCGCCCGGGCGATGGCGCCAAACACGGCGGGGTAATACTGATCGCCGTTCTCCAGGAGCTGAATCTGATTACCTTCACGCCAGCCGCATTTCATAAATGAATCTCCGCACTCAGAGGCGCATGGTCAGATAAGTGTCGCCAGTGATGCAGCGGTAGCGCCGTGGGGGCGCTGGCGTTGGCGTTTTTGACATAGATGCGATCAAGGTGCAGCAATGGCAGGCGCGCCGGAAACGTTCGTGCCGGGCGTCCGTGGGCGCGAGTGAAGATCTCCTCCAGGCCGGCACGGGTTTTCAACGGACGGCTGGCGCGTTGTCGCCAGTCATTAAAATCCCCGGCGACAATCACCGGCTCGCCAGTGGGGAGGCTGTTCACCCAGTCGGCCAGCATGTTGAGTTGCGCCTGGCGGTGAGCTTCACGTAAGCCCAGATGGACACACATAACGTGGATCGGGCGGTTCAACTGCGGCGGCATAATGCGGCAATACAGCACGCCTCGTTTTTCGCTGTTGCCAACGGAGATGTCACGATTTTCATCATGTTCAATGGGATAGCGTGAGAGTACTGCGTTGCCGTGATGTCCCTCCGGGTAAACGGCATTGCGCCCATACGCGAAATCACGCCACAGGGTGTCGGCGAGAAACTCGTAATGAGGGTTATCCGGCCAGTTCGCAATGTGCAGGGGGTGTACGTCATGGGCGCCCATCACTTCCTGCAAACAGACAATATCCGCACTGACGGTTCGCACCGCATCGCGCAGCTCCGGTAAAATAAAGCGCTGGTTAAAGGCCGTGAAACCTTTATGGGTATTGAGGGTGAGCACGTTGAGTGAAAATCGCTGTGTTTGTCCGGGCATAATTCTCCTGTTTGCATCACTTTCCTGAATAAAAATAGTGTAGTCGTCGTCACAAAAAGATGCGGTCTTACGGAATTTTCCGTAAAGTCCGGTACTCTGAGTTATTAGACAAAAATCCTTCAGGAGAATAGCCATGAGGTGGCAACAACGTGTTCGTGTCGCAACGGGTCTAAGTTGCTGGCAGATTATGTTGCATTTACTGATAGTGGCGTTGCTGGTGATGGGCTGGATGAGCGGTACACTGGTACACGTGGGTCTCGGACTTTGTGTGGTTTACGGCGTGACGGTTTTGCTGATGCTGGCGTTGCAGCGCCATCATGAACAGCGCTGGCGTGATGTTGCGGATGTACTGGAAGAGCTGACGACAACCTGGTATTTCGGCGCGGCAATGATTGTGCTGTGGTTACTGTCTCGTGTTTTACAAAATAACATATTGTTGGCTTTTGCGGGGCTGGCAATCCTTGCCGGACCCGCCGTGGTGTCGTTACTGGCGAAAGAGAAAAAGTTACATCACTTTGCGTCTAAACATCGCATACGCCGCTGATCCCGTTGTGGCTGCTATCACCAGTAGCGGCCACAAACTTCCCCAGACAATTTTCAGACTCGCATCCTTCAAATAAATCTGCTTGGTGATATCCGTAAAATGGCGGATAGGGTTTATCCACGTTAAATTCTGCAACCAGACAGGCATATTCTCGACCGGGGAAACGTACCCCGAGAGCAAAATCGCCGGCATCATAAAGACAAATACACCGATAAACGCCTGTTGCTGGGTCGCGCACAGTGATGAGATCAACAACCCGAAACCGACCAGTGACAAACCGTAAATCATCATCGTGAAGTAGAACAGGGCCAGTGAACCGGCGAAGGGTATTTGGTACGCCCAGATGCCGATACCCAGCACGATAGTCGCCTGGCCGGTGGCCACAATCAGCGCAGGGACAGCTTTGCCGATGAAAATTTGCCAGGTGGTCAGAGGGGAAACTAACAGCTGATCCAGCGTACCTTGCTCGCGTTCGCGGGCAACAGAAAGCGAGGTGACGATCATCACGCCAATGGTGGTGATCATGGCGATCAGCGACGGCACCACGAACCACTTATAGTCGAGATTCGGGTTGTACCAATTTCTCACCACCAGCTCGCTGTTATTGGGTTTGGGCTTACCGTCCATCAGCTCCTGCTGGTAATCTTTGACGATCTGCTGCAAATAGTTGGCTGCGATTTGCGCGCTGTTGGAGTTACGTCCGTCAAGAATCAACTGCATTGGTGCCTGCTGGAAAGTATCCAGATTACGTGAGAAATCTGCCGGGAAACGCACCAGCAACAGCGCTTTCTGGGTATCGATGGTCGGTTGGATCTCTTGCGGGCTATTGAGCAGCAAAATGTGCGTAAAGGCTTTGGCGCGGGCAAAACGTTGGGTTAGCTCGACCGAATGCTTGCCATTATCTTCGTTATAAATGGCGATGGTGGCGTTAGTGACCTCCAGCGTGGCGGCAAAGGGAAACAGAATGACCTGAAGCAGCACGGGCAAAATCAGGATCGCGCGAGTCTGCGGCTCGCGCAGCAGCGATTGCAGCTCTTTGCGGATTAACGTCCATAAGCGATGAAACATGCTCTTCTCCCTAATCCAGCCGACGTTTGGTTTTGAGCCACGTCAGACCAATAAACATGACTGCCGACGCGATTAAAAACAGGACGTTGATCATCAGCACCACCGGAATATTGCCAGCCAGGAACAGGCTTTGCAGAGTACTGACAAAATAGCGCGCCGGAATAATGTATGTCACCGCGCGGATCACCGCAGGCATGCTGTCTATCTGGAAGATAAATCCCGACAGCATAATCGAGGGCAAAAAGGCGGCGTTTAACGCCACCTGGGCGGCGTTAAACTGGTTACGGGTAATGGTCGAGATGAGCAATCCCATCCCCAATGTGCTGAGTAAAAACAGGCTGGTGATAAAAAACAGGATCAATAGCGAACCACGATAGGGTACGCCGAGAATAAACACCGAGACCAGCATACACAGCAGCATTGCCAGCATCCCGAGGAAGTAATAAGGGATCAGCTTACACAGCAGCAATTCAACGCGAGTGATTTCGGTAGAAAGTAGCGCTTCCATCGTGCCGCGTTCCCATTCGCGCGCGACCACCAGTGACGTGAGGATGGCGCCGATCACCGTCATAATGATGGTGACAGCGCCCGGAATAATAAAATGCTGGCTGATGGCTGCCGGGTTAAACCAATAGCGGGTCTGTACGTCAATCAACGGTTTAAATTCTTCTCCGCGATCTTCCGCCCGCTGCATTTGCCAGATCTGCCAGATCCCCTCGACATAGCCTTGTACAAAATTGGCCGTGTTCGGCTCGCTGCCGTCAGTGATCACCTGAATCGGAGCGGTATCATTGTCTCGCGCCATTTTTTGGGCGAAATCGACCGGGATCACCACCAGACCGCGAATGCGCCCGGCCTGCATCTTTTCGATAAGCTCATGGCGGTTATCGCTGATGGTGGCGTCGATGTAGGGAGAGCCCGTCATGGTGTGCGTAAAGTCGAGCGCCTCTTCACTTTGCTGCTCAAGCAAGATCCCCACCCGCAGTTTGCTGGAGTCGAGGTTGATGCCGTAGCCAAAAATAAACAGCAGCAGTAGAGGGATCACCACCGCAATCAGCCAACTGCTGGGATCGCGAACGATCTGGCGCGTTTCTTTGACGCACAAGGCGCGCACCCGGCGCCAGGAGAGTACGGTGTTACTCATGCGTATGCTCCTTGTCCCAGTTGTGGATGAGCGTGATAAAGGCGTGCTCCATCGTCGGGTCCGGCGTGTCGTTGTCGGCGGTCTGCGCTTTCAGGTCATCCGGGGTGCCGCTGGCGATCAGTTTCCCGCGATACACAAGCCCAATACGGTCGCAGTATTCTGCTTCATCCATAAAGTGGGTGGTGACCATCACCGTCACGCCTTTTTCGACCATGCTATTGATATGCAGCCAAAATTCGCGGCGGGTGAGGGGGTCTACGCCTGACGTCGGTTCATCAAGAAAGAGAATATCCGGTTCGTGCATCAGCGAGCAGGCCAGCGCCAGACGCTGTTTAAATCCCAGAGGCAGTTCGTCAGTGGCATGTGACGCAATGCTTTTCAGACCAAAGGCTTCGCTCATCCGCGCAATTTTTTCGTTTTGCGCGCGTCCCCGCAGCCCGTAGACGCCGGAGAAGAAGCGCAGGTTCTGCTCCACCGTCAGGTTGCTGTAGAGGGAGAATTTTTGCGCCATATAGCCCAAATGCTGGCGCGCCTTTCCTGAGCTGACTTTCAGGTCCATATCCAGGACCAACGCCTTACCGGAGGTCGGCACCAACAGACCGCACATCATTTTAAAGGTGGTGGATTTCCCCGCGCCGTTTGGCCCGAGCAGGCCAAAAATCTCGCCACGTTTGACGGCAAAATTCACCTGATCGGTCGCGGCAAAATCACCAAATTTTTTGGTCAGAAGCTTTGCTTCAATCACCGTCTCGCCGGGTATTCCTTCCACGGTATGGAGGATTGCGCCAAGCGGGGACTCTGACGTGCCCGCTCCGCCGAGCAGATCAATAAACGCATCTTCAAAGCGCGGTGCGGTTTCATCGATAGCGATTTCCGGCATTCCTTCACCGTGACGAATATCGTCTGCGGTGGCCTCTTTTTTCAGGATCAGACGAACGGATTTTCCCTGAATCATGCCATCGCTGACCTGCGGCAGTTTTAGCGCCTGCTGCAACAGCTTGCGGTTGTTTATCTGCGGACTGCTGATTAAGAAACTGCGACCCGCCATAGTTTGCGTCAGCGCCGTTGGTTCGCCCTGATAGAGCAGTTCACCTTCGTTCATCAGCAGCACGTCGCGACACTGTTCGGCTTCATCCAGATACGAGGTGCTCCACAGGATCAGCATCCCGTCACCCGCCAGTTCATGCACCATCTGCCACAGCTCGCGTCGTGATATCGGGTCCACGCCGACGCCGGGTTCATCCAGCAGCAAAACTTTTGGCGCGCCGACCAGCGTACAGGCCAGCCCCAGCTTCTGTTTCATCCCACCGGAGAGCTTACCGGCGAGTCTCCCGGTAAACGGGCCGAGCGAGGTGAATTCCAGCAGACGCGCAAAGGTTTTTTTCCTTGCCTCACCGGTGACGCTGCGCAGATCGGCATAGAGGTTAAGGTTCTCCATGACGGTTAAATCTTCATAGAGGCCAAATTTTTGCGGCATATAGCCGAGTACGGCATGCAGCGCGCTGTCGTCGCGAATCGGATCAAAACCCATCACCGACGCCTGACCGCCGTCGGGTTTCAGTAACCCCGCCAGCATCCGCATCAGCGTGGTTTTTCCGGCGCCGTCCGGACCCACCAGTCCCGTGACATAGCCCGCGTGAATTGTGCAGTCGAGCGGAGCTACGGCGCATTTTTCCATTCCCGCAAAGCGTTTAACCAGTCCGTTTAACGTAATGACAGCGTCATTCATGCCGCGCCTCATCACCGAGCTTTAGGGTCACTGGCATCCCCTGGCGTAGCGCATCATCGGCGTCCGTCACCACAATGCGCAGACGATAGACCAGATCGGTTCGCAGGTCTGGAGTCTCGACAGTCTTCGGGGTGAATTCCGCAGTCGGAGAAACAAAGCCGATTTTACCGTGGTAAGGCTTATCGGGACGGCCATCGGTATAGAGCAAAATTTCCCGTCCTGGCGACACCTGACTCAGGTTGCGCTCATCGACGTAAGCGCGAACCCAGACCGGGCGCGTTAGCGAGAGGGTGAGAACCGTGCCGCCGGCATTCAGCATACTGCCCGGCTCCACGGCGCGGGTTAACAGCGTCCCGTCAGAGGGGGCTACCAGGGCGGTATCCTGCAAATCGAGTTCAGCTTGCGCCAGTTGCGCCTGTGCCTGTTCGAGGCTGGCTTTCGCCTGGGCGATATCCTGTTGGCGGTTACCGGTGCGGTACTGGCTCAGTTTATCCTGTGCTGATTTCAGCGTTGCCTGGGCCTGGTCACGGGATGAGCGGGCGTTTTCCAGATCGTTGGCAGAAATGGTGCGGCTTTTCCACAATCCTTGCTGGCGTTGGTAAAAGTTCTGCGCGTAGTCAAAGGCGGCTTGCGCCTGTTTTACGGCGGCTGCAGCCTGGGCTATCTCTTCGTCGCGATAGCCTGCCAGCATCAGGTCGTACTGCGCCTGTGCAACCGAGACGCCCGCTTTGGCCTGCATTAAGGCGTTTTCATAGGGCGCTTTATCGAGTGTGCCCAGCACCTGCCCGGAGGTGATGGTATCGCCCTCGTCAACGGCCAGTGAAGAGAGCCGGCCGCCGACGCGGAAGCTTAAATTAACCGTGCGGATGTCCACATTGCCATACAGCGTCAGCCCGTTATCTTGCCGACTTTGGTACCACCATGTTCCACCGGCAATCACGGCAACAATCACCGCCACGGCCAGTCCGATAACGACGGGTTTCTTCATGAGTCCAGACTCCTTTGCGTTAAACCTTGCAGAATGAGATCGATATGACAGGTGATCGTCTGGTAAATCAGTGCGGTTTTTTCTTCATCAAATTGCGACCAGCCTGTGCGCTTGAGGATCGTTTCTTTCCCCAGACGGAATGCCAGAACTTCACCTAGCAGAGCGTGGGTGTGCAAAATGGTTTGGGTATCTTCGGCATCACAGCCGGTATAGGCCGCAATTAACCTTGTGAGATGGGTGTGTAGCGGGGCGATAACCTGGTTGTGTATCAGTTGATAGGCCGCCGTTGGAGAGAGCTGCTCGCGCGAGATGAATTTACTGAGATTCACCGTGTCTTCCTGCGTCAACAGCATAATCATGTTCTTACACGCGCGAAGAATCAGCTCGCGCATCGCATCACGATCGGGCTGCGGCTGGGCGAAGAGCTGTTCCGCCTCTTCGGCGTGGGGACGAAACTGTCCGCCAATAAAGTCGGCAATCCACTGGGCGCAGGCGAGGTAGAGATCGTCCTTTGAGCCAAAATAGTAGGTAATGGCGGCGATATTCTGCCCGGCCTGCGCGGCAATATCCCGGGTGGTGGCATGCAGGCCATATTCACCGAACTGCGCAAGGGCCGCGGCGATCAACTGGCCCTTTGCCTGCTCGCCTTTGGTCGTCATGGTCGAAGTATTCATGGCATGACCTAAGTATTAATCAATCGATTGATTAACATTATGACTGATTTTTCCGCGTGTCCAGTCCTGGCTTTATTTTGTTTCGGCTACGTTCCGGGATAATTTATGCGGTGCGTCACAAAAACTGCTACACTCCGCCCCTTCATGACATTGTGGTTTTTGTCATCTCTTTTGCGTGTATCTCCCTGAAAACTACACCGGGAACGGTCGGGGCGGTTCGGAGTAGTTATGTCTTTTGATTCCCTGGGTTTAAATCCTGATATTTTGCGCGCCGTTGCAGAGCAGGGCTATCGCGAACCCACCCCAATTCAGCAGCAGGCGATCCCTGCGGTGCTGCAAGGTCGCGACCTGATGGCCAGTGCACAAACGGGTACGGGTAAAACCGCGGGCTTTACGCTGCCGCTGTTGCAGCATCTCATTTCCAATGAACCCCATGCGAAGGGGCGTCGCCCGGTACGAGCATTGATTCTGACCCCGACCCGCGAACTGGCCGCGCAAATCGGCGAGAACGTGCGGGATTACAGCAAATACCTGAACATTCGTTCGCTGGTGGTCTTCGGCGGGGTTAGCATCAACCCACAGATGATGAAACTGCGTGGCGGCGTAGACGTGCTGGTGGCCACCCCTGGCCGTTTGCTCGATCTGGAACATCAAAACGCCGTTAAATTGGATCAGATTGAAATTCTGGTGCTGGATGAAGCTGACCGCATGCTGGACATGGGCTTTATTCACGATATTCGTCGCGTACTGGCTAAATTGCCGCCGAAGCGTCAGAACCTGTTGTTCTCTGCGACCTTCTCCGACGACATCAAAGCGCTGGCCGAAAAATTACTGCGTAATCCGCTGGAAATCGAAGTTGCGCGGCGTAACACCGCGTCCGATCAGGTGACGCAGCACGTCCATTTTGTTGATAAGAAACGCAAACGTGAACTGCTGTCGCAGATGATTGGTCAGGGCAACTGGCAACAGGTGCTGGTCTTCACCCGTACTAAACATGGCGCCAACCATCTGGCGGAACAGTTGAATAAAGACGGCATTCGTAGCGCGGCCATCCACGGCAATAAATCGCAAGGGGCGCGTACGCGTGCGCTGGCTGATTTTAAATCCGGCGACATTCGGGTACTGGTTGCCACGGATATCGCGGCGCGTGGGCTGGATATTGAAGAGCTGCCGCACGTGGTGAACTATGAATTGCCAAACGTGCCGGAAGATTACGTCCACCGTATCGGTCGTACCGGGCGTGCTGCGGCCACCGGTGAAGCGCTGTCGCTGGTCTGTGTGGATGAACACAAGCTGCTGCGCGACATCGAAAAGCTGCTGAAAAAAGAGATCCCACGCATTGCGCTGCCGGGCTATGAGCCGGACCCTTCCATTAAAGCGGAACCGATTCAAAATGGTCGCCAGCAGCAACGTGGCAACGGCAACGGTGGCGGCCGTGGTCGCTCTCAGCAGGGGCAAGGTCAGGGCGGTGCTGGCCGTGGTCAGCAGCAACCGCGTCGTTCTGAAGGCGGAGCGCCAAAATCCGCGGCCAAACCTTCACGCCGACTCGGTGATGCGAAACCGGCAGGCGATAAGCCGCGCCCGCCGCGTCGTCCGCGCCGACTGACGTCGGCAGAATAAGGCAGTCAACGGGAAGCCCGACCACATGGTCGGGTTTTTCTTTTTGCGACCCGTTAAGGAAAGTGCCACAATAGTGGCTGTTTATACAGTATTTCAGGTTTTCTCATGGCATTGACGGCGGCGCTAAAAGCGCAAATTGCTGCCTGGTATAAGGCGCTTCAGGAACAGATCCCCGACTTTATTCCCCGTGCGCCGCAGCGGCAGATGATTGCTGATGTCGCCAAAACGCTGGCCGGGGAAGACGGACGGCATCTGGCGATTGAAGCGCCGACCGGTGTCGGGAAAACCCTCTCGTATCTGATCCCCGGTATCGCCATCGCGCGCGAAGAACAAAAAACGCTGGTGGTGAGTACCGCCAACGTCGCGTTGCAGGATCAGATTTACAGCAAAGACCTTCCTCTGCTGCGAAAAATTATCCCCGATCTCCGTTTTACTGCCGCGTTTGGACGTGGGCGGTATGTGTGTCCGCGCAATCTGGCGGCGTTGGCCAGCACTGAACCTGACCAACAAGATCTGCTGGCATTTCTTGACGATGCGCTGACGCCGAACAATCAGGAAGAGCAAAAACGCTGCGCCAGGCTGAAGGGCGATCTGGACAGCTACAAGTGGGATGGCTTACGCGACCATACCGATATCGCCATTGATGATTCACTGTGGCAGCGTCTGAGCACCGACAAAGCCAGTTGTCTCAACCGTAACTGCCACTATTACCGCGAATGCCCGTTCTTTGTGGCGCGTCGTGAGATCCAGGAAGCCGAGGTGGTGGTGGCAAACCATGCGCTGGTGATGGCGGCAATGGAAAGCGAAGCGGTGTTGCCGGACCCCAAAAATCAGCTGCTGGTGCTGGATGAAGGACATCATCTGCCGGATGTGGCGCGTGATGCGCTGGAAATGAGCGCTGAAATCACGGCGCCCTGGTATCGCCTGCAACTCGATCTCTTTACCAAACTGGTTGCGACCTGTCTGGAACAGTTTCGACCCAAAACCATGCCGCCGCTGGCCAACCCTGAGCGTCTGAACGCGCACTGCGAAGAGCTGTATGAACTGATTGCCTCGCTGAACGCGATTCTGAATCTTTATCTGCCCGCCACCCAGGAGGCGGAGCACCGCTTCGCAATGGGCGAATTGCCCGCAGAGGTGATGGAGATTTGTCAGCGGCTGGCAAAACTCACCGAAATGTTGCGTGGACTGGCGGAACTGTTTCTCAACGATCTCAGTGAGAAAACCGGAACCCACGACATCGTACGTCTGCACCGGGTGATTTTGCAGATGAACCGGGCGCTGGGCATGTTCGAAGCGCAAAGCAAGCTGTGGCGTCTGGCGTCGCTGGCGCAGGCCTCCGGTGCGCCGGTATCCAAATGGGCCACCCGCGAGGTGCGCGACGGGCAAATGCATGTCTGGTTTCACTGTGTCGGGATCCGCGTCAGCGATCAACTGGAAAGACTGCTCTGGCGTAGCGTGCCGCATATTGTGGTGACATCCGCCACGCTACGGTCGCTGAACAGTTTCTCTCGCTTGCAGGAGATGAGCGGGCTGAAGGAGAAAGCGGGCGACCGTTTCGTGGCTCTCGACTCGCCATTCAACCATGTTGAACAGGGGAAAATCGTCATACCGCAGATGCAGTATGAGCCGTCGATAGACAACGAAGAGCAACATATTGCGGAGATGGCGGCCTATTTTCGTCAGGAGCTTGAGAGCAAAAAGTACCACGGCATGCTGGTATTGTTTGCCAGCGGCAGGGCGATGCAACGGTTTCTTGAGCATGTCATGGACTTACGTTTGCTGTTGTTAGTGCAGGGCGATCAGCCGCGATACCGGCTGGTAGAGTTGCACCGCAAGCGGGTGGAAAACGGCGAACGCAGTGTGCTGGTCGGTCTGCAATCTTTTGCGGAAGGCTTGGATCTCAAAGGTGACTTGCTCACCCAGGTTCATATTCACAAAATTGCTTTCCCGCCCATCGACAGCCCGGTGGTCATTACCGAAGGGGAGTGGTTGAAAAGTCTGAACCGTTACCCCTTTGAAGTGCAGAGTTTGCCCAGCGCGTCGTTTAATTTGATCCAGCAGGTGGGGCGATTGATACGTAGCCACGGCTGTTGGGGGGAAGTGGTGATTTACGACAAGCGTCTGTTGACCAAAAATTACGGGAAGCGTTTACTGAATGCGTTACCCATTTTTCCGATAGAGCAACCTGCCGTGCCAGACGTTATAGTAAAAACCAAAGCAAAAGCGACTCGCCGCAGACGGCGCTAATGGTGTGCGCACCCCGCAAGGAGTTTTCGATGGATTACCGCAAGATAATCAAAGAGGTTGGGCGAGGTAAAAATCACGCCCGCGATCTGGACCAGGACACTGCACGCGGTCTGTATACCCACATGTTAAACGGTGAAGTTCCTGACCTGGAAATGGGCGGCGTACTGATTGCGCTGCGTATTAAAGGCGAGGGTGAGGCCGAGATGCTGGGTTTCTATGAGGCGATGCAGAAGCACACTCTTCGTCTGACGCCGCCGGTTGCAAAGCCGATGCCTATCGTGATCCCCAGCTACAACGGGGCGCGTAAGCAGGCAAACCTGACGCCGCTGCTGGCTATTCTGCTACGTAAACTGGGCTTTCCGGTGGTGGTTCACGGGGTGAGCGAAGATCCAACCCGCGTATTGACGGAAACCATTTTTGAAATGATGGGAATTACGCCGACCCTGCATGCGGGTCAGGCTCAGGCCAAACTCGACGGACACCACCCGGTGTTTATTCCTGTCGGCACACTGTGCCCGCCGCTGGAAAAACAACTGGCGATGCGCTGGCGAATGGGCGTGCGTAACAGTGCGCACACGCTGGCGAAGCTGGCGACGCCGTTTGCAGAAGATGCTGCCTTACGTCTTGCCAGCGTTTCTCATCCGGAATATGTCCCGCGTGTGGCGAAGTTTTTTGGTGACATCGGCGGTCGCAGTTTGCTGATGCATGGCACCGAGGGAGAAGTGTATGCCAATCCGCAACGCTGCCCGCAAATTAGCCTGATCGATAACCGTGGTGTGCGCGTGCTTGTGGATCGTCAACGCGAGATGCCCGAGGAGCCGGTACCACTGCCTGCTGCGAAAGATCCTGAAACCACAGCGCGTTGGATTGAGCGTTGTCTGGCGGGTAGCGAACCGGTTCCCGACGCGTTAAAAATTCAGATGGCCTGTTGTCTGGTGGCAACGGGTGAGGTGGAAACGCTGACAGACGGTCTGGCGCGTGTCGGACAGAGTTTTTAACGGATTCGGGTAAAAAAAAAGCCCGTCCAGTGGCGGACGGGCAAACAAAGGGTAACACAGGTCTATGAGGGTTGGTGCAGGGCGTCTGTAGGCAGACAGACAAAAAATTATTTGTAGATAACCGCAGTACCGCTCATTTTGTTGTTGCTGTATGCAGAGGTAATGCTATAGCTGCTTGCGCCAGCAGCAGCGGCTTTCTCAGCCAGTTTCGCTTCCAGGCCGTCCAGCGTGGTGGCGCCTTCCGCAGAAACCACACCGATTTTATTCATGTTTTGTGCCTGAGCAGCCGTCACCGGTTCGGCAGCGAATACGCCAAATGACAGTCCAGACAGAGCGATAGCGGCAACAGCATATTTGATCGTTTTCATTGTTAATCTCTCGCAGGTTATTTTGTTCGTAAGACGATGCTCCGTCGATGTGACAAGTATCACGTTTTTGGGCGGGGGATAAAATCGAATAGAATTGACGGCATTAATCAAAAATATTGAATGACAAATAAATTATTGATTATTAATAAATTCAGGATAGGTATTTACAGTTCTTGTTATTGCTGTTTACAGAGTGAAGGATGACGGCACATTTTGCTATGCAGTCCGCAAAAAAACGTGAGTGTAAAGGAAATCGCATCGCGCGATTATTTCGGTAAAGATAAGTTAACGTAACTGGCTGTCTTTCGATCCTCTGCGATTATATCCTGAAAAAGTTTCATTTTTTGAATCTTTCTCCTGTTGGCAGGTGAGGCATAATCTGACCCCCGGCACCGCTTTGCGTCGGGCGTCGGGGATTGTTTCGCCACACTCTTCGCATTCATGCAGACTTTCACCCTGGGGTAATTCCCCGCGAACGCGCGCGACAGCATCTTCAATGGTATTGTTGATCTGCTCATTCACCGCGTCGTCATTTGCCCATCCGGATGCCATAAGTGTCACCTCCACATTCATTTCATAGGGTAATTGTAGTGAATGTGGGGGCAATAATCGCGCCGTCAAAGCGGTCTCTTCTCAGATCTCAGACCAATCGCGCAGCAGGTTATGGTAGAGGTTGAGTAAAGAGAGGATCTCCTCACTTTCACCGCTGCGGCTTTTGAGCGACTGGATATTTTTATCCAGTTCAAACAGCATGGCGCGTTTCTTATCATCGCGGATCATCGACTGAACCCACATAAACGATGCAACGCGGACGCCCCGCGTTACGGGAGTGACGCAATGCAGGCTGCTGGAGGGATAAAGCACTAAATCTCCGGCCGGTAGCTTCACCGAATGCTGCCCGTAGGTATCATTAACAATCAGTTCCCCGCCGTCATAACTCTCTGGTGAACTCAGGAATAAAGTGGCGGAAAGGTCGGTACGCATCCAGCCGCTTTCCGGATGGCTGCGTACTGCGCCATCAACATGGAAACCATAGGTTTCATTATCCTGATAGCGGTTAAACAATAGCATGGAAATCGTTTTCGGTAAGGCGGCCGAGAAAAACAGCGGGTTCTGGTTGACGGCGGACAGTACCGCCTGCTGTAAAGCGATATACAGCTCGCTGTTGGTATCAACCTGCTGGTTATTTTTGACCTGAGCGCCCTGAACGCCAGTGGTTGCCCGGCCATCGATCCAGTCAGCCTGTTCAAGTTGTTGGCGACATTGCGCGACGCCTTGCGGCGTTAAAACGCCCGGAATGTGATACATCATGTGCGATTCTCCGGAGAGTGGGGCCGGGGGCCCCACGTAATGCTTATCAGAAATGCATATTGGCCGTGAACAGGAAGGTTCTTGGTTCACCCGGATGATAACGGTATCCGCTCTTGTTAATTGAAGAGACGTAGTCAGTATCAAACAGGTTGTAGACGTTCAACTGGAAGTCGAGATTGCGGTTCACGCGGTATCCCAGTTTTGCATCAGCGACCCAATACCCTTCGGTATAAGACGGCGTACCTACCGCACCGTCGGAACCCCGGTGCATACTGCCGATATAGCGCGCGCCAGCCCCGACGGAGAGATCACTGGTGGCTTGATACTGGCTCCACAGTGTAAAGGCGTGTTCTGGCGTATACGGCAGGGAGGAAGACCCATCCTGCGCGACGTCTTTGCCGTCGCGGACGGTGGCGTGTTGTTGAGTGTAACCGCCGATGACTTGCCAGGCTGGCGTGATGTTCCCGGCAATCGACAGTTCATACCCTTCTACGCGTTTCTTCCCGTACTGGGAGTAGGTTCCGTCGTCGTTCTGTTCTACTTCATTTTCGATATCGGTACGGAATAGCGCTGCGGTTAAAAGCAGACGTTTATCCAGCACTTCCCACTTGGTGCCAATTTCGCTGGTTTTCGCTTTCTGCGGTTTGAAGTCAGTACGGTTTGCGCTGTTGCCGCTGCCGCTCTGGGCGAGAGCAAAGTTATTTCCGCCTGGCGGTTGCTGAGAAATGGCGTAGTTAACATAAATATTGCCGTTGTCCGTCAGATGGTACAACGCGCCGGCTTTCCAGTTTACCAGGTTTCCCGATTTCGCGGTGTCCACTGTCGTGACAGGAGAACCTTTCGCTACGCCCGCCGGGCACGCCACCGCGCCGCGACCTGTGCCGCCGCAGGCGGTAGCGCTATCGTACTCGGTACGGTAATTATCGAGTCGAATACCGCCGTTGAGTTCAATGTCGCGCGTGATTTGCAGCGTATCAAACGCGTAGATGCCGAAAGTGTCAGTCTGGCCATTGGCGTTTGCGCCATTACGGGTTAGCCCGCCAATGTGAACGTTGCTATTTGGGTTGTAAATATTGACCGGAGGCGGTGTCAGCGGATTGACACCGTAGTTGGTCTGGGTTTCGCGGGTAAATTCGATACCCGTGCTGATGTCGTGTCCAATAGAGCCGGTATAAAATGTCGACGTCAGGTTGGTCTGGTTAGTGAGGATCTTATTGCTGACATCTTTGGTATTCGCAAGGCGAGACCAGGTCCAGGAGTCAACGTTGTTGTCAGGCTGCGTGATGTTCGATGCGCCGCCCATCACGGCGGTCATCAGATAATCCTGTTTGATGCGTGACCAGCGCGTGGTGTTACGAACGGTGGTGCTGTCGGTCAGGTCATGTTCGAAACGCATGGTGGCGGTGTCGGTCGTGGAGTCGTCGTAGTCAGAATCCGTGCCGTAAAAATTATGTGTATCCACTTTGCCAGAACTGTTGAGTGCGGACGTGCCAGCAGAAGGCGCAGAATAACCAGGTAAACCAATGGTCGGGATCCCGCCGTCTGGCGTGTTGTGCTGAGTGACGTGCAGATAGTTCAGATACAGGCGAGTGGACGTATCCAGGCCGAAAGCGATAGAAGGGGCGACGCCATAACGTTCATTTTTAACGTTATCCCGGCCAGCGTCGTGCGTTTTTTCGCCCATCAGGTTCAGGCGCGCGGCGGTGGTTTCGTCTATTACCTGGTTAATATCCAGCGTACCACGGCGGAACCACGCGCTACCCACGCTTGCCGAGGCATCAATGCCCGAGTCGGTACGCGGCTGTTTGCTGATCATATTGATCGAACCGGTCGGTGCGCTGCGGCCGTAATCGGTCCCGGATGGACCTTTGATCACCTCAACTTGTTCGGTGTTGAAGGTATCGCGCGTGACGCTGCCAATGTCACGCACGCCGTCAATGTAGATGCTGTTTGAGGTATCGGCGCCACGCATATAAACCGCATCGCCCGTGGTGGAGTTGCCGTTTTCGCCTGCAAAGAAAGCGCCAACGCCGGGCACGTTTTTCAACGCATCGGTCAAATTGGTGGCGCCCTGATCTTTGATTACCTGTTCTGAAATCACCGTCATTGTGCGTGTGGTGTCCGCTACCGGGCGTGAGAATTTCGGATCGGCGGATTGCGTCGGAGCATAAAGTGACGGTGTGGAGGCTTCCACCACTAACGTATCATCCTGTTTCTTTGCCTGTTCATCTGCGGCGACAGCGTGTGCTACAGGTGAAAGTCCGATGCATAGACCGGCAAAAAACGTGAGCGAATGGAAGCTACTGGAAGGCAGGTTGCGATTTTTATCCATGTTAATAAGCGACTTTTTATTATTTGATTGATATTTCCACCCCGCGAAGGGGACATCTCTGCGGATGTCATGCCACTGCAGGTCTCGTCAGAGTGAAATCGTAAGTGATAATGATTTTGATAAAGATTATCACTTGGCGCGACTTTCTATCATTCATTGGTAAAAAAATAAATACATTTATTTACATGGTTCTCAAATTTCACACACAGTGTTTACAATTTGAACGAATAGTGAAGCAGCGGTGAGACGAGGGAGAAAAGGAAACTGCATTCAGGACGAATGCAGTTGAGCAGGTAAGAGCATTATTTGTAGATGGTTGCAGTGCCGTACATCTGATTGTTACCGCCAGCTGAGTTAACCACAAAACCTTTAGCGCCTTTCTCACGCGCTTTTTCCGCCAGTTTATCTTCCAGATCGCTCAGGTTAGTTGCCCCTGAAGCGGAAACGGTACCAGATGCTCTTAGCTGTCCGGTTTCTGGACTGGTGATGGGCTGTGCGGCAAATGAGGCAAACGTCAGGCCGGTAAGTACGGTGGCTGCAAGTAATGTGAGGCATTTTTTCATGATGACATCCTCTGAGAAACAACAGGTAGTGCCTGATAAGTTTAGGACGTTAGAAGACGACAATTAACGCAAAAAATTGATGAAGATCTGCTCATTTTTTGAACGATATATATTGACGTATATTGACAAATCAAAGACATAAATCTTGCTTATTTTGGTAGCTCTGGCAGTAAAATTTATGCGATTTGTTGATAACCTTCTGGAGTCATAACGGTTTTCGCCGCTTAAGCATGTTTACCGCGTTGCGTTATACGGGTATCTTACGCCGCTGTTAAAAGGAGAATGCCATGTCCCCCCTGAAACCGGGATTACACCCCCGTAATCGTCACCACAGTCGTTACGATCTCGCGACACTATGCCAGGTCACGCCAGAGCTGGCGCAATTTCTCGTTCGCACGCCAGGCGGCGAACAAAGCATTGATTTTGCCAACCCGCTGGCGGTAAAGGCGTTGAACAAAGCGCTGTTAGCGCATTTCTACGCCGTGACGAGCTGGGATATTCCTGACGGTTTTTTGTGTCCACCCGTACCGGGGCGCGCGGATTATATCCACCATCTGGCAGATCTGCTCGGTGAGACGACAGGCACAATTCCGACCACGGCGAGCATACTGGACGTGGGCGTGGGGGCGAACTGTATTTACCCGCTGATTGGGGCGCATGAATATGGCTGGCGTTTTACCGGAAGTGAAACCAGCGAAGAGGCGCTCGCCAGCGCCCAGGCGATTATTAAAGGCAATCCGGGGCTAACCCGGGCTGTCCGTTTGCGTCGACAAAAGGATCCTTCGGCTATCTTCAACGGCATTATTCACAAAAATGAACAGTTTGAGGCCACCCTGTGTAACCCGCCGTTCCATGACTCGGCCGCCTCTGCGCGTGCGGGCAGCGAGCGTAAACGCCGTAACCTCGGGCAGGATAAAGACGATGCGCTGAATTTTGGCGGCCAGCAGCAGGAATTATGGTGTGAAGGCGGAGAAGTCGCGTTCATCAAAAAGATGATCGCGGAGAGCCAGGCGTTTGGCCGTCAGGTGATGTGGTTTACCACGCTGGTCTCGCGCGGTGAGAATTTACCCCCGCTGTATCGTGCTTTAACGGATGTTGGCGCGGTCAAAGTCGTTAAAAAAGAGATGGCCCAGGGGCAAAAGCAGAGTCGCTTTATCGCCTGGACCTTTATGGATAACGATCAGCGTCGCCGCTTTATGACGCAGAAACGCTGACTGGCCTATAGCGTCGGTTCATCAGGCGGCAGAACCCCTGCCGCCGCAGCCCCCCCGGTCGGCGCCGGTAGAACCTGATACGTTTGTACCGGCGTACGGATATTAGCGAGGTCAAAGTGTTTTTTGACCTGCGTGTCGAGCGCAAAGCGAACAGTCCACTGCTTCAGCGGCAATGTGGTAAACGAGACACGCAACGTAAATGAGGTATTGGTTAAGCCCACAATGCCGGAGAATGACGGCTCGCCAATAATCAGACCACGCACATCCTCTATTTCCATCACCGCCGCAACGGCGTCTTTCAGCGCCTGGTTAGCTTTGTCGGCATCCTCATGACGATCCACATCATAATTCGCCACAACCGAGCCGATACCGCGTACAAAGTTGGCGAAGGTGGTAATCGATGACCACGGAACAATATGATAAGCCCCGGTATCCTGACGTACGCCCACTGAGCGAATAGACATCCGTTCTACTGTTCCGGTTAAAGGACCGATCGTCACCAGATCGCCGGTGTTCATCCCGTTTTCAAACTGGATAAAGATCCCGGTAATAATATCTTTCACCAGCGTTTGCGAGCCGAAGGACACCGCCAGCCCCAACGCCCCGGCACCGGCCAGTAACGGCGCGATATTGACCCCAATTTCCGAGAGCACAATCATAATGGTGATGGTACTGATGATCACCGCCAGCGCATTACGAAACAGGGTAAGCAGCGTGCGCGTGCGGGCGCTGGGCAGCGGACGTCCGTGGACATCGGAGGCCAGACGGTTTTCTATCAGGCTGGCCAGTACCGTCCAGCCGATGGCAGAGAAAAACAGAATCAGCGCGATGCGGATCAGGATATCCACCGTTTTTTCGCCTGCGCCGTAATGCAGCCAGTTCCAGAAGTCGAACAAGCCCCAGGCATTCAGCAGTAACATCGCGGCGATGCAGACCGTCAAGAATCGCGCCACTTTCAGCGCCATCGACAGCCAGTTATTGAGCCGTTTTTGCAGCTCGGGGTAGTTTCGCTGCGTTTCGGGAGACAGGGTGATGGTTTTGGCAATCCAGCGAGAGAACACCCCGGAGATAAACGCGGCGGCACCGATAATAATAAGACTTCGCACCGTGGCGCCCATCATAAATTTCAGGCTATTGCCGGGATCAAACAACGAAAAGAAAAACAGCACGATGAAATAGGCGCTGGCCAGCCAGTGCCACACCAGGGCAAACGCGCGGATAAACAGACTAAAAAACGCCAGCGAACGTTCCGCCAGATCCAGCAGATGCTGGGTGATCTCCCGCTTATTTTTGAAGATCAGATACAGCGCCCATAGCGTGATGCACAGCATGATGATGACGTTTGCCATCGCGCCGACCTGGACATTCACCTGATTGGAGATAATGGGGACGGCGACAATCAATCCATAGCCAATCAGGCTGCTGAGCGAACTTAAACGGCGGTTCCAGTAGCGCGCTCCGGCATCATGAAGATTAAACGGACGCAGCTCTGGTACGCCAGGGCAAAATATCAGGCGCAGGATAGCCTTGAAAAATTCAATCAGCGCAAACGCATTGAGGAACAGACTCTGCTGAAACGCGATGGTCCGACTACCGGCGTTCATTTTGTCGCTCAGTATCTGCCCGAAAAATAACGTCAGCGCCAGCAGGAGCAGGTCGATAATAAACGCACCGACAATGATCGCGGGTAGCTGTAGCCAGTTACTACGATCGCGGTTTTTGTTACGCGCCCACTGCCCCATTTTGCGATACAGCGGCATCGTACACAGACGAATCACCCAGTAAAACGTGAAGACAGCGGCCGCCAGCATTAAAAAATGGGTCAGGGCATTGGTAAACGTGTGTGAATTAAAGGGTTTGTGCGGGGAATCGGTAATATTACGGTAGAGCTGGGCAAACTTCCCTGAGAGCGCATCGCCGTAATGGCGACTGATGTCAGTGACATTCTCCAGCACGGTTTTTTCTTCGGTGAGCGTGGGAGGCGTGATTTTAGGCACCGGTTCTGCAGGCGGCGTCTTAGCGACACTGCGTAACTGCGCAATCAATTCGTTACGGGACGTCTCGTTTTCCAGCACGTCCGCGAGCGCCGCATAGGCCGCTTTCTTTTGTTCGACATCCGGTTGTGCTGTCGGTGCCGTGCCCGCTTGTGATGACGTGCCCGTCGCTACGCCGGGTATCGGAACTGCATGGGCGGGAGCGCCCAGTAAAATGAAGAGGATAAACAAGATCCACCGCATGACTCCTCCAGTGAGAAAGTAAAACAAAAAGATAAGTATAGAGGATGGGGGAGGCAGGATTTGAAATGGGAAAATTCGCAGGGAACCTCCCTTCGTAAAGAAGGGAGGCGAGAGCGGTGATCAGGAGACGTGCTGTAAAAATTCCTGTAAACGCTGACTGGGTGGATTTTTGATCAGCGCTTGCGGGTTACCGTCTTCCGCAATGCGGCCTTTGTCGATAAAGATCAGGCGTGAGGCCACTTTCTCGGCGAAGCCGATCTCGTGTGTCACGATCACCATCGTCATGCCTTCTTCCGCCAGATCCTGCATCACTTTCAGCACTTCGTGGCGCAGTTCCGGATCAAGCGCGGAGGTTGGCTCATCAAACAGCATCATTTTGGGCTTCACTGCCAGCGCGCGGGCGATTGCCACGCGCTGTTGCTGGCCGCCGGAAAGCTCAGAAGGGTAGTGATGCGCGCGTTCTGCCAGCCCCACTTTCGCCAACAGCTCTTTGGCCAGTTTTTCCGCGTCCTCTTTTTTCGTACCGCGCACGCGTTGTGGACCGAACATGACGTTTTCCAGCGCCGTCAGATGCGGGAAGAGGTAGAACTGCTGAAACACCATCCCGGCTTCCTGGCGGATTAAGCGCTCGTCCACCTTTGGATCGTTCACTTTCAAACCATCGACAATCAGATCGCCAGCGGTGATTTCTTCCAGCTTGTTAATGCAGCGCAGCAGGGTGGATTTACCGGAACCGGAAGGCCCGATAATGACCACCACTTCACCCTGCTTAATGTTCAGATCGATGTTATGCAGCACCTGGGTTGGACCAAAATGCTTAGAAACGTTTTTAAATTCAATCACAGGATTTTCATCCTTCTTTCCAGACGACGCAGAATAAAGCTCAGTACCAGCGTAATGATCAGGTAGAACACCGCAACGGCGCTCCAGATTTCCAGTGCGCGGAAGTTACCGGCAATGATCTCCTGGCCCTGACGGGTGAGTTCAGCCACGCCGATCACAATGAACAGTGAGGTATCTTTAATGCTGATGATCCACTGGTTACCCAGCGGCGGCAGCATACGGCGCAGCGCAAGCGGCAAAATGACATGACGAATGGTTTCTGTGCGAGAAAGTCCAAGCGCCAGTCCGGCTTCGCTGAAACCTTTATGTATTGAGAGCACCGCCCCACGCGTAATCTCGGCGATGTAGGCGCCTGAGTTGATCATGATGGTGACGACGGCGGCGCTGAACGGATCAATCCGCAGATCGTTAAACGCCATTGGCAGTGCGAAGTAGATAAACATCACCTGTACGACGATGGGCGTACCGCGGATGACTTCAATAAAGACCAGCGCGACGTGGTTGGCAATCCAACCGCCAAAGGTGCGCGCAAACCCTGCTGCCAGCCCAATAACCAAACCGCCAGCCAGACCGAGGACCGAGATCCACAAGGTCATTTTGGCGCCTTCAATGAGAAGCGGAATGGCGGACCAGATGGCACTCCAGTCAAACTGCATATGTCGTTCCTGTTACCGTGGTGAAATTATTCAAACGCCCATGCTGTGGATGCGAACAGGGGCTAAAACGCAGGCCCGGTAAGCGTGAGCGCCACCGGGCACGACGAGCCGATATTCAGGCTGTTTTATTTAGGTTCAGTACCGAACCATTTTTTGTAGATTTCGTTATAAGTGCCATTTTCACGTAGCGTTTTCAGTGCGCCGTTCACCTTCTCGCGCAGTTCATCGCTGCCTTTCGGGAAGGCGACACCGTATTGCTGTGCTTCCAGAGACTCACCGACCGCTTTGAACTGGCCGTTGCCCGCGGTTTTGATGAAGTACAGAATGTTTGGCGTATCATGCAGAACGGCATCTGCGCGATTGGTACCCAGTTCCATGTACGCGTTATCAATGTTCGGGAACTGACGCAGATCTTTGGTTTTGATGTTGGCTTTCGCGTAATCAACAGAACCGGTTCCGCTCTTCACGGCAACGACTTTGCCATCGAGATCTTTTACGCTTTTGACGTCGTTATTGTTCGCTTTCACCATCACTAACAGACCACTTTTGTAGTAGCCATCAGAGAAGTCGATCGCTTTTTTACGTTCTTCTGTAATGGTGATGCCAGCCAGCGCCAGATCGATGTTTTTGGTTTGCAGCGCAGGGATGATGCCGCTGAAATCCATGGGTTTCAGTTCATAATCCAGCTTCAGTTCTTTGGCCACCGCCGCCCACAGATCCACATCAAAGCCAACATATTTGTCGCCCTGTTTGAATTCAAACGGAACGAAGGCCGTGTCGGTTGCGACGACGAGTTTCTTATCCGCGGCGTGAGAAGATACCGCAAAAGCCAGGGTAAGTGCTGCCAGTGAAACTTTTAATACAGACTTCATAGCATTTCCTTTTTATATCCACGGGGCGATCCCCTGCGAGAACAAAAAATGTAATGAAAAAAACATGCCAACTTTGCAACTCATTGTTTTAACTGACATGTATTTTATGTCATTGCACAATATGTGTAGCAAAGCCGACGCTTCGCACCGTTTTGGGGCACTGAATTAGTGCAGAATTGTCCTGGTGCAAACGGTATGACTATTTAGCGTAAAAATTGTTGCTAAAACAATCTTTAGTTAACGATTGTGTGAGGTGATTATTACAATTAATTCACTTTTGCAGGGAGGGAACTGCCTTTGATGCACTATAAAAGTGCAAAACCCCCGCCAGAGCGAGGGTTATTAGAGGAAATACTTATGGCGTGTTTATTCGATGTTGGATTCAATGAACCACAGGAATTTGTCGAGATCGCGAGAGGCGGCAGTGAAGATATCTGCGGTGTCTTCATCTTTCGCTTCGCTGATGGCTTTACGCACATCGTTGGCGACTATCGCATAGCGATCGGCCAGCTCTTTCAGGTGATCCTGGACGGTATGGATATCCAGCGGATAGCTTTTCAGCGGCGTCTTGCTGTTAATGACTTGCGTTGTGCCTAATGCCACGCCACCCAGCTGTACTGCGCGTTCAGCCATCGTATCAAGGTGATCGGTCAATGCAGTGCGAAAACCATCCAGCATTTCATGTACGGCAATGAAATTGGCACCGCGCATGTTCCAGTGAGCCTGTTTGGTAATCAAGGACAGGTCAATAAACTGGATCACCTGACGATTCAACAGCTCAATTGTCGCTTTCTTATCGCTGTCGGAGACATCGTTACGGGTATAAAGCAGATTAGACGCTTTCGTTTTTACTAATTTAGCGGTACTCATAATCTCATATCCTCTTGATGTTTTGTGTCCCAGGTAATTAACGGAATTAAGTATAGCAGCAGATTTAACGTCTGCTGTTTTGGTTATGCCTATTGCATTAATAGTGCTGATGGTGGGAAATAAAAAAACAGATAAAAATCAAGGTGGTGATTGTTTTGTTGCGTGTTTGTTGCTTATTTGAATCGGGGAATGAAAATGAGAATAAATATGCCAACGAGAATGTCAAAAATAAAAGGATATCAGATGGTTCAGCAGGGGAGAATATTCTGCATGATGACGCACATCATGCAGAACGGCGAAGTTAATTAATATCGACCTGCTTAATTTGGGTTTCACGACGCAGGGTGAGCGTTGAGCCCATTGAGGCCACAATGATGGCACATAAGGCCAGCGTCTGTATCAGCGTCAGGGTCTCCCCGAGGAAGATCATCCCGGAAACGGCAGCCAGGGCAGGCTCCATACTCATCAGCGTGCCAAATGTACGCGTGGGCAGACGTGTTAGCGCTATCATCTCCAGCGAGTAGGGCAGTGCTGTGGAAAGGACAGCCACCGCCAGACCTAATGGGATAATCGACCAGTGCCATAGAGCATCGCCCGCCTGGATGACGCCAAGCGGGACAAAAACCATTGCGGCAATGAGCGAGCCTACCGCGACGGTGGCGGGACCGTGCTCCTCCCCCGCGCGGTGTCCGGTGAGAATATAGACAGCCCAGCAGGTTCCTGCCCCCAGCGCCAGCATCGCGCCGGTAGGATCAACATGGGAGACATCTTGCCCCAGCGGTAACAGAAACCAGAGTCCGAGAACCGCCAGCGTCACCCAAATAAAATCGACAGGACGTCGTGAAGAAAACAGGGCCACCGCAAGGGGACCGGTGAATTCCAGAGCAACGGCAATACCCAGCGGCACTGTCTGAATTGACAGATAAAAGAGGTAGTTCATTCCCCCCAGCGACAGCCCGTAAAACACCAGAGGAAGACGTTGTTCTTTTGCAAAACGCAGACGCCAGGGTTTAAAGAACGCGATGAGGATTAACGTACCCAACGCAAGGCGCAGCGCAGTAACGCCCGGCGCGCCAACGATAGGGAATAGTGTTTTCGCCAGTGAAGCCCCGCTTTGAATTGAGGACATGGCAATAAGTAAAACCAAGATGGGTAACCAGACTGGCGTTTTTCGTGACGACCCCGGCATCTTTTCTCCTGTCAATAAATGTGTAGAAAAGTAAAAGGGGAGTGTAAAGGAAATAACCCTCTGGTGGTTGAGTATTCGTTGAAAAAAAAATTCCAGAAATCCGTAAAATGGGCGTCAGTTGATGGATTAATAATCTGCGTGATTAGGATTAATCTGGATGAACGTGCCATATTTTGCGCGTAATAATGGTGCAATCATGCGGAAAAGTGATGTTATTTGAAAGAGATAGCGAGCCTTGGAAACGTTCTGTTACATGAAAGGCTTCGTTAGACATCGCGAATCGCAAAGAGTTTCTCATCAATATTTGATATATTTAAAGCTTAGGATTTACTTGAAGCACATTTGAGGTGGTTATGAAAAAAATTGCATGTCTTTCAGCACTGGCCGCTGTACTGGCTATCTCCGCAGGTACTGCTGTAGCTGCTACTTCTACCGTTACTGGTGGTTACGCTCAGAGCGATGCTCAGGGCCAGGCCAACAAAATGGGCGGTTTTAACCTGAAGTATCGTTACGAGCAGGACAACAACCCGCTGGGCGTAATTGGCTCCTTCACCTACACCGAAAAAAGTCGTACTAACAGTGCAGGCGATTACAACAAAACCCAGTATTACGGCCTAACTGCAGGTCCGGCTTACCGTCTGAACGACTGGGCAAGCATCTACGGTGTAGTTGGTGTTGGCTACGGTAAATTCCAGGAAACGAACTACCCGGCTGACAAAAACGACACCAGCGACTACGGTTTCTCCTACGGTGCTGGTCTCCAGTTCAACCCGATCGAAAACGTTGCTCTGGACTTCTCCTACGAGCAGAGCCGTATTCGTAGCGTGGATGTTGGTACCTGGATCGCGGGTGTTGGTTACCGCTTCTAATCACGACGGTGATATGAAAAATCCGCCTCTTAAGGCGGATTTTTTTTGTCTATAGAAAACCCCCAGCTAGGCTGGGGGTTCAGTAAAGCTTTCAGCTTTGAGCCAGTTATTAAAACCCCTTTTGATTTGTTAAAACACCTTGCGGTCTGGCAACTGCAAATGTTCAACAAGAAATCAAAAGGGGGTCCCAATGAGGGACGAAAAGAGCTTAGA
>NZ_NRDO01000083.1 GCF_010231475.1 Citrobacter sp. NCU1 | reverse complement strand
GAAAATCGATGAGACGTTGACGGCTGACCGGGTCCGCCCGCAGGGACGCGGGCGGAGGGGACGGCCTGCCGGGACGCAGGCTCGACCCCGACCCGAAAGGCAGACGGCATAAGGCGAATGTATCGCGAAGCGACGATTTTCCTGCCGGGAGCCAGGGTTGCAAGGGAGGCGGCGGCGAGCCTCCCTTGCACGTTCACAGGGAGTGTGGTTTCAGAGAAGCAGTGGACATAAGGTGAACGTCACCCTTAGCCAGAGTAAAAAGGTTCTCTAACTGACCAGCATTAGGGGGAGTCGAAAGGTGATTCATTGTTGGCACGATATTTGCTTTTTACCAGACAATAATGCCGTGAACGTCAGCGAAGACAGAGAAAAGTGTGATGACTCAACCTCTCCCCCATCTGGTGCGGATCTATCTTGATCCCTTTACGATGCCCATGTTGCAACAACTGCTCCATTTTTGCCGTCACAGCGAAGAAGAGCACACAACCTCCCTTACCACCTGGGGACGTTCGACTTTGCAGGATGGTGAACAACTGCATCCGCGCCATCAGCATTTTCAACAGGGCATTGCCCCGGTGATTGGGGTTTATGAGCGACTGATAGCACTGTGCGAGCAGCATGGGCGCATTGAGGTTGAGATCCACTCGAATCTTATCTATAGCGCGGATGCGCTGGCGCCGCTGCTTAATGCGCTGCACTTTCTCAAATATCCGGTGCGGATGCTGCATCTTTATGAAGATGGAACGTTCGACTACTGTGAGTTGCTCAAACTCAGTGATGAACCGGAGCGGCTGACACAACGGGAAGCGATCCTGTGTCGTCTTGAGAGCTATCTCTATGAATCCCCTCGAAGCGTCGGTTTTAGCGGCCCAGGGCAGGAAAAAATCATTGTGGGGCAGGGGTGGCATCGCTTCTATCCCACTCGCTACCACATGGTTAGACCTGACATTTTGACCCGTTTGCCCGCCTTAAAATCACTGGCCGACGAGGTGCTTCCCCATATGGAACGGACCGACTGGGGGGATTTTGATTTGCTGGCGCCTCATCAGCAGGCGTGGTTATTCCACGCCGTTGGGGTTGACAGGGCCTCCCTGGAGCATCTGATGGCCGGGTGCGGGGATGCGATCATCGTGCTGGGAACGTCGCAAAACGTCGAGGATGCGCAAGGTCTGGCGGCGCGAGGGATCATCCGACTCCATCACGATTTACTCAAGCATATCCGTAAGGTGGGGTCTCCCCTGCATATTAGCGGCAAGCCGGCGTTGCTCTTTAAGGGGCATCCGGCGGGACACATCGTGAATGACCATATTGTTCGGAAAAATCCCCAGTTGATTCCCCTGCCGGCATCGATGCCGATGGAGTTGCTGCTGATGCTCAAGGCGCCGATTCGGGGCATTTGCGGCTTTATGTCCAGCACCCACCTTAGCCTGAATAAGGAGCAGATCCCCTTTATTCTCGCGCCTCCTGAGCAGAATGTGCCGCGCGAGGTGGCGTTGCGCCAGTGGCCTTTGCAACGACTGGCACTGCTGCTGGGTATCGTTGAAGAGCGGCAGATTGTGCTCTACAGCGAACTCTACCGGCGCGGTGAAATTCCTTATCCGTATTGGGATAAATACACCAGTCAGTCTTTGGCAGGGAAGAGGGCAATGAACGATATCCGGCGGGGATCGGGTCTGACGTTGCCGCAGAAGACGTTGGTGCTGGGTTTTTATATCAGCCACCCGAATGAGTTCATCGC
This sequence comes from Citrobacter sp. NCU1, assembly GCF_010231475.1. Taxonomy (GTDB): domain Bacteria; phylum Pseudomonadota; class Gammaproteobacteria; order Enterobacterales; family Enterobacteriaceae; genus Citrobacter_D. The sequence goes on along the minus strand of NZ_NRDO01000083.1, from coordinate 14,113 downwards.
CCTGGAGAAGAGCCTGGACAATCTGGTACGGATGGGATTCCAGTGCATGCTGGCTATCGATGAGACGAGCCCGGACTTTAACGCTGTGTGTTCGCACATGAGCACGGTGACACGCAAAGATCTGCAAGCATTTACACTCGCGGCGATCAAAGAGGCGGACTTCCGTTTCGACTGCTTCGCCGTACCCGCAGGGCGCGAAGACCTGCATACCTATGGTTATCACTGGACGGAGTATAGCCCCATGAGCAGTCAGGGCACTCAGCAGAACATGATCATGGGGATCCTTAATGCCCAGAAGAAATATGTGATTCTAATGTGAAGCGAGGAAATCGATGAGAACGCTCCTGATGTTCACGCTGTTATCGCTGCTGTCAGCACCTGCGGTGGCGAACCGGACCGAATTCAACATTAATACCGACAACCTGAGCGAACGTGCCTGTTATTTCGACGGTAAACGCTATTCCGAAGGCGCAAGGTTGCAAAACGGCGCGGAGACTATCCGCTGTGGCGTGCTGGACGATGTAACGGAAAACGGCGCATTGGGGTGGCTACGTGAAGGCGACACAGAGAAGACCAGCATCAGGCAAAGTCAGGATGCCTCGGGCCGGGTCATTGAGATCCGTAAATAAGCTGCCCGGGATGGGATGTGGGCTGTTGCGATAAACACATTACAATTTTTGCCAGGAATCACCATGCTTTCAATTCTTCCCCTCATTGGGCGCACTGACGCCCTGTTTGCCCAGGACATCGACGATGTTGAATTAGCGCTGAATTTATGGGTTGTCCAGTCCCGCTTTCTGGTTTTAGGCGGCGCAGGCTCTATCGGTCAGGCTGTCACCCGGGAGATTTTTAAACGCCAGCCCAAAAAACTTCATGTTGTTGATATTAGTGAAAACAACATCGTCGAACTCGTTCGTGATATCCGCAGTTCGCTGGGGTACATCGACGGGGATTTTCAGACCTTTGCCCTCGATATCGGTTCGCTCGAGTATGACGCGTTTATCGAGGCCGATGGTCAGTATGACTATGTTCTCAATTTGTCGGCACTCAAGCACGTACGCAGCGAAAAAGATCCGTATACCTTGATGAGAATGATCGACGTCAACATCTTCAATACTGACAAGACGCTTCGCCAGTCGATTGCGGCGGGCGTTAAAAAATACTTCTGTGTCTCCACCGATAAGGCGGCTAATCCCGTCAATATGATGGGTGCTTCCAAGCGGATTATGGAGATGTTCCTGATGCGCAGAAGCGAGCAAATCGCTATCTCTACCGCTCGCTTTGCCAATGTGGCGTTTTCTGATGGTTCCCTGCTTCACGGTTTTAATCAGAGGCTGCAAAAGCAGCAACCGATAGTGGCCCCGAACGATATCAAACGTTATTTCGTGACGGCGCAGGAAGCCGGAGAACTGTGTCTGATGTCCTGCATTTTCGGTGAAAACCGAGACATCTTCTTCCCTAAATTGCGTGAAGAACAGCACCTCATCACCTTTGCTGAGATCGCCACCAAATACCTCCAGCAGCGGGGGTATGAGCCGTATCTCTGTCAGGATGAGAATGAGGCGCGCGAGCTTGCAAAGACCTTACCGGCGCAAGGGCGTTGGCCTTGTCTGTTCACCACCAGCGATACGACGGGCGAAAAAGAGGTTGAAGAGTTCTTCACGGAAAAAGAAACCCTGGATATGGCGCGATTCAACAGTATCGGCGTGATTAAAAATACGCCCGGTTACCCGTCAGCCTTGCTGAAGGTCTTTGAGAGTGAAATTCGTGCGATGAGAGCAAGTCGTCAATGGAGCAAAGACGAACTCGTTTCCCTTTTCTTTGAGCTGGTACCCGAGTTCGGTCATCAGGAGACCGGTAAGTACCTTGATGCGAAGATGTAAGGTGGATCCAATGCAATCATCCCGTCTGGTCACGTTTATTCGTGATACGTATAAAACCAATGGGGTTATCCCATTGCACGCGCCGGTATTTTCACAAAAGGAACGCATCAACGTCGCGGACACGATTGAGAGTTCGTTTGTGTCCAGCGTCGGTCGCTATGTTGGTGAATTTGAACGCCGGATAGAAGCGTTTACCGGCAGTTCGAGTGCGGTCGCGACCGTCAATGGAACGGCTGCGCTGCATGCCGCCTTGTACATGTCCGGAGTTAAACGCGATGACCTGGTGATCACTCAGGCCCTGACATTTGTGGCGACCTGCAATGCGCTTTATCACATGGGGGCGCAACCCGTCTTTGTCGATGTTTCGAAAACCAGTCTGAGCCTGTGCCCGCGCGCCGTTGATGCGTATCTGCAAGAGCATGCCGCGCTGAGCGAATTAGGGTGTTTTCACAAGGAAACGGGGCAGCGTATTAAAGCTGTTGTGCCGATGCACACCTTCGGCCATCCGGCTGAACTGGATGAATTACTGCAGCTGTGTCAGCAGTGGCGTCTGGTACTGATCGAAGATGCGGCTGAAAGCCTGGGTTCTTTCTACAAGGGCCAGCATACGGGGACGGTGGGCGAGTTTGGTGCCCTCAGTTTCAACGGCAACAAGATAATCACCACGGGCGGCGGCGGCATGGTGCTTTGCCAGCGTGCAGAGCAGGGCGTTCATACCCGGCATGTCACAACGACGGCGAAGTTGCCCCATCCTTATGAATTTTTTCACGATGAACCGGCGTTTAACTACCGTCTCCCGAACCTTAATGCGGCGCTGGGGTGCGCTCAGATGGAGTCGCTGCCGACGTTCCTGAAACAGAAAAGGGCATTAGCACACCATTATGCAGCGTTCTTCCGGGGGCAAGACTGCCAGTTTGTCGAGGAGCCTGGCTACGCGCGTTCTAACTACTGGCTCAACGCCATTATTTGCGAGAGCGAGGCCCAGCGTGACGCGTTGCTGGCAGAAACCAACGCCAGTGGCGTGATGACTCGCCCCGTCTGGAAACTCATGCATCGACTACCGATGTTTGCCGATGCGCCTCGCGGGGAACTGCGGGTTTCCGAGTGGCTTGAAAGCCGGGTGATTAACTTGCCCAGTTCGCCGGTTGAGGTCTGATGCCATGAGACGAATTGCGGTCTTTACCGGCACCCGGGCGGAATATGGGTTGCTCTATTGGTTGATGAAAGAGATCTCCGCAGCCCCCGATCTGGAGCTGAAAACGGTGGTTTCCGGTTCTCATTTATCACCCGAATTCGGACTGACTTACCGGCAGATAGAACAGGATGGTTTTTTGATTGATGAGCGCATTGAGATGCTGCTCTCTTCTGACACTGCGGTGGGCGTCATCAAAAGTATGGGGCTTGCCCTGATCGGCATGGCCGATGCCCTGGCACGGCTTACGCCAGATGTGCTGGTGATCCTCGGAGATCGTTACGAGGCGCTGGCGATGGCCCAGGCGGCGATGATCATGAGAATTCCCGTGGCTCACCTGCATGGCGGTGAAATTACCGAAGGCGCTTACGATGACGCCATTCGTCATGCGATCACCAAACTGAGTTATCTCCATTTCACCGCCAATGAAACCTATCGCCAGCGGGTTATCCAGTTGGGGGAGGCGCCTGGGAACGTCTTCAATCTGGGGGCGATAGGGCTTGATAGCATCGACAGGACACCGCTGATGTCCAGGGAGGCGTTGAGCGCATCCCTCGGATTCGCGCTCGACAACCCCTATTTCGTGGTGACTTATCACCCTGTCACCCTCTTTTCAGAGCCTGCGGTAGAGAGCTTTCAGGCATTGCTGAACGCGCTGGATGATTATCCTGACTATCAGGTGATAGTGACATATCCCAACGCGGATGACGGCGGGCGACAACTCATTCCGTTACTTAAGCACTATGCGGCGTCACAACCTGGGCGGGTGCTGGCTATCCCTTCCCTGGGGCACGCGCGCTATCTCAGTGCGGTCAAACATTGCGCTGCCGTGATTGGCAACTCTTCCAGCGGCATTATCGAAGTGCCTTCGCTGCGGGTGCCAACGGTGAATATCGGGCAACGGCAGAAGGGGAGAATGGCGGCGGCCAGCGTGGCGCATTGTCAGCCTGATTACGTCTCTATTTCCTCGGCCATCAAGGACGCGCTGTGTCCTCTCCCTGACAGTGCCTTTGCCAACCCGTATGGCATGGGGGATGTGAGCACCCGCATTGTGGCGGTACTGCGTCGTTATCCGCTGACAACAGCCAAGGTTTTTCATGATATTGCCAGGAGCTTACCCCAATGATCAGCATAATCGCAGAGGCAGGCGTCAATCATAATGGCGATGAGTCCCTGGCCCATGCGCTTGTCGATGCCGCCTGGCAGGCCGGTGCGGACATCGTGAAATTTCAAACGTTCAGGGCCGATAAACTGGTCACCCGCAATGCCCGGCAAGCCCAATATCAGACGGCCAATACGGGGAAATCGGAAAGCCAACTCGCCATGCTCTCCCGATTAGAGCTCTCTTTTGAGGCGCATCTTCGTCTCATCCGCCATTGCGAAGCGCGGGGGATCGGATTTCTTTCCACGGCCTTTGATGACGACAGCCTTGATTTCCTGGTTCGCGATATCCGGTTGCAAACCCTGAAAATTCCCTCTGGCGAGCTAACCAACGCGCCCTTTGTACTCAGGCATGCCCGCAGCGGCTGCAACCTGATTGTCTCCACCGGAATGGCGACCCTGGCCGAGGTGGAATCGGCGCTGGCGGTCATCGCGTTTGGATTGATCCGGGAACACGATGCCGCGCCGGGGATGGGCGCCTTTATGGCGGCCTATGCCTCACCGCAGGGGCAGGCGGCGCTGCGCGAAAAAGTGACGCTGCTGCATTGCACCACCGAATACCCGGCGCCGATGTCTGATATCAATCTGAATGCCATCAACACGCTGGCTCATGCCTTCGGCTTGCCGGTGGGTTACTCCGATCATAGTGAGGGCATTACGGTTCCTGTTGCGGCTGTCGCCCGTGGTGCCTGTCTTATCGAAAAACACTTTACCCTGGATAAAACGATGGCGGGGCCCGATCACCAGGCTTCGCTGGAGCCGTCTGAGCTGACCGACATGGTTAATGCGATCCGCAATGTCGAGATGGCGCTCGGCAATGGCATCAAGGGACCGCGTCCGTGTGAGCTGAAAAACATCGCCATTGCCAGAAAGAGCCTGGTGGCGGCCTGCGACATCGCGCGGGGGATGGAGCTCAATGAGCATAACGTGGCGATTATGCGCCCCGGAGAGGGCATGAGTCCCTATTGCTGGTGGGATGTGATCGGCAAGCGAGCAAGCCATGCCTACCTGGCAGGAGATCTGATTCGTGAATAAGCCGCTAATTATGATCGGCGCAGGGGGTCATGCTTCAGTACTGGCCGATATCCTCACCCGGCAAGGACAGACGATTCTGGCGTTGGTCGCGCCGGAATCGTCAGGCAAAGGGGCGTTGGCGGGATTACCGCTGTGGCAGGACGAGACGCTCTGTATGACGTTTTCTCCCGAAAAGTGTGTGTTGGTCAACGGGATCGGCTCACTTCCGGGCTGCGGACTGCGGGCCAGAATTTTCGCGCACTATCTCGAAAAGGGATATCGCTTTGCCTGCGTACTGGCGCAGGAAGCCGTTATTTCTCCCCATGCCAGCCTCGGGCAAGGCGTGCAGGTGATGCCGGGTGCCATTGTACAGAGCGGTGCGCAGATTGGTGACAACAGCATCATCAATACCGGAGCCATTGTCGAGCATGACTGCGTGGTGGGCCGCCACGCGCATCTTGCTCCGCGCGCGGTGTTATGTGGTGGCGCGACTCTGGGAGAACGCGTGCATGTCGGTAGCGGAGCCGTCGTTATCCAGGGGCTTCAATTGGGTCACGAGGCGGTTGTCGGCGCGGGGGCGATATTGACCCGTCATTTGCCAGAAAATCACATTGTCTATCCTGCCCGTCCTTACCTGACCGAGCGGAATAATAAACAGGGATAATATTGCAATGAGCAAAGATTGGAAAAAGATCTTGTTATCACCCCAGGATTCTCTGCGTGATGCCTTGTCTATCGTGAATGAAGAAGCCCTGCGCGTGGCGATGGTTGTTGATGAGCAGGAGAGACTGTTGGGGGTCGTCACGGATGGTGATATCAGACGAGCCATTCTGGCTGACGTGAGCCTGAGCACTGCCGTTGCAGCGGTCATGAACCGTCATCCCGTGACCTCTCCCATGAATTGCAGCCGAAATGAAGTTCTCACAGAAATGAAGACGCGCAGTATTCTTTCTATTCCGGTTGTGGCTGATGATGGTCGTCTGGTCGGGCTGGAAACCTGGGAGACGGCTTCGGCTCATCGCCGATATGAAAATCCTGTCTTTATCATGGCGGGTGGTTTCGGGACACGCCTGAAACCGCTGACAGATCATTGCCCAAAGCCGATGCTGAAAATTGGCGGAAAGCCGATGCTGGAAATCCTGGTTGAGCGTTTCGCAAAAACCGGATTCAGAAATATTTATATTTCCACCCACTATTTGCCAGACGTGATCAGGGATTATTTTGGTGACGGGCGTCACTGGGGAGTTAATATTGAATATGTGCACGAAGAGGTTCCTCTTGGTACCGGCGGAGCGTTGGGGTTGCTACCCGACAATATCCCTGACTTACCCCTGATTATGATCAATGGCGACGTGCTGACCTCGCTCGATTTTGAACGATTCATGCTATTTCATGATACGCACTCACCGGCTGCTACCATGTGTATTCGCCAGTATGAATATCAGGTGCCTTATGGCGTGATCAGTTGTGATGGTGAAAAAGTCATCGAAATGACAGAAAAACCGATTCACCGTTATTTCGTTAATGCGGGAATTTATATGTTAAGCCAGAAGGTGCTAAAAAGCGTGCCCAAAGGGATATCGATTGATATGCCAGCACTGCTGGATTCAAATATCAATGAGGGCTCCAGTGTATTGATGTTCCCCATTCACGAGTACTGGCTTGATATTGGACGACTGGATGATTTTCATCGTGCCCAGGCCGATATTCATCAGTTGGTGTGGTAAATGAAAATAGCCATCATTCCAGCGCGCGGAGGAAGCCAGCGTTTACCGGGCAAGAATATAAAAAATTTATCCGGTAAGCCCATGATCGCCTGGTCTATTGAGGCGGCGCTAAACAGTACATTATTTGATCTGGTGCTGGTGAGTACCGATTGCCAGCAAATATCAGACATCGCAGAACACTATGGCGCCATTGTCCCTTGTTTAAGGCCTGCGGGACTGGCGAGTGATACAGCAACAACAAATGATGTTATTTCTCATATGGTTGATATAGTTGAAGCGCGTTGGGGAGACGTTGATACGATCACTTTACTGCAACCTACATCACCGCTACGGACAACGTTAAACATTGTTGAGGCTCACGCGTTGTATGAGGAAATGGACGCGTTAAGCGTCATTTCTGTCTGTGAAATGGAGCACCCTGTCCAGTTGTGTAATAAACTGCCGGCAGATCGCTCTATGTCTGGATTTATTCAAGAAAAATATAATGTGAGAAGTCAGGAATTAGAATCTCATTATCGAATTAATGGGGCTATCTATATTTTTGACAGAGCATTTGTAGGATCTTTAACCACTATCTATGGCGATAAATCATACGCCTACATTATGCGGCAAGATGAATCTGTCGATATTGATAGCATGCTGGATTTTGACATTGCCGAAATTATCATGACCCGACGATGACCATCCGTCGGTTATTAACTGAAGATATAAAATTACTGACCTGGTCAGAAGTAGCGCATACCGTTGGAAAAGGGGAAGCATCCCGTTGTAATGGAACAAACGTTATACTAAACATGCATTCTTATTGAGCGAAAATTAAAAATACAGAGTGTTTATGGCGGGTTCTAATGCATAATTGGGATAAGGTTAACATTTTTTTAAGGCGTGTTCGTTTTTTTGTGTGAGTTGCATCCCATATTTTCGATACAACGTTTTGAATATTTAATTAAAATTCGATTGACTCTCCCTAATTTAAATCTTTTAATTGGCGGCCTTAATGTTACAAATGTGTGTACCTTATGAAAATACTCCTGGTCGAAGACGACAAGTTGCTGAATCATCATTTAACCAGTTTATTGACTGAGTCCGACAATCAGGTATACAGCACAGATCGCGCCCGGGTAGCACTGCACTATGCGGCCGATTATCCCATTGATGTGGCTATTATTGATCTCGGTTTACCTGATCTGAGTGGTGTGCAACTCATCAGCGAGCTGAGAGCACGGCGAATCCCCTTTCCCATTATTGTGTTAACCGCCCGTGGCAACTGGCAGGATAAAGTGGAAGGGCTGGAGGCCGGAGCCGATGACTATATGGTCAAACCGTTTCAGAAAGATGAGTTACTGGCGCGGCTTAACGCTTTAGTGCGGCGCAGCGCTGGTTTTATCTCTCCCAGGGTGAAGGTGGGAAATTATGAACTGGACCTCTCCCGCAAAGTGTTGACCATTGATAGCGAGTCAGTTGTGCTGACCAGCTTTGAATATCAGATCCTCGAATATTTGATGCGGAATGCTCTCCAGGTCGTTTCGAAGCAACAACTGCTTGACCAGCTCTATGGCGATGGAGAGGGGGATCCGAATGTTGTGGAGGTCATGGTGAGCCGTCTGCGCAAAAAACTGGATCCAGAAGGCACCATTCTGCCCATTTCCACTATTCGTCGTCAGGGTTATATCTTCAATATTTCCTGCAACTGAGTACGACAATTCGGCTTTTTATCTGCTGTCGAGAACCCATGCAACTGATCCTTCGCTCCCTCCATTTCAAGCTGATCATGAGCGCCATGTTGATCATTGCGTTTATGATGTCCTTCTCGGTCTATGTACTCTACCAGGGGCACGCCGAAGAGCAGTCCCAGAAGGTCAGTACCCGCATGCAGGAAAATCTTTCCAGACTCCTCTCCGCCGGGCATCCGGCCTCGCATGGGTTTAAGAATTTTGACAACACCAGGCAGGATATCAGCGATCCTGAACTGGACACATTGATCTGTCGCGCCGATGGCCAGTTGAGCTGGTCGAGCCTGTTTATACCGGAAGTGATCAAGTCTAAAGAAACCCTTTGTCAGGATCTGATGAACTACCTTGGGGAATTATCTCAGGATTATTTTTTTAAGCATTACACCATCAAGAGCGGTGAGAGCTACTTTATCTACAGCCTGCGCTTTCAGCGCGACCACGGTGCTGGTCCCACGACCTACTATCTGGTGATGTTCAACTCCGACGCCGACTTCCGTGTCCAGACGCGTGCCTACCTCTACTGGTGCATTCGCCAGGCACTGTTGGCATATTCGCTACTCGGTGTCCTGCTGATGCTCGCCTGTTTCTGGAGTCTTTCCTCTCTGCGCACTATGGCACGTCAGATAGATGAGATCCGGGAAGGTCAACGGGAAGCGCTCTCCAGTCATTACGAGCGGGAATTACTGCCGTTAACCGGATCAGTCAACCAACTTCTGGAAAACGAGCGGCAACAGACCCAACGCTACCAGCATGCTTTGAACGATTTGGCACACAGCCTGAAGACCCGTCTGTCATTGATCCAGATTACGACCCAGGAGCTCAGATACGGCCAGGAGAGCCATGACAATATCGAAGATCAGATTATTAGTATGGATCAGATTATCCAGTATCAGCTTCGTCGTGCGGTGTCCGGGCGTAAGCGCCTCGCCAGCAAGGGCACGGAACCGGTGCCGCTCATTGAGAAACTGTTGGCGAGCCTCTCCAGGGTCTACCGGCATAAGAAGTTGCAGACGCGCTTTTTATTTGATGATGATGTCTTTTTTGCCGGGGAGCAGGGTGATCTGATGGAGTTGATGGGCAACTTACTCGACAATGCGTTTAAGTTTGCTATCAGTGAAATCAAAGTGACAGTCAGCCATAACAACAATCGGTTGAAGATTGAGGTCGAAGACGACGGCCCTGGTATCGCGCCGGACAAGCTGCAACACATCTTCCTGCGCGGGGTGCGGGCCGACAGCTCATCCGGCCAGGGAATAGGCCTTGCTGTGGCGACTGAAATAGTACACAGCTATGGCGGGCAAATCAGGGTTGAGAGGTCCCCTTTGGGCGGGGCGCATTTTATTCTGATCTTCACCGACTAAGTCGTCGTCTTCTGTTGGGTATACGGTGGTCAACGAAAATTGATCACTGTTTTCACCTGTCATTTCCAGCGCATATTCTATCAGTTAATAAATGCTGCTCCATTATTAAACTTCTACATTATATCAGCGCACTCACTGGTCGATTTTTATGCCACGCTTCAGTGATCGTGCTTATTTATTCCCCTTTATTTAACTAATCTATTTATTGACTGTAACATTTTTTTAATGGAATTTTGAAAACAGTATGCTGGGATGGGTAACCATCAATACCCTAATAATGATGGCATTCATCATTATTGCAGAATGAATTATTTATTATTTATATTTTTTGATTTGATTAAGTATTCTCACTGTTCATAATATTTTTCCATGCAATCTTTAAATAATCTAATTTGTTTAAATTTAAATATGCAAAAACTATTTCACAAGTCACAGATCTTGCGGGTGAAATGATGTTTTATATCGTGATGTTTGATGTTCCAGTCTTTTTATGATGTTGTTTTTGTATTTTATATAATAGTTTTAAGGGTGTTTTTTTTATGTAGCCAAAAGATTACTGTGATTGTTATTTTTTATGTTGCAATCCAATGAAATCACCCCGTTTTTTTAACGTTCTCAATATCTTATTGTGGGCGCGTTTTACTCCGCTGCCGTCTGTTTTTTAGGCAGTTACCAGCAATGGTTAATGTGTAGTCTTTTTTTTTACTCTGAAATTTATTCGGAGTGCATTTTTAGTTTAATAAAATAGGAATAAATAATGACGCGTACTTTTAAACTGAGTTGCATTGCATTAGTTTTGTCTTCCGCAAGCGCTCAGGCATTAACTCTTGATTACCGTCACGAGTATAAACAAGACAGTAAGACACAAGCTAACCGTTTAAAACTTTCGCACACGGCGCCAAATGGCGTTTTTGCCAGCGTTGAAGGCAAAATGGAAGAAAGCACCAAGGTTCAGGAAGATGGTTTCAAAGAGGGCAACGGCTCTTTCTCTGGTAGCGGCAGCGAATGGGAATTAGGGAAAAATTACGCCATTAATGATCGACTGACGTTAGCGCCAGCGTTAAACCTCGATAACGGTGATAAATTTGTTGGCTATCGTGTACAGGTTAAAGCCATTTATAAACTTAACGAAAACTGGGTAACAACGCTTCGCTGGCGTGGTGGTATTCAGAACGATGAAGATCCAAACGTTGCTGACAAAAACTATAACCAGTTTAACTGGGAACTGGGATATGCAAACTCTCACTTTTCAGTCATGGGTGATGTAGAGCGTCGCTTTACTAACTACGATGATTATGAGGGCGACAACGGTTACTGGCTGTTCAACCTGGTTGCGGCGATGCCGGTTAATAAACAATGGACGCCGTATACCGAAATCGGTTATGTGCCGCGCTATCATGCCAGCGTGGACGAAGAAGATGAAATGGAATTCCGTTATCGTTTAGGGGTTAAATACAACTTCTAATCGTTGAAATTATACGATTCGCAACGTGTTGCTGCGACAGTATAATCTGCTCCCCGGATGGCTGATGGTTATCAGTGTCCGGGGATTTGCTTATGAATTATTGCATTTATGAGGCATTGCTCACGTTTTTCGGCCGAGTGACGTCTTTTGCTTAGCGCTAAATCCAGAAGTGCTGGATTGTTTGACATCTGTTACTCTGTGAAACATTAAAACTGTATAAAATCAAGCAAATACAAACTTCCCCGGTTGTTATTCCTGCATTTATTGCTGCCCTTTTTTTGACCTTCCCTGTCAGAACACATTGATCGGTACCCGGTGGAATAGCCCACTCTCTCAAAGCGTACATGGAACCAACGTCATCTTATTTACATCAACACAGCTAACGTGGTTATTCCTCGCCGATCAACATAAAATTGGAAAATATCTTTATTAACTTTTTGTTTATTAAAGAAAATCATTAAGTATGTTGAGCAAATTTCTATGTCAACCTTTATTCTCCTTTTGCCGACATAAAATCTACTAAAGTAGATGTTTGTCGACTTTTCATCTTAAATTATGCTATTTGGTACTAGACAAAACTAGCCACCGGTTATCAAATGGTTAAATAATATTTCGCCGAATGTAAAGCAACGACCAGCGTCATAAAGGACGGCGTGCATTCTGGTGTTTACAAACACGACAACACCTCCTCAGGAGAATTTATGTCTTCCACTGTTAATCAAAACGAAAGCCGAACGTTCTTCGGCCATCCTTATCCGTTGGGATCGCTATTCTTCACAGAAATGTGGGAGCGATTCTCGTTTTACGGAATCCGCCCCTTACTGATCCTATTTATGGCTGCGACTGTCTATGACGGCGGCATGGGGCTGGCCCGTGAAAATGCATCCGCCATTGTGGGTATTTTTGCCGGTACCATGTATCTTGCTGCACTGCCCGGCGGCTGGCTGGCGGATAACTGGCTTGGTCAGCAGAAAGCTGTCTGGTACGGCTCTATTCTGATCGCGCTCGGCCACCTCTCTATCGCACTGTCCGCCTGGATGGGCGATAACCTGTTCTTTATTGGCCTGATGTTTATCGTCCTCGGTTCCGGCTTGTTCAAAACCTGCATCTCGGTCATGGTGGGAACGCTGTACAAGAAAGGGGATGCGCGTCGTGATGGCGGTTTCTCGTTGTTTTATATGGGGATCAATATCGGGTCGTTTATTGCGCAGCTGATCTCCGGCTGGCTGATTAAATCCCACGGCTGGCACTGGGGATTTGGTATCGGCGGTATCGGAATGCTGGTGGCGTTGATTATCTTCCGCGTGTTTGCCGTTCCGGCAATGAAACGCTATGACAGCGAAGTGGGCCTGGACTCAACCTGGAACAGCCCTGTCGTGAAGAAGAAGGGCGTGGGGGGCTGGCTTCTGGCACTGGCGGTGGGCATGGCTATCGTCGTCACGCTGATTGCTCAGGGCGTGATTGTGATTAACCCGGTTGCGGTGGCCAGCATGCTGGTTTACGTGATTGCGGCTTCCGTTGCGCTCTACTTCATTTATCTGTTTGTCTTTGCCGGTCTCAGCCGTAAAGAGCGCGCCAGATTGCTGGTCTGCTTTATTCTGCTGGTTTCTGCCGCCTTCTTCTGGTCTGCATTTGAGCAGAAGCCAACCTCGTTCAACCTGTTTGCTAACGACTATACCAACCGTATGATCGGCGATTTTGAAATTCCGGCCGTGTGGTTCCAGTCGATCAACGCGTTGTTCATTATTCTGCTGGCACCGGTATTTAGCTGGGCATGGCCGATGCTGGCGCAGAAAAACGTGCGTCCGAGCAGTATTACTAAGTTCGTGATTGGTATTTTGTGTGCCGCCGCAGGTTTTGGTTTGATGATGCTGGCTGCGCAAAACGTGCTGAGTAACGGCGGCGCGGGGGTATCGCCGCTGTGGCTGGTCGGAAGTATCCTGATGTTAACGCTTGGCGAACTGTGCCTGAGTCCGATTGGGCTGGCTACCATGACGCTGCTGGCACCAGACAGAATGCGCGGACAGATGATGGGCTTGTGGTTCTGCGCCAGTGCGCTGGGCAATCTGGCGGCAGGTTTGATTGGCGGTCATGTGAAAGCCGACCAACTGGATATGTTGCCTAATCTCTTCGCGCGTTGCTCCATTGCGCTGCTGATCTGCGCCGCAGTGCTGATCGTACTGATTGTTCCGGTGCGTCGCATGCTGGCAAACGCTCAGGTGAAGAATGAGCAAAAACCGATGAGTAATGCCTGATAAGCTCTGATGTTGAACCGTAAAAAAACCGGCACGTGATGTGCTAATGCCAGTCAGTTAAGCTCTGGCAAACCAAAAGCCTGAGGTATTTATCCAGAAGAAGTAACATGCTGGTTTTGCGAACGGTTCCGTTCACTTCATGTTCTTCGCTTCTCTGGCATTTCATGTCCCGTGAACGGGTTAAGGGGGCTATCGCCGCCCCCTTAACAATCCCGGCTCCCGGCAGGAAAATTGCCGCTTCGCGGTGCACCTCCGTTTTTTCCTCCAGGCTACCGGGTCGGGCGCGAGGTAACGTCCCTGTAAAACGCGCCCTGAACCCGCA
>NZ_NRDO01000082.1 GCF_010231475.1 Citrobacter sp. NCU1 | reverse complement strand
GCGGGGGAGGTGGCTATTTACACAGACGAAGGCGACAGCATTATCCTCAAACGCGGGAATGCCATCGAGATACAGACTAAAAATCTGGTGGCGAATATGGAAACCTGCGTGCTTAACGCTACGGAAAAAATCACGCTGAATTCACCGCTGGTGGAGGCCACAGAGGATATGAGCGCCGGTGGTGACATGAGCGATAAAAAATCCTCAATGCAGGCAATCCGCGACACCTTCAATAACCACGATCACGAATACAACGACGGCACTACTGGCACTCCTAATCAGGAGATGTAAACCCCATGATTTTTTATCTCAACGGTCAACTGACCGATCCGACGGTTGTCGTTAATCCGCTTCCGCGTGCCGTCATTATTTCTCTTTTTTCGTGGCGCCGCGCCAATCCCGATGATAACGCCCCGGTGCCGATGGGGTGGTGGGGCGATACGTATCCGACAGTGACAGGTGATCGGATAGGCTCCCGGCTCTGGCAGTTGGGGCGGGAAAAAATCACCAACAACACATTGAACCGGTCCCGAGACTACGCAAATGAAGCGCTGCAGTGGCTTATTGATGATGGTGTAGCGGCGCGGGTGGAGGCCAGTGCCGTTCGCAGCGGTATGGATGAAGCGCAACTGACTATCGACATTTATCAGCGTGACGGTACGAACTGGAATATGCGATTCGACGAATACTGGAGACTTTTAAACGATGGCTGACAGCAATTTTTATCGCCCCCCACTGCCCGATCTTATTACCCAAATCCGCAATGATATTCTTTCCCGCTTCCAGCATGACGAGGTTTTACGCCGTGCAAACGCGGAGGTGTATTCCCGCGCCACGGCGGCGGCCGTCAATTCTCTTTACGGTTATCTCGATTATCTGGCACGCAACCTGCTGCCAGATTTAGCAGATGAATCCTGGCTCTACCGGCACGGGAATTTAAAGAAATGCCCGCGTAAAGAACCGGTCGCCTCTGCTGGCTGGGTGCGCTGGGATGGCGTGAACGACGGGATTACGGTGGCTGCAGGCGTGGAAATTCAGCGCGATGATCAGATGACGTTCATTGTTACCGTCGCCACCAATTCAGCCGGCGGCGTTATCCGCGTGCCGGTGGTGTGCGAAACGGCGGGCGCCGATGGCAATACCGATGATGGTACCGGCATGACTCTGGTTAGTCCGGTTTCTGGTCTGCCATCCCGCGGTGCGGCTGACACGATAAAAGGCGGTGCCGATCTGGAAGATATCGAACAGTGGCGCGCCCGAATCATCGATCGCTGGTATTACACCCCGCAGTCTGGCGCTGATCCTGATTATGTGGAATGGGCCAAAAGCGTGTCGGGTATTACCCGCGCCTGGACGCTGCGTAACTGGATGGGACCGGGTACCGTCGGCGTGCTATGTGCCACTGATGACGATTCCGACCCGGTACCAGGTGAGCAGCAAATTCAAAATGTTTATGACTATATTGAGCCAAAATCTCCGGTTGCTGGCTCCAGCCTTTTTGTTTTCGGCCCTGTAGTCAAAACAATCGATTTTCAAATCCTGATTAATCCCGATAACGCAGACACCCGCGCCGCGGTGCAGAGCGAGGTTAAAGCCTGGCTGAAACGTGATGGACAGCCAGCAGCCACGCTGGAAATGTCGCGCCTGGATGAAGCGATCAGCGCCGCATCCGGGGAGTACAGTCACAAGCGCATTTTTCCGGATGCCGACATTGTATTGGGAAACACTGAATTACCTGTTGCCGGAGCATTCGCATGGACACAGAGCAGTTAACGCAGAATTACCAGCAACAGTTACAAAATCTGCTGCCGCGAGGCCCGGCCTGGAGCGAAGACGACCCGTTGTTAGCTGGGCTGGCACCCGCGTTTGCCGATGTTCATCAAAGGAGTAATGACCTCATCAAAGAGAGTGATCCTTTACAAACCGTTGAAATGATTGACCGCTGGGAGGCTTGTTGCGGTTTGCCGGATTCCTGCTCTGTTCCTGGAACGGAAACGATAGCCCAGCGACAACAACGGGTGAATACAAAGGTGAACGCAGTCGGTGGTATTACCAAATCGTATTACCTGCAGGTTCTAAGCGATTTGGGATATCCGGACGCCACCATTACAACTTTCTCCGGGCAAGGATTTAAATCTACTTCGCCGTGTACCAGCGCGCTTTATGGGTATGACTGGAATTTTTACTGGCAGGTTAATTTCACCGAAACCACGAAAGTTTCGGGTATGACCTGTAAATCACGCTGCAACGAGGCGATCCGAACGTGGGGCGATACTGTCGCAGAATGCGTTATTAACAAAATATGCCCATCCCACACCATTGTTCTTTTTAGTTATCCGCCGGAGGCATTAAGTGCACCGTATTGACACTCCAACTGCGCAAAGAGATAAATTTGGCACAGGAAAAAATGGCTATACAGATGGCAATCCTCAGACGGGGGTGCCTGCAACGGATCTTACTTCGAGTATGTTTGATGCTCTGCAGGAGGAAATATGTGGAGTAATTGAATCTCAGGGAATGACGTTGGATAAAAGCGACAATGGGCAGCTTTTGGCTGCCATTGAATCTCTTTTGAATGCCAGATCTGTTCCTGCGGTAGATGACTTATATATCACTCGAGGGAGTACTGATCCTAATATCAAATGGCCAGGCACCACATGGGTATACCTTGGCGAAGGTCTGACCCTGCGCACCGCT
>NZ_NRDO01000081.1 GCF_010231475.1 Citrobacter sp. NCU1 | reverse complement strand
TAGAATACCTGCCTGTCACGCAGGGGGTCGCGGGTTCGAGTCCCGTCCGTTCCGCCACTTATTGAGAGCCCTGAGTTAATACTCAGGGCTTTTCTTTATCTGCGATTTGGTTATTGCTAAATTCGCAAAAATCTTCTGCATTTTTCCCTCTTTTTCCTCATATCTACTACAACGATAATCTTCCTCTGCGAATGAGCAGCATTAATAAAGAGGAATTCAATGACAATCCCTGCATTTGGTTTAGGCACTTTTCGCCTGAAAGACGACGTTGTAATCGCATCCGTAAAAACCGCCATTGAGTTGGGGTATCGTGCTGTCGATACCGCTCAAATCTATGATAATGAAGCGGCTATCGGCCAGGCAATCGCAGAAAGCAACGTT
The DNA here is from genome assembly GCF_010231475.1 of Citrobacter sp. NCU1. Taxonomy (GTDB): domain Bacteria; phylum Pseudomonadota; class Gammaproteobacteria; order Enterobacterales; family Enterobacteriaceae; genus Citrobacter_D. The sequence goes on along the minus strand of NZ_NRDO01000081.1, from coordinate 27,247 downwards.
TTGCGAAACGAACTCTACATCACGACCAAGATCTGGACAGAAAATCTGAGCAAGGAGAGGTTGATCCCAAGCCTCAAAGAGAGTCTGAAAAAACTGCGCATGGACTCTGTTGATTTAACGTTAATTCACTGGCCATCACCCAATGATACGGTGTCAGTAGAAGAGTTTATGCAGGCGCTATTGGATGCGAAAAAACAAGGGCTGACGCGTGAAATTGGCGTCTCCAACTTCACTATACCGCTCATGGAGAAAGCGGTTAGCGCTGTTGGTGCCGGGAATATCGCAACGAACCAAATCGAGCTCTCTCCATATCTGCAAAACCGTAAAGTGGTGGATTGGGCGAGTGAACACGGTATTCACATTACCTCATATATGACGCTGGCTTATGGCAACGCGCTGAAAGATGAGATGATTGTCCGTATCGCAACGAAGCATAATGCTACCCCTGCTCAGGTGATTCTGGCCTGGGCGATGGGAGAGGGTTATTCAGTGATCCCGTCCTCAACCCGGCGTGAAAACCTGGCAAGCAACCTGCGAGCGTTGGATCTACAACTGGATACCGAGGACAAAAAAGCGATCGCCGCGCTGGATCGCAACGATCGCCTGGTGAGTCCGGAAGGACTGGCGCCGAACTGGGATTAATTCACCTGCATGCGGGTGGCTACATTGCCCGCATGTTCACTGAGAAAATCGATAAACGCACGGATACGCGGGCTGACCGCTTTATCGCTGTAGTACACCGCGCTAAACGGCATCTCAACCGGTACACGATGTTCGGCGAGCAGTTCAACAAATTCTCCCTGCTCCAGCTCTTTCGCAATCATATAGTCTGACAGGCACGCGATCCCATTGCCGCTCAGACACAGCTGCTTTATCGTCTCTCCGCTATTAGAAGAAAGCCCGCTGGTAATCTCATGAAGCTGCCCATCGCAGCAGAAGACCGGCCAGGTATTCAACGTCGCCGGTTCGGTAAAGCCTAAACAGAGATGATCTTTCAGATCGGCGACAGTTTCGGGTTTGCCATACTGTGCAATGTAATCCGGCGAAGCGATAATTTTGCGATAACTGGTAAACAGTGGGCGAGCGCGAAGGCTGGAATCACTCAGTGTACCTGCGCGGATCGCCACATCAACCTTCCTCTCGATAAGATTGATAAACGTCTCCGAGGAGACCAGCGAAAGGGTGATCTCCGGATAACGTTCGCGAAAAGGCTTGATCAGCGGTGTCAGAAAGTTAAGCGTTACTGGCGTTGCAGCATCTATACGTAGCAATCCACGTGGGGTATTGCGCGTTTCCATAATCTCCGTCTCGGCGGCAGCCATTTCCTGCAATATCGACTGTACGCGCCTGAAATAACGCTCACCTTCCTCCGTGAGACTTAACTGGCGTGTTGTTCGATTAAGCAAACTCACACCCAATTTCATTTCCAGTTTTTTGACAGCACGACTCACTGCGGAGTTCGCCTGACCAAGTTGCTCTGCGGCCCGGCTGAAGCTACCACTTTCCACCACCGCAACAAAAATCGCGAGTTCTTCCGATGTTGCTTTCATTTTTGCACCTGAAGCAAAATTATATTGAGATTTTAGATATTTTTGTTATTAAAGCATCACTGCATACTCCATGTCATCTACTTACTGATGATATGGAGTGACTTATGCCTCTGGCGTTACTTGCACTGACGATCAGTGCCTTTGCAATTGGCACAACCGAATTTGTGATAGTGGGTCTGGTGCCTACCATTGCCGAACAACTGTCGATCTCGTTGCCTTCTGCGGGGTTATTGGTCTCAATCTATGCTCTGGGGGTTGCAATCGGCGCTCCGGTGCTGACAGCATTAACTGGGCGTCTGCCACGTAAACAGCTGCTGGTTGCATTAATGGTTCTTTTTACTGCCGGAAATATTCTGGCATGGCAGGCGCCAGGGTACATGACACTGGTTGTCGCTCGTCTGCTGACGGGACTGGCGCATGGTGTGTTCTTCTCCATTGGCTCGACAATTGCGACAAGTCTGGTGCCAAAAGAGAAAGCCGCGTCGGCCATTGCCATTATGTTTGGCGGCTTAACGGTTGCACTGGTAACCGGTGTTCCGCTGGGAACATTTATCGGTCAGCATTTTGGCTGGCGCGAAACGTTCCTTGCCGTTTCGCTGCTCGGTATCATTGCACTTATCAGCAGTCTGATTTTGATTCCGGCAAATATACCAGGCCGTGCTGCCGCGACGATGCGCGATCAGATACGCGTGTTAACGCACCCACGCCTGCTGATTATCTATGCCATCACTGCGTTAGGTTACGGTGGCGTTTTTACTGCGTTTACCTTTCTGGCGCCAATGATGCAGAACCTGGCGGGGTTTTCACCGGCAGCCGTGAGCTGGATTTTACTGGGATATGGTGTTTCTGTTGCAATCGGCAATATTTGGGGCGGCAAACTGGCGGATAAGCATGGTGCAGTTCCAGCGCTGAAATTTATCTTTGCCGCGCTGGTTGTATTGTTGATGGTCTTCCAGTTCACGGCATCAGTACAATATGCTGCGCTGGCGACCATCCTGGTGATGGGGATCTTTGCTTTTGGCAACGTGCCGGGATTACAGGTGTATGTGGTACAAAAAGCGGAACAATTTACGCCAAATGCCGTGGATGTCGCTTCGGGTTTGAATATTGCGGCATTCAACATTGGGATTGCGATAGGGTCCGTCGTGGGTGGGCAAACCGTACAGCACTTTGGTTTAGCACAAACACCGTGGATTGGTGCAATGATCGTGCTGGGAGCCTTCTTACTCATGGGAGTGAGTGGTAGGCTGGATAAACCGGCACGCATTGCCCTGGGCTAAGCTATTGATGTGAGTGCTTGCTTACAAAACAATATGCAATTGTCCGTTGAAAGTGTGAGCTAAAATCCCTATAACAGTAGAACCAGTCCGGCTCCGGGCTGGTTGACGTTATAGAGGTTTGAAACTCCAAAGTGCGAAAAAACACCTATGCCATGCGCTATGTCGCCGGACAACCTGCAGAACGGATTTTACCGCCAGGGTCGTTTGCGAGTATCGGCAAGGCATTACCCGCCGGAGAGCCGTTAAGCAGTGAAGACCGCATTCGGATCCTGGTGTGGAATATCTTCAAACAGCAGCGTGCCGAATGGCAGTCGGTGCTGAAGAACTTCGGCAAAGATGCGCATCTTGTTTTGCTGCAAGAGGCGCAAACCACGCCAGAACTGGTGCAGTTTGCCACCGCGAACTATCTGGCTGCTGACCAGGTTCCGGCTTTTGTTCTGCCTCAACATCCTTCTGGCGTGATGACGCTTTCCGCCGCTCACCCTGTTTACTGCTGCCCACTGCGCGAACGTGAGCCAATCTTACGCCTGGCGAAATCTGCGCTGGTAACGGTCTATCCGTTGCCGGACACGCGATTATTGATGGTCGTAAATATCCATGCGGTTAATTTCAGCCTGGGGGTTGATGTTTACAGTAAGCAGTTACTTCCTATTGGTGACCAGATTGCACATCATAGCGGCCCGGTGATAATGGCTGGTGATTTCAATGCCTGGAGCCGCCAGCGTATGAATGCGCTGTATCGCTTTGCGCGTGAAATGTCACTTCGTCAGGTTCGCTTTACAGATGATCAGCGCCGTCGGGCCTTTGGTCGTCCTCTCGATTTTGTCTTTTATCGTGGTCTGAACGTTAGTGAAGCCTCTGTACTGGTCACGCGCGCGTCCGATCATAACCCACTACTCGTTGAATTTAGTCCCGGCAAACCTGAGCAATAGGTGTGTCAGGTCTGCCGTAGGGCAGGCCTGTCGCGGTGCTGCCCTTTACCCCCCAACCAGAAAAGGGCAACACAATGACAACACACTCTCATCATGACAACGTCGAAAAACAGTTTGGTTCACAAGCGAATGCCTATTTAACCAGTGCCGTACACGCAACCGGCCGTGATTTACAGCGTCTGGCACAAAGGCTGTCTGCATTTCCTTTGGCTCACGTTCTGGACATGGGGTGTGGGGCGGGGCATGCCAGTTTTATTGCCGCGCATAATGTGCAGAGCGTTGTGGCATATGACTTGTCCTCACAAATGCTGGAGGTAGTTGCGCAAGCCGCGAGCGAGAAAGGGTTGAGCAATATTTCTACGCGTCAGGGGTACGCCGAAAAGTTACCCTTCGACGATCACGCGTTTGATGTGGTTATCAGCCGTTATTCTGCCCATCACTGGCATGATGTCGGCATGGCGCTGCATGAGATGTGCCGTGTATTGAAACCGGGTGGTAGACTGATAATGATGGATGTGATGTCGCCGGGGCATCCGGTTCGCGACATCTGGTTGCAGACGGTTGAAGCGTTGCGTGATACCTCGCATGTGCGTAACTATTCAAGTGGTGAGTGGCTCTCTTTAATTAATAATGCGAATTTGGTCGTCGACTCGTTGCTGACCGATCGTTTGCCCCTGGAGTTCGGCTCATGGGTAGCACGGATGCGCACACCGGCCGCATTAGCACAAGCCATACGCATATATCAGAAGAGCGCGTCGGAGGAGGTGAAGGGCTACTTTGCGTTGCAGGAGGACGGTTCCTTTACCAGCGACACTATCATGATTGAAGCGCGTAAAGCGTAAATAAAAAAGGCACCGGGGGGAACCGGTGCCTTTTTCACATTATGCTGATCAGGAATCTGGCATACCGTTGTTTTTCACAAACAACGTTAGCTGATCGCCAGGCTGCAGATTATCCGTATCGTTGTTCCAGCGCATCACATCTTTGATGTTAACGCCGTGACGTTTAGCGATGCTCGAAAGAGAATCCCCTTTACGCACACGATAGGTAATACTGTCGCTGTTGTTAGCCAGTCGCTGCGCGCTAGTGCCCGCGCCAACCGTCAAACTTTGTCCCACTTTCAGACTGGAACCACGCAGGTTGTTCCACTGCTTCAGATCGCTTGCTTTTACGCCAAGACGCGAAGCGATGCCCGAAAGCGTGTCACCAGAACGAACCGTGTAGCTACGGCTGTTCAGTGGCGTATTATCTGCAACTAACGTTGACTGTACTGCCGCAATTTCGCCGGAAGCCAGAGATTCACGCAGTTTTGCTGCATGCTTCTTTGGAATCATCACGTATTGCGGGCCGCTTGCACCCAACGTGGAGCCTTTCACGCCAGCATTAAACGTCTTCAGCTTGCTGACGGAAATACCCGCCATATCTGCAACCTGCGCCATCTCTACTGGGCTGCTCAAGCGAACACGCGCCAACGCCCGGCTTTCGTCTGTCGTAGGCAGACGCACGCCATAGCGTTTGCTGTTTTTGAGAATATCGCTCAAAGCCAGCATTTTTGGCACGTACTGTTTCGTTTCCTGAGGCAATGGAAGTGACCAAAAGTCCGTCGCTTTACCACGAGCTTTGTTCGCTTTTATCGCCTTCATAACGCGACCTTCACCGCTATTATAAGCCGCTACGGTCAACAGCCAGTCGCCGTCAAACATTTTGTTCAGACGTTGCATCATGTCCAGCGCCGCTGTTGTGGATGCCACAACATCGCGACGAGCATCATAACTGCGCGTCTGTTTTAAACCATAATTTCGCCCCGTGCTCGGAATGATCTGCCAAATGCCAGCTGCATTGGCGCCAGACGTCGCGTGAGGATCAAAAGCGCTCTCCACTATGGGTAGTAGTACCAGTTCCATAGGCATGTTACGTTGCTTAACTTGCCCGGCTATCCAGTACATATACGGCTCTGCCCGTAAAGTTACATCGTGGAGATAGCTCTTATTACGTAAGTATTTCTGTTTCTGTTCGCGAATCCGGTTATTTTCCGGAATTCCCATCTTTAGCTCGTCACCAATGAAAGCCCACAAATCTTGATCTGGCGCGATAGACGTCCCATCGTCCATCCATCGGGCCTGACTTGTAAACTTTCCTGCTTCCCCTTGACCAGCTGCAGAAAGGCTCTGTGCGTGTTGTTGGACACCAGCGTTCTGAGACGACTGGCACCCTACAAGCAGGACAGAGGCGAGTAATATCGCTTTTGCCTTCATGTGTGTGTCAATAGTTGCTTAAAAGACGACCGATCATAACGGCGAAGTTTGCTAATGACAAGTAGGAATTGTCAGAATCTGTCTTTCTTTGCCCTTAACCAGGCAAAACGGTCTTCAGGGTGTTGCAATATTGTTTCTTTATTTATTTCTTTAATTAAATCAATATCTTCCGTTCTTAAAAAAATATTGTTTCGCCGCTCATTTTGCAGAGTTACGGGGAGTGTTATTTGGTTTTTTGCGCGTAACTCATTAACTTTACGGAAATATTCATTTATGAACGTATCGTGCGGTAGAATGCTTAATGCAAACTTTATATTCGATAAAGTATATTCATGTGCGCTACATACCAGAGTATCGTCAGGAAGTTCGCTGATCTTTTTAAGTGATTGATACATCTGAGATGCTGTTCCCTCAAATAAACGCCCGCATCCTCCTGAAAACAGAGTGTCTCCGCAAAAAAGATAAGGATGGCTAAAGTAACAGATATGTCCTAAAGTGTGACCCGGTGTAGCAAATACACTAAATTCATGCCCTAAAATGAAGACAGAATCGCCATCTTTGACTACCTGAGTCGTTCCCTTATCTTGTGTCTCTGCCGGTCCGTAAACCACAATTTTAGGAAAATACTCACGAAGTTCTTTCACGCCGCCAACGTGATCCTGATGATGATGAGTGAGTAAAATCGCTTCCGGCTGCCATTGATGCTCTGCAATAGCGTCTAACACGGGTTTTGCGTCACCAGGATCGACAATCAGGCAACGTCCTTCATGATTATTAAGAACCCAGATGTAATTGTCCTGAAACGCGGGAATACTGTTAAGATTCATAGATTACCTCTCAAACGTAGCGGAAGGTCGTGATGAAACCGGCAAGGATCCCTCAAACTGCTATAGCACCTGAATGCTGGGGCGATTTGCCCTGGGGTGAGTACTATCGTGAGGCGCTGGAACAACAACTTAACCCGTGGTTCGCTAAAATGTATGGTTTTCACCTGCTTAAGGTTGGCAATTTAAGCGCAGAAATCAACTCGGAAGCGTGCGCTGTCTCCCACCAGGTAAATGTTTCCGCACAGGGTTCGCCGGTACAGGTTCAGGCTGACCCATTGCATCTTCCCTTTGCTGACAAATCTGTTGATGTGTGTTTGTTGGCGCATACGTTGCCCTGGTGCGCCGATCCGCATCGTTTACTTCATGAAGCCGATCGCGTGTTAATTGATGATGGCTGGCTTGTCTTAAGCGGATTCAATCCCGTGAGCCTGATGGGATTACGCAAGTTAGTGCCGGTATTACGTAAAACGAGTCCCTATAACAGCCGAATGTTTACGCTTATGCGTCAGTTCGACTGGTTATCCTTGCTGAATTTTGAAGTGTTGCACTATAGCCGCTTTCACGTTTTGCCCTGGGCAAAGCAAGGTGGGAAACTGTTGAGTGCGCATGTTCCGGCATTAGGTTGTCTGCAGCTCATTGTTGCGCGCAAGCGAACCATTCCGCTCACGCTTAACCCAATGAAACAAAATAAAAACACCGCGCGGATTCGACAAGCCGTCGGCGCAACCCGCCATTACCGTAAGCCCGACGCTTAAGCTTCCGGCTGATATCCGATATCTACCTGAGTGGGATTCATGGCGGCAGCACGCGCAAGTTCATCGCAGCGTTCGTTTTCTGGATGACCAGCATGGCCTTTGACCCATTGCCATTGAATTTGATGCTGGCCTAACGCCGCGTCGAGACGCTTCCAGAGATCAACGTTCTTCACCGGTTTTTTATCTGCGGTTTTCCAGCCACGTTTTTTCCAGTTGTGGATCCACTGGGTAATCCCCTGGCGAACGTACTGGCTGTCGGTACTCAGTACCACTTCGCAGTGTTCTTTCAACGCTTCCAGCGCGACAATGGCCGCCATCAGCTCCATGCGATTATTCGTTGTGAGGGTATACCCTTCGTTAAAGGTTTTTTCGCGGCCGCGATAGCGTAAAATAGCGCCATAACCGCCAGGCCCTGGATTGCCGAGACAAGAACCATCGGTGAAAATTTCTACCTGTTTAAGCATCTCTGGTAGACTTCCTGTAATTTGAAATCGAACTGTAAAACGACAAGTCTGACATAAATGACCGCTATGAGCACTGCAATTACACGACAGATCGTCCTGGATACCGAAACCACCGGTATGAACCAGATCGGCGCGCATTACGAAGGGCACAAGATTATTGAAATTGGTGCTGTCGAGGTCGTCAATCGTCGTCTGACGGGGAATAACTTCCACGTCTATCTTAAACCCGATCGGCTGGTGGACCCGGAAGCGTTTGGGGTGCACGGTATTGCAGATGAATTTTTGCTCGATAAACCGACGTTTGCCGAAGTAGCCGATGAATTTCTCGACTACATCCGGGGCGCTGAGCTGGTTATTCATAACGCGTCGTTTGATATCGGCTTTATGGATTATGAGTTCAGTAAACTCAATCGTGATATCCCGAAAACGAATACCTTCTGTAAAGTGACCGATAGCCTGGCGCTGGCGAGGAAGATGTTTCCTGGCAAGCGTAACAGCCTTGATGCGTTGTGCTCACGCTATGAAATAGACAACAGCAAACGAACCCTGCACGGCGCATTACTCGATGCCCAGATTCTGGCCGACGTTTATCTGATGATGACGGGCGGTCAGACGACGATGGCTTTTACGATGGAAGGGGAAAGCCTGCAGAAGCAGGGTGAGGCAGGGATCCAGCGCATAGTTCGCCAGGCGGGTAGGTTACGTGTTGTTTTAGCGACTGATGAAGAGCTGGCGGCACATGAGTCGCGTCTTGACCTTGTGCAGAAGAAGGGCGGAAGTTGTCTCTGGCGGGCCTAGTTTACCTTTTTACGCGGTAAAAATAACCGTTTGGGCGATTTTTACAGCAAACGATTCAAAACGTGAGAAAAAGCGTTGACGAGATGCGGAGCAATCCGTAATATTCGATTCGTTCCCAAGCGGAACAAACGCGGAGTGGTAGTTCAGTTGGTTAGAATACCTGCCTGTCACGCAGGGGGTCGCGGGTTCGAGTCCCGTCCATTCCGCCACTATTCAGAAGGCCTGAATCAGAAATGATTCAGGCCTTCGTCGTTTTCATCTTCTATAAATGCTTAAAAGCCCGCTACCTGATGCAACGGGCTATCGGCATTATTCGCTCAGCGTCTGGGCAATTTCATTTTGTACCAGTTTACGCTGTTCCGGGGTTAAGACTTTGTTCAGCTCAAAGTAATATTTCACGCGGTAGTAGCGGGACTGCTGTTCAACACTGCCGATCGCCGTCAACTGTTGTTTTACTGCGGACTCATCCCATTTCCCGGAACGAATGACATTGATCAGTTCGCCGTCTTTAATGTCCTTCATGGAAATCTTGCTCACGTTTGCTTCCAGTTCGCTGTGCAACTTTTTAATCTGCTCAACCTGAGCGTCAGTCAGTTTAAGTTGTTGCACCACCGGATCCTGAGAAGGGATTGGAGTATCAGACACATTCGATGCAAATGTACTAAAAGAGGCACCGGCCAGCGTTGCAGCGACTAAGGTCATACGTACGAAATTCTTCATTATGTCATCCTGAAAAAGAAATTATGAACAGCGCTTACCACTCGCAAATGACGAGTGAATATCTCACTCAGGATACGTTGAAAGGCAGAGGGCACCACGCGAATTTGTTTTACGGGAGGTTACTGAGTGAAACAATCCCCGCTATGGAAAACGCTTAGCCATAGCGGAAGTGGTAAACGGATTTATTGCAGCGTGAACGGATCTGCGTCCTGCCACGCCGGGAATTTCTCCCGGTATTCTCGCAGCGTACTGAGCGATAACTCTGCATCAATGCGTGTCGCGTGATGGGGTTCGGCGGTGGCGATAATCTCACCCTGCGGGCTAATCACCCGGCTGTCTCCGCGATAATGGTGACCGTTGCCGTCAGTACCGACCCGGTTACAGCCTGCAACATATGCCTGATTTTCAATGGCCCGCGCGGTCAGCAGCGCCTGCCAGTGTAATGAACGCGGAGCAGGCCAGTTCGCCACAAACAGCGCCAGATCATAATCGTTGAGATTACGGGACCACACCGGAAAACGCAAGTCGTAACAGACCAGCGGCAGGATACGCCAACCACGCCAGTTCACGATTACGCGCTCAGTACCCGATTCATAATGGTGATGTTCATCCGCCATTCGAAACAGGTGATGTTTATCGTAATGGTGAACGGTGCCTTGCGGCTCAACGAGTAAAAATCGGTTGACCGGCCCGCGTTCTGACTGTAGCGCCGCGCTGCCAGCCATCAGTGCGTTGGTCTGCTCAGCTTTGGCGCGCATCCACTCAATGACGACTTCCTGAGAGAGTGAGCGGGTTGCTGCATCCATGGCAAAACCGGTGGTAAACATCTCGGGTAATACGATGATGTCACGTCCGGTGATGGTTTCCAGTTGTCTGTCAAAGTGGCGCAAATTGGCTGGACCATCAAGCCAGACCAAAGGGTGTTGCAAAAGCGTGATTTTTAAACCGGGCACGATCGTCGTTCCTCGTTAAGCAGCATTTTTACACTGTAGCATGCGCCACGGCGGATATGTGGCAATAAAAAAGCCCCGCGTAAAGCGGGGCTGGAACGGTTAGCGGACGTTTATGCGGCTTCGACTTTACGCACTTTCTCCGGCAACTTTACCGGCTTTGTCGCCAGCTCCTCGGGTTCAAAATCATCAACGTTAATGCTGCGCAGACGACTTGCTTCGGCTTTGACCAGAATCGCCGCTTCATCTTTGTCAATCAACCCTTTCGCCAGTGCGTTATGCGCCAGCTCATCGAGACGGGTAAATGACAGGTTTTTACCCAACTCTTTGCAGATACGCTGGTGGATAGGGTCTGCGGCCATTACGTCCAGCAGAGCTTGTTCGAGTAAGCCGACTGGGTTGTGCTCACTTGGCGTCAGATACTGACCACGACCAATGCGGGTGCGGGTTGCGCTTGGTGTCTGCAGGATCTTCGCGACTTTATGATCCAGTTTGTCAGAAGGCGCATGGTAGTGGCGACCGGTCGGGAAGATCACCACGTTCAGTAAACCTGCCACCAAACGATTCGGGAAGTTTTGCAGAAGATCGTCCATCGCCTGTTCAGCCTGGTACAAAGCATCCTGGACACCCCAGTGAACCAGCGGCAGGTCGGCTTCGTGACGCCCTTCATCGTCATAACGTTTCAGTACGGCAGAGGCGAGATACAGCTGGCTTAAAATGTCGCCCAGACGTGCAGAGATTCGCTCACGACGTTTCAGACTTCCGCCCAATACTGCCATTGAGACATCGGAAAGCAGAGCCAGGTTGGCGCTCAGGCGGTTCAGATGCTGATAGTAACGCTTCGTGGCATCCCCTGTCGGCGTGTGGCTGGTCAGCCCGCGCGTCAAGCCCAGCCAAAAGCTGCGCACTTTATTGCTGCCGACATGACCAATGTGTTTAAACAACAATTTATCAAAGGCGTCGACATCATTTTTCTGCGCGGCGGTCATCTCTTCGAGGACGTAAGGATGGCAGCGAATGGCGCCTTGTCCGAAGATCATCATGCTGCGGGTCAGAATGTTCGCGCCTTCAACGGTAATGGCGATAGGGGCGCCCTGATAAGCACGTGCCAGGAAGTTACTTTCGCCCAGCATGATGCCTTTACCGCCAGTGATGTCCATAGCATCGACAATCGATTGCTGCCCACGGTGGGTACAGTGGTACTTCACAATGGCAGAGAGCACCGCGGGTTTTTCGCCCAGCATAATACCGTATGTCACCAATGACGCCGCCGCGTCCATCACGTAGGCATTGCCCGCAATACGCGCCAACGGTTCTTCAATCCCTTCCATTTTACCGATAGAAATTTTGAACTGACGGCGAATATGCGCGTAGGCACCGGTGGCCAGTGCCACTGATTTCACCCCCCCGGTTGAGTTAGACGGCAGGGTAATGCCACGGCCAACCGACAGACACTCGACCAGCATACGCCAGCCTTGACCGGCCATTTTCGGTCCACCGATGATGTAATCGATTGGGACGAAGATGTCTTTTCCGCGCGTCGGGCCATTCTGGAACGGAACGTTTAACGGGAAGTGGCGACGACCGATTTCAACGCCTGGGGTGGTGGTTGGGATCAGCGCACAGGTGATACCCAGATCGACTTCACCGCCGAGCAGTTTTTCCGGGTCTGTGAGTTTAAACGCCAGTCCCAGCACGGTGGCGATAGGTGCCAGCGTAATATAACGTTTGTTCCAAGTCAGGCGCATACCCAGCACTTGCTGACCCTGCCATTCACCCATACAGACCACACCGGTGTCTGGAATCGCGCCGGCATCAGAACCGGCTTCCGGACTGGTCAACGCAAAGCAAGGGATCTCCTGGCCCCGCGCCAGACGCGGCAGGTAATGATTTTTCTGTTCTTCGGTACCGTAGTGTTGCAGCAGTTCACCTGGGCCTAACGAGTTAGGGACGCCCACGGTGATCGACAGGATCCCGGAGACACCAGAGAGTTTTTGCAGTACGCGAGATTGCGCATAAGCGGAGAACTCAAGCCCACCGTACTCTTTCTTGATGATCATCGCGAAGAAGCGATGTTCTTTCAGATAAGCCCACAGCTCCGGCGGAAGATCGGCCAGTTCATGGGTTATCTGGAAATCGTTCGCCATGCGACAGGCTTCTTCCACCGGGCCATCAATGAACGCCTGCTCTTCCGCCGTTAAATGAGGCTGTGGATAGTTGTGCAGTTTCTTCCAGTCGGGTTTACCCTGGAATAAATCGCCTTCCCACCAGGTCGTGCCCGCGTCGATAGCTTCTTTTTCGGTGCGCGACATCGGCGGCATGACTTTACGAAAACCGCGAAACACCGGGGCTGAAATCATCGATTTACGCATCGGCGTAAAATTAAACGGTACGAGGATAATGGCCAGAGGAACCAGTAGCCAGACCGACCACAGGCCAGCGACACCAAGCGCGGCTGTCCAGGCGAGCAGGATAAGACTGCTGAGAAATAAGCTTACGCGGTGATAGAACAGTACACCGAGCAGAACAACTGTTGCGAGAATACTCAAAATCATCATAACGAAAAGCTCCCTTTCTTGTAGGAGGTCTGACCACTTGTGATGATATGGTTGTAGTGGATGTTATTTCTTTTAGCAATGTGTTTACAAAATAATTACAACAAAGCTCACATTGTTGCCGTTTTCTCTGGCACAAAAAATCAAAAGGCAGGGGGGCTTCCTGTGGCTTGTACTTCTCGCTTTCTGTGGTATCCGGTACACTGCATCCTGTCATTTACATTCATGCTGAAGGATATCCTCATGTACCAGGATCTTATTCGTAACGAACTGAACGAAGCGGCGGAAACGCTGGCTAATTTTTTAAAAGATGATGCCAATATTCACGCCATTCAGCGCGCGGCGGTCCTGCTGGCAGACAGTTTTAAAGCGGGCGGCAAGGTACTTTCCTGTGGTAACGGCGGCTCCCATTGCGATGCCATGCATTTTGCTGAAGAGTTGACCGGTCGTTATCGTGAAAACCGTCCGGGTTATCCGGCCATTGCTATTTCAGACGTCAGCCATATCTCCTGCGTCAGTAACGATTTTGGTTACGACTATGTTTTCTCTCGCTATGTTGAAGCCGTCGGGCGCGAAGGTGACGTTCTGCTGGGGATCTCCACCTCCGGAAATTCAGGTAACGTGATCAAGGCGATTGCTGCGGCGCGTGAAAAGGGAATGAAAGTCATCACCCTGACCGGCAAAGACGGCGGAAAAATGGCGGGCAGTGCGGATATCGAAATTCGCGTACCGCATTTTGGCTATGCTGATCGTATCCAGGAAATCCATATCAAAGTTATCCATATCCTGATTCAGTTAATCGAAAAAGAGATGGTTAAATAAGCGCATGCTTTTGCCGGATGGCGACGTGAAGACGTCTTATCCGGCCTACATGAGCTCCACGTAGGCCTGATAAGCGCAGCGCCATCAGGCGGTTCACAGTTTTAAGGTATGTGAAGTATGTGCGAACTGCTCGGGATGAGCGCCAATGTGCCAACCGATATCTGTTTTAGTTTCACTGGGCTGGTTCAGCGCGGTGGAGGAACCGGGCCGCATAAAGACGGCTGGGGAATTACCTTCTATGAGGGTAAAGGCTGTCGCACCTTCAAAGATCCGCAACCCAGCTTTAATTCCCCCATTGCTAAGCTGGTGCAAGACTACCCCATTAAATCGTGTTCCGTGATTGCGCATATTCGCCAGGCGAATCGTGGGGAAGTGGCGCTGGAAAATACCCATCCCTTTACGCGTGAGTTATGGGGACGAAACTGGAGTTATGCCCACAATGGGCAACTCACCGGGTATAAATCCCTTGAGACTGGCAACTTCCGCCCTATTGGCGAAACTGACAGCGAAAAGGCCTTTTGCTGGTTGTTACACAAACTGACCGCCCGCTACCCGCGCACGCCGGGCAATATGACATCAGTCTTTAAATATATTGCCACGCTGGCAGGGGAATTACGCGAGAAGGGCGTCTTTAACATGCTGCTGTCTGACGGGCGCTATGTGATGGCGTTCTGTTCAACGAATTTATACTGGATCACGCGTCGCGCGCCATTCGGCGTAGCGACATTGTTGGATCAGGACGTCGAGATCGACTTTAGTGCGGAAACCACACCGAATGATGTGGTTACTGTGATTGCCACCCAACCGCTGACAGGGAATGAAGCCTGGCAAAAGATCATGCCAGGCGAATGGCGATTATTTTGTCTCGGGGAGCACGTAGTTTGATGCCAGTTGCGGCTGGACCACTTCGTGGCTCAACGGCTTGCTGACCACGTAACGACCGCCGACAACCGAAATGGTCGGTGGTTTACGGGTCTGTTCAAAGTAGTCATATCCCGGTTTTAACTGCGCCCAAAAATCTTTGTAATAAGAGAATTTATGGCGCTCCATATTTGCATCGGTCATGCGGAACGGGTAAATGCTGACCTGAACGCTGGACTGGCCGAAGACCAGCGCGCCGGTAACAAACTGGAAAATCTCATCGATACCGCTATCGGTCATGGCATAACAGCCGACGGAAACGCAGGCACCGTGAATCATCAGATATTTCCCTTCATAACCGTGAGCGCGGTCATAAGCATTAGGGAAACCGATATTGATAGCTTTGTAGAAGCGGCTGTCCGGTTTGAGCTGGTTGCGCTGGACGCTATAGAAGCCTTCAGGACTTTTGAAGTCGCCCTGGCGTTGTTTTGGGCCTAATCCACCTGAATAGTTACAAATTTTGTAGCTGTCGAGCAATTGATATTGCTCGCCCATCTTGACGTAGAGATCAAGGGTGCGCTCTTCTTTGAAGATCTGAATATAGACCGGCGACCCCATCAACTGTTGCTTATACTCTTTGCTGACTGGCATGGTCGGGCTGCTGCTGCTCAGCAAACCGGCGAATGAGACGCACGGAATCAAAAGCATCGCAATAAATAATGCGATTTTACGCATACTGCTTTTTCCTTGATAAAACGGTTACACATGCCAGAACGGCAAAAGAGTCCCCAAATCGGACTAATCTGGATTTGGAGCGCTCACATTAGCACCACTGAAGTTTTTCGCAAGTCTCTCGTGTAGCGTTTACAATTTCAGATCCCTTTATATAAGGCAATAAAGGAAAGTTCAGTCGGAAACTGACGAATTTACTCTCTTTGCATCGCATATTTATACTGTATACTTAAACAGTGATTTGTGGGGGAGGGGGAGATGCGCAAGATCATACATGTCGATATGGACTGTTTTTTTGCTGCGGTTGAAATGCGCGACAACCCTGCGCTGCGCGATATTCCGATTGCTATCGGCGGCAGTCGCGAACGCAGGGGGGTGATCAGTACAGCGAACTATCCGGCGCGTCAATTTGGTGTGCGTAGCGCCATGCCCACCGGAATGGCGCTTAAACTGTGCCCTCATCTCACGTTATTACCGGGGCGCTATGAGGCTTATAAAGAGGCCTCTCGCCAAATTCAGGCCATCTTCTCGCGTTATACCTCGTTGATCGAACCGCTTTCGCTGGATGAAGCCTATCTGGATGTTACCGACAGCACCCACTGCCAGGGTTCCGCCACGTTGATTGCCCAGGAGATCCGTCAGACTATTTTTAACGAACTGCAATTAACGGCCTCTGCGGGTGTGGCGCCGGTGAAGTTTCTGGCAAAAATCGCCTCCGATCTCAATAAACCGAATGGGCAATATGTCATTGCCCCTGCGGATGTCCCTGCGTTTATCAAAACGTTGCCGTTGGCGAAAATTCCGGGAGTGGGGAAGGTGTCTGCCGCCAAACTGGAGTCAATGGGGTTGCGCACCTGTGAGGATGTTCAGCGCTACGATCTGGCGATGTTACTCAAACGCTTTGGCAAGTTTGGCCGG
This sequence comes from Citrobacter sp. NCU1, assembly GCF_010231475.1. Classification (GTDB taxonomy): domain Bacteria; phylum Pseudomonadota; class Gammaproteobacteria; order Enterobacterales; family Enterobacteriaceae; genus Citrobacter_D. The sequence continues at coordinate 10,828 of NZ_NRDO01000081.1, read as the reverse complement.
GTGCTGTGGGAGCGCAGTCAGGGGATTGATGAGCGGGATGTGAACAATGAACGATTGCGTAAATCGGTTGGTGTTGAACGCACGCTGGCGGAAGACATTCATGAATGGGCTGAGTGCGAGGCGATCATAGAACGGCTGTATCCTGAACTTGAACGACGTCTGGCAAAGGTAAAACCGGATATGCTCATCGCTCGCCAGGGCATCAAATTAAAATTTAATGATTTTCAACTGACGACGCAGGAGCATGTCTGGCCGCAGTTAAATAAAGACGATTTGATCGCTACGGCCAAAAAAACCTGGCACGAACGCCGGGGCGGGCGCGGCGTTCGCCTGGTCGGATTACACGTGACGCTACTGGATCCGCAACTGGAAAGACAACTGCTGCTGGGGCTTTAACCATGACAACTGACGTACATATTCGGGAATACCACCCTGACGACTTCGATGCGTTGTGCGAGATTTTCCTCCGCGCTATCACAGAGACCGCCAGTCGGGATTACTCGCCAGAACAGATAGCCGCGTGGGCGCAAATTGATGAGATTGCCTGGCGTCAGAAACTGCTGCAATCGGAGACGCTGGTGGCCGTTTGCCAGCAGAAAGTGGCGGGATTCATCACCGTCCGGCACGATTACATTGATCTGCTCTTTGTTTCGCCTGGCGTACAGAGGATGGGCATCGCCACCCGCTTGCTGCAAAACCTGGAACGACGGCATCCTGACACGGCTTTCTGGGTTGAGGCCAGCATTACCGCGAAACCGTTATTTCTTGAGCAAGGTTATCAGAGTGTAAAAGAACAGCAGGTAGAGGCGAGAGGCATGATGTTTACTAATTTTGTCATGCGTAAAGCGGTGATGTGAATATTGCCCGGTAAGCTGAACCTACCGGGCATGGTGCAACTTATTTCGTCGGAATCGCTTTCAGCAATTCGGTCAGCAGGGTCCAGTAGTGACCCACGCTTTCGATATGGACCTGTTCATCCGGAGAGTGTGGACCAGTGATGGTTGGCCCGATAGAAACCATGTCCATATCCGGGTACGGTTTCTTAAACAGACCGCATTCCAGACCGGCGTGAATGATCTGGATGTTCGGCGTCTTGTTAAACAGACGCTGATAGGTTTCACGCACGAGGTGCATCACCGGGGAGTTTGCATCCGGCTGCCAGCCTGGGTAGCCGCCTTTCGCCTGCGTTTTCGCGCCAGCCAGTTTGCCCAAAGAATCCAGCATGCTCACCACGTAGTCCTTGCCGCTGTCGATCAGCGAACGGATCAGACAGTGGATTTCCACGTTGTCGTCGGTCATGGTGACCACACCCACGTTCAGGGAGGTTTCGACGACGCCTTTCGCCACGTCGGAATTGCGGATCACGCCGTTTGGCGTGGCGTTCAACAGGCGGATGAAGCCATCGCGAGAGGAAGTGGTCAGCGCCGCTTTCTCGTTGGTAACGGCATCCAGCAGAACAACCAGATTTTTCTCTTTTGCCGCCAGTTCATTTTTCAGGATTTCCTGATAAGTGTTGGCCAGAGCTTTCAGGGCATCGACTTTATCAGCGGCAACGGCAACGGTAGCAAAGGCTTCACGCGGGATCGCGTTACGCAGAGTACCGCCGTTGAAATCGACCAGACGCAGATCTAACTCTTCAGCATGACCCGCCAGGAAGCGAACCAGCAGTTTATTCGCGTTACCCAGACCGACGTGAATTTCGCCGCCAGAGTGACCGCCTTTCAGCCCTTTCAGGGTCAGTTTGAAGCTCTGGAAACCTGCGGGCACCGCTTCACGGGTCAGCGGCAGGTTAGAGGTGAAGTCGATACCACCGGCGCATCCCATGTAGATCTCACCTTCTTCTTCGGAGTCGGTGTTGATCAGAATGTCTGCCTGTAGCCAGTTAGCCTGAAGGCCAAATGCGCCATCCATACCCGCTTCTTCGGTCATGGTCAGCAGCACTTCCAGCGGGCCGTGCACCACGGAATCATCGGCGAGCACCGCCAGAGCGGAGGCCATACCAATGCCGTTATCGGCCCCAAGCGTAGTGCCGCGCGCTTTCACCCATTCACCGTCAATATACGGCTGGATAGGATCTTTGGCGAAGTCGTGTACGGTATCGTTGTTTTTCTGCGGCACCATATCGAGGTGCGCCTGCAGGACGACCGGTTTGCGGTTTTCCATCCCTGCGGTAGCAGGTTTACGAATCAGGATATTCCCGACCTGGTCGCGCTCTACGTGGAAACCTTTCTCGTTTGCCCAGCCGACAATGTGCTCAGCGAGTTGTTCTTCATGGTAAGAAGGATGAGGAATAGAACAAATTTTTGCAAAAATATCCCACAACGGTTGTGGAGATAATTGAGACAGTTCAGACACGTTGAGTCTCCTTGGCGATGTCCTACAAAACTTTCTTGCAGGCCACAGGGTTAGCAGAATAAAAAACACCACAAGACAGGCTTGCGAGATGCAATTGAGAATACCACTTTATCCAGCGGCGGGTAGTACAAAGCACGTAAAAGAGGGATGGATTCCGCTAAACACTGGTTTTTAGCGCGTCAGATCTCTATAATCTCGCGCAACCTATTTCCCCCTCGAACACTTTTTAAGCCGTATATAAACAGGCTGGGACACTTCACATGAGCGAAAAATACGTCGTCACCTGGGACATGTTGCAGATTCATGCACGCAAACTGGCAAGCCGCCTGATGCCTTCTGAACAATGGAAAGGCATTATTGCCGTTAGCCGTGGTGGTCTGGTGCCTGGCGCACTGCTGGCGCGTGAGTTGGGTATTCGCCATGTCGATACCGTTTGTATTTCCAGCTATGACCACGACAACCAGCGCGAGCTGAAAGTGCTGAAACGTGCGGAAGGTGACGGCGAAGGTTTCATCGTGATCGATGACCTGGTCGATACCGGTGGCACTGCCGTGGCGGTTCGTGAAATGTATCCAAAGGCACATTTTGTCACCATCTTCGCGAAACCGGCAGGTCGTCCGCTGGTTAACGATTATGTAGTTGATATTCCTCAGGATACCTGGATTGAGCAACCGTGGGATATGGGCGTCGTGTTCATTCCGCCAATTTCCGGCCGCTAATCCCTGACTTTTTCAACGCCCGGTTATGCCGGGCGTTGTTCTTTTTACTCACACACGCGTTACAATAGGCCTCAGTAAGTACCTATGGAGGCTGCACGAATGTCACAGGCTAACCTCAGCGAAACCCTGTTTAAACCCCGCTTCAAACACCCTGAAACGTCAACGCTTGTCCGTCGATTTAACAACGGAACGTCGTCGCCTGTGCAGTCCACGCTGGATGGTAAAACCATTCCACACTGGTATCGCATGATCAACCGTCTGATGTGGATCTGGCGCGGTGTTGATCCGCGTGAAATCCTGGAAGTGCAGGCCCGCATTGTCATGAGCGAGGCCGAACGAACGGACAAAGAATTGTACGACACGGTCATCGGCTATCGTGGCGGCAACTGGATCTACGAATGGGCAAAACAGGCCATGGAGTGGCAGCAGAAAGCCAGTCAGGAGCAAGACGCGCAGCTCAGCGGCCGCCACTGGTTGCATGCGGCCACCTTATACAACATTGCCGCCTATCCGCATTTGAAAGGCGACGATCTGGCGGAGCAGGCTCAGGCACTGGCGAATCGGGCCTATGAAGAAGCTGCGCAAAGATTACCCGGTAGATTACGTGAAATGGAATTTGCCGTGCCCGGCGGCGCGCCGGTGACGGGCTTTTTGCATATGCCAAAAGGCGAAGGTCCGTTCCCTACGGTGCTGATGTGTGGGGGCCTTGATGCCATGCAAACCGACTATTACACGTTGTATGAGCGCTATTTTGCGCCGCGCGGCATCGCCATGTTGACGCTGGATATGCCCTCGGTTGGCTTCTCCTCAAAATGGAAATTGACGCAGGATTCCAGCCAATTGCATCAGCATGTCCTGAAAGCGTTGCCTGACGTTGCCTGGGTAGATCACACCCGTGTGGCGGCATTTGGTTTTCGCTTTGGCGCTAACGTCGCGGTACGCCTGGCCTATCTCGAAGCGCCTCGCCTGAAAGCGGTGGCGTGTCTGGGGCCAGTGGTACATGCGTTGTTAAGCGATCCGCAACGCCAGGGGGCAGTACCCGAAATGTATCTTGACGTGCTGGCCAGCCGCCTGGGGATGCATGATGCGTCTGATGAGGCACTGCGGGTCGAACTGAATCGCTACTCCCTGAAGGTTCAGGGATTGCTGGGCAGACGTTGTTCTACTCCGATGTTATCGGGCTTCTGGAAAAACGATCCATTTAGCCCGGAAGAGGAGTCGCGCTTAATCACATCTTCATCTTCGGACGGTAAGTTGATGGAGATCCCATTTAATCCGGTGTATCGCAATTTTGACAAAGCCCTGAAAGAAATTGCCGGGTGGATCCATCAGAGATTGTGTTAAGAGATTGCTAAATTTTATCGATTTGGTAAAACAGTTGCTTCACCTAAGGAGATCGCAATGACGTTACCGAGTGGACACCCGAAAAGTAGGTTGATCAAGAAATTCACCGCGCTCGGCCCTTACATCCGTGAAGGGCAGTGCGAAGATAATCGATTTTTTTTCGATTGCCTGGCAGTTTGCGTCAACGTGAAACCCGCGCCTGAAAAGCGTGAGTTTTGGGGATGGTGGATGGAACTGGAAGCGCAAGAGAAGCGCTTCACCTACAGCTACCAGTTTGGTCTGTTTGACAAAGACGGTAACTGGACCAGCGTATCCATCAAAGAGGCTGAGGTGGTAGACCGACTGGAATACACCTTACGCGAGTTTCATGAAAAATTGCGAGAGTTGCTGAAGTCTTTAAATCTGGCGCTGGAACCCGCTGAGAACTTTAAAGAGCCGGTTAAATTATCAGCGTAATAGATATTGTGCCGGATGGCTTACCACCGCCATCCGGCCAACTCATCAGAATTGGTAGGTCATCCCCACGGCAACGATATCATCGTTGTTGATCGCGAGCTTATTGTCGCTGTCCAGTTGGTTGATTTTATAATCAACAAATGCAGACATATTTTTATTGAAGTAATATGTGGCGCCGACATCGATATAATTCACCAGATCTTCGTCACCCACACCCTCAATATCTTTACCCTTTGACAGAACATAACCCAGAGACGGACGCAGACCAAAGTCAAATTGATATTGGGCTACCGCTTCAAAGTTCTGCGTTTTATTCGCAAAACCACCCGAGATAGGGGTCATATTACGGGTTTCGGAATAGAAGGTCGCCAGATAAATATCGTTAGCATCATATTTTACGCCGGTTGCCCAGGCTTCTGCTTTATCACCTGTACCCCGGCTTTGCAGATTTTGCTCATTAGTACGGTCAGAGTTGGTATACGCGCCGCTGATCGCGAAATCACTGCCGCCGAAATCATAGGTCAGAGAGGTGCCAAAACCGTCGCCATTCTGTTTTTTCACATCACGGTCTTCGTTTTTCCCCTGATACTGCAGAGTGATATCGAGTCCATCGACAACGCCAAAGAAGTCGGTATTTCGGTACGTCGCCAGACCGCTGGCGCGCTTGGTCATAAAGTTATCGGTCTGCGCGGAAGAGTCACCGCCAAATTCCGGGAACATATCTGTCCACGCTTCGACATCATACAGCGCGCCCAGATTACGACCGTAATCAAAGGAACCCATCTTATTTAATTTCACACCCGCGAAGGCCAGACGCGTTTTTTGTTGTGATGAATCGCTTTCGGCTTTGTTGGCGGCAAATTCAGCTTCCCAGCGACCATAACCGGTCAGTTGGTCATTAATTTGCGTTTCGCCTTTAAACCCAAAACGCACATAGCTTTGGTCGCCGTCTTTACTGTCATTGTCGCTCATATAGTGCATCGCTTTCACTTTGCCATAGACATCCAGCTTATTTCCGTCTTTGTTAAAGACTTCTGCTGCGTGTACGGATGCTGATGCAACAATACTCATCACCATTAATGCCAGAGAACTCTTTTTCATTTTTTTTCCTGATTTAAATAACGCGCCAAAATTCGCTGAATGCGATCTCCGTTAAAAAAGCAGGAGGATTTTTAACGTTTAGCAGTGAAGGTTTTATGACAAACTAAGACTATTTTTAAAAAAGCGTGATTTATTATTGCAGTAATAAAAACGTCAAAAATTGCCGTTACGCTTGCTGATCCTGCTCAACAAAGTCTCATGCTTTGTACTCTGGTTGTTGGCAACCGCTGCCAGTCCTGCTAAAACGTTCGTTTGATATCATTTTTCCCACTTTGAACGGCAGAGAATCATGAGTGACAGTCAGACGCTGGTGGTAAAACTTGGAACCAGTGTGCTAACGGGCGGATCGCGCCGCCTGAACCGTGCCCATATCGTTGAACTTGTTCGCCAGTGTGCGCAGCTACATGCCGCAGGGCATCGTATTGTTATCGTTACCTCGGGGGCGATTGCCGCCGGGCGTGAGCATCTTGGTTATCCAGAACTCCCGGCGACCATTGCGTCTAAACAGCTGCTGGCAGCGGTAGGGCAGAGTCGACTGATCCAGCTTTGGGAACAGCTATTTTCTATTTACGGCATTCATGTCGGTCAGATGCTGCTGACGCGTGCAGATATGGAAGATCGTGAGCGTTTTCTCAACGCCCGCGACACGCTGCGTGCGTTGCTGGACAACAACATTGTCCCTGTTATTAATGAAAACGATGCGGTTGCCACCGCTGAAATTAAAGTCGGCGACAATGACAATCTTTCGGCGCTGGCGGCGATTTTGGCCGGTGCCGACAAACTGCTGCTGCTGACCGATCAGCAGGGGCTGTTTACCGCCGATCCGCGTACCAACCCGCAAGCCGAGTTAATTAAAGACGTCTATGGTATTGATGACGCTCTGCGTTCTATTGCCGGAGACAGCGTTTCTGGCCTTGGGACGGGTGGTATGGGAACGAAGCTACAGGCGGCGGATGTGGCCTGCCGCGCGGGCATTGACACGATCATTGCCGCAGGCAGCAAACCGGGTGTGATTGGCGATGTGATGGAAGGCGTTTCCGTTGGTACACGCTTCCACGCACAGGCCTCTCCACTGGAGAACCGTAAACGCTGGATCTTCGGTGCGCCGCCCGCCGGTGAAATTACTGTTGATGAAGGTGCCTCCTCAGCGATTCTGGAACGCGGTAGCTCGCTATTACCAAAAGGTATTAAAAGCGTGACCGGTAACTTCTCGCGTGGTGAAGTGATCCGTATCCGCAATCTGGAAGGACGTGATATCGCCCACGGTGTAAGCCGCTATAACAGCGATGCGCTGCGCCGTATTGCGGGTCACCACTCTCAACAGATTGACGCTATTCTTGGCTATGAATATGGCCCGGTTGCCGTCCATCGTGATGACATGATCACCCGTTAAGGAGTCGACGTATGCTGGAACAAATGGGTATTGCTGCCAAAGCAGCGTCGTATAAGCTGGCGCTGCTTTCCAGCCGTGAAAAAAACCGTGTGCTGGAAAAAATAGCCGATGAACTGGAAGCGCAAACTGAAAGCATTCTGAGCGCGAATGCGCTGGACGTTGCTCAGGCGCGCGAAAATGGCCTCAGTGAAGCCATGCTGGATCGTCTGGCGTTAACGCCTGCACGTCTGAAATCTATCGCTGATGATGTTCGTCAGGTTTGTCATCTGGCCGATCCGGTCGGACAGGTGATCGACGGTGGTTTGCTGGACAGCGGCCTGCGTCTGGAGCGTCGTCGCGTACCGCTGGGCGTCATTGGGGTTATTTACGAAGCGCGTCCTAACGTCACCGTTGATGTGGCGTCTCTGTGTCTGAAAACAGGCAACGCCGCGATTCTGCGCGGCGGGAAAGAGACATATCGCACTAACGCGGCAACGGTAAAGGTGATTCAGCAGGCATTAAAAGCCTGCGGTCTGCCAGAAGCTGCCGTACAGGCGATCGAAAGCCCGGATCGTGCGCTGGTGAACGAAATGCTGCGCATGGACAAATATATCGACATGCTGATCCCGCGTGGCGGTGCTGGGCTGCACAAACTGTGTCGTGAACAGGCGACGATCCCGGTGATCACTGGCGGGATTGGCGTATGCCATATCTATGTAGATGACAGCGCAGAAATTGCTCCAGCGCTGAAGATCATCGTCAACGCCAAGACTCAGCGCCCGAGCACCTGTAACACGGTAGAAACGCTGCTGGTGAATCAGGCTATTGCGGAGCGTTTTCTGCCTGCGCTGAGCCAACAGATGGCGGAGAGCGGTGTTACGCTACACGCTGATGCTGCGGCGCTGGCACTGCTGAACGCGGGGCCGGCAAACGTGGTGGCGGTGAAAGCGCAAGAGTACGACGACGAGTTTTTGTCGCTGGATCTAAATGTCAAAGTCGTTACTGATCTTGATGATGCCATTGCCCATATTCGTGAACATGGCACGCAACACTCCGACGCCATTTTGACGCGTACGCTGCGCAACGCCGATCGTTTCATCAACGAGGTGGATTCATCCGCTGTGTACGTTAACGCCTCGACACGCTTTACCGATGGCGGCCAGTTTGGACTTGGCGCGGAAGTGGCCGTGAGCACGCAAAAATTACACGCACGCGGTCCGATGGGACTGGAAGCACTGACCACGTACAAGTGGATTGGCATTGGTGACGACACCATTCGTGTATAAATGATACTGGGTGATGCAAAAATAGGCGTTTGATTCGCAAGGCCATTGACGCATCGCCCGGTTAGTTTTAACCTTCTACCCCGTGTTCGCACTTGTGGACATGTCCTCATCAGGGCCGATATAGCTCAGTTGGTAGAGCAGCGCATTCGTAATGCGAAGGTCGTAGGTTCGACTCCTATTATCGGCACCAGTTAAATCAATAATTTACAGTTTCCACATCTTCCTACACCTCCTTTTTTTGCTCTAGGGTACACTCTCGGGTACACAAATGACGAAACTATGAGCTCATCAAAACACGTTGTCGTCAAGAATGCTTCTGGACACCGGAGGGGTACTTGTCGTTGACCCTGCAGGCAGCAGCATCGGTTCGCTGCAGGGAGACAGTTCAGCAGGGGTGCGTTCTGCCACGACCGGTGACGGGTGACAGGGGCTACAACGACACCTCGGCGATGGTGGGCGTGAAGTACAGTTTTTAACAGCACAGTAGTGAAATCAGGACGCTGAACGGGATAGCTTCTCCTCCCTTCGGGGCTGGGAGGCTGTTAAACGGGTTAGTCGGATAAAACACTGATGGGGGAAGCGGGGATTAGCAAAGAGATCCGTAACCGGATCCAGAATCACGCTTTGAATGACGTCAGCTCGAAACACTATGATCGCTATTATTACCTGGCTGAAAAGCGCAGGGCGCTTGAGATCTGGGAGGACCGGGTTAACAACTATCAGCGGCAGCAAGAAAACAACGTGGTAAGTCTCTTCAAAAGAACATAGTGAGTTATGCTCCAGAAGATGGATTACTTTTTGGGGGGATTGCTGTGTCAGGCGACACTTAATTTGTTATTATCGGCAAATGATAAGTGTCTGCCTGATGGGAGAGAGGGATGAATTCTAATTTTTTTTTGTTGTCAAAAATAGCTGATCAGCATATCGTTCAGCAAATACTGGATGCGTGGTTTTCTAAACGTATACAACTTTTTTTGTATTTCGGCGGGAATGGAAAAAAATGTAGATTGTCGCGATGTATTTCTCCTTCGCTGCATATAGGCGGAGAGCAGGTTATTAGTAATGGGGATGAATTTTATTTGTCAGAAGACAGTGATGCACATTCAATTTTAAAATTCATTCCTGACCTGCCGCTCAAATCGCATTTGAAGATAACTAAATGCTTTAAAATATCAAGATCAATTCGTGGGGAATATTTCAACTATGAATACTCCGGGACTGCATTGGGGTATTGGGTTGTTGTCCCGACTAAAATATCAGTCTTTAATAATGGAAATTATATTCTCACTGATAAAGACTCATTTAGTCTTAAGTCTGATTCATCCGGTGCAGTATATGTCTATAGTGTTTACGACGAAGACTATTTGATTTTTGACGGTGATAACGCCATCAATAACAATGATCTCTATATTGATATTAATGTATTAAACTCCGTCTTTCCTTCTTTCAATCCGGATGATGAAGTTAATGACGTAACTGTTGAGAAAAAAGCGTATGGTGATATGTTTGAAACTAAAAAAGAGAATTTTGCACTTTGTTTACTTATGCATGAAACCGTCGTGAGGAACAATGGTGTTCCTGTCGTCAGTAAGTTTAAGATTGATTATGATAAAATGTGGGATGCGAACATATCAGAAAGTACACTTCTAGAATGGTTTGAAAAGCCAGGTGCATTCACAGATAAAAGGCAAAGAATTACCAACGAAAAAAGAAAAGGGTTATATTTGTTTATAGAACTTTTCAGTCAAAAATACGTAAGTAGCTCCCGTACTAAAGCCCCTGTCATTACAGACAAACTCAACAAATTGGCTGCTTCGGACGATTTTCAGTTCCCGGTCGCATTCACTACAAGTGATTTCAGAAAGTGGCTTAAGAAACCCAAAAATTAAGCGCTTACTAAGCGCATCTCCAAAAGTGCATCACTTTCCAAATCTCTCATCCTGAACCATCATTGCCTTCATCGAAACCACAGGAGGCAATCATGCACAATTCTTTTACTCAACCTACACCCGAGCAGCGTTTACAGGCTTTACAGAACTATGGCGAGACGTCAGATCGCCTGGTTCGTGAACGTGAGCGCCAGCGTATCACATCAGTATCACGTTCTACAGCATGGAAACTTGAACGAGCAGGCTGATCCTACCCGCGAATAGTGGACACGCGATTAAGTGAGTAAACTCTCAACCAGAGGTGAC
>NZ_NRDO01000080.1 GCF_010231475.1 Citrobacter sp. NCU1 | reverse complement strand
TGTCGATGATGCTTGCCCGGCCTACGGTTATGCAGGCTTGTAGGCCGGATAAGGCGTTAGCCGCCATCCGGCAAAAGGCCCGGTGGCGATGATGCTTGCCCGGCCTACGGTTATGCAGGCTTGTAGGCCGGATAAGGCGTTAGCCGCCATCCGGCAAAGGCCCGGTGTCGATGACGCTTGCCCGGCCTACGGTTATGCAGGCTTGTAGGCCGGATAAGGTGTTAGCCGCCATCCGGCAAAAGGCCCAGTGGCGATGACGTTTGCCCGGCCTACGGTTATGCAAGCTTGTAGGCCGGATAAGGTGTTAGCCGCCATCCGGCAAAAGGCCCGGTGGCGATGACGCTTACCGGGCCTACAGTTTTATAGCGTGTGTCTTAAGAAGCCAGCGACAGCTGGCGTTTATCCATATAGTCCGCCAGCCAGTGGGTGATGCGGGACTGCTGTTCGGCGTTAAGCCACATCCCTTCTTTGGTCCGACGCCACAGTGCGTCTTCCGCACGGCGGACCCACTCGTGCTCGACTAAATACTTCAGCTCTGCTTCGTAGAATTCATGACCAAAGTCTTCGCCTAAGTCAGCAACAGACGTTGCTTCACCCAGGATCCACTCCGTATTACTGCCGTAGGTACGTGAGTAGTGGCGTGCCAGCGATTCCGTCAGGAAAGGGTAGCGACGGCGCAGTTTTGCTGCGTAATCTTCACGGTCATTGCCAATTTCGCCGCCTGGCAGGATGCATTCTTTGGTCCAGGCCGGGCCAATGCCCTGATAGTAAGACGACAGTTTTTCCACCGCGTGTTCGGCCAGCTTACGGTAGGTGGTCAGCTTGCCGCCAAACACAGACAGCAGCGGGGCTTTGCCGTTTTCGTCGTGAATATCCAGCGTGTAGTCGCGCGTGATGGCCTGCGGTGAATCGGATTCGTCATCACACAGCGGGCGTACGCCAGAGTAAGTCCAGACGATATCGTCGCGTCCCAGTTGTTTCTTAAAGTGCGCGTTGTAAACCTTCAGCAGGTAATTGATCTCACTTTCGTCAATTTTCACCGCTTTCGGGTCGCCGTTATATTCAACGTCAGTGGTGCCGATGATCGAGAACTCATCCATCCACGGGATCACAAACACAATGCGTTTGTCTTCGTTTTGCAGGATGTAAGCCTGCTTCTGCGTGTGAACGCGCGGCACAACGATGTGGCTGCCCTTGATCAGGCGGATACCGTACGGTGAAGGCAGATGCATACCGTCGTCGAAGAACTGCTTCACCCACGGGCCAGTCGCGTTGACCAGACCCCGTGCCTGCCAGGTGTATTTTTTACCGGTATCGATGTCTTCCGCTTCCACTATCCACAACCCGTTTTCGCGGCGGGCGGAGGTCGCGCGGGTGCGGGTTAATACTTCTCCCCCTTTGCGAACCACCATTTGGGCGTTTGCCAGAACCAGGCGTGCATCGTCTACCCAACAGTCAGAATATTCGAAACCGCGCACGATCTCAGGTTTAAGCACAGAATCTGCGCCAAAACGCAAACCGGTTGAACCGGGTAAACTGGTGCGTTTGCCCAGGTGATCGTACATAAAAAGACCTATGCGGATCATCCACGCCGGACGCAGATGCGGGCGGTGCGGTAGACGAAAACGCATCGGGAAGGCGATATGCGGCGCCATTTTCAACAGCACTTCACGCTCGGCCAGCGCTTCGCTGACCAGGCGGAATTCGTAGTGTTCCAGGTAGCGCAAGCCACCGTGAATGAGTTTAGAACTGGCAGAGGAGGTGGCACAGGCTAAATCCTGCGCTTCCAGCATCAGCACGGATAAACCGCGTCCAGCGGCATCTGCCGCGATACCGGCACCATTAATGCCCCCGCCTATCACAATCAGATCTTTGGTTTCCATGCTGCCCTCTGCGCTTTCGTTATAGCTCAATAATGTTCGTTATCGAACATAATAGCAAAGAAACGCGCCACTGGTAACATCGAAAAAACATTTTAGAGTGATACATATAACATTATGGTGTTTACCTGCCGTCTGAACGTACACTGGGCGGTAATATGGCTTATCGGTACTGAAAGAAAGAGAGTCTATGGAACAGTTTGAATGTATTAACGTTGAAGAAGCCCACCAGAAACTGCATCACGGAAAAGCGGTATTGGTAGACATCCGCGATCCGCAGAGCTATGCAATGGGACATGCGCCGCAAGCGTTTCATCTGACCAACGACACGCTGGGAACGTTTATGCGCGAGCATGACTTCGATAGCGTGGTGATGGTGATGTGCTACCACGGGAATAGCAGCAAAGGGGCGGCACAGTATCTTCTCCAGCAAGGATATGACGCGGTCTACAGTATTGATGGAGGTTTTGATGCCTGGCACCGCCATTTTCCCTCAGAGGTGGCATACGGCTCGTAAGCCTTTATACTGTCCTCTTTTGTGTGGACGAAGCGACAGCAACGATGTTGATGATTACCTCTTTTGCTAACCCCCGCGTGGCGCAGGCATTTGTTGATTATATGGCGACGCAGGGCGTTATCCTGACGATTCAACAACATAACCAAAGCGACGTTTGGCTGGCGGATGAATCCCAGGCCGAACGCGTACAGGCTGAGCTGGCGCGATTTCTCGAAAATCCGGGCGATCCGCGTTATCTGGCGGCGAGCTGGCAGTCCGGTCATACCGACAGCGGACTCCACTACCGCCGTTTTCCTTTTATTGCCACGCTGCGTGAACGGGCAGGTCCCGTCACCTGGCTGGTCATGGCGGCATGTATACTGGTGTTTCTCGCGATGAACATCATGGGCGATCAGACCGTGATGCTATGGTTGGCCTGGCCGTTTGACCCGTCGCTGAAATTTGAGTTCTGGCGCTATTTCACACATGCATTCATGCACTTCTCGCTGATGCACATTCTTTTTAACCTGCTGTGGTGGTGGTATCTCGGCGGGGCGGTCGAAAAGCGTTTAGGCAGCGGCAAACTGGTCGTCATTACGGTGATCAGCGCACTGCTGAGCGGCTATGTGCAGCAGAAATTTAGCGGTCCGTGGTTTGGCGGGCTTTCGGGTGTTGTTTACGCGTTGATGGGGTACGTCTGGCTGCGCGGGGAACGCGATCCGCAAAGTGGTATATACCTGCAACGTGGTTTGATTATTTTTGCGTTGATTTGGATAGTGGCCGGGTGGTTTGACGTGTTTGGGATGTCGATGGCGAATGGCGCACACATCGCCGGACTGGCGGTAGGTTTGGCAATGGCATTGGCTGATACTGTTAATGTGCGAAAACGAACGTAGTAATTCGCCCACAGGCCATCTTATTTGCCCGTTTGTACCTGGGCAGTGCCCGAAATCCTCATGTACGTTAAGTACGCTGCGGGATCAACGCGCTGGCCATCTCCAAACGGTGAGCAACGATAACGCCTGATGAACGAATTCCATGACTTCAGGGAACTATAATGAAACAGACACAACGACATGACGCGATCATTGAACTGGTAAAAAAACAGGGATACGTCAGCACCGAAGAGCTGGTGGAGCATTTCTCTGTCAGCCCGCAGACGATTCGTCGCGATCTCAACGATCTGGCCGATCAAAACCTGATTCTGCGCCACCACGGTGGTGCGGCGCTGCCTTCCAGTTCCGTGAACACGCCGTGGCACGATCGAAAAGCAACGCAGACGGCGGAAAAAGAGCGCATTGCGCGTAAAGTCGCCACGCAAATACCAAATGGCTCCACGCTGTTTATCGACATCGGCACAACGCCGGAAGCAGTGGCGCATGCGCTGCTGGATCACAGCAATCTGCGTATTGTGACTAACAACCTCAACGTGGCGAACACGCTGATGGTGAAAGAGGACTTTCGCATTATTCTGGCCGGCGGTGAGCTTCGCAGCCGTGATGGCGGGATCATTGGCGAAGCAACGCTCGATTTTATCTCACAGTTCCGCCTCGACTTTGGCATTTTGGGGATCAGTGGTATTGATAGCGATGGCTCATTGCTGGAGTTTGATTATCACGAAGTGCGCACCAAGCGTGCGATCATTGAGAATTCGCGCCACGTCATGCTGGTGGTTGATCACTCGAAGTTTGGTCGTAATGCGATGGTGAACATGGGCAGCATTAGTCTGGTCGATGCAGTCTATACCGATACCATGCCGCCCGCGGGTGTGATGCAGGTGATTGCTGAGCATCATATTCAACTGGAACTGTGCTAAAAAGTTGGGCCTACAAACGCGTAGGCCCAATAAGCATCAGCACCACGATCCTGAATTACACGCCATAACCCATCATCTTCAACAATTGCTGTGCGTGCTGCACCGCATCCTGTCGGTGTGCGACGCCCAGTTTCTGATACAGATTGCGAATGTGCGTTTTGATGGTGGTTGCGGCGACCGCCAGCTCACCTGCGATTTGTTCGTTGCTGTAACCGGAATAGATGAGCCCCAGCACCTGCCATTCACGTTGTGTCAGCGGACTGGTGCGGATCAGCTCCGGCACATCCGGGTGAGTGAGCAGACGCTCAACGAAACCCTCGTCAAAATGGGCGAACTTATGTCGGTGATGCTGGTTAATTTCCCGCAGGATTCGCTGTGCACGGTGTTGATCGAGTTCCGGCAACGTGTTGAGCTGAAGCAGTTGGCGTAGTTGCTGCGCCATCGCTTCCCCTTCAATCACAAAGTGGCTGATAAAACCGGTACGATTCGCCAGTTGCAGCGCCTCAAGCAGCACGCGTTGGGCGTCGTTTTTGCGCCCTGCCTGCCAGTAAAGTTGATTGAGCAGTAGCAGGTTGCGGTTCAGATCGCTCATCAGACGCAGACTACGTGCATTTTCGTTCAGCTCTTCCAGCACAATTTCTGCAGGTTCGAACTCACCTAACAGGATCTGCACCCTGGCGATGTTGCGCCACTGGCTCTGCAGGAAGTGGTTATTGGCAAATTCCGGTTTTGGCGTGTGCCGTAGCCAGTGAGCGGCCGATTTTTTATCGCCCGTCATCTGCCAGTAAATCACCCGGACTTTATCTGCATTGGAGATCCAGTCACTGTGATATTGGCCGTTGCCCAGCAGGTTTTCCAGGCGGTTCAACTGGCTACGGGCATTATCCAGATCGCCACGCGCCAGCGAGCATTGCACGAGAAGTGCCAGACACTGCAACTGCTGTTGCGGCTGGAAGCCGGAGAGCACATCAATGCCGCTACGGGCTGAGGCTTCAGCCTCATCCAGACGCGCCCACGCCCACAGGAGTTGCGCGCGAATGCGCACCAGGAATTCGTGCATCGGCAACTGTTCCAGGTGCTGATCTTTGATCAACTGGAACGCTTTCTCTTGTGTTTCCCAGGCCGCTTGCAGGAAGCCCTGGGCAAACAGAATTTCACTTTGTTGGATAAGGCTCCACAGCGCGTAGTGCCAGACATCATGGTGACGTGCCATTTGCTCTGTTTGCTGCATCAATGACAGCGAACGGGCAAGATCGCCTTTACAGTGCAGAACTTCACCGTGTACGGAAGTGGCGACAATTCGGCTATAGAACCAGGCGATCGGCAGTTCGTCCAGCGCCAGTTTTGCCAGCCGCTCTGCTTCATCCGGGTTGCCGTCGTTGATCGCCACTTGCGCGCGCAACGCGTTAAACTCCGCGTGCAGTGTGCCGTCCATGACGCCGTTGATCTCTTGCTCGGCGCGTGCCAGCAGCGTGTTGACCTCGCTGTAACGGTGCTGGCTTTGCATCAGCCAGGCTTGCAGTAGCACCAGCCGTGGATTTTCCAGCAGGCTTTCCCACGGCAGCGCTTTCAGTGACTCTTCCAGCAACGCCAGTTCACTGTGGTTGAACAGACCCCACGCATGGTTAAGCAGGATGTTGCGCAGCATATGCGCGTCGCCTGCCGCCAACGCATGGTGAATGGCTTCGCTGGGGAATCCCTGCGCCATCCAACTTTCGGCGGCGGCGCGGTGAATTTCTGGCAGTTCGGTCGCCAGTTCCCACTGGCAGCGCTGACGTAAAAAGTTGCCAAACAACGGGTGATAACTAAACCATTCGCCGGTGTCATCCATCCGTTGCAGGAACAGACCCTGGCGCTCAATCTCTTCCAGACGCATTTGGCCGTTTTCTTCGCCGGTAACACGGGCGATGAGCGCGTCGTTCATGGAACGTAATACGGCGCTTTTTAACAGGAAGTGACGGGTGGCGACATCGACGCTATCCAGCACTTCATCCACAAGATAATCAGACAAATGGCTGGCGTTGATCCCTGCCAGGCGACGTGCAGACTGGTGAGCGGGGCTATTGTTCTGACGGGCGGAAAGGGCAATAAGCTGTAGCGCTGTTGCCCAGCCAGCGACGTCATCACACATCCGACTGCTTTCAGCGGCTTCAATCGGGGAAGATAAACGGCGGTCAAAAAACTGTTTGGCTTCCTGGTGGTTAAAGGCTAATTGCTGACTGCCTATTTCCAGGAGCTGATCGCGTACGCGCAGGTTCGCGATGCCCAACTGCGGTAAGTTGCGTGACAGAACCACCAGCGTGAGGTTTTCAGGCTGATGGCGAAGGAAGAAGCGCATTGACTCATGGATCACCGGGTTAGAGATGAGATGGTAATCGTCAATGACCAGATACAGCGGGCGATGCCACTCTGCCAGTTCAATAAACAGCTGGGCAAAAAGTGACGTCAGGCTGGCGTATTGGCGTTTTTGCACCATCACTTCGCTGGTAGAGCAGTGCCCGCCAGTGGCTTGCTGGACGGCAGCAATCAGATAACTGGCAAATCGCTCTTGCTGATTGTCACCTTCATCCAGTGAGAACCACCCTAATTCATTTTTTCCGGCTGCCCATTGTGAAATGAGCGTAGTTTTCCCGTAACCAGCAGGGCTTGTGATTAGGGCTAACCTGAAATTGTTCGCGCCGGAAAGTTTAGCCAACAGGCGCTCACGAACCACTGTATGGTCGAGTCGAACCGGACGACTTAATTTAGACGGAATCAACATAGTTAATCACTTCACTGTGAGGAAATGGGGAAAAATGATTTTTTTTGCGCTTCGTAATTAATAGATATAAGGTCGGACAGAAACCGGTTTAATGCAAGTTAAGCGGACTTTTTGTGCTTCTGATTTTGCACTATGTCACAAATATTAATATATCTGGTTGGAAACTCTCATTTGTCGTCTGAATGTGCGTGGGGACTGGATTGGTGCCTGGTTTGCGGGTGTCAGGGAAAGGCGCACCTTCTGTAAGGCGAGAGAGATTTTAATGAAAATCGGCATTTTTCTTGCGTGGCGAACTGATATTTACGGAAAAGTGATGGGTCAGGACCAATATTTTAGGTTAGAAACTATTTCCGTATTTACATGTTCTTTCTAAATGATATTCCACAATTTTTTGTCGCCTCTGTTTATTCCCACCAATAATGCGTAAAACAATGGAAGGCTTGCAGAGATCTGCGCGGTCATTCTGAGCCCTGAAGGGGCATCGCACGACTGTTAAGTGGTGGCGATCACAATTTTATGCTCATCCCCACGACTCCTCCCCGCCTAATCCCCGGTGGGAGGAGGAAGGTCAACAACGAGCCAGGCAAACTAGCAATAACGTTGTTTTATTACCTGAGGACCCGGAATTCCTATGTCACAGCCTACCTTTAATAAAGAGCAATTTCAGGCTGCCCTGACGCGTCAGTGGCAGCGTTTCGGTTTACTGTCGGCTGCAGAGATGACGTCTCGTCAATGGTGGCAGGCTGTTAGCGGCGCACTGGCTGAGTTACTCAGCGCGCAACCCGCGGCAAAACCGGCGAAAAATCAGCGCCACGTTAACTACATCTCCATGGAGTTTCTGATTGGCCGTCTGACAGGTAACAACCTGCTGAACCTGGGTTGGTATCAGGAAGTGAGCGACGCGTTGCAAGCGCACGACATCAATCTGAGCGACCTGCTGGAAGAAGAAGTTGACCCGGCGCTGGGTAACGGCGGTCTGGGGCGTCTGGCGGCATGCTTCCTTGACTCGATGGCGACCGTGGGTCAGTCCGCGACAGGTTATGGCCTGAATTACCAGTACGGCCTGTTCCGTCAGTCTTTTGCTGATGGGCAGCAGATTGAAGCGCCCGATGACTGGCATCGTGGCAGCTACCCCTGGTTCCGCCATAACGAATCACTGGATGTCCAGGTCGGCATTGGCGGCAAGGTGACTAAAGACGGCCACTGGGAGCCAGGCTTTGTGATCACCGGTCAGGCGTGGGATTTACCGGTGCTTGGCTATCGTAATGGGATGGCACAACCGCTCCGTCTGTGGCAGGCGACCCATGCACATCCGTTTCATCTGACCAAATTTAACGACGGCGATTTCCTGCGGGCGGAACAGCAGGGCATCGACGCAGAAAAACTGACGAAAGTGCTTTATCCGAATGACAACCACACCGCAGGCAAAAAGCTGCGCCTGATGCAGCAGTACTTCCAGTGCGCGTGCTCCGTGGCTGACATTCTGCGCCGCCATCACCTGGCCGGTCGCAAGTTGCATGAGTTGGCCGATTTCGAAGTGATTCAGTTGAACGACACCCACCCGACGATCGCCATTCCGGAACTGCTGCGCGTACTGATCGATGAGCACCAGATGAGCTGGGACGATGCGTGGGCGATCACCAGCAAAACCTTCGCTTACACCAATCACACCCTGATGCCGGAAGCGCTGGAGTGCTGGGATGAGAAACTGATCAAAGCATTGTTGCCGCGCCATATGCAGATCATCAAAGGGATTAATGATCGCTTTAAGACGTTGGTTGATAAAACCTGGCCGGGCGATAAAGCGGTGTGGGCGAAACTGGCAGTGGTTCACGACAAACAGGTGCGCATGGCGAACCTGTGCGTGGTGAGTGGCTTTGCGGTCAACGGCGTTGCGGCGCTGCACTCGGATCTGGTGGTGAAAGATCTGTTCCCGGAATATCACCAGTTGTGGCCGAACAAATTCCATAACGTGACTAACGGCA
Organism: Citrobacter sp. NCU1; assembly: GCF_010231475.1. GTDB lineage: Bacteria > Pseudomonadota > Gammaproteobacteria > Enterobacterales > Enterobacteriaceae > Citrobacter_D. The sequence goes on along the minus strand of NZ_NRDO01000080.1, from coordinate 5,820 downwards.
TTACGCCGCGTCGTTGGATCAAACAGTGCAACCCTCAACTTGCCGCGCTGCTTGATAAATCGCTGAAAAAAGAGTGGGCGAACGATCTTGATCAACTGATCAATCTTGAGAAATTTGCCGATGACGCGAAATTCCGTCAGACGTATCGCGAGATTAAACAGGCGAACAAAGTCCGTCTGGCTGAGTTTGTGAAAGTGCGTACCGGGATTGAAATTAACCCGCAGGCGATTTTTGATATCCAGATCAAGCGTCTGCACGAATACAAACGTCAGCATCTGAACCTGTTACATATTTTGGCGCTTTACAAAGAGATTCGCGAGAACCCGAAAGCAGACCGCGTACCGCGTGTGTTCCTGTTTGGCGCGAAAGCGGCACCGGGTTACTACCTGGCGAAGAACATTATCTTTGCGATCAACAAAGTGGCAGAAGCTATCAATAACGATCCGAAAGTGGGTGACCAGCTGAAAGTGGTTTTCCTGCCGGACTACTGTGTCTCAGCAGCGGAAATGCTGATCCCGGCGGCGGATATCTCCGAACAGATCTCGACGGCCGGTAAAGAAGCCTCCGGCACCGGCAATATGAAGTTGGCGCTGAACGGTGCGCTGACTGTCGGTACGCTCGACGGGGCAAACGTCGAAATCGCCGAGAAAGTGGGCGATGAAAACATCTTTATCTTTGGTCATACCGTGGAAGAAGTGAAAGCGCTGAAAGCCAAAGGTTACGACCCGGTGAAATGGCGTAAAAAAGACAAAGTGCTGGATGCGGTCCTTAAAGAGCTGGAAAGCGGGAAGTACAGCGGCGGTGATAAGCACGCGTTTGACCAGATGCTGCACAGCATGGGCAAGCAGGGCGGTGATCCGTATCTGGTGATGGCGGACTTTACCGCCTACGTTGAGGCACAAAAGCGGGTTGATGTGCTGTATCGCGACCAGGACGCCTGGACCCGAGCGGCCATTCTGAACACGGCGCGTTGCGGCATGTTTAGCTCGGATCGTTCCATCCGTGATTATCAGACCCGTATCTGGCAGGCGAAACGCTAAGGAAACGCGATGGAAAGCAAACGTCTGGATAATGCCGCGTTAGCGGCGGGGATCAGCCCTAATTATATCAATGCCCACGGTAAACCGCAGTCGATTGGCGCCGAAACCAAACGGCGTTTGCTTGACGCCATGCATCGCACCACCGCCGCCACGAAGGTGGCGGTGACACCCGTGCCAAATGTGATGGTGTATACCGCAGGCAAAAAAATGCCGCTGGCGGTAGAAGGAAGTGGAGAGTTTAGCTGGATATTGACCACCGAAGAGGGGGCGCAGCACAAAGGGCACGCCACGGGTGGCAAAGCATTTCATCTGCCAGCGAAGTTACCGGAGGGCTATCACTCGCTGACGTTAACTCAGGGCGAACAGCGCTCGCACTGCCGGATTATTGTGGCGCCGAAGCGCTGCTACGAACCTCAGGCGCTGCTGACGGGCCAAAAACTGTGGGGGGCGTGTGTGCAGCTCTACACCCTGCGGTCTGGCACAAACTGGGGGATTGGCGATTTCGGCGATCTGAAGGCCATGCTGGTGGATGTCGCGAAACGCGGCGGTTCTTTCATTGGCTTGAATCCCATTCATGCGCTCTATCCGGCGAATCCCGAGAGTGCCAGTCCGTATAGCCCTTCTTCACGCCGCTGGCTGAACGTCATTTACATTGACGTGAATGCGGTGGAAGACTTCCGCCAGAACGAAGAGGCGCAGACCTGGTGGCAGATGCCGGAAACACAACAAAGTCTGCAACGTGCGCGGGATGCCGAATGGGTGGATTACACCGCTGTGACGGCGCTGAAAATGACGGCGTTGCGTATGGCGTGGAATCGTTTCGCGGTTCGCGATGATGAGCAGATGGCTGAGTTTCGTCACTTTGTCGAACAGGAAGGCGAAAGCCTGTACTGGCAGGCCGCGTTTGACGCTCTGCATGCTTATCAGGTGAAAGAGGACGCATTGCGCTGGGGCTGGCCAGTGTGGCCGAAGGCGTATCAGTCGGTGGATTCTCCGCAGGTAAAACAGTTCTGCGAAAAGCATCAGGGCGAGGTGGATTTCTATCTCTGGTTGCAGTGGCTGGCGTATACCCAGTTTGCCGCCTGTTGGCAAACCAGCCAGGGATTCGACATGCCGATTGGCCTGTATCGTGACCTGGCCGTGGGCGTCGCAGAAGGTGGTGCGGAAACCTGGTGTGATCGCGAGTTGTATTGCCTGAAAGCCTCTGTCGGCGCACCGCCGGATATCCTCGGCCCGCTCGGTCAGAACTGGGGGCTGCCGCCTATGGACCCCCACATTATCACGGCGCGTGCCTATGAACCGTTTATCGAGCTGTTGCGCGCCAATATGCAAAACTGCGGGGCGTTACGTATCGACCACGTGATGTCGATGCTGCGTTTGTGGTGGATACCTTACGGTGAAACGGCGGATCATGGCGCTTATGTTCATTATCCGGTGGACGATCTGCTCTCCATTCTGGCGCTGGAAAGTCAACGTCATCACTGTATGGTGATTGGCGAAGATCTGGGTACTGTACCGGTGGAGATTGTCAGCAAACTGCGTAATAGCGGCGTCTATTCTTACAAAGTTCTCTATTTTGAAAATGACCATGAGAAGACCTTCCGTGCGCCGAAAGCGTATCCGGAACAATCAATGGCTGTCGCGACGACGCATGACCTTCCTACGCTGCGTGGTTATTGGGACAGTGGTGATCTGACACTGGGCAAAACGCTGGGACTTTATCCGGATGAGACTGTCCTGCGTGAGTTGTATCAGGACCGTGAGCAGTCGAAGCAAGGGCTGCTGGATGCTTTGCACAAGTATGGCTGCCTGCCAAAACGCGCAGGACATAAGGCATCGCTGATGTCGATGACGTCAACGCTCAATCGCGGTCTGCAGCGTTATATTGCCGACAGTAACAGCGCGCTGCTGGGATTGCAGCCGGAGGACTGGCTGGACATGGCGGAACCGGTCAACATTCCGGGAACCAGTGAACAGTACAAGAACTGGCGTCGTAAGCTCTCTACTTCCCTTGAAGCGATGTTTGCCGATGATGAGGTGAACAAGTTGATTAAGGATTTGGATAAGCGGCGAAAAGCGGCGAGTAAGAAGAAATAAAAACCAAAAAGCCGGGGAAATCCCCGGCTTTTTTACGTCTGGAACTTGAGAGGTTAAACCACCATCCCCAGCAACAGACACCCTACCAGACCGCAGACAGAGATAATGGTTTCCAGCATTGACCATGATTTGATGGTCTCGCCGATGGTCAGGTTGAAATACTCTTTGAACAGCCAGAAGCCTGGATCGTTCACGTGGGAGAAAATCACGCTACCAGAACCTACGGCAATAACCATCAGCTCCGGGCTAACGCCCGTGGTGGCAATCAACGGTGCGACGATACCACCCGCGGTAATGGCGGCAACTGTCGCTGAGCCCAGCGCGATACGCAGGACGGCGGCGATAGACCATGCCATCAGAATCGGGGAGATGTTGGTTTCGTGCATCATAGAGGCGATGTACTTATCAACGCCACTATCAACCAGAACCTGCTTGAACGCACCGCCACCACCGATGATCAACAGCATCATGGCAATGATTTTGATGGAAGAGGACAGGGTCTCGTTAATCTGATCCATAGAGCGACCACGGTTCAGACCGAAGGTAAACATCGCAATCAGGACCGCAATCAGCGTCGCCATGACCGGATCGCCGAGGAATTCTGCGACAGCCAGGAATGGGTGACCTTTCGGCAGGCTCATCTCTGCAATGGCGCGGAATGCCATCAGAATCACCGGTACCAGGGAAGTCCAGACGCTGACGCCAAAGCCTGGCATCTCTTCTTCCGTAAAGGTTTTGGCGCTGTACAGACCTTCCGGAATCGGTTTGTCGATACCTTTCAGGCAGCGAGCAAAAACAGGACCAGCCAGAATAACGGTCGGGATCGCCAGAATGGTACCAAACAGCAGGGTTTTACCCATATCTGCATGGAAAATGGTCGCAATGGCCGTCGGACCCGGGTGCGGAGGCAGGAAGCCGTGGGTTACAGAAAGCGCCGCCGCCATCGGTACACCGACAAACAGCAACGGAATATTCGCGGCTGCCGCAATGGTAAACACCAGTGGCAGCATCAGCACGAAGCCCACTTCGTAGAACAAGGCAAAACCGACGGTGAAGCCCGTTAATACGACGGCCCACTGGATGTGTTTTTTACCAAATTTGGCAATCAGCGTGGTAGCGATACGCTGTGCGCCGCCACAATCTGCCAGCATTTTGCCCAACATGGCGCCGAAACCCATAATCAGGGCGAGGCTGCCCAGGGTTCCGCCAACACCGGCCTTGATGGAGCTAATCACTTTAACCAACGGCATGCCTTGCATCAGACCGACGGCAAGCGCTACCAGGACGAGAGCGATAAATCCGTTCATTTTGAAGCGGATCATCAGAAGGAGTAACAAGATTACACCGATAGCAACGATGACTAATGGCATGATTTACCTGGCCTTTACTTTGTTATGGGTAACGTCAGTGTTTAGATGACAAAATCCGGTTTTCCCAGCAGGGAACAGAACCGTAGCGGCACCAGTACTGATTGCCTTCGAAACTCTTTAGTTTAGTCGGCTGTTATGGGGTGGTTAGGTGCCCATACGAATGATACGGGTAACATGTATGAATTGAGAATCACCCAGGCAGGCAAAATTTAAATAATGAGACACAGGTCATATTATGAGGAGGGATATTGCAGGAAAGAGAAGGCAAAAATAGAAGCCCGGTGAGCATGGTGTCACCGGGCAAGGGTAGGCACTTAGTAGTAAGAGTGCTCGCCGCGCTGGTGTTCGGTCAGATCGCGAACGCCTTTCAGTTCAGGGAACTCATTTAGCAGCTGTTTTTCGATACCTTCTTTCAGAGTGACATCAACCATTGAACAGCCGTTACAGCCGCCGCCAAACTGCAGAATGGCGTAGCCTTCGTCAGTGATCTCCATCAGCGTTACGCGACCACCGTGGCCTGCCAGCTGTGGGTTGATTTGCGACTGGATCGCGTAATCCACACGTTCCATCAGCGGCGCATCATCAGCAACTTTACGCATTTTCGCGTTTGGCGCTTTCAGCGTCAGTTGAGAGCCTAACTGGTCGGTCACAAAATCAATTTCGGCATCTTCCAGATACGGTGCGCTCAGCTCATCGACATAGGCAGTGAGCAGGGAAAATTTAATGGCGGTGTCGGTTGCTTCCACGGCGTCCGGCGGACAATAAGAAACGCCACACTCAGCGTTAGGCGTACCGGGATTGATCACAAATACACGGATTTGCGTCCCTTCTTCCTGATTTGCCAGCAGTTTGGCAAAGTGCGCTTGTGCAGCATCGGAAATATGGATCATAGTAATGGCCTAATAGTTGACTATTTTAGTTGGTTATAATACGCCCATCATCGAGGCTCTACAAGGTTCGACACAGGCACCATACCTGGACAGTCGCTGCGCCGTTGCGTAAAAGCAGTTGCGCGATCTCCGCGACGGTACTTCCGGTAGTGACGACATCATCCACAATAACCATATGGAGTCCCTGCACCGGCAATTCAAGGCGGAATGCGTTTTTCAGGTTACGTTTGCGTAATCTGGCGCTGAGGTGGTGCTGTGTGGCTGTCGCCCGCACCCGTGTCACCGACTGACTATTCCAGGCGCATCCTAGCCAACGCGCCAGCGGGCGGCATAATAGATCGCTTTGGTTAAATCCCCGGCGCCAGTGGCGGCGCTGCCAAAGCGGTACGCTGACTATCCGGTCAGGTAACCAGAGACCAGTGG
>NZ_NRDO01000008.1 GCF_010231475.1 Citrobacter sp. NCU1 | reverse complement strand
TGAAGGACATACAAAAATGGAAGCAATACGCTGTCTGAAGCGCTATATCTCACGCGAAGTTTACACATTACTGCGAAATCAAAACAGGCAGGTCAACAGCATCCCGATAACGGCTTGACTCTTAGAAGGGCGTCCAGGGTAGCCACTATACAAGCAGGCAGTTCCGGCAGTTGCTGTGGCGTTGCCGGCTCAGGCAGAGCATGAGCCGACGCGGAAACTGTTGGGATAACAGCCCGATGGAACGCTTCTTCAGGAGTCTGAAAAACGAGTGGGTGCCGGAGACAGGTTATATAAACTTTAGCGAAGCAGCCCATGCGATCACAGATTATATCGTCGGATATTACAGCTCGCTCAGGCCACATGAATATAATGGTGGATTATCACCAAACGAATCGGAAAACCGATACTGGAAAAACTCTAAAGCGGTGGCCAGTTTTAGTTGACCACTACACATCGATGCCTCGGCGGCTCAGGCGGTCTAACGATTCAATGATGATAGTCGAGCCTTGTTCAATTTGACCTTGCTCGATTGCTTCGAGCATATCACCAGGCGAAGGTCTGTTTCCCTCTTTGAACGCTGAAATTCCCAAGTCCTGAAAGTTTTTCTCAGATAGGGTAAGATTGTTAGCAATAGAGTATTTTTCGGCAAGTTCTGTCTGTCTGCGCACTGAGTCGCCTTGTTTTTGTTTCTTGCTCGAAAATCGTATGTAACTGTAAGTTAACCCGTTTTGCTTTTGCATATTTCAATCTTTTCAATCACTTAGCAGAGAGTATCAATTTTGCTCCTTAGCAACAACATCACCATGCAGTTCGGCAGCAAGCCGCTGTTTGAAAATATTTCCGTCAAATTTGGCGGCGGCAACCGTTACGGCCTGATTGGCGCGAACGGTAGCGGTAAATCCACCTTTATGAAGATCCTCGGCGGCGACCTTGAGCCGACGCTGGGTAACGTCTCCCTCGATCCCAATGAGCGTATTGGTAAGCTGCGTCAGGATCAGTTTGCGTTCGAAGAGTTCACCGTACTGGATACGGTGATCATGGGCCACGCTGAACTGTGGGAAGTGAAACAAGAACGCGATCGCATCTACGCGCTGCCGGAAATGAGTGAGGAAGACGGCTATAAAGTGGCCGATCTGGAAGTGAAATACGGCGAAATGGACGGTTATTCCGCTGAGTCCCGTGCGGGTGAACTGCTGCTGGGAGTGGGCATTCCGGTAGAACAGCATTACGGTCCGATGAGCGAAGTCGCGCCAGGCTGGAAGCTGCGTGTGCTGCTGGCGCAGGCGCTCTTTTCTAACCCGGACATTCTGCTGCTCGATGAACCGACCAACAACCTGGACATCGACACCATTCGTTGGCTGGAGCAAACGCTGAACGACCGTGACAGCACCATGATCATCATCTCGCACGACCGTCACTTCCTGAACATGGTGTGTACGCACATGGCGGATCTCGACTACGGCGAGCTGCGTGTTTACCCTGGTAACTATGACGAATACATGACGGCGGCAACCCAGGCGCGTGAACGTCTGCTGGCCGATAACGCCAAGAAAAAAGCGCAGATTGCCGACCTGCAATCGTTCGTGAGCCGCTTTAGCGCCAACGCTTCTAAATCACGTCAGGCAACGTCACGTGCGCGTCAGATTGATAAAATCAAGCTCGACGAGGTGAAAGCGTCCAGCCGTCAGAACCCGTTCATTCGTTTCGAACAGGACAAGAAACTGTTCCGTAACGCGCTGGAAGTGGAAGCGCTGGCCAAAGGTTTTGATAACGGCCCGCTGTTTAAAAACTTCAATTTGCTGCTGGAAGTGGGTGAGAAGGTTGCCATCCTGGGGGCGAACGGCGTGGGTAAATCTACCATGCTGAAAGCGTTGGTAGGCGACATTGCGCCGGATAATGGCACCGTTAAATGGTCTGAGAATGCGCAAATTGGCTACTACGCGCAGGATCACGAGTATGAGTTTGAGAACGATCTGACCGTTTTCGAATGGATGAGCCAGTGGAAACAGGAAGGTGACGATGAGCAAGTTGTTCGTAGCTTCCTTGGTCGTCTGCTGTTCAGCCAGGACGATATCAAAAAGCCCGCTAAGGTGCTCTCCGGTGGTGAAAAAGGGCGCATGCTATTCGGTAAGTTGATGATGCAGAAACCGAATATTCTGGTAATGGATGAACCAACCAACCACCTGGATATGGAATCTATCGAATCGCTGAATATGGCGCTGGAGATGTATCAGGGCACGCTGATCTTCGTTTCTCACGACCGCGAATTTGTTAGCTCGCTGGCAACCCGCGTGATTGAAATTACGCCAGAACGTATTGTCGACTTCACCGGTAACTACGAAGATTATCTGCGTAGCAAAGGCATCGAATAACAGGCTGCCAGAGCAATGCCCAATGCAACGTTGGGCATTTTTCCTGAGACCTTCCCCGGCTGGCAGTCAGGGGAAGGTCACAAACGCCATACTTAACCTTTCGACACCGACGTCTCTCCCTGCAAATATTTCTTACCGACCTCCAGATACTGCTGCCAGTCATAATGATAAATATCGTGAACGCCTTCGCGGTAGTGATAGTTCAGACGACTGTGTAACGGCTGTCCTGTTTTTGGCTGTTGATCGGTCGTAAAAATATCATCGGTATAAAGTCGATAGACGCTTTTGGCGGCCACAACGGATAAAAACTCGCCTTTGGGATCCGACCATTGATCCTCTTTCGCGCTGGCGACATACACCGGGCGGGGGGCGATCAGGGAGATCAACATATGCTGGTCCACGGGTAACGCATTAATATTATTGGCATAGCTCGCGTATTTAGCCGAGAACCAGTGCGGGAAATCGGTGGTGATTGACGCCAGCGTTTCGCCATAGTTGCGGCGTGCCAGCGCCGCGCCACCTTCACCAGCGTCGTTGGCGATGACGTAGCGAAAACGCACATCATTGGCGCCCGCCCAGAGGGCCGTTTTGCCCAACCGAGAATGACCGACGACCGCCAGACGGTTGCTGTCGACATCGTTACGGGTCTGCAGATAATCCGCGACGGCGCTTAAGCCACCGGCCCAGACGCCAATTGCGGAATAGTCACCCACCGCTTCGCCGGGACGGCTGGTTTGAATAAAGCGTTGAAAATCCGCCGGGTTATCGGGGACGACGTCACCATAATAAAGGGTAGCGACCCCAAAGCCTTGCGACACGATGTCATCGAAGGGCCAGCGATAAGCGCGTACGCCGCGCGAGGCGGGGGTGAAGGTATTGTGCAGCGTAGTGACCAGCGTGGGGTCGACTTTGCTGCCGCAGACCAGCGGGTTCGCCCATTGTGTAGAAACAGGCAGTTCAGGATTGAACGTCACCCCGTGGTTACCGCAGAAGTTGTAACCGACGAATACCGGCGCCGGTTTGGTGGACTCAGGCATATACATCAGTAATTGTGCCGGTCGGCCATCCAGCGACAAATCCACCGTTTGCCAATAGCCTTTGGAAAGCGTTAAGGGATGCTTTGCCGATGTTTTTATCACTTTCACCGTCTTAAAGGTGAATGCTTTGCCGTACACATTGTCATGAAACAAATTTAAAATTTCACTGCGTCGCGTGGTTTCCCATTCGACTCTGGCATCTTTTGTGCCCGCCGGAATTAGCTGCGGCAGTGACAAGGAGCCTGTTTTACTTTCGTCATAATTGGGTGTGAAGCCTTCGGCGGCAAAGGCTGAATGGGCGCTGAAGGCAGCAAGCGAGACAACGACAGCTAAGATAGTCTTGTTCATAAAAACTCCGTGAAGGGGTCCATTGATGTCCGACTCTCCCAGAGACGCCCGTCGTGGGCGTCTCTGTTGACAGGTAAGAACCGCACAAAGTGGGACTCACCGGTGATGTCACTGCAAGGTAGAGGGGGAGAGACAAAAATGCGCATCGTCCCGCGAAACTTCTTTGCCGTCGATAAACAACGTGCGCGGATCGTTACCCGCCAGCGTAATGGCCAGTTTGCGCCACGCGGGCTGATAGTGCCCTGTAGAGGTGAAATTCACATGAATCTCGCTGGCGCTACAGCGCATCTCCCATGCGAGCCACAGCGCATTGCCTTGCTGATAATTCCAGCTCTCGCCATCATCTTCAAACAGCATGCCGCTCGTTGTGCCCGTGCCCTTCACGGGGAAGAGCTTCACCTCGCGCGTATCGTCTTTCTCTGCGCTAACGTGGGTGATGCGTTCGCTAAGCGGTAAACCAGCGCCTGCCCGCACCAGTAGCGGCAGTTTTTCCAGTGGGGCATCGCGGGTGATCCACTGGCCGCCAGAGAACCATTCGTGAGTGTAAAAATCGTACCAGCCCGTTTCGTTATCCGGTAACCAGACGCGGCGCTGGCGTTGACCTTCTTCCACTACGCTGGCGACTAAAATATCGCGGCCGAGCAGGAAATCGTCGCACTCTTCGAAGGTTTGCGCGTCATGCTCATGGTCGAGGAAGGTCGGGCGCAGCATCGGCTCATCGTCGGCATGGGCTTGCCAGAGCAGGGTATAGAAATACGGGAGTAAGCGATAACGCAGCTCAATCGCACTGCGAATGGCGGGTGTGACGCCCGGGTACATCCACGGTTCATTGACCGTATGGTCATCATTCCACGAGTGAATGGTAAAGCGTGGGTGCATCACGCCATTCTGGACCCAGCGCACGAACAGTTCGGCATCCGGTTTGTCGCCGGAGAACCCACCCACGTCGTGACCAACGTTAAACAGGCCGGAAAGGCTCATCCCCAGCCCCATTCGCGTGTTGTAGCGCAGCGTGTCCCAGTTGGTGCGATTGTCACCGCTCCAGGTCTGCACGTAACGCTGCATCCCGGCACAACCGGAGCGCGAGATAAGATACGGTCGTTTTTCCGGGGCAAAGCGCTGCTGGGCTTCCAGTGAGGCGCGCATCATCAGCAGCGGCATCACCGGGCGAATGTGCTTGATGGCGATTTCCTGGCCAAAACCGTGACAGCGGGCTTCGCCGTCCCACACTTCAAACTCGTTGTTGTCGTTCCAGGTCGAGTCGATGCCCATCTCCAGCAACTGAGTGGTCACGCCATCCTGCCACCATTGAATCGTTTGTGGGTTGGTAAAATCGAGATTAGAACCTTCATCATCCCAAAAACTGGAGCGTTCCGGGGCATTCGTTTCTGAATCGCGAATGAACAGACCTTTTTCCGCCACTTCGCTATAGCGTGGGTGATCCTGCAACAAACACGGCTTGATGTTGGCCGCGAGTTTCAGACCAGCGTCATGGAACGCGCGGGACATCACTTTTGGCTGCGGCACTTTGTCGTAGTTCCAGTTGAAGACGTAACGCTTACCGTTGATTGAGGTATAACCGGAAGAGAGCTGGAATGAATCGCATGGAATCGCGTGCTCTTCGCACAGGCGAATAAAGTTCATCAGCTGGTTTTGCGCGTCCGGCGCGTCGGTGTAGTGCATGGTCGAGCCGCTGTACCCCAGACTCCACTTTGGCCCAAACAGCGTTTTTCCTGTCAGGCGCACAAACGCTTTGGTGACATCCAGCACCCGTTTGCCGGTAAACATGTAGTAATCAATATCACCAGCTTCCGCCTGCCAGCGGCGATACGCGGTGTGGTAGTTGTCAATTTCATTACCCAGATCCAGCCAGCAACTGCTCAGGTTGTCATAAAAAAGACCGTAGCTCACATCATCACGGCGGGTGATAGTAAAGGGAATATGTTTGTACAGCGGATCTGTGCTAACGGCGTTATAGCCCATCGCGTCCAGATTGCGCATCTCATAGCGTTTACCGTTGCGCTGCAAATTCCCGGCTTTCTCACCCAGCCCGTAAAAGCGCTCATCTTTACGGCGGCTCAGGTAGTGCGCCACGCCGTCGCCGTGGGCGTTCAGCAGATAGGCGCTGGTGCTACGATCGCTCGCCAGCAGCTGCCAGTTGCCCGTCTCATCGCGATAATGCCACTCCAGCCACAGCGGCTGGTGGACGGTAACGCGCAGCTGTTCAGTGCCGATCGTCACGGTCTCGTCCTGCTGCTCCAGGGTCCATGCCGGGCAGCTAAAACCGCTGATATCATCGCGAGAGCGCCCCTCCCAGGGCACATCGTGTTTAGGTGCGATGCTCCAGGTTCTGTCCAGCGCCAGCTTGCTTTTACGCTTAATGAGTACACGGAACAGATTCTCTTCCAGTACGTACAGGCATACGCGGTGCTGGTTATCCACCAGCAGTTCCAGATGATGCGCTGATTGCTTATCAACGGTCCAGTTCTTCAGGGTTTTCATATAAATACATCCACTATCAGGCGCGCTTGGCGCGACGTTCAGCAATAAATGCCACCAGGAAAATAGCGCCAATCAGGTCGAAGAAACCCATGGCGATGAAGAGTGGGTTAAAGCCGATTTTGTCAGCGGTAACACCAATCAAAAGGGAGAACAGGAAACTGGCGATCCACGCTGCCGAACCGCGCATGCCGTTTACGGTCGCCATCTGACCTTTATCAAACGACTCCACGACCAGTGCGCTCAGCATGCAGGAAATTATCTGATGCCCGAAGCCGCCGATGGACATCAGGATCACGGCAATAATGGGATCCCGGGTGATCGCCACCACGGCGAGTGAAATCATCAGGAACGCACCAGTAACGGAACTGGCGATGGTTGAGTTAACGCGTGAGCAGCCGAACAGACGGGTATAGAGTCTGGTCAGATAGCCACTTGCCACGCTGCCGAGATCGGCGGCGAGAAACGGCAGCCAGGCAAAGAGGGCGATCTGCTTGAGATCCATATTGTATTCTTTGGCGAAGTAGAGCGGCATCCAGAAACTGAACACTGCCCATGCCGGTTCGGCCATAAATGCCGGGATGGCAATACCATAAAAACGTTTGTTTTTTGCGACGCCTTTCAGCGCGGTGAAGAAGGGCTGTTTTACAGGAGCGGGCTCATTGTCCTGCTTGATCCAGGCCAGTTCGTCTTTGCCAAGATTCGGGTGTTGTTCCGGGTTATGGTAGAACACCCACCACAGAATCACCCACAGCAGCGCCAATACGCCGGTGAACATGAATGCGCCCTGCCAGCCAAAGGAGGCGTGGGCAAAGTAGATAATGGGCGGCGCTAACATCGCGCCAATAGAGAAGCCCACGCCTGCCCAGCCAGCGGCAATCGGTCGTTCGGCTTTCGGGAACCATTCGCCAAGAGTTTTGGCGTTGGCCGGGGTGGCAGCGGCTTCCGCGCCGCCCATAAAGAAACGCAGGATCGCCAGATGCAGCCAGTTCCCGGCGCCAGCGTGCGCGATACAGGCAATGGCCCACAGACAGGCGCAGATCATAAAGCCGAGCTTCAGACCGATCACATCAATCAGCCAGCCGCACAGGGGCTGGAAAAGGGTGTAAGCGAGCTGGAAGGCGCCGACGATCCAGGAGTATTGTTCGGTGGTGATACCCAGACTGTCTTTGAGTTCCGGGGCCAGAATACCTAACGAGTTTCGCGTGATGTAGTTAACGGTGACGCCGAGTAAAAACAGCACCAGCATATACCAGCGCAAGTTTTTCATGACGCGGCGTGTGGTGCTTGCCGTAGCAGTGTTGTTAATGTCCTGACTCATTTCTTTCTCCACAAGACGGACGATACAGGGAAAATTCATTCCAGTTGTCATACAGATTTCTATCGGATTGATATGTATATGTTTTATGTTCTAAAGCTGGTATACAACTAGTATGGTATTGGTGTGACAAATTCACCTTAAGGGAGAAAAGAGGTGGGTAATAGCGGATTTTGTGCAAACTTTCTCATAACGATTGTCTTTTATTTGTCATGATGCGCTGGACGCCAGTTACTGCTTAATCTGATGGCTATGAAAATTTTTTCATTTGCATCGCGGAGCGAGATCACAAAATGGATAAAAGGCTCAAAATCGCGGAAATTGCCGCCCGCACACAGCTGTCCATCAGCACCGTTTCCCGCGTACTCGCGGGGAAAGCCAACACCAGTGAAAAGGCACGGAGTAAGGTGCTGGCCTGCGCACGGGAACTGGGGGTGATGGACGGGATGGCGGCGGGGCGGTTGCTGCTCAATAACCTGTTGGTTTTTGCACCGCAGCGGGCGTTTGATGAGCGGTCCGACATCTTTTACTACCGGGTGCTCCAAAGTTTAAGTAAAGGGCTGGCTTCTCATGAAGTCAGGCTACGGTATTGCGCGCTGGAGGAGCTGGACAGCGACGCTCAGCTTTTTCTGACGCGTATTAATGAACCGGAAACGCAGGCGGTGATGTTGCTGGGTATTGATGATCCGCATATTCATGATCTGGTGGTTGATGTCGGGAAACCTTGCATGTTGATCAACTGTCGCGACCGACGAATGCGTTTGCCTGCGGTTGCGCCCGACCATCGCGCCATTGGTGAGCTGGCGGCTGACTATCTGTTTGAGATGGGCCACCGGGAAATCATGAATGTGTTCTGTCTTCGTCGTTACACGATGGAACTTCGGCTGGCGGGCGTTCGCGATGCCTGGCAGTCGCATAATCTGACGTTTAATGATCAACGTGATTTGCTGGTGGTGCCCAGTTTCAGTGCGAAAGAAACGGAACTGCAGGTGAGCGAATGGTTGAAGCACACATCAGCCAAAGCGCTGCCGACGGCGTTTCTGGTGGGCGGTGATTTTATGGCCGCAGGGACGATTAGCGCGCTGCAAAAGCAGGGGTTGCGCGTGCCGCAGGATGTCTCGGTCATGAGTATCGACGGATTTAATCTGGCGACGATTCAGGATGTGCTCTTAACCGCCGTCCATGTTCCGCGCGATGCGCTGGCAACAGAAGCTGTGCATATGCTCCAGCAACGGCTGATGCGCCCCGATGCGCCGGTCGGGACGCTGTTGCTCAATGGGTCGCTGGCTATACGCGAATCTGTCCGGCGGATACGTCAGGGAAAACGACGTACCGCCGTAGAGCGAGAAGGGCTGTATGACGATTAAGCCATACCCAGCGCGCGCTTGCCGTGAATATTCAAATCATTGAGCGTAAAACGTCCTTCCCAGTTGGTTTCATAATCCTCACGGGGGAAGTCGCCCGGCGAAGCCCCTTTCTCCAGCGCTGCTTTAACGTTATGCGCGTAAGCCAGATTTTTTTCGCACAACGGCGCAGCGGGAATGTACATCACATTCCCCCAGCCTTGCTGGTTTTCAACGGGCGCCACGGAGTGAATGACGTCGCAATGCCACCAGACAGAGTCACCGGCTTCCAGTTGTGGAATGCTGGTTAATGCTTCTATTAACAACGGGTGCCATTGTTCAGAAATGGGCAATACTCTGCCCGGCGCGACGCCGCACAGTTCATCTTCCGGAACATCATCCAGCAGGGGGCGCAACAGGACATACGCCATCGCTTCCGGGATCGGCACCACGTGCAGCAATCCCTGGCCGGGCAACATATCGGAAAGCGCGGTCCAGCCCTGGAAGGTACGGAACACCGAACATTTAGTGGTGTTATCCACGCTGTACTCTTCCACTTCGGTACGGTGTGCCGCGTTCCACGGATCGTACTGATCGATATTGCCGTTAAACACATCGGCGAAGACCTGTTGATACGCCGGGAGCAACCAGCGTTCCAGGGCGCCCGAGTCGGTATGCGCGCCGAGACCTTTTGAGGTGGTTCCCGGCGGACGGCGGCGAATACGGTCCGGGTAGATTACGCTCACATCCGGGTTAAACCACTGCTTGCCGTCGCGTTCAAAGGTCCACAAACGGTTGAGGAATGACTGAGCATTTGCCATCTCTTCACTTTGACGCGCCTGCATTTGCGCCTGTGACCAGTAGATCGGATAAATTTCCGGTCGGGAGGCGGAAAGGGTGCCGAAAAAGTTATCGCCAGGACCTTTATACACGTCGTCAAAGTGGTTGCGATCCAGGTAGTCGAGCATGGACTGATCCCAGTCCAGCGCCTGTTCCCGTGGGAAATGGCGCTTAATGACCACGCAGCCGTGTCGTTTAATATCTTCGCGTTGTGCGGCTGTGATGCGACCTGCCTGAATGTCAGCGTAAGTGAGTTCAGGCCAGACCGTTTCGCCGCGAGCTTTACGCGCATTGATGTCCGACACACGGGTTGCAATCACATCACTGAGTTTGTCAAAAATCGCCTGAACATCACCGAGTTGTGCTCGCAGCGCTTTCTTCATCTGCCGGATAGCAGATTTGTGGTCGGCGGGTAACGTATCGCTTGTAAAGGTAAGAGCCATAAACACCTCACATAAATTTTCATTCGAAATAAATGTAACTTACAAATGATACTTTAAGTTAAAAATAAGTTAATGCAAGTTGAAATTTTCGACAGTGTGAAAAGAATGCAGAGAGAGGAGTAAAAACGGGAGCGCAACCGATAGTGATAGTGAGTGAAGTACTGGCAAACCGAAAAGCCATGAGGCATTGCCCTGAGGAGGCAACATGCTGGTTTTGTGGATGATTCCGTTAATTTTATGTTACTGACCCATTGTGAGGTTTGTGTACCTTAAACAGCCAAACGGATATACCTGAAAGTCAGAATGCTGAAGCGACACCACGGTCCGGCTGAAAATCGATGAGACGTTGACGGCTGACCGGGGCCGCCCGCAGGGAAGCGGGCGGAGGGGACGGCCTGCAGGGATGCAGGCTCGACCCCGACCCGAAAGGCAGGCGGAATAAGGCGAATATATCGCGAAGCGACGATTTTCCTGCCGGGAGCCAGGGTTGCAAGGGAGGCGGCGGTGAGCCTCCCTTGCACGTTCACAGGTAGGGTAGTTTCAAAGAGGCTGTGGACATAAGGTGAACGTCACCTTTCACCAGAGTAAAAGGTTCTCCCTAACTCCTGAACCAACTGGCCTTAAAGCACAACACGCAAGATTTCTGATTCATTCATTGAATGGCGCGGTTTTATCCAGCACGGCCTGAATGACGTTCAACGCGCCCTGGTGATTATTATCGTCAGTGGTATAGCGAGAGAGGGCTTTAATGCTGTCTGCGGCATTCTTCATGGCGAACGAGTAGCGGGCCATTTTCAACATTTCCGCATCGTTACCGCTATCACCAATGGCAACCACATTTTGTGGCGACAGATTCCAGCGTTTTAACAGGCGGCTAATGCCGTTAGCTTTATGCAGGCCTGGAATGATCAGGTCAATAAAACCGAATCCGCTGGTGACCGGTTTCATAATGCCATCCAGCGCGGTATGCAGTGTGTCGATCACCTGGGGGATCTGCTGATCCGGTAAGTTCAATGAGAATTTAAACAGCACATCGTCAATGCTGTGAAAATCCTTCACCGGTTTCAGGCGGTGATAGTGTTTTGACATCAGTGCCACAAAGGCGTCAGGGGCGTTTTCGCTGATGTAGGCGCTTTGCAAACCACAGGCGACGAAATTGAGCTGCTTATCTTTTAACAACTCGCCAATCACGATGCGCGACTCGTGCCGGGTCAATTCGCCGTGAAACAGTTGCCTGCCATGCTCAAAAACCAGCGCACCGTTTTCGGCGACAAAAGAGATTTCATCTTTGAGCTCTGGGAAGAAGGAGATGAGCTGGTAATACTGATTGCCGCTGGCGACGACAAATTCAATATCGCGTTTTTTCAGCTCCTGATACTGCGCCATAAAACGCGCATGATTGTACTTCTTGGCGTCGTCGAGAAAAGTCCCGTCCATATCGGTGACGATAACTTTTACGGTCATACATTGCTCTCCGAAATATTACTGCGATCAGCAACATTCTAATAACAATGTGACCTGAAGCACAAATTTAATTTCGAATGAAAGTAAGAGAGGTACAGACGCTGTAAGCCGGATAAGCGTCAGCGCCATCCGGCAATCGTGAGGGGGGCTGCCGGATGTCGGCGTGAACGCCTAATCCGGCCAACAACGCTTATGCCATCGTCCGTTTACAGCATATGTTCGGTACGGGCGATGATATCGTCCTGAGCATCCGGAGAGAGCGCGGTGAAGAAGGCGGAATAGCCAGCGACGCGCACGACCAGATCGCGATACTGGTCCGGGTGTTTTTTCGCTTCCAGCAAGGTTTCGCGTGAAACGATGTTGTACTGAATATGCCAGCCTTTGTGCTCTTCAAAGAAGGTACGAAGCAGGATCATCAGCTTCTGCTTGTCGGACTCGTTTTCCAGGGTGGCTGGATTCAACTTCTGGTTGAGCAGCACACCACCGAGAATGGAGCCGGTCGGCAGTTTACCTACTGAGCCAATTACCGCCGTAGGACCGAGGTGGTCAGTACCGGAGGAGGGGCTTGCGCCTTCCGCCAGCGGCGTATGGGCTTTGCGGCCATCCGGCGTTGCCATTGTCGCGGCACCAAAAGGCACGTTTGCTGAGATAGACGACGTACCGGCGTAGTAGTTGCCGCCCGTCGGGCCACGACCGTAACGCGGGTTATGGTACTGTTTCAGTTCATCGATATAGGTCTGGTAAGCGCGGGCCAGCAGAGTATCGACGCTATCATCATCATTACCGTACTTCGGCGCGCCGTTGATCAGACGCTGACGCAGTTGTTCGTGGGTTAGCCCCTCAAAATCGTCAGCCAGTGCCGCCGCCAGCTGTTGCTGACCAATCGCCCCCTGGTCAAAGACCAGTTTTTTCACGGCGGCCAGGCTGTTGCCAAGGTTGGCGATCCCCACCTGCAGACCTGAAACCCAGTCATACTTCGCACCGCCTTGTTTGATACTTTTCGCCCGCTCGATGCAGTCATCCACCAGCGCCGAGCAGAGAATGTCATGCACGTTCTCTTCCAACATGGTATCGACCACATACTCAATTTCGATCGATTTACGGGTGTAGTAGCGAATCTGGGTATCCCAGGCCGCCATCACTTCGTCGAAATTATTGAAGTTACCGGCAGAGAGCGCTTTTTCCTGTGGCAGGAAGACTTTCCCGCTGGTGGCGTCACGACCGCCTTCCAGCGCCGCCAGCATCACGCGCGCAAAGTTAATAAAGCTCATCCCGGTGCAGCGGTAACCCCACTTGCCACCAACGGCGGTTTCGATGCAGCCGATAGCCGCGTAGTCGTAGGCATCCTGCGGGTCGATGCCGAGTTTAATAAATTCCGGAATGACGATTTCGTCGTTGTTAAATGCCGGCATCCCAAAGCCACAGCGAATCACCTGTACGCAGGCGTCGAGGAAGTCATTGCTCATCCCGGCGTGGTAGCGCACGCTGAGGTTTGGCTGTGTTGAGCGCAGACGACCGCAAGATTCTAAAATGGCGTAGGAGAGCGGGTTAACCGCATCCATCGGCTGATCGTTAACCAGATTCTGACCGCCAATGGTCACGTTCTGATACAGCGGGCTACCGGCAGACGCTTTAGAGTGAGACCCGGAACGGATTTTGTTCACTTCCAACAGTTTCAGCCAGCAGCTGTGCAGCAGCTCAATGGCATGTTCGCGATCCAGCGTCTGGTTCAGCTCGACGTCGCGGCGATAGTACGGGTAGAGGTACTGGTCCATACGACCGAACGACACCGAGTGGCCGTTAGACTCAATTTGCAGAATCAGCTGGATGAAGTAGCACAGTTGCAGCGCCTGCCAGAAGGTTTGTGGCGGTTCGTGAGCGATCACATCGCAGTTTTCCGCCATCGCCAGCAGTTCGTCGCGACGACTTTCGCGCGTCTCGGTGGCCGCCATTTCGCGCGCCAGGTCAGCAAAACGCTCGATGTGCAGACTCACTGCGTCGAGGACGATATCGATCGCTTTCAGGAACTGATCGCCGTGGAGATCTTCAAGGCAGGTGAGATTAATGCGGGAACGACGCTCGTCGACTTTGTGACGCAGACCGTCGAGACCTTTTTCCAGCACCAGCGGGAAGTTGACCGCCAGATGCGCATCACCGGAGGTCATGTTGCCTTCCGCTTTGATGATCCCCGTTTCCAGCAGACCTTTTTGCTCATCGGTAAACATACCGTAGCAGCGATCCTGAACGGTCTGACCGCGCCACCACGGGCAAACTTCATGCAGCACGCGTTTGTTCTCTTCGCTGACGGCAAAACCGGCGCCCGGACGATCGGCAAGATCATCAATCTCTTTTTCAATCCACGAGACGGTGTATTCCGGGAAGATTGGCGCAGCGCGAACTTCACTGGCCTGATTGCCGATGATCAGCTCGTCGTGTTTGATCCAGATAGTACGTTTCGCCAGATGATGCGCCAGCGCCAGCGCACGACGGACCGGGATAGGCTTATTCAAATGCTGCTGGTACATCTCGGTGTAATGCTGGGCGCGTTCGGTACATACCGGCGGCTTTACAATATGGATAAGCGCAGTTTTGTGTGCCTTGATGCGCTCGCTAAGTGTATCCAGTTTCAGTGTGGTCATGGGAATTATCCTCGTAAAGTCGCGGTCAAACCTTTCGTGCAGGCATACTGTTGAGCAAAGTCTAGCAGCGCAGGCGCATCAAGCGGTTTGTCTGGGGCGTTGTAGGGTTGACTGAGTAAGTTGTATTTGTTGATGCCCAGCGTGTGGTAGGGCAGAAAATGGATTTCACCGACGTGCAGCTCGTCGGCGGCAAAATCGGTAATGGCTTTTATTGCCTGTTCATCGGCATTAAAACCCTGAACCAGCGGCACGCGAATAATGATTTTTTTCCCTGCGGCGGCCACTTTTTTCAGATTTTCCAGCACCCGGGCGGCGTTGCCATCGGTCCATTGTTTGAACGGCGCGTCGGCAACATGCTTCAGGTCTGCCAGAAACAGGTCGATATTCGGTAAAGAGGGCGCAATGTATTTCCATGGCACATGCAGGCAGGTTTCAACGGCAGTATGAATACCGGCTTCATGGCTGGCTTTAAAGAGCGCGGCCGCCAGTTCTGGCTGCATAAACGGTTCGCCGCCGGAGAGGGTAATTCCACCGCTGCTGCGATCGTAAAAGGGTTTATCGCGCAATACGGTGGTCATGATCTCTTCCACGCTTTTCGTCTCGCCGCACACGGTTAACGCTTGTGTCGGGCAGCAGTGGGTGAGCGCATTCATGTGGGTATCGGTCAGTTTCTCACGGTGGATCAACAAACCATTCAGCGTACGTTCGCAGACACCCGGTGCTGCCTGAGCGCAGAGGTCGCATCCTTCCAGGCACAAACGCGCATCGTATAAAAGATCCTGCGTACGTGCGCGGCTCTCCGGGTTCTGGCACCAGCGACAGCTCAGGGAGCAGCCTTTGAGGAACACCACGGTTCGTATACCTGGGCCATCATGAGTGGAATAGCGCTGAATGTTGAAAATCATAAAATGGCCCTCATTGTTTCGTATAAAGATTAAATTACTTTCGAATGAAAGTTATATTGACGTAGGTCAACTAACATGGCGGTTTTGCCGTGGTATCGTTAATCCATGCTAAATCTCACAGTTTGAGGAATGATTATGGAACTCTATCTGGACACTTCTGATGTCGATGCCGTGAAAGCCCTGGCGCGCGTTTTTCCGCTGGCGGGTGTGACCACCAACCCCAGTATTGTGGCCGCAGGTAAAAAGTCGCTGGACGTGTTATTGCCCGAGTTGTACGAAGCGATGGGCGGGAAAGGACGTTTGTTTGCCCAGGTGATGGCCACCACGGCAGAAGGAATGGTCGGCGATGCGCGTCAATTACGGGCGATTATCCCTGACATCGTGGTGAAGATCCCTGTCACCTCAGAAGGTCTGGCCGCCATTAAATTGCTGAAATCTGAAGGTATCCCAACGCTGGGTACGGCAGTGTACAGTGCGGCGCAAGGGTTGCTGGCGGCGCTGGCTGGGGCGGATTACGTTGCGCCGTACGTTAACCGTCTCGATGCGCAGGGCGGTGACGGCATTCAGACGGTCAATGAACTTCAGCAACTGCTGCACCTGCACGCACCGCACGCGAAAGTTCTGGCGGCCAGTTTTAAAACGCCGCGTCAGGCGCTGGATTGTCTGTTGGTAGGGTGTGAATCCATCACGCTCCCGCTGGATGTCGCCCAGCAGTTGATCAGCTCTCCGGCAGTGGATGCAGCGGTGAAGAAATTTGAGCACGACTGGCAGGGCGCTTTTGGACGGACATCTCTGTAAGTTCGGATGCCGGGTGGGCTTCCTGCTCACCCGGATGTGTTTAATGCCCGCACACCTCACAGCCCGGATTGCGCATTAACTTCATTTCGCGAAACTGGCAGGTCATGGCGTCATACATGACGATTTTGCCGGAGGCGGGTTTTCCGTACTGCGCCAGTAATTTAATCGCCTCCATGGCCTGCAATGAGCCAATCACGCCGATCAGCGGCGCCATGACGCCAGCCTCCACGCAGGTCAGCGCATTCTCGCCAAACAAACGACTCAGACAACGATAGCAAGGCTCACCGTCTTGCCAGGTGAAGACGGTAATTTGGCCTTCCATGCGGATAGCCGCGCCGGAAACCAGCGGAACTTTTCCGGCGAAGCAGCCCGCATTGAGCTGGTTACGTACCGCGACGTTATCGGTACAATCCAGCACCAGGTCATGCTCAGCGATCAGCGCATGAAGGGCTTCATCCTCCAGCAGGGCGTTAATCGGGGAGATGATGATATGCGGATTGATACGCATCAGCGCGTCACGGGCGGATTCGACTTTGGCTTGCCCGACCGTCGCGTCACTGTGCAGCGTTTGACGCTGCAAATTAGACACCGACACCGTATCAAAATCGAGCAACGTCAGATTACCCACCCCCGCGCTTGCCAGATATTGCGTGGCCGCGCATCCCAGTCCACCCAGCCCCACCACCAGCACACGCGCCGCTTTTAAGGCTTCTTGCCCTTCAAAATCGAAGCCGCGCAGAATGATTTGCCGGTTGTAGCGCATCATTTCCTGGTCGCTGAGCTCAGCCATTACAGACCTCCAAACAGCGCGTTAAACGGCTCGACTTCCACCCATTCACCCACTTCCACATTGCCGCGATCGCGCTCCAGCACGATAAAGCAGTTCCCCAGGCTAAAGGAGCTGAAAATATGCGAACCCTGATGTCCGGTGGTGGTGACTTCCAGTTCACCGTCGGCTGCGCGCTGTAGCACGCCCCGCTGAAAATCGAGACGCCCGGGGGTTTTCTTCAGACGAGAGGCGGTGCGCACCCGCTGGCGCGCTGGCAGCCCGCACGCGGTGTTGCCGCTGAGTTTGGCCAGTAATGGTTGAACGAGCTGATAAAACGTCAGCGCGGCGGAAACCGGGTTGCCCGGCAGGCCACAGAACCAGCTGTTGCTGAGTTTGCCAAACGCAAAGGGTTTACCGGGCTTAATGGCCAGTTTCCAGAACGTAATTTCGCCCAACTCTTCGAGAATCGTTTTGGTGTAGTCCGCTTCACCCACAGAGACGCCACCGGAGCTTATCACCACATCCGCCTGGCTATCCGCTTCCACAAAAGCGGTGCGTAACGCATGCGGATCGTCGCGGATAATGCCTAAGTTGATGACGTCACAACCGAGCTGTTCCAGCATCAGATGTACCGCTAAGCGGTTGGTGTCATAAATTTGCCCGTCGCCCAGCGGCTGGCCCGGCAGTTGCAGTTCATCACCTGTCGAGAACAGCGCCACACGCACTTTACGAACCACCTGGGCGTCGGCGATGCCCAGCGAGGCCAGCACCGGCAGTTCTGCGGTCGTCAGGCGCGTTCCCGCCGTAAACACAACGGCGCCCGTGGTTATATCTTCTCCGCGATGGCGAATGTTTTGCCCGCCACGAACGTCCACGATAAAACGTACGCCTTCGTCGGTTTGTTCCGTTTGTTCTTGCATCACCACCGCGTCACAGCCTGCTGGAACGGGGGCGCCCGTCATAATGCGGATACACGTATCTGCCGGCCATTCCCCCTGAAAAGGCTGACCGGCAAAGGCTTTACCAGCCACAGGAAGCGGTTTACCGGACGCCAGATCGCGTAAGCGTACCGCGTAGCCGTCCATCGCAGAATTATCAAATCCTGGCACATCCAGAGGAGAGGTAACGTCGTTTGCCAAAATGCGGCCAAAACACTGCGTTAACGGCAGTGTCTCGGTGGCGGTAAGAGGGGTAATACGTGACAACATTTGCGTGAGTGCCGCTTCAAGCGGCATTAATCCGGCGGTAAATTCCATGGAAACACTCCTGCGGGGCTCATTCGAATCCGGCTATTATGTCAGAAAATGCAGGCAGACTGTATGCCACCTCGGGCGTAACCTTTACATGCCGCTTGCATCTTTCTATATTCAGAAATCGAATGAAGAATTCGTAACAATTCTGATATTTATAGCAAATGTATGTGCCACCGTTAATGGACGACAAAAATGGGCAAAGCAGTCATTGCGATTCACGGCGGCGCAGGCGCCATTTCCCGCGCGCAATTGAGCCAGCAGCAAGAGCAGCGCTACATCCGGGCGTTGTCGGATATTGTTGAAACAGGGCAAAAGATGCTTGAAGCGGGGGAAAGCGCGCTCGATGTGGTTACAGAAGCGGTGCGCTTGCTGGAAGAGTGCCCCTTATTTAATGCCGGCATTGGCGCGGTGTTTACCCGCGATGAAACCCACGAACTGGATGCCTGCGTCATGGATGGCAATACGCTAAAAGCCGGTGCCGTTGCGGGGGTGAGCCAGTTACGTAATCCGGTGCTTGCCGCCAGATTGGTGATGGATCATAGCCCGCATGTCATGATGGTGGGGGAGGGGGCGGAAAATTTTGCTTTTTCGCAGGGGATGGCGCGTGTTTCACCCGATATTTTTTCTACTCCCGAGCGTTACGAACAGTTGCTGGCGGCACGTACCGCAGGCGAAACGGTACTCGACCACAGCGGCGCGCCGTTGGATGAAATGAACAAAATGGGTACTGTCGGTGCCGTCGCACTGGATCAATACGGCAATCTGGCGGCGGCGACCTCCACGGGCGGCATGACCAATAAACTGCCCGGACGCGTCGGCGACAGCCCATTACTGGGTGCCGGGTGCTATGCCAATAATGCCAGCGTCGCGGTCTCCTGTACGGGCACTGGTGAGGTCTTTATCCGTACGCTGGCGGCTTACGATATTGCCGCGCTGATGGATTACGGCGGACTTAGCCTTGCCGACGCCTGCGAGCGAGTGGTGATGGAAAAATTACCGGCGCTGGGTGGCAGTGGCGGATTAATCGCCATCGATCATGAAGGGAACGTCGCCCTGCCATTTAACTGCGAAGGCATGTATCGTGCCTGGGGATATGCCGGGGATACGCCAACCACGGGGATCTACCGGGAAAAAGGGGATACCGTTGCCACACAGTGACGAACTGGACGCCAGCGATGTACTGGCCGTCAGCAATCTGAATATTGCGTTTTCACAAGAGCAGCAACGCGTTAGCGCGGTGCGCAATCTTTCGTTTCGCCTCAAGCGTGGAGAGACGCTGGCGATTGTCGGCGAGTCGGGGTCGGGAAAATCGGTCACCGCGCTGTCGTTGATGCGTCTGATTGAGCAGGCCGGGGGCGAGATTCAGTGTGATGAAATGCTCCTGCGCCGTCGTAATCGTCAGGTGATTGAGCTGGGCGAGCAAAACACGTCTCAGATGCAGCATGTGCGCGGCGCGGATATCGCTATGATCTTTCAGGAGCCGATGACGTCGCTCAACCCGGTTTTTACCGTGGGAGAGCAAATCGCCGAATCGATCCGCTTGCATCAGGGCGCCAGTCGCGAAGACGCGATGGCGGAAGCAAAGCGGATGCTCGATCAGGTGCGTATCCCGGAAGCAAAAGCCATTTTATCCCGTTATCCGCACCAGCTTTCCGGTGGTATGCGCCAGCGTGTGATGATCGCGATGGCGCTGTCGTGTCGTCCGGCGGTGTTGATTGCGGATGAGCCGACGACGGCCCTGGATGTCACTATACAGGCGCAGATACTGCAATTGATCAAAGTGTTACAGCAGGAGATGTCGATGGGGGTGATTTTTATCACCCATGATATGGGCGTGGTGGCTGATGTTGCCGATCGGGTCCTGGTGATGTATCAGGGCGAGGCTGTGGAAACCGGCAGCGTTGAGCAGATTTTTCATGCGCCGCAGCACCCGTATACCAAAGCGTTACTGGCGGCAGTACCACAACTGGGGGCGATGAGCGGACATGCGCTTCCGCGTCGATTCCCGCGCCTTTCACCCGGTGAACCACAACCGCGTGAACCACAGAAAGATCAGGATACGGTTGTCGCCGGCGAGCCTATTTTGCAGGTGCGTAATCTGGTGACGCGTTTTCCGTTACGCAGCGGCATCTTTAACCGGGTGACTCAGGAAGTCCATGCCGTAGAGAACGTCAGTTTTGATCTCTGGCCGGGCGAAACGCTGTCGCTGGTGGGGGAATCCGGCTGCGGAAAATCCACGACTGGACGCGCGCTATTACGACTGGTGGAATCGCAACGCGGAGAGATTACGTTCAACGGTCAGCGTATTGACACCCTTCCGGCGGGCAAACTGCAGGCGCTCCGCCGGGATATTCAGTTCATCTTTCAGGATCCTTACGCTTCGCTTGATCCTCGCCAGACGGTGGGATATTCCATTATGGAGCCGCTGCGCGTTCATGGCGTGCTACAGGGGGATGCGGCGGCGTCACGAGTGGCCTGGCTGCTTGAGCGTGTTGGTTTGCGCCCGGAACATGCCAGACGTTATCCGCACGAGTTTTCCGGTGGGCAGCGTCAGCGTATCTGCATTGCCCGCGCGCTGGCGCTCAATCCGAAGGTGATCATAGCCGATGAGCCCGTCTCCGCGCTGGATGTGTCTATTCGCGGGCAGATCATCAATTTGCTGCTCGATCTTCAGCGGGATATGGGGATCGCCTGGCTGTTTATTTCCCACGATATGGCGGTGGTTGAGCGAATCAGCCATCGCGTGGCGGTGATGTACCTGGGGCAAATCGTGGAAATCGGTCCTCGCCGCGCCCTGTTTGAAAACCCGCAACATCCGTATACCCGTAAGTTGATGGCGGCCGTCCCGGTGGCCGACCCTTCCCGGCATCGACCGCAGCGTGTGCTGTTGTCCGATGACATTCCCAGCAATATTCGTAAGCGTGGGGAACAGATTACACCCGTGTCATTGCAGTTGGTTGGGCCGGGTCATTACGTTGCGCGTCCGCAGCCGGAAAATGCGCTTTCGCGTTTATAACATTCGGACACACAGGGTTTCAGGAGAATAATATGACAAAATTTGTTGCCCGTTATTGGATGGTTGCTGTGGGCGTTGCGTCGGCGTTGGCGGTAGCGCCTGCGTTTGCGGCGAAGGATGTGGTGGTAGCGGTAGGTTCCAATTTCACGACGCTCGATCCGTACGACGCGAATGACACGTTATCGCAGTCGGCGGCGAAATCGTTTTATCAGGGACTGTTTGGCCTTGATAAGGATATGAAACTTAAAAACGTACTGGCAGAAAGCTACACCGTGTCCGATGACGGTTTGATCTACACCGTGAAATTGCGTCAGGGGGTCAAGTTTCAGGACGGCACCGACTTTACGGCGACGGCGGTAAAGGTCAATCTTGACCGGGCAAGCAACCCGGAAAGCCATCTTAAACGCTACAACCTCTACAAGAACATCGCAAAAACAGAAGTGGTCGATCCCGCAACGGTGAACATCACGCTGAAACAACCGTTTTCGGCATTCATCAACATTCTGGCGCATCCGGCGACGGCCATGATCTCACCGACGGCACTGGAAAAATACGGTAACGAAATTGGATTTCATCCGGTTGGGACTGGACCGTATGAGCTTGATACCTGGAACCAGACTGATTTTGTCAAAGTGAAGAAATTCACCGGTTACTGGCAGCAAGGGTTACCGAAATTAGACAGCATCACCTGGCGACCGGTGGCGGACAACAACACGCGTTCGGCAATGCTGCAAACGGGCGAGGCGCAATTTGCCTTCCCTATTCCTTACGAACAGGCCGCACTGCTGGAAAAAAATAAAAACCTGGAACTGGTCGCCAGCCCCTCCATCATGCAGCGTTACATCAGCATGAACGTCACCCAGAAACCGTTTGATAATGTCAAAGTGCGCGAAGCGCTCAACTATGCCATTAATCGTCAGGCGCTGGTGAAAGTGGCATTTGCCGGTTATGCGACGCCTGCAACGGGCGTCTTGCCTCCGGCGATTGCATTCGCGCAGAATTATACGCCGTGGCCGTACGACCCGGCTAAAGCACGCGAACTGTTAAAAGAAGCGGGTTATCCGAAGGGTTTTAGCACCACGCTGTGGTCGTCGCATAACCACAGTACCGCGCAAAAAGTGCTGCAGTTTACCCAGCAACAGCTGGCGCAGGTCGGCATTAAAGTGCAGGTGACGGCGATGGATGCCGGGCAGCGCGCGGCGGAAGTGGAAGGCAAAGGGCAAAAAGAGAGCGGAGTAAGACTGTTCTACACCGGCTGGAGCGCTTCCACGGGGGAAGCCGATTGGGCGCTGTCGCCGCTGTTCGCGTCGCAAAACTGGCCACCAACGCAGTTTAATACCGCATTCTACAGCAACAAGCAGGTCAACAGCGATCTGGCGGACGCGCTGAAAACCAACGACCCGACCGAGAAAGCGCGCCTGTACAAAGAGGTGCAGGATATCATCTGGAAAGAGTCCCCGTGGGTGCCACTGGTCGTCGAAAAACTGGTTTCGGCACACAGTAAAAATTTGACCGGTTTCTGGATTATGCCGGACACGGGTTTCAGTTTTGAAGATGCGGATTTGAAGTAAGCCATCTATTCTGCCCCTGACGTTCAGGGGGCAGATTCAGGGAGTCTGATGTTTAGTTATGTAATCAAGCGTCTGCTGGGGTTAATTCCAACCCTGTTGATTGTCGCGGTGCTGGTGTTTTTATTTGTCCATCTGTTACCCGGCGATCCGGCACGGCTAATCGCCGGGCCGGAGGCCGATGCGCAGGTGATTGAACTGGTGCGCCAGCAGCTTGGCCTTGATCAACCGTTGCACGTTCAATTCTGGCATTACATAACCCACGTTCTTGAGGGCGACTTTGGGACGTCGATGGTTTCTCGCCGCCCGGTCTCGGAAGAGATTGCCAGCCGCTTTATGCCGACGTTTTGGCTGACCATCACCAGTATGGTTTGGGCCGTCATGTTTGGGATGACGGCCGGGATCATCGCTGCGGTCTGGCGTAACCGTTGGCCAGATCGGGTGAGCATGACGCTGGCGGTCATGGGGATCTCTTTCCCGGCGTTTGCGCTCGGTATGCTGCTAATGCAGATCTTTTCCGTCGAATTGGGCTGGCTGCCAACGGTCGGCGCAGACACCTGGCTGCACTACATTTTGCCGTCTATCACCTTAGGCGCTGCGGTGGCCTCGGTGATGGCACGTTTTACTCGCGCGTCGTTTGTCGATGTGCTCAGTGAAGATTACATGCGTACCGCCCGGGCGAAGGGCGTGAGCGAAACCTGGGTTGTGTTAAAACACGGCCTGCGTAACGCCATGATACCGGTCGTCACCATGATGGGGCTCCAGTTCGGCTTTTTGCTCGGCGGCTCTATTGTTGTCGAGAAAGTGTTTAACTGGCCGGGGCTTGGCCGCCTGCTGGTAGACTCGGTGGAAATGCGCGACTATCCGGTGATTCAGGCTGAGATCCTGCTGTTTTCTCTGGAATTTATTCTAATCAATTTAGTGGTGGATGTTCTCTACGCCGCCATTAATCCGGCTATCAGGTACAAGTAAGGATGCGATTGTTTAACTGGCGCCGTCAGGCGATTTTAAATGCCATGCCTCTGGTGAAACCCGATCGGGTACGTACCCCGTGGCATGAGTTCTGGCGGCGTTTTCGTCGTCAGCATCTGGCTATGATCGCCGGTGTTTTTGTTCTGTTGCTGATCCTGGTGGCGATTTTTGCCCGTTGGTTAACGCCGTTTGATGCGGAAAATTACTTCGATTACGACCGCCTGAATGACGGCCCCTCCATGCTGCACTGGTTTGGCGTCGATTCGCTGGGCAGGGATATTTTCAGCCGCGTGCTGGTGGGGGCGCAAATCTCGCTGGCGGCTGGCGTATTTGCGGTGTTTATTGGCGCGGCGATAGGGACGGTCTTCGGTTTACTGGCGGGCTACTATGAAGGCTGGTGGGACCGAATAATCATGCGTATCTGCGATGTGCTGTTCGCTTTTCCGGGCATCCTGCTGGCGATTGCGGTGGTGGCGGTGCTGGGCAGCGGCATTGCCAATGTGATTATCGCTGTGGCTATCTTCTCCATTCCTGCGTTTGCCCGTCTGGTGCGCGCGAATACCCTGGTGTTAAAGCAGCAAACGTTTATTGAATCGGCGCGCAGTATTGGGGCCAGTGATGCGACCATTCTTTTCAACCATATTTTGCCGGGGACGGTCTCGTCGATTGTGGTCTTTTTTACCATGCGTATCGGCACCTCGATTATCTCGGCGGCCAGTTTGTCTTTTCTCGGGTTAGGCGCTCAGCCGCCAACGCCGGAATGGGGGGCAATGCTCAATGAAGCGCGGGCGGATATGGTGATTGCGCCGCACGTGGCGATTTTTCCTGCCGTGGCGATTTTCCTGACGGTGCTGGCGTTTAACCTGCTGGGCGATGGGCTGCGCGATGCGCTGGACCCGAAGATTAAGGGGTAGGCGCGTCGGGCCAAATACTTACCGTTTTTGCAGCACTGTCGCAGTTGGTGAGTCAGTCGGATAACGACAGGTCATTTCCTCAAATGCGTTTACCCAAAATATGCAAGGTGCTTTGCTGGGTGGGGGTGCTGAAAATCGTATCTTTGATCAGTGTTAACCCCTGGCGGGTATAAAACCGGTACGCCTGCGGGTTAGCGTCTAACACTTCCAGCCAGAAAAACGTTTCACCACGGCATTGCGCCATACGCACGATTTCCGCAAACAGTAGCTCACCGTAGCCTTTACCTGTTTCACCGGGCAGCAGATAAAGCTTATGCAGAAGTGTCCCTGTCGGGCCGTTTTCATCCACGGCGCGGTGCCAGGAGACTTTGGCGAATCCGACCGGAACAGTATCGTCTGCGATAAACCAGCAACGGTTTTTGCTTTGTAGTTCCTTCTGTAATGCTGACAACGAGTATTCCTGAAAGAGAAACGTCTGCAATTCAGCGTGATCATGCCACAGGTGGGCAAAGTGGTGGGTGTAACTGGAATAACCCATTTGACTTAATAATGCGGCATCATCCAGATGCGCCTTTCGTACTGTAATCATTTTGGGTCGGATCCTCATAATTCAATAAGTTTTAATGTATTCTGAATATAACATTTATTTTTGTGAAGAATTAGATGATGGTTGACTTAAGGTATTATATCAATGCGATTAAAAACGAAGAGAAGGTAAGCTGCCTTCAGGAACGTCGGGTAAAAGATGATTTAGCCGAAGTTGCGACTATCACCAGGGCATGGCTTCATGAGAGTGGTGTGATAATCCGCTACATTAATGAACTCGAAGAAATACAACCTGCCGCTGAGGTTTGTCCCGAATGTTGGATATGTTGGGAAGTAATAGAGGCAGCGGGACAGGATATCAGACCAATGAAAAAGCAATTTCATAATGTTTGTCAGGAGTCATTCTGGTTGAAAATGACCTGACGGATTGTGCATTGTTTTACTTTTCGCAATGGCTTCCATAATCCTTGCTATTTATGTGGGTAACCCTCGCAATCCAATCCGATTGGCGAGACAAAAATAAATAAAGAAATACCGTTAATAAACCAGTGGATATTCTCAGTATGTAATCCTCTGCTTCTGACTCAACGCAGAGGCGTGACGCCACATGGCATGAGCTTTGGAAAGCTCAGCCCGGCATCGACCCGGAACCAGGGACGTTTTGTGTAGCACATTTTCAGGGCTGCCTTGTCATGATCCCCAAAAGTAAACAGGGATTTTCAGACCTTATCCTAAATGGCGGCGCCGAATACCGCGACACTTTTCCCAGTCCATGTCTACCCCCGGGAATTGGTGTTATGATCGGCATCGCTTCGTCTGGGCAAAGTTCCCTTTTAGTGTTCTACTATTTCGTGCCGCTATTGAGGACCATCAAAAAGGATTGTACGGAACACTGATGCTATGCGTCATCGTGTTTTGAATAGCAATATTGAGGCGCTGGATAGCAAAATTAGGCTACTGAGAATAAAAGCCAGGGGATACCGAAACGTTTTTATCCCCAAAATAAAAGGAATTTTTGCATATGGAAAATTTAAAAAATAGTCTCGCCACTCTGACACTTTGTCCTTTCCTCTCTTCACCCGCCTGTGCCGATTCTCAGGCACCAATACAGTTAGATATTCACGGAGGTGCGGGAGCGATCACTAAAGAAACCATCACTCCTGAACAGGAAAAACACGATAACGAAACGTTAACTGAAGCCCTGAATGCCGGATACGCTGTTCTGAAAATTGGAAGAGCCTGTCTGAAGGGTTTTGTCGCATTAGCACAGGGAACGCAACTTTTGCTGACTCGCCTTTGCTAATGCGACAAAGTCTAATTATCTATATCCGAACTGGCCCTTGTAAATATGTGAGGCGTTAATGCTTAAAAAAATTTTATTTGTTTGTCCTTTTTTAATTTTAATTATATTAGTGGCGCAGCGTGAATTTAAAGAACCCGCTGAGCCAACCGCGACTTCACAATATAAAGTCGTGACGTGGGGAGATGCTGAAAGTGGCGGTAATAGCTCGGCAGTACAGAGTCAGCTTACCCATGTTCAGGCCGTTGTGAGTACCAACACGGCTTTTGCTGCCCTGCGAGCAGATGGCACGGTTGTTACATGGGGGGAGGAGAGCAATGGCGGTGATAGCTCGGCTGTACAGAGCCAGCTTAACAATGTCCAGACGATTGTTGGCACTCGTAGAGCTTTTGCCGCCTTGAAAGGGGATGGCACCGTCGTGACGTGGGGAGCGCTTGATAGCGCGGCCATTCAGAATCAACTCATCGATGTCCAGGCTATTTATACCCGGCCCCATGCTTTTGCGGCCCTGAAAAAAGATGATTCTGTGGTGACATGGGGAGTGGATAGCCTCGGTGAGGCTTTTTCGTCAATTCAAAAACAGCTTACTCACATCCAGACTCTTATAGGTAATGAAGGGGCATTTGCGGCTCTCAAGGGGGACGGGTCCGTGGTGACATGGGGATCAGCAGATCATGGCGGTGACAGCTCGGTTGTACAGAGTCAGCTTACCCATGTTCAGGCTATATCCAGTACTGGCTCGGCTTTTGCAGCCCTGAGAAAGGATGGCTCTGTGGTCACGTGGGGGGATAGCAATCTGGGAGGGGATAGCTCGAACGTACAGAATCAACTCACCCATGTTCGGGTCATATCCAGTACCGGTTCGGCTTTTGCGGCCCTGAGAAATGATGGCTCTGTGGTTACGTGGGGGGGCTATGATGAAGAGAGTTCGGTGGTACAGAGCCAACTCACAAAGGTCCGGACTATTTTTAGCAACTACTCGGCATTTGCCGCCCTGAAAGAGGATGGTTCAGTCGTGGCATGGGGAGATGACAACCAGGGAGGCGACATTTGTCGTTTTGGGCAGTGCCCGGTGAGTCATGTCCAGTCCATATTCAGTACGGGCTCGGCTTTTGCGGCCCTGAAAAAGGATGGCTCAGTGGTCACGTGGGGAAGTATGAGGTCTGGTGGCTATAGCCCGAAAGTGCAGGACCAACTTGTCAACGTCCAGACCATTTTTAGCACCGATGCTGCCTTTGCTGCACTCAAGCAGGATGGCACGGTTGTGACATGGGGAAAGGCCGAATGGGGTGGTGACAGTTCGGGTGTGCAGGAACAGTTGACCCGTGTTAAGGCTATTGCCAGCAACCCATTTGCCTTTGCTGCTTTAGTGGCTGTGCCGCATTAATGAGCCGTCAGGTAACTCACTGTTTGATTGTGATGTTACCTGCCCATGCCGCTGTGCCGAAAAGTCTTCAAACGCCCAACACTGTTCACTTAAGTCAATGAATGAGGGGAAACACCGGGATTGGGTTCCCGGAGGGACGCCAAACCCGGTGGTCGCCCCGAATATCCCGGTCTTAAACTCACCGTGTGATTCAAACGCCGGCATTATCCCGTAGGCGTTATTGCGCAGTGTGTTTGCGGGGATCGGGGTCTGGCAAAAGTGTCGCGGTATTAGGCGCCGCTATTTAGATGCGTTGCTAAAAACGGGAGCACCTTGTTCATTGCTTTGTGGACGGCAACCGGTTTGTCATACAGTTAATAAAGAGAGAACGCTGGCAACGAGACCAGTTCACGAGTCTTCAACGTCGTTACCCGACCATAAATTTTCAGACCATCACGATAGGCGCCGAAGGCACCCACTTTTTCACCCACGACTACCATCACCGGCTGTGTCAGCAACACCTGCCCACATCAGGGACAGCCAACCGCTGGCGATTAATGCGTGGGGGGCGTGAAGTGCGGGTTAGCATGGAAGGTCAGCTTTTACTAAACACCATTGAGCTGATTCTGGATGCAGCGATTGACGGACACGGTCTGGCATATCTGCCGTTTGACCCGGTGCAGCGCGCATTCAAAGATAAAAAACGGGTTCGTGTGCTGGAGAAGTTTCCCCCCGCGTTACCGGGATACCACTTGTACTATCCACATTGCCGCCATGCTGGCTCGGCATTTTCCTTATTCATTGATACGCTGAAGTACAAAGGTGAGGGTTAATGAGAAGTGTCGCGTAACGCCACCAACCAACGAATTGATAAGGCGCGGACTGTGGCTGGTCGCGCATAAAGATGTGTTTGTCGATCGGCTGGCAACAAAAAAGCCAGGCATAAAAACCTGGCTTTCCCTGGGGACAGTGAATTCACTTATCTCAAGTACACGCCGCTGTGAAGGCGGCGCAACGTGTTAAACGCGACTACCCCACAGATCGTATTCGTCGGCGTTCTCTACTTTCACGCGCACGATATCGCCGGGTTTCACGTTTGTTTCACCGTTCATATAGACTGCGCCATCGATTTCCGGGGCATCGGCCATGCTGCGGCCAATTGCGCCTTCTTCGTCGACTTCATCCACGATGACCATAATTTCCCGGCCCACTTTTTCCTGCAAACGTTGAGCAGAAATTTGCTGTTGCAGCTGCATAAAGCGGTTCCAGCGCTCTTCTTTTAACTCTTCTGGCACCTGATCCGGCAGTTCATTGGCACCAGCACCTTCAACCGGGCTGTACTTAAAGCAACCGACCCGGTCCAGACGCGCTTCTTTCAGGAAGTCGAGCAGCATCTGGAAGTCTTCTTCTGTTTCGCCAGGGAAGCCAACGATAAAGGTTGAACGCAGGGTCAGCTCCGGGCAGATTTCACGCCACTGTTTGATGCGCGCCAGCTGGCGGTCCACAGACCCTGGGCGCTTCATCAGTTTAAGAATGCGCGGACTGGCGTGCTGCAGCGGGATATCGAGGTAAGGCAGAATTTTTCCATCCGCCATCAGCGGGATAACATCATCCACGTGTGGGTACGGGTAGACATAGTGCAGACGTGTCCAGATACCCAGTTTTGCAAGCTCTTCACACAGATCAACCATGCTGGTTTTGACCGGCGCGCCGTTATGGAAACCGGTGCGGTGCTTCACATCTACCCCGTATGCGGAGGTGTCCTGGGAGATAACCAGAATCTCTTTGACGCCGGCATCGACCAGACGTTTCGCCTCGCTCAGTACTTCGCCAATCGGGCGGCTTACCAGATCGCCACGCATCGACGGGATGATGCAAAACGTGCAGCGATGGTTGCAGCCTTCAGAAATTTTCAGATAAGCATAATGACGCGGGGTCAGTTTGACACCCTGTTCCGGGACAAGGCTCAGGAACGGATTGTGTTTCGGTTTGGGCACGTAGTGGTGAACATGTTCCAGCACTTGCTCGTAGCTATGAGGTCCGGTGATCTCCAGAACTTTCGGGTGTACTTCGCGGATCTGATCTTCTTTCGCACCCAGACAGCCAGTGACAATCACCTTGCCATTTTCGTTCAGCGCTTCACCGATCGCTTCCAGTGATTCTTGCACGGCGCTGTCGATAAAGCCGCAGGTATTGACGATAACCATATCGGCGTCGTCGTAGCTTGGCACCACGTCATAGCCTTCGGTACGCAGTTCAGTCAGGATTCGCTCCGAATCGACGAGGTTTTTCGGGCAGCCAAGGGAAACGAAGCCGATTTTCGGCTGGTGGGTTACTTTGCTCATAGCTTAAAAATTGTTCAGTTATTGGAATGGTCAGGGCAGGGATTCTACAGAGATCCGGGCAAAAATTGTATCGCAATCTCACCGGGCATTACGCGCAGGCAAGATGAAGGTTATAGATATAATGTAAATTTTGTTAATTTATGGTGAATTATTGATCTCAGGCATCATTGCGTTCAAAAAATGACCATACTATTAAGTTGCACTATGACTGGAAGAGGAGGAACAAAGTATGGTCGTTGGCAGACTGAGAACCGCTCTACTTAACAAGCTGGTCAACGCGCGAATCGATCTCGCCGCGTATCTGCAGTTGAGGAAAGCGAAAGGCTACATGTCAGTCAGCGAAAGTGATCGTCTGCGTGATAACTTTTTTGAACTGAATCGCGAATTGCACGATAAATCACGACTGCAGAAACTTCATCTGGATAGTGAAGAATGGGAGGCGTTGCATCTTGCTGAAGGTGCATTAGCAGCCGCTGCTGTCTGTCTTATGAGCGGGCATCATGATTGCCCGACTTTCATCTCCGTCAACGCAGAGAAACTTGAAAACTGTCTGACGAATTTGACGCTCAGCATCCAGTGCCTGAAAACGCATTCCATGCTGGCACAGGTCTAAGCTGGGGGGAGGCAACTCCCCCTTATCATCCGTTTTTGTAAAAATATTTCCGCATGCCTTCTCGCTGACTACGCTTTAACGCAGAGCCCTACAGGAGGCGTTATGCGTCGATCTCATCGCTTGTTATTCCCATTATTGCTGTTCTCCGCTCTTGCCAATGCCGAGCCATCCGCAGTCAGAGTCGAAGTACTGCAAACCAAACTTGATCACCCGTGGTCGCTGGCTTTTTTACCCGACAATCGCGGCATGCTGATTACGCTTAAAGGGGGTCAACTGCGGCACTGGCAAGCCGGGAAAGGGCTTTCCGATCCACTCACTGGGGTGCCTAAGGTGTGGGCGCATGGGCAGGGGGGATTGCTGGATGTGGTGCTGGCGCCGGACTTTGCGCAGTCACGCCGCGTCTGGCTCAGTTTTGCGGAAAACGATCTGAACGATAATGCGGGCACGGCGGTGGGCTATGGGCGACTCAGCGAAGATCTGAAGCGTCTTGATAACTTCCAGACCGTTTTTCGCCAGATGCCCAAACTGTCTACCGGGAACCATTTTGGCGGACGCCTGGTGTTTGACGGCAAAGGGCATCTGTTTATTGGCTTAGGAGAAAATAATCAGCGTCCTACCGCACAGGATCTGGATAAATTGCAGGGCAAAGTGGTACGACTGACCGAACAGGGGAAAATCCCGCCAGACAACCCGTTTGTTAACGAGAACGGTGCGCGTCCTGAAATCTGGGCGTATGGCATTCGTAATCCACAGGGGATGGCGATGAACCCGTGGAGTGATGCGCTCTGGCTGAATGAACATGGTCCCCGCGGCGGAGACGAAATTAATATTCCCCAAAAGGGTAAAAACTACGGCTGGCCGCTGGCAACCTGGGGAATCAACTACAGTGGTTTTAAAATCCCGGAAGCAAAAGGGGAGATTGTAGCGGGGACAGAGCAGCCGATTTTTTACTGGAAGCACTCACCCGCAGTCAGCGGAATGGCCTTTTATAACAGTGACCGATTCCCGCAGTGGCAGCAAAAACTCTTCATTGGGGCGTTAAAAGAGCAGAATGTGATTGTTATGACGGTCAACGGGAATACGGTAACGGAAGATGGACGTATCCTGGGGGAGCGAAGACAACGCATTCGCGATGTTCGCATTGGGCCAGACGGCTTTTTATATGTATTAACCGATGAGTCCGACGGGGAATTACTCAGAGTGAGCCCGCGATAGTCGCGTGTAATGTCCTCAGACGGCGGGTTAGCCTGTGGCTCACAGACCAACCCGCATACACATAGCGCTTAGCTGACCGGAATCATCACGATTTTACGGAATGCCGGACGTTCGCTGAGTTGCTGATACCAGCGCTCAAGGTTCGGGCGCGCAGTCCAGGTCAGGCCGACATTGAACAGGTTATAGATGAAAGGTGCGACGGCGATATCGGCAATGCCAAATTCTTTACCGGAGAACCAGCGACGCTTTGCCAGCTCGTCGTCAAGCACGCCGAACAGGTCATCGCAGACTTTGGCGCTGGCGTCGATGGCCGCAGTATCGCGTTGTTCCACTGGCGTTCTGACTAACCCAAACAGGATAACGCGGTGTACCGGACTCAACGTCTGGTTTGCCCAATCCATCCATTTCTCACCTTCCGCGCGGCGAGCCGGAGAGTCTACCCACAACCGGTTTTGTCCGTACTGCGCCGCCAGATAACGCACAATGGTATTGGATTCCCACAGCACAAGGTCAGTTTCATCATCACGCAGTAACGGTACCAGGCCGTTAGGATTCATTGCCAGATATTCAGCGTCATGATTGAGGCCAAATTGACCTCCGGCGAGAATGTGTTGAAAGGGTAATTCCAGCTCTTCAAGCGTCCATAACACTTTTTTTACGTTGGTCGAGTTATTCCTGCCCCACAGCGTGATCATAGTAACCCCTTAATTTGATTGGGCAGCCTTAGGGCTGCGTTCGGCATTTGACCTGTTGCATGGTGAGATAAAAGTCATATTTACGCAACAACCAGCAAAAAAATCGTGAGGAATGCAGCGTAGCGGGGCGTTATTGCATAAACTTTAAAAACTTTACCTACTTACAGTTTCTTTAAGCTCGTTAGTGCGTTATTACTCACCAAACTTGTAACACGGTGATGTGACGTGATTTTTTTTGGAATGGATACTCGGGTGGCATTTATGAAGCAATACTCCTTTTCTCTTCGCAGCCTTGCTGCGAGCTCAGCTCTATTATTCCTTTTTGCGCCGACTTTGCAGGCAGCCGAG
This sequence comes from Citrobacter sp. NCU1, assembly GCF_010231475.1. Taxonomy (GTDB): domain Bacteria; phylum Pseudomonadota; class Gammaproteobacteria; order Enterobacterales; family Enterobacteriaceae; genus Citrobacter_D. Next base: position 46,200 of record NZ_NRDO01000008.1, on the reverse strand, counting down.
CAGACGACCGCGCCGCCGAGCGTTGATGCGCGGGCATGGATCCTGATGGATTACGCCAGCGGAAAAGTGCTGGCTGAAGGGAATGCGGATGAGAAACTTGACCCTGCCAGTCTGACTAAAATTATGACCAGTTACGTGGTCGGGCAAGCGCTGAAGGCCGGAAAAATCAAACTGACGGACATGGTGACGGTGGGGAAAGATGCATGGGCAACGGGAAACCCGGCATTGCGTGGCTCATCGGTGATGTTCCTTAAACCAGGCGATCAGGTGGCGGTTTCTGATCTTAACAAAGGCATTATTATTCAGTCTGGTAACGATGCCTGTATTGCCCTCGCCGATTATGTCGCTGGCAGCCAGGAATCATTTATTGGATTAATGAACGGTTATGCGCAAAAACTTGGCCTGACCAATACGACCTTCCAGACGGTACATGGTCTGGATGCGCCAGGGCAGTTCAGTACCGCCAGAGATATGGCTCTGCTTGGAAAAGCCTTGATCCACGATGTACCTGAAGAGTACGCCATTCATAAAGAAAAAGAGTTTACGTTTAATAAGATCCGCCAGCCAAACCGTAACCGTCTATTGTGGAGTACCAATCTGAATGTCGACGGCATGAAAACCGGGACAACAGCAGGGGCTGGGTACAATTTAGTTGCCTCCGCAACACAGGGCGAAATGCGCCTGATCTCTGTGGTGCTGGGGACGAAAACTGATCGTATTCGCTTTAATGAATCGGAAAAATTACTGACATGGGGCTTCCGCTTTTTTGAAACAGTGACGCCGATTAAACCGGATGCCACTTTTGTCACCCAGCGCGTCTGGTTTGGCGATAAGAGCGAAGTGAACCTCGGGGCGGGTGAAGGCGGTTCGGTGACGATCCCGCGCGGGCAGCTTAAAAATTTGAAAGCGAGCTTTACCCTGACTGAACCGCAGTTGACCGCGCCACTGAAGAAAGGTCAGGTGGTGGGTACTATCGACTTCCAGCTTAACGGGAAATCCATTGAGCAGCGCCCGTTAATGGTAATGGAAGCGGTGGAAGAAGGGGGATTCTTTAGCCGGATGTGGGATTTTGTGATGATGAAATTCCATCAATGGTTTGGCAGTTGGTTCGCCTAATCCCCGTGATGCCGGAGGGCGGCGTGTGCGCCGCCTCCCGGTACATACGGCCTCAATACATGAGCTTAATGTGCTGCGCTTTCGCGTAATCGACCAGTTCATCATCCGGGCGACAGTCGCTGATAATGGAATTAAAGCAGGTTAATTCCCCCATTCGCGCGGGCCGCACTTTACCAAACTTGCTGTGATCCACGACCAGAACATGGTATTGCGCCATCGACATTGCCCAATGCTTCACCGGCAACTCTTCCAGATTAAAACAGGTTGCGCCTTTGCTGACATGCACGCCTGCGGCGGAATAAAAGGCGATATCCGGGCACAGATTGTTCAGGGTTTCCTGAAAGTTGAGCGGCTTAAAAATAGCATTGCTGGCGTGGAATTCTCCGCCACACAGGATCGCGCGACACAACGGTTTTTCCTGCAACGCCAGAAAAGTATTCAGCGAATAACAAACGGCGGTAAAGGGAAGTTCATTATCAATGGCTTCAATAATCCACGGCGTGGTCGTGCCGCAGTCAAAAAACAGCGTCTGGTGCGGTTGTATCAGGCTTGCTGCCAGTTGCGCCGCGCGCCGTTTCTCTTCGACCAGGCGTGATTTTTGATCGCTGAGCAAATAGTGACTGGCGCTACGGGGTTCCAGAACGATATAACCGCCCAGCAATACGACTGGCGCGCTTTTATTGTTCAGGTCGCGACGGATGGTCATCTCAGATACGCCCAGAAGGGTCGCGGCTTCTTTTAGGTGTAATTTATCGCTGCGCTTTAACGCTTGCAGCAATTGACCAATACGCTCGTCGCGTCGTGTTTCCATAGTTCCCCTGGAGAGTTAAGCCATTACCCTGCACGTTGCAGGGCGATTAATACTACTCTTTTTCTATCAGATTAGTCACGCACCCAGCCTTTTCGGATGGGCAGCGCAAAACAGATGCGATAGCACGTTTGCAGGCTGTGATAGAGCCACGCGCCATATTTTTGCCAAACCATTTGTGCGCTCAGACATCCGATCATCGCCACCAGTAAACCGCCAACCATATCCAGCGGCCAGTGTACGCCGAGGTAAACGCGTGACCAGGCGATTGTCACGGCAAGCGCCATCAAAACGGCGCCAGACCAGATCCGGTGCCAGAACAAAAATGCCAGCGCAACGGTGAAAATCACCGTACCGTGATCGCTGGGAAACGAATCATCTGCGGCATGATGCAGGAAATTATACCCAATATGGTCGACAAACGGACGATCGTGAGGGAACAGATGCCCCATTGCCCAGGAGACAGCCAGACTGACGAGCAGGGCGATCGCCATCTTTATGATTAACTGGCGTTGGGCGCAGACCTGATTTCGCGGTCCCCACAGCCAGAGGGTAAGCACCAGCAGCGGCACAATACTGATCATATCTTTGGCAATGAAAATGGCGAGATCAATTATCCACTGCGCGGAATCGGGGGTGGCGTTGATGAAAGAGAACAGCGAAATATTAATATTTTCCAGCATAACATTCAGACTTAGCGCATTGGGATGAGTTAAAAGGCAGTCATGTAAATGACCTGTGCCTGGCTGAGAATAAAAGTCCTGCTAAACACCGTAAAGCGGGTATTGTCTTAAATGAGAAATCCCAGAGTAAAGCGTAACACTGTTAGTTTAAGACCGGTGTTTCCCCTCATTCATGGGCTTAAGTGAACGGTGTTACAGGGTAATTAGCAGAATTCCGCCAGCATCATAGCGGTAGCAACTTAAATTAACCTTAAAGGAAACAGGTATTAAACGACATTCAGTAAAAATGTGCGCTATTTGTGGTCAATGCGCATAATTTGCTATATCCGCAGACGCGCTTTCATTACACTTTGCGCGATTTTTCATTTGTGAAGAGATTGCATGCAAAACCGTTTATCTTCTGGCGCCCGACTGGGTCGTCAGGCATTGCTTTTCCCTCTCTGTCTGGTGCTCTACGAATTTTCCACCTATATCGCTAACGATATGATCCAGCCCGGAATGCTGGCGGTTGTGGAACAATACCAGGCCGGAATTGACTGGGTGCCGACATCAATGACCGCCTACCTTGCGGGCGGCATGTTTTTACAGTGGCTATTAGGGCCGCTGTCGGACCGTATTGGCCGTCGCCCGGTGATGCTCGCGGGCGTGGTGTGGTTCATCTTCACCTGCCTTGCCACGTTGTTGGCGCAAAACATTGAGCAATTTACCTTTCTGCGCTTCTTGCAGGGGATCAGCCTGTGTTTTATCGGTGCCGTGGGTTATGCCGCGATTCAGGAATCTTTTGAAGAGGCGGTGTGCATTAAAATTACCGCGCTGATGGCCAACGTGGCGCTGATTGCACCCTTGTTGGGGCCTCTCGTCGGGGCCGCGTGGGTGCATGTGTTGCCGTGGGAAGGGATGTTCGTGCTGTTTGCTGCACTGGCGGCATTCGCCTTTGTCGGCTTACAACGCGCCATGCCGGAAACAGCAACCCGGATAGGCGAAAAGCTCTCGCTGAAAGAGTTGTGGCGGGATTACACGCTGGTGTTAAAGAACGTGCGCTTTGTTGCGGGCGCGCTGGCGCTGGGGTTTGTCAGTCTGCCTCTGCTGGCATGGATCGCACAGTCTCCCATTATCATCATTAGCGGCGAGCAGCTCAGTAGCTATGAATATGGTCTGCTCCAGGTCCCCATTTTTGGCGCGCTGATCGCCGGGAACCTGGTGCTGGCGCGTCTGACGGCCCGGCGGACGGTGCGTTCATTAATTATCATGGGCGGCTGGCCGATTATGCTGGGGCTGATTCTTGCGGCCGCAGCGACGGTCGTCTCATCCCACGCGTATTTGTGGATGACGGCGGGCCTCAGTCTCTATGCATTTGGTATTGGCGTGGCAAACGCGGGGCTGGTGCGTTTAACCCTGTTTGCCAGCGACATGAGTAAAGGCACCGTCTCTGCCGCGATGGGGATGTTGCAAATGCTGATTTTTACCGTCGGTATCGAGGTGAGTAAATATGCTTATCTGGGCGGTGGAAACGGTCTGTTTAGTTTGTTTAATCTGGCAAACGGGATTCTCTGGCTGCTTCTGATGGTTATCTTCCTGAAAGATAAACAGGTAGGCGCTTCACGGGAAGGATGATAATTACCCGCCTGCCAGAGGGGATCCGGCAGGCGGGGCGGGCTGAAACTGTGGCCAGCCAACGCATGGCGCTAGCCAGTCAGTGCGAAAACGGCGCTTCGTTTCGCAGTATCTTTTCAATAACGTCCAGCACGCCCTCTTTGTTGTTTGAGCCGGCACGGTATTTTGCGGCTGAGACAACGGCCTCTCGGGCATTTTCCATGGCAAAGCTAAAACCGGCCTGGCGCAGCATTTCTATATCGTTACCGCCATCGCCGAAGACAGCGACTTCAGCATCGTCGATACCCCAACGTTGTTGAAGCAGACGCAAACCGTTGGCCTTATGTACGCCAGGGATGATCAAATCGATACTGCCGTAACCGGTATGCACCGGCACCATGATATCGCCGATGGCCTCGTGCAGTTCAGCCTGCAGTTCGGGAATGCGCTCGTCGGAAATGTTAAGACCGAATTTAAAGAAAATATCGTTGATATTGCTGAAGTTATCGACGAATTCAAGCCGATGGTAGTACATGGCTGCCATCTCTTTTAAGGCATCGTCGTACTGCTTGAGGGTGTACGCACTGTTTTTACCGCAGGCAATGATTTCCACCTCCGGGCGAGTCAGCAAATGGTCAACCACGGCATGAAAATCAGCGCGAGGTAACTCACCGTTAAACACGTCATTTCCCTCACTCACCACCCAACCGCCGTTTTCCGCCACGAAGGCGATTTCATGGGCGATCTCAGGAAAGAAAGAGATGAGCTGGTAATACTGGTTGCCGCTGGCGACCACAAAACGGATCCCTTTCTCTTTCATCTGTTGATACTGCGCCATAAACCGCTCACGGTTATAGGTTTTTTGGTCGCTCAGAAAAGTGCCATCCATATCTACTGCAATTAACTTGATACCCATTAACCATTCTCCATCGCAGTGTGCGTTTTTGTTTCTGGTTTAGCGACCGCTTTTGCAACCAGCGCCGCCAGCAGTACCAATGCCAGAACCACCAGCATGGCGCTACGCAACCCATAATGTTCGCCGAGATATCCCAGCAAGGGCGGCCCGACGAGGAAGGCCAGATAACCTGTGGTGGCGACCACGCTGACGCGCGTCGGGGCGTCGGGGCCGGTATCGCTGGCGGCAGAGATCGTCAATGGGAAGCCGAGTGAGGCGCCAAGTCCCCAGAGAACAACGGAGACCCCAGCCACCCAGGCGCTATCAACAAAGATGATGAGACCAATGCCGAGCGCCCCCATGAGCGCGCTGGCGCGCACCACCGCCACGCGGCTATATTTGTCAATAAACCAGCCGCCGGTGAAACGTCCAACGGTCATGCCTAACGTGAAACCTGCGTAGATCAGAGAGCCGGACGTTGGGCTAAATCCGTGCCCATCCACCATCAACAACGGTAACCAGTCGTTGGCGGACCCTTCCGCAAATGCCATCGCCAGCACCACGACGCCAATGAGCAACAGCTGAAAATCCCGGTAAAAGGGCAGTCCTTTTTCAGCAGCGTGGCTACCATCTGCGACGTTTTTACCGGTGCCGTCAGGGATTTCCCGAATGGCGATAAAAATAGGCGCAATGGCTAGCATGGCTGCCAGCAAAATATGTGTGGTGGCCGGTACGCCAAATGCGGTCAACATCATGCCCACACCGGCGCCGGCGAGTGTGCCCAGACTATAAAAGCCATGCATCATTGGCAGGACGGTCTTGTTCATTTCGCGTTCAACCGCAGCGCCCTCGACGTTGATAGCGACTTCTGCGGAACCGAAACTGGCGCCAAAGACACCTAAACCCAGCGCAAAGAGCAGCGGTGAGGTCAAGCCTAACGCAATGCTGAGGATAGCCATGCCGACGACCGCACACGACATGGTTATCTGAATCACATTACGTGTACCAAATCGCTTCACTAGCCAGGCTGAACACAGAATACCGCTCATCGATCCAATCGAAAGCCCAAACAGTACCGCTCCCATTTCCGCCGTTGAGACAGAAAGGATGTCCCGGATAGCAGGGGTACGCGTCGCCCAGGACGCCATCAGCAATCCCGGTAGAAAGAAGAACATGAACAGAGCCCAGGTTCGGCGTTTTAATGCTCTGCGTGATGAACTGGCGGTCATGAATTCAGGCCAAAAAAAGAAGAGAGGAGACAACACTAACAACTTTGTGTACATTTGTACACAAATGGAATATGAGGAAATAGTGTGCGACGTGCTAACGATCCAAACCGGCGAGAAAAAATCGTTCAGGCTACGCTGGAGGCGATAGTGACGTATGGTCTTCATGCCGTAACGCATCGAAAAATCGCTACCCTTGCGCAGGTGCCACTGGGATCAATGACTTACTATTTTTCAGGCATCGATGAACTGCTCATGGAGGCATTTAGCGGTTTTACCGAAACGATGTCGCAGCAATACCAGACCTTTTTTGGCGAAGTCGATGATGCGCTGGGAGCCTGCAATGCGATTACCGACATGATTTACGGCTCACAGGTCACAACACCAGACAACATGGAGCTGATGTATCAGCTATATGCATTCGCCAGCCGTAAACCCGCCTTAAAACAGGTGATGCAGAACTGGATGCAGCGCAGCCAGGGCACACTGGAGCAGTGGTTTGATCCGGCCACTGCCCGCGCGCTGGACGCTTTTTTAGAAGGTATGACCCTGCATTTCGTGACCGACAAAACGCCGCTCGCGCGAGAAGACATTCTGGTCATGGTCAAGCGAATCGCAGGGGCGAGTTGAAGCGGCGTCTGCTGCCTCATCCATCGCGCGTTGCGCCTGCCGTCATGTTGACTACCGTTGCGGTCATGGCGCTTGCATGATCTGATGCGAGAAACGTCATCACTTCAGCCACTTGTGAAAGCGTTGGCAGTCGTTTGAGCATCGTACTTTGCGCCGCGCCGCCGAGCCACTCTTCTACGGTTAATCCCATTGCTTGTGCCTTTGGCAGGAACACGTCGCGGGTATAGGAACCCGCCTGAACCGCGTCGACAATCGCATGACAACGCACGCAGATGGCGCGAATATTTCTGGGGCTGACTTCACTGGCAAGCGCTCTGGTGAACGCTTCTGTACCTGCGCAGCCGACAATGTGACCCGAATGGCCCGACACCGCCATAGAGCCTGCGGGGGCAACGACCGTGAGGATTGTTCCTGCCCGTTCACCCCCCATATAGGGAATGACGGCTTTGGATATCGTGAATTGTGCAGACAGAAAGGGGGTTATACCCTGCATAAACTCGACCAGAGATAATTCTGTGATTCCTTTTCCCTGATTGTGGAAAAAGCCGGTTGCGTTTACCACGATGTCAATGCCGCCGACCTGTTGGGCCAGTTGCGCCGTGCGCGTCAGGGCGGATTGTTCGTCGAGTACGTCAATGATAAATGTCCCTGCGGTTCCACCTGCGGCGTGGATTTCACCAGCAACCCTCTCCAGGCGAGCCTGGTGGCGTGCGCCAAGATACACCTGCGCTCCTTCCCGCGCCATAACATGCGCAACCGCGCTGCCAATTGCGCCGCTGCCCCCGAAAATGACAGCGATTTTGCCTTCAAGTAACATTGCGTTATCCCATCCCCGTCTGCCCATTCAAAATTATGGGCAATAACCTGCATCCTGCAAGCAGGCGCGGTGTCGTTGACTCAGGCAACGGGAACAGAGAGGGCGTGCGGGAGACCACGAATTTCAGGCAGTAAAAAACAGTTGTGAAAGTGGGGGAGTGAAAACAAATCTTTGGAGGATAATCAATGAATTATGTTGATGATTTTAGGGGGTAAGATCGCACAATATGAACTGATTTCCCCATAAGGTAGCGCTTGTCAGGAGGGCTATTTAGCGTCGCGAGCATCTTTGGTCATTGCGATGACGTCGTCTATTTTTTCTTTCGCTACGGAATCCGCAGTTTCTTTCATTTTATCGGTATTAAGAATCACACTGCGCAACTTCTCGTACTGCCACACTGGGGCTACTTTTCTTTCTGGTTCAGAGTGTTCGCGCAGGGCCTGCGCTAACTTTTCCTGGCACTCACTTAACTGATTAGAAAGGGCGATATTGCTGGCTGTAAGGGCATCAATCTCAGCCTTATGTTTTTTGTTTTTCTTGACCAGAATGACCGCCAGGATAGGAGTCAGTAGCGCTAACAAGGGCACTATAACGAGAAATAAAATCATTTCGCATCCTTTTACTCAATCAATTTGAAACCGTTGTACTTCTTATCCCAGCAATCACTTCAATAACCGAAAAGCACATTTAAATCCCTTTTCCGCAGGTGACATTTTAATCATGCGTTTTAGTTGCCTTGTCATCAGTCTAACAGAATAGATTCCATTGATATTGGTTATCCCATCACCAATACGCATGTCAGAAAATTGTTGCGCACAGAAGCGTCTGGTTGCGCCGTCTGCAACCAATTTGTCGCCACGCTCGTTAAAAGCGTGCTCTAACTCGCTGATTTGAAAGGTGGGGGAATTTCAGGCAACAAAAAACCCATCAACCTTGAACCAAAACGGCGGGGTTGATGGGCTCCACAAATTGGGGACATCAAAGAAAAGCAGTGGCACTAGTTATGACTGACACCTTTAAGAAAAGTTCTATTAACCTGCAAAAAAATTTTCACTTAAAGGCTAACGTCCGTTTTATCCTAAACCAGGCCAGATGATGACGATGAGTGTCCCCGCCAGCGTCAGTAAGACGTTGGCAATCGCATAGGTACCTGCATAGCCTAATGCAGGGATGTTGCTTCGCGCGGTGTCGCTGATGATTTCCATCGCTGGCGCACAGGTACGAGCCCCCATCATTGCGCCAAACAGTAAGGCGCGGTTCATGCGCAAGACATAGGCGCCAAACAGGAAGCAGATAACAACGGGCACCAGACTGACCACCAGACCTGCAATCAGCATTTGTCCGCCAACAGCGCCAAGTCCGTTGCCAATACCGCTGCCAGCACTTAAGCCGACGCCTGCCATGAATACCATCAGGCCAAACTCTTTCACCATGTTCAGCGCCCCCTGAGGGATGTAGCCAAAGGTCGGGTGGTTGGCGCGCAAAAAGCCCAGCATGATTCCGGCAAACAGCAGCCCGGCAGCATTACCGATCCCAAAACTGAAGTTGCTGAACTGGAAAGTGATCATCCCGATCATCAGGCCAATAATAAAGAAAGCGCAGAAGGCCAGCAGGTCAGTGACCTGGCTGTGAATGGAGATAAAGCCAATGCGATCCGCAATGGTTTTGACGCGACGGGCATCACCGCTCACCTGCAGGACGTCGCCTTTGTTCAACACCACGTTGTCGTCGATAGGCATCTCAATCTGGCTGCGGATCACGCGATTAAGAAAACAACCGTGGTCGGTAAGTTTCAGCTGCGCAAGACGGCGTCCCACGGCATTGTGATTTTTCACCACGATCTCTTCGGTAACGATGCGCATGTCGAGCAAATCACGATCGAAGACCTCTTTCCCATTACGGAAGCTGTGATCGAGGCGGGCGTGGGCATCCGGGTAGCCCACTAAGGCTATCTCATCACCCATTTGCAGCACCGCATCGCCATCGGGATTCGCCAGAATGCCGTTACGGCGGATTCGCTCGATGTAGCAGCCGGTCTGACGATAAATTCCCAGCTCGCGCAGATTTTTACCGTCCGCCCAGGCAACGAGTTCCGGACCCACGCGGTAGGCGCGGATAACAGGCAGATAGACTTTACGGTTGGCGTCAGTGTCCAGACCGCGTTCGCGCGCGATCTGTTGGGCGCTGGTTTGCAGATCCTGGTGCTGAAGTTTAGGCAAATAACGGGCACCGACAATTAAACTGACCAGGCCTATCAGATAGGTCAGCGCGTAGCCCAGACTCAGGTTATCCAGCGCGCTGGAAAGCTGCGAACTTGCCATTCCAGAATGACGCAGCGTGTCACCCGCACCGACGAGCACAGGTGTAGAAGTCATTGAGCCGGCGAGCATACCGGCCGTCAGGCCGATGTCCCAGCCAAACAGCTTACCTAACCCTAAGGCGATCAGCATGGCGCTACCCACCATCACCAGGGCCAACATCAGATAATTTTTACCATCGCGAAAAAAAATGGAAAAAAAGTTAGGGCCTGCTTCCACGCCGACACAGAAAATAAACAGCATAAAGCCAAGATTCAGGGCGTCAGTGTTAATACTGAAGTGCTGCTGTCCTAATAATAATGAGACGACTAAAACGCCAATGGAATTACCAAGTTGGACCGATCCCAGGCGCAATTTGCCCAGACACAGGCCAAGCGCAAGGACCACAAATAATAACAGGATGTAATTCCCATTTAACAAATCTGCGACGTTTATATTCACGGAGACTAACTTCTTGTTTACTAGTAAGCTGTTGAAAGAAATGACAATTTACGCTAATGTTTTTGCCAGGAATTAAGGGGCGACGGCATCGTGCACAGCCTCCAAAATAAAAGCAACAAAGCAATTTAAGAGGTTAGTTTAATCTCATTACGTATCAACGGCTATAAGAATCGTGTGAGCGTGTTTTGGCAAGGAATGCCAGATGACTTTATCTGACTGGACGCCTTCGGGTGAAAAGAGTATTCGATAGAGAAAGTGTCAGGAGGAGCGATTGAAACATCAACAAGGTTGGGCAGGCGCTGTCTGCTGCTTTGTACTCTTTATTGTGGTGTGTCTTTCATTAGTGATGAACGTGAAAGGTGCATTTCGGGCTGCGGGTCATCCCGAAATTGGGTTACTGTTTTTTACGCTACCCGGTGCTGTGGCCAGTTTCTGGTCCCATCGTAGGGAAGTGATCAAACCCCTGTTTGGTGCGATGCTGGCGGCACCCTGTTGTCTGTTGCTAATGCGGTTTGTTTTCACACCAACCCGCTCTTTGTGGCAGGAGCTTGCGTGGTTGTTTAGCGCGGTGTTCTGGTGCGCGCTTGGGGCACTCTGCTTTTTATTTATCAGCAGTCTGTTTGACCCGCGGCGCAAGAAAAGCGAATAACGCCCTCATGACGAGGGCGTTTTCATCACATCAGGCAAACAGATTAACGTTCTCTTTTGCCCACGCTTCAAAATCGGTGCAACCGCCGATGTGTTTTTGATCGACAAAAATCTGCGGTACGGTCTCAACCGGTTTACCGACCGTCTTTTCCAGATCCGCTTTCGTGATCCCTTCGGCGTGAATATCGATATAACGGTAGTTGAAGTCGTCGTGCTCGTTGCTTAATTTTTCTGCCAGCTCTTTGGCGCGAACGCAATAGGGGCATCCTGGACGACCGAAAATTACGGTAAACATTGTTTCTCTCCTCGAACTTACTGAGCCTGATGGCGAATTCAGTCATGATGCCGCGAAATGGCGTTGATGAAAAGCAGGTTGCACCTGTTGCTTTGATATCTTTAGGCTATATCTGTTAAGCAAGGCATATCCGAACGCTTTACAATGAGCATCCGTTCATCGGGAGACAGCATATGAGGACGATTGGCGCGCTACCCAAAAGTGTATTGATACTGGAGTTTTTCGGTATGGTGATACTGGCGCTGGCCTTATTATCGCTCAATCACACTTTGATTCTGCCAGCACCCTTTAATACCTCGCTGGCACAGATAGCCATGATCTTTATTGGTGTCCTGCTGATGGTTCCTGCCGCTATCGTGCTGATGTGGCGAATTGCACAACGGCTCGCCCCGCAACTGATGACGCATACTCCCGATTCAACTTCCCGTTCCGACAGAGAAAAACCTCATGACTCCAACCATTGATTTATTGCGCGGGCACCGCTCTATTCGCCATTTTACTGATGAAACGATCTCTGATGCGCAACGCGAGGCGATTATCGCCGCTGCGCAGGGAACGTCGAGCTCCAGCTTTCTACAGTGCAGTTCCATCATCCGTATTACCGATAAAACAATGCGTGAAGCGCTGGTAAGCTTAACGGGCGGGCAAAAACATGTGGCTCAGGCCGCCGAGTTCTGGGTTTTTTGCGCGGATTTTAATCGCCATTTACAGATTTGCCCCGATGCCCAATTAGGCCTTGCGGAGCAGCTGTTACTGGGGGTGGTTGACACCGCGATGATGGCGCAAAATGCGCTGACCGCAGCGGAGTCCCTGGGGCTGGGGGGCGTGTTCATTGGGGGGCTACGTAATAATATTGAGGCGGTAACGGAAATGCTGAAATTGCCAAAATATGTGCTGCCGCTGTTTGGCTTGTGTCTCGGCAGGCCTGCTGATAATCCAGGGGTTAAACCGCGTTTGCCTGCCGGACTGATTGTTCATGAGAACCAGTATCAGCCGATGGATACATCGTTGTTAGCGCGCTATGACGCGCAGATAGCGCACTATTACCAAACGCGAGACAGCAATGCGCGCCGCGACACCTGGAGCGATCATATTCGGCGCACCATCATTAAAGAAAACCGACCTTTCATTCTGGAATATTTACATAAACAAGGCTGGGCGACGCGCTAAAGGCAATAACCCAGTGTATGATACGCAGGCTTTTACCAGGTCTTTCAGAGAGGTGCAGGGTGAAAATTGCCATTTTGTCCCGGGACGGAACGCTCTATTCTTGTAAACGCCTGCGAGAGGCGGCGATGAAACGCGGTCACCTGGTTGATATTCTCGATCCTCTTTCCTGCTATATGAATGTGAGCCCAGCCGGGTCGTCCATTCATTACAAAGGCCAACAGCTTCCTCAATATGATGCGGTTATCCCGCGTATTGGTTCTGCGATCACGTTTTACGGCACGGCGTCTCTGCGTCAGTTTGAAATGCTCGGTAGCTACCCGCTTAATGAATCGGTGGCGATCACCCGCGCGCGCGACAAGCTGCGGTCGTTACAGTTACTCGCCCGGCAGGGGATTGATTTACCCATCACAGGGATCGCCCATTCCCCAGACGACACCCGTGACTTGATCGAGATGGTTGGCGGCGCGCCGCTGGTGGTAAAACTGGTCGAGGGAACGCAGGGGATTGGCGTCGTGCTGGCAGAAACGCGCCAGGCGGCGGAGAGTGTCGTTGATGCCTTTCGCGGGCTTAACGCGCATATTCTGGTGCAGGAGTATATTGCGGAAGCTAAAGGTCGCGATATTCGCTGTCTGGTGGTGGGTGACGAAGTAGTGGCGGCGATCGAACGGCAGGCAAAAGAGGGCGATTTTCGCTCTAACCTGCATCGCGGTGGCGTTGCCAGCATCGCTAACATTACGCCACGTGAGCGAGAGATTGCCATCAAGGCGGCGAAAACGCTGGGGCTGGATGTTGCGGGAGTCGATATTTTGCGTGCTGAGCGGGGACCGTTAGTGATGGAAGTGAATGCATCGCCAGGCCTGGAAGGGGTCGAGAAAACCACCGGAGTTGATATTGCCGGGCGAATGATCCAATGGATTGAACGTCACGCGACAGCAGAATTTTGCCTTAAAACGGGTGGCTAATCTCAATATTGTACCTGATCGTGGTATGGCGCGGTCTTTTTGCGTAAGCTGTGCCCGGTATTTTTTCATCGTAAGAGGTAGCACATTATTATGACATCACTGGTCGTTCCCACTCTGGATACGTTGCGTCAATGGCTCGACGACCTGGGCATGAGTTTTTTTGAATGTGATACTTGCCAGGCGCTGCATTTACCCCATATGCAGAACTTCGATGGCATCTACGACGCAAAAATTGATTTGGTGGATAACACGCTGTTGTTTTCCGCCATGGCGGAAGTCAGACCTTCCGCGTTGTTGCCGCTGGCGGCCGATTTATCCGCGATTAACGCCAGTTCGTTAACCGTGAAGGCGTTTCTCGACATGCAGGATGACAATCTGCCGAAACTGGTGGTCTGCCAGTCGTTATCCGTGATGCCTGGAGTGACGTATGAACAGTTTGAGTGGTTCGTTCGTCAGAGCGAAGAACAGATCTCAATGGTTATTCTGGAAGCCGGGGCGCATCAACTTTTGTTCAGCGCTGACGAAGAGGCGCAAAAAAACGGCGCTGAGAACCATTTCCTACACTGATCCCGTTCAAAAATAAGCAGCCGCTGCCAAAGCGGCTACTGTTTTCATGCAGTTATGCTTCATTTAACCTTTTCTTAAAGAATTATTCACTTCCCTTCTGGCTGTTTCGCTTTATCTCATAGAGTGATCCTGCATAAAAAATTGATAAAAGGCGTTTTTTAATCTGAGCTATAGTCTCAAACCCTGGCTAAAGTTATTCTTGCGAGGCTTTTATATCGCGAGCAATGACGGCAGGGGGAGAGTCAACTCTTCTTTACCTGTGTCGGATGAAAAAATATGCATAATTTTTGCATATCTTAGAATGTGACAATATTGATTCGTTTGTTAACGGATTTTCATAAGGAAAGAGATTATGACCGCCTTAAATAAAAAATGGCTATCGGGTCTGGTTGCGGGCGCTTTGATGGCCGTCTCTGCCGGCACGCTCGCTGCTGAACAAAAAACCCTTCATATCTATAACTGGTCGGATTATATCGCCCCGGATACGGTGGCCAATTTTGAAAAAGAGACCGGCATTAAAGTTATCTATGATGTGTTTGACTCCAATGAAGTCCTTGAAGGTAAGCTCATGGCCGGGAGCACCGGTTTTGATCTGGTGGTGCCATCTGCGAGCTTTATGGAACGTCAGTTAACGGCGGGGGTGTTTCAACCTCTGGATAAAAGCAAACTTCCTGACTGGAAAAACCTCGATCCTGAATTATTGAAGTTGGTTGCCAAGCACGATCCGGGCAATAAATTTGCGATGCCATATATGTGGGCGACGACCGGCATTGGCTACAACGTCGACAAAGTGAAGGCGGTGCTGGGGGAAGATGCCCCGGTGAACAGCTGGGATCTGATCTTTAAACCTGAAAATCTTGAGAAGCTGAAAAGCTGTGGCGTTTCTTTCCTGGATGCGCCTGAAGAGGTGTTTGCCACCGTGCTGAACTATCTGGGCAAAGATCCGAACAGTACGAAGGCTGATGATTATACCGGCCCGGCAACTGAGCTGTTGCTGAAGCTGCGTCCAAATATTCGCTACTTCCATTCTTCGCAATATATCAACGATCTGGCCAATGGCGACATTTGTGTGGCGATTGGCTGGGCAGGGGACGTCTGGCAGGCTGCTAACCGTGCAAAAGAAGCTAAAAACGGTGTGAATATTTCCTATTCAATCCCGAAAGAGGGGGCAATGGCATTCTTTGACGTCTTCGCGATGCCTGCTGATGCGAAGAATAAAGAGGAGGCTTATCAGTTCCTCAACTACCTGCTGCGTCCGGATGTGGTTGCCCACATTTCCGACCATGTGTTCTATGCGAACGCTAACAAAGAAGCGACGACGTTGGTTAGCCCGGAAGTCCGTGACAACCCGGGAATTTATCCGCCAGCGGATGTACGCGCCAAAATGTTCACGCTGAAAGTTCAGGATCCGAAGATCGACCGTGTTCGTACACGTGCCTGGACCAAGGTGAAGAGCGGTAAATAAGCGTTTGAGGTCATTGCCCGGTAACGTGCATGCTTACCCTTACTGCAGAACATTGCGTTTTGCTGGAAGGGTAAATAACGCACTACCTGGCAATACGCACCGTTAGGGTGCGTCATTTGCACTGTTTTTGTTTTATGCCGGAGAGCACCCCGTGAATGAGTCTATCCCCCGCCCGCAAGCGAAAATCCGTAAAGCGCTAACGCCGCTTCTTGAAATCCGCAATCTGACCAAGTCATTTGATGGTCAGAATGCTGTAGATGACGTCAATCTCACTATTTATAAAGGCGAAATATTTGCATTACTTGGCGCATCGGGCTGCGGGAAATCGACGCTGCTGCGTATGCTGGCGGGTTTTGAACAACCTACCACTGGGCAAATCATCCTGGATGGCGTT
Source organism: Citrobacter sp. NCU1 (assembly GCF_010231475.1). Lineage (GTDB taxonomy): Bacteria > Pseudomonadota > Gammaproteobacteria > Enterobacterales > Enterobacteriaceae > Citrobacter_D. Next base: position 30,172 of record NZ_NRDO01000008.1, on the reverse strand, counting down.
GATTTGGCGCATGTGCCGCCTTACCTGCGACCGATCAATATGATGTTTCAGTCCTATGCGCTGTTTCCGCATATGACGGTGGAACAGAATATTGCATTCGGCCTCAAGCAGGACAAGCTGCCGAAGGGCGAAATCGATGCGCGAGTGACTGAAATGTTGGGGCTGGTGCATATGCAGGAGTTTGCCAGACGTAAGCCGCACCAGCTTTCCGGTGGGCAACGTCAGCGAGTGGCGCTGGCGCGCAGTCTGGCTAAGCGTCCGAAGTTACTGCTGCTGGACGAACCGATGGGCGCACTGGATAAAAAATTGCGTGACCGGATGCAACTGGAAGTGGTCGATATCCTCGAACGCGTGGGCGCGACCTGCGTCATGGTAACGCATGACCAGGAAGAAGCGATGACGATGGCAGGACGTATCGCGATTATGAATCGCGGGAAATTTGTCCAAATTGGCGAGCCGGAAGAGATCTATGAACATCCGACTACGCGTTATAGCGCTGAGTTTATCGGTTCTGTGAATGTTTTTGAGGGCTTGTTGAAAGACCGCCAGGAAAATGGGCTGGTGATCGAGTCTCCGGGGCTGGTGCATCCCTTAAAGGTGGATGCCGATGCGTCGGTTGTCGATAACGTACCCGTGTATGTCGCGCTCCGTCCTGAGAAGATCATGCTGTGTGAGGCTCCCCCGGCGGATGGCTACAATTTTGCTGTGGGTGAAGTGGTGCATATTGCCTATCTCGGCGATCTCTCGATTTACCATGTGCGTTTGAAAAGCGGCCAGATGCTTAGCGCCCAGTTACAGAATGAACACCGCTATCGTAAAGGCTTACCCACCTGGGGCGATGAAGTGCGTCTGTGTTGGGACGCGGACAGCTGTGTCGTGTTGACGGTTTAAGGAGCGAAGATGAGTACACTTGAACCTCCGGCACGCGTGAATAAACACAGCAACTTCACGCTGTTTATGTCGCGTATGCAAATGAAGCATGGGCGCAAGATGGTCATTGCGCTGCCGTATATCTGGTTGATCCTGCTCTTTCTGCTGCCTTTTCTGATTGTCTTTAAAATCAGTCTGTCGGAAATGGCGCGGGCGATTCCGCCGTATACCAATCTGATGGAATGGGCTGACGGACAGTTGTCTGTCACGCTCAATCTGGGGAATTTCCTGCAACTGACGGACGATCCGCTCTACTTTGACGCATATTTGCAATCACTGCAGGTGGCGGGGATTTCTACACTCTGCTGTTTACTGCTGGGGTATCCGTTGGCGTGGGCAGTGGCGCACAGCAAATCCTCCACGCGCAACATCCTGTTGCTGCTGGTGATTTTACCGTCATGGACCTCGTTTTTGATCCGTGTTTACGCCTGGATGGGGATCCTGAAAAACAACGGGGTGCTGAACAACTTCTTGATGTGGTTAGGGGTTATTGATCAACCGTTGACGATTCTGCACACCAATCTGGCGGTGTACATTGGGATTGTGTATGCCTATCTGCCGTTTATGGTGCTGCCGATTTATACCGCGCTAACGCGCATTGATTATTCGCTGGTGGAGGCCTCGCTGGATTTAGGGGCAAAACCGCTGAAAACCTTCTTTAGCGTCATCGTACCGCTGACGAAGGGCGGCATTATTGCCGGGTCGATGCTGGTCTTTATCCCGGCGGTGGGGGAATTCGTGATCCCTGAATTACTTGGCGGTCCGGACAGCATCATGATTGGCCGCGTGCTGTGGCAGGAATTCTTCAACAACCGTGACTGGCCGGTTGCGTCTGCTGTAGCCATTATCATGCTGTTACTGCTGATCGTACCGATCATGTGGTTCCATAAACATCAGCAAAAAAGCGTGGGGGAACACGGATGAACAACTTACCGGTAGTTCGTTCGCCCTGGCGAATTTTCATTCTGGTGCTCGGCTTTACCTTCCTCTATGCGCCGATGCTGATGCTGGTGATTTACTCCTTTAACAGTTCCAAACTGGTGACCGTCTGGGCGGGCTGGTCTACGCGCTGGTACGGCGAGCTTTTTCACGATGATGCGATGATGAGCGCAGTCGGCCTGAGTCTGACCATTGCCGCCTGTGCGGCCACCATGGCGGCGATTCTCGGCACCATTGCTGCCGTGGTGATGGTTCGCTTTGGGCGTTTTCGCGGCTCCACCGGGTTTGCGTTTATGATAACCGCGCCGCTGGTGATGCCAGACGTCATTACCGGGCTGTCGTTGCTGTTGCTGTTTGTGGCATTAGGGCACGCGATCGGCTGGCCGGCGGATCGCGGCATGTTGACCATCTGGCTGGCGCACGTCACCTTCTGTACCGCGTATGTGGCGGTGGTGATTTCATCGCGGTTGCGCGAACTGGATCAATCGATTGAAGAGGCGGCGATGGATCTTGGCGCCACGCCGGTAAAGGTGTTCTTTGTGATCACCTTGCCGATGATTATGCCTGCGGTGATCTCCGGCTGGCTGTTGGCCTTCACGCTGTCCCTTGACGATCTGGTCATCGCCAGCTTTGTGTCGGGTCCAGGTGCGACGACCTTACCGATGCTGGTGTTCTCCAATGTGCGGATGGGGGTTAACCCGGAGATAAACGCCTTAGCGACCCTGATCCTTGGGGTGGTCGGAATTGTCGGATTTATCGCCTGGTATCTGATGGCGCGTATGGAAAAACAACGGATCCGCGATATCCAGCGTGCAAGACGCGGCTGAAAAAACTAAAATCTGCCTAACTGGCTACACTCTGCCGCGCTCGTCGCGGCATTGCTTTCACGGAAGAGAACACGGTGGGATTTTTTAAAAAATCAGCCTCATCACATGCTCGCTTAAATGTCCCTGCGTTGGTGCAGGTGGCGGCGCTTGCCATTATTATGATCCGCGGTCTTGACTTGCTGATGATTTTTAACACGCTCGGCGTGCCGGGAATCGTTGAATTTATCCATCGCAGCGTGCAGACGTGGAACCTGACCCTGGTCTTTTTGGGGAGCCTGGTACTGGTTTTTGTCGAAATTTACTGTGCGTTTTCGTTAGTCAAAGGGCGCAACTGGGCCCGCTGGATCTATCTGTTGACCCAGGTGATTGCGACCGGTTATCTGTGGGCGGCCTCGCTGGGCTACGGTTACCCTGAACTGTTTAGCATCGCTGGTGAGTCAAAACGCGAGATCCTGCGTACCCTTGTGATGCAAAAACTGCCCGATATGCTGGTTATGCTGTTGCTGTTTATTCCCCCCGCCAGCCGCCGGTACTTCCGCCTGCAATAATGTGTATAATCACCGCCCTGGGTAATTTGAAGGTTTTCTTATGCAGTGCGCACTCTATGACGCAGGTCGCTGCCGCTCTTGTCAGTGGATAACAGCACCGATAAGCGATCAACTCGCCACCAAAACAGCCGATCTGCACACGTTGTTGGCCGACCACCCGGTCACCGAGTGGTGTGCGCCTGTCTGCGGTCCTGAACAGGGATTTCGCAACAAGGCGAAAATGGTGGTCAGCGGTAGCGTGGAAAAACCGCTGCTGGGTATGCTTCATCGTGACGGCACGCCGGAAGATCTCTGCGATTGCCCGCTGTATCCTGCCTCCTTTGCCCCCATTTTTGCGACGCTGAAACCGTTTATCGCGCGCGCCGGACTGACACCCTACAATGTGGCGCGTAAGCGTGGCGAACTGAAATACATCCTGCTGACACAAAGCCAGCAAGATGGCGGCATGATGTTGCGTTTTGTGTTGCGTTCAGAGGCTAAACTTGGGCAACTGCGTGCGGCGTTGCCGTGGTTACAGGCACAATTACCCCAACTGAAAGTCATCACCGCGAATATTCAGCCTGTGCATATGGCTATTATGGAAGGGGAGACGGAAATCTTCCTGACTGAGCAGCAGGCGCTGGCGGAACGGTTTAACGGCGTACCGCTGTGGATCCGCCCACAGAGCTTTTTCCAGACTAACCCCGTGGTGGCAAGCCAATTATATGCAACGGCGCGTGACTGGGTGCGACAGCTTCCGGTCAACCATATGTGGGATCTGTTTTGTGGTGTTGGCGGGTTCGGTCTGCATTGCGCGACGCCTGCGATGACGCTGACCGGAATTGAAATCTCCCCTGAGGCGATAGCCTGTGCAAAGCAATCCGCCCGTGAATTAGGGTTACAAAACCTGCATTTTCAGGCGCTGGACTCCACCCAATTTGCCACCGCTCAGGGGGGCGTACCGGAACTGGTGCTGGTCAATCCACCGCGTCGCGGTATTGGGAAGGCGCTGTGTGATTATTTAAGCCAGATGGCGCCGGAATACATTATCTATTCCAGCTGTAATGCACAGACCATGGCGAAAGATATCAGCGAATTACCGGGCTATCGCATTGAACGCGTCCAGCTTTTCGATATGTTCCCGCATACCGCTCACTATGAAGTGTTGACGCTGCTGGTCAGACAATCATAAAGCCGCTTATCGCTACACCGTTCACTTAAGCCAATGAATGAGGGGAAACACCGGGATTTGGTTCCCGGAGGGACGCCAAACCCGGTGGTCGCCCCGGAAATCCCGGTCTTAAACTAACAGTGTTAGCTGAGCGCGGCTTTGTTCATTTCCGCTCTTACTTCGGGAACCATTGATCGCTGATTTTCTGATACGTGCCGTCGGCTTTGATGGCGGCCAGCGCACCGTTCAGTTTCTCCAGCAGCGCTTTATTATCCGGACGGACGGCGATGCCAAGCCCTGTGCCGAAGTATTGCGGATCGGTCACTTTTTCCGTGGCGGTGCCCAGCTGCGGGTTGGTTTTCAGCCACTCGTTCACCACGGCGGTATCGCCGAATACGCCATCAATACGGCCATTCTTCAGATCGATAATCGCATTTTGATAGCTGTCATAAGCCACGGTTTTTACCTCAGGGTGTTTGTCCTGCAGGTACTTCTGGTGGGTGGTGCCGTTTTCCATACCGATACGCTTACCTTTCAGGTCGGCGAAGGTTTTGTAGGTCTCTTTTTTCGCAATGACCAGCGCAGAGTTGGCGTAGTAAGGCGTGGTAAAAGAAACCTGCTTGCTACGTTCCGGTGTAATGTCCATACCCGAAATCACCGCGTCATATTTTTTGAATTTTAAGGCGGGGATCAGGCTATCAAAAGCATGATTGGTAAAAGTACATTCAGCCTGCATTTGTTTGCATAACGCTGTCGCCAGATCGATATCAAAACCGACAATTTTGTTATTCGCATCCATTGATTCAAAGGGCGGGTAAGTGGCGGAGACGCCAAAATTGATCTTTTCAGCCGCTGCGGCGCCCGTTGCAACCGTTGCGAGTAATGCAGCCAGAACTAACTTTTTCATTGTGAAACTCCCGTCTGTCAATCTTATGATTATTACCGTGTCTGCGGTATGAATTCACAATGCCACTTAATGAATTTATATGCAATAAAAACGATTAATTATTTTCATGTAGATAAAAAAAGACGGACAGTTGTGAGACTTGTCCGTCTTGTTGATTCGCTGTTATGCAGTTTAAGGCTTAATTTCTGCGCTCAAACGCCAGGGCTTTACGCTCAACCAAACGCATCAGCAGCGTCAGTAAGCCGTTAACGATCAGGTAAATGACGCCCGCTGCGCCGAAGACCATCACATCATAGGTGCGCCCGTACAGCAACTGACCATGTCCCATCACTTCCATCAGCGTAATGGTGTATGCCAGCGAGGTACTTTTGAAGACCAGTACCACTTCGTTAGAGTAAGAGGAGAGGGCGCGTTTAAAAGCGTACGGCAACAGAATCGACAGCGTATCTTTTTTGCTCATTCCCAGCGCGCCGCAGGACTGCCATTGGCCTTCTGGAATAGCGCGGATAGCGCCATAGAACAGTTGCGTGGTATACGCGGCGCTGTTCAGAGACAATGCAATTAACGCACACAGCCACGGCTCCGAGAGCAGATGCCACAGAACCGGATACTCCTGCAAGGACGGGAACTGTCCTGGCCCGTAGTAGATCAGGAAGATCTGCACCAGCAGCGGTGTACCGGTAAAGAGCGTGATATAGGCGCGCACAACCCACACCAGCACTGGCGTTTTCAGCGTCAAAATGATGGTGAAAATCAGCGCCAGGATCAGGGCGACCACAATCGACGCCACGGTCAGCGTCAGGCTGGTATGCAGCCCTTTCATTAATTCAGGTAAATACTCAAGCATTAGCCCGGTCTCCGTTCAAAACGTGTCGCGCGCAGGTCAATGCGTTTGAGAATGTACTGACTGACCAGGGTAATGACCAGATAGATTGCCGCCGCCACGATGTACCATGTGAACGGTTCCTGGGTTCGGGTGGCGATACTTTTCGTTTGCAGCATCAGGTCGTTGACGCTAATAAGACTGACTAATGCCGTATCTTTCAGCAAAACCAGCCACTGGTTACCCAGTCCCGGAAGGGCATGACGCCACATTTGCGGCATCACCAGACGAAAGAAAATCGCCGCTTTTGACAGACCCAACGCCTGGCCCGATTCCCATTGCCCGAGCGGAACCGCCTTCAGCGCGCCACGCAGAGTCTGCGAAGCATAGGCCGCATACAGCAACGACAAGGCAATCACACCGCACAGAAACGGACTGATGTCGAAGTTTTCGATCTGCATTTGTAGCGGAATCTGGACAACGCCAAGGTTAAGGGTGAATCCGTCTGACAGCATTAACAGAAGCTGTGAGGAGCCGAAATAGATAAACAGCACGACCAGAATTTCTGGCAGTCCGCGCAGAACCGTGACCAGCGCCGAACCTGCCCATGCAACCGGACGCCACTTTGCTGACTCCCAGACTGCAAAGAACATGGCGAGCGCCAGGCCAATGATCAGTGCACAAACGGCAAGGCCGACGGTCATCCCGGCGGCGCTTGCTAAAGGAAAAAATTCATTCATCAAGGATTACTTCTGGAACCATTTGTTATAGATGGTTTCGTACGTTCCATCTTTCTTCACTTTTTCCAGCGCAGTGTTGAATTTCTGCTGCAGCTCGGTATTGCCCTGACGGACCGCAATGCCCAGACCTGTGCCGAAGTAGTCTTTATCAGTGACTTTGTCGCCCACTGGCGCCAGCTTCGGATTGTCCTTCAGCCATTCAGTCACGACAGCGGTGTCGCCAAAGACACCATCAATACGGCCGTTTTGCAGGTCCAGTTTGGCATTCTGGTAGCTGTCGTACGGAACGGTCGTGATTTCCGGATGCTTATCCATGATGAACTTCTGGTGGGTGGTGCCGTTTTGGACACCGACCTTTTTGCCTTTCAACTGGTCAATACCGGTAAATTTGCCTTGCTGACCAATGAACAGCGCAGAGTTGTCGTAGTACGGGGTGGTGAACAGTACCTGTTTTTCACGCTCCGGAGTGATATCCATCCCCGCCATGACCGCATCGAAACGACGGAATTTGAGGCTTGGGATCAGGCTGTCAAACGCCTGGTTAGTGAACGTACAGGTCGCATCAATCTCTTTACACAGCGCATTCGCCAGATCAACGTCAAAACCGACGATCTTGTTGTTAGCGTCCATGGATTCAAACGGAGGATACGACGCTTCAGTTGCAAAACGAATGGTCTGCGCTGCTGTAGCAGAAAGGCTAAAACTGGCAATTAGCGCGGCAATCAGAACTTTTTTCATTGTCATTGTCCCGAAACTTAGTGAGAGAGATAGTTTTTAAATGCATCGGTCTGCGGATCTGCAAAGCAGCTCGCATCCCCAAGCTCTACGATATGACCGTTTTCCATATACACCACGCGGCTGGCGGTTTTACGCGCCACTTCCACTTCGTGAGTGACGATCACCTGGGTAATATTGGTTTCTGCCAGTTCACGAATGATACTGACGATTTGGGCGGTGATTTCCGGGTCCAGCGCGGCTGTCGGTTCATCAAACAACAGGATCTGGGGTTCCATCATCAGCGCGCGCGCAATGGCCACACGCTGTTGTTGACCGCCGGAAAGGTGCAGCGGGTAACGATCGCTGTACGGCTTCAGACGCAGACGTTCCAGCAGTTTTTCCGCGCGCGCCAGCGCCTGGTCTTTACTCAGACCCAGTACGCGGCAGGGCGCTTCAATCAGGTTTTGTTGCACCGTGAGATGAGGCCACAGATTGTATTGCTGAAAAACCATGCCCACATTCTGGCGCAGCTCACGAATCGCCTTATCGGACGGGGTTTTCGTGAAGTCGAAATGGTTACCTGCGATAGTGAGCGTGCCGGAACGCGGCATCTCAAGCAGATTGAGTACGCGCAGCAGCGAGCTTTTACCCGCCCCGCTTGGGCCAAGTAACACCAGTGTTTCGCCCTGAGGGCAATCCAGCGTGATATCGAACAGCGCCTGATGCGCGCCGTAGAAGCAGTTAATGCCGTTTAATTGAATACTCATTGACACTCGTATACTGGCAGTCTGATAGCTATTGAAGCCGCAGATACTACCTTTGACAGAATAGTTATGCAATATTTATGCGTTAAAAGTTAAATACAAACCGCATTCTTCACTAAACATAGCACAAAATAGCGGAGTGGGTGGGCGACAAGAATAATTGTCGGCATTCTATGCAGAATGCCAGACAATTAATGGGGTTTATGATTTAAGTCTCCGGGAGGGTAAGCAGAAGGCCTCCTGGCTATCATGCGGCCTTGTCGCCGGATGGCGCTACAGTTTACAACGCCTTATCCGGCATCCGGGCGTTAACGGTTCTCAATCGACTGGCGTAACGTACCGGCTGGCGCATCAACGCTGCCGCCCACATAGCGGACATCGTCAATCACCCAGCACTGGCCTTCATGAATCATCAACACTTCATCATGCCAGCTTTGCGTTCCCTGTTTTAGCTCCACACGCAGCGGAATATTACGTGCATCACTATTCGGAATGGTCGATGCGCTGGCAACGCTGGCGCTATCCGGCAGCGCAGCGCGGCTGGAGAACGGATCGCTGCCCATCAGCTGGCTGTGATTCTGATCACGACTGGCATCGGTCAGTAATTTCGCCAGATTATCACTCAGATAAGGGCGAAGGGCGGTAATGTCATTGTTACGATGCTGGATGCGGTAATCATAGAACTGTTGGGCCACGCTGTCCGGACCGCCTTCTACGCAGGAGCCGCTACGCGAACCATTGTCCTTGTATGCGGGGGTTACGGTTGTTGTACAGGCGCTGAGAAGCAGCGCGCAGGGAACAAGCAGGGAGAGTTTGCGATAGCGCATAGTGATTTCCTTATTAAGCTTTCTGCATAAAAGCGATCTACGATATTCAATAATATCTTTTCAATGATAGCGTATCGGTCCGATAATGCTTTTGAGATCGAGTGCTTAGGCAAACAAGGAGACCAACATGCAGTTTTCGACAACCCCAACGCTGGAAGGCCAGAGCATCGTGGAATATTGCGGTGTGGTGACCGGTGAGGCGATTCTTGGCGCCAATATTTTCCGCGACTTCTTTGCCGGCATTCGCGATATCGTCGGCGGTCGTTCCGGAGCCTATGAAAAAGAGTTGCGTAAAGCGCGTGAAATCGCCTTCCAGGAACTGGGCGAACAGGCGAAAGCCCTGGGTGCAGACGCGGTGGTTGGTATCGACATTGATTATGAAACCGTGGGTAAAGACAGCAGTATGCTGATGGTGACCGTCAGTGGTACTGCGGTGAAAACGCGCCGATGAAACGCCGGTTGTGGCTCATCGCGCTTGCGCTGCTGTTAGCGGGATGTGCCGGTGAGAAAGGCATTGTCGATAAAACCGGTTATCAGCTGGATACCCGTCGTCAGGCGCAGGCGGCGTATCCGCGTATCAAAGTGCTGGTCATCCATTACACCGCAGATGATTTTGATTCTTCGCTGGCGACGCTGACGGATAAAAACGTCAGCTCGCACTACCTGATCCCTGCCATTCCTCCGCGTTATGACGGTAAACCGCGAATCTGGCAACTGGTGCCTGAGCACGATCTGGCCTGGCATGCGGGGATCAGCTACTGGCGAGGCGCTACACGTATCAACGACACCTCCATCGGCATTGAACTCGAGAATCGCGGATGGCAACAGTCAGCGGGGACAAAGTATTTCGCTCCTTTTAAACCCGCGCAGATCCAGGCGTTGATCCCGCTCGCAAAAGAGATCGTCGCCCGCTATGACATCAAACCGCAGAATGTGGTGGCGCATGCGGATGTCGCCCCACAGCGCAAAGACGATCCGGGACCGCTCTTTCCATGGCGTGAGCTGGCGGCCCAGGGCATTGGCGCGTGGCCAGACGCCGCGCGGGTGACGTTTTATCTGGCCGGTCGGGCGCCGCACGACCCCGTGGAGCCAGCCGTATTGCTGGATTTACTGGCACGCTATGGCTATGAGGTAAAACCAACGATGACGCCGCGCGAACAACAACGGGTGATTACAGCGTTCCAGATGCACTTCCGCCCGGCGTTATGGAACGGCGTGGCGGATGCGGAAACGCAGGCGATTGCTGAAGCGCTGCTGGAGAAATACGGGCAAGATTAACGCGGTAGTTTTCCGTGGTCGCGAAGCCAGGCGGCGGTACGCTCGATCCCTTCATCCAGAGTGATGACAGGCTGATACCCCAGCTCTTCCTGTGCACGGGTGGTATCCAGCGTAAAGTCGAAGTTCAGCTTCGACACGCCGTAGTGCGTTAATTTGGGCTCTTTTGCTGATTTATTGCCAAAGCGTTCCATGCTGCGCGCGATCATATCCAGCATCGGGTAGGGCACGGAGCGAATGCGGCAATCAATATTTAACTCATCAATGAGTTTCTGCACGATGCTGCGTAATGTGCGGTGTTCACCGTTAGTGATGTTATAAATGCGCCCCGACGGCAATGAATCGCAGGCTTCCTGACTGGCCAGCCACATGGCATGGATGGCATTTTCGTAATAGGTCATGTCCACCAACGCGCTGCCCCCGTGCGGCAACAAAATGCTGCCGTAATGGTACATCATGTGCGCCAGACGCGGGATAAACACCTTATCGTGGGGACCGAACAGACTTTGCGGACGCAACACGGTAAACCGCGTTTGCGGGTTGGCTTGCGCTAACAGGCTGATCACGTCTTCACCCGCGGCTTTACTGCGGGCGAATTCATTTGCGAATCGGTGAGGGCGGAAGTCCTCTTTGATGTCGCGATGGTGGTGATAATCGAAATACAGTGAGGGGGAAGAGATATGAATAAAGTTGCGCACGCCCCAGGCAACCGCCCATTCACCCAGACGACGGGTTGCGCGAACATTGGCCAGATCGAAGGCTTCCTGTGTTCCCCACGGTGAGGTAAAACTGGAGCAATGCCATAGCGTGTCGATACCTGCGAGCATCACCTTGGCCTGTGAAGAGACCAGTTCGGTCAAGTCCGCATGCACGAATTCCGCTCCCATCTTCTCCAGCAGCTTCCCCATCGCTTCATTGCGACCGGTGGCTCTGACGCTGATGCCTTTGTTGCGCAAAAACTCAACCGCGTTTCGACCTAAGCCGCTGGTAGCGCCGGTAACCAGTACCTTCATATCAATCCACTGTGTTTAATAAAACGTCGTGCGCATTCTTCCGTGAATTACGTCTGTATGCAATGGGAAACACGAAACAATACAGTATGTTTTTATTATTAATCTGTGATTTGTTCTGCAAGTCTGGCAATGCGTTTCGCCATACCGCGAAAAATAAACAGATGCGCGGGGATCATCAATAGCCAGTAAATGAGTCCGGGCATCCCGTGCGGATGCCACCAGGCACGCACATCTATCTGTCGGTGATCGCCTTTGTCTTCGAGAGTGAAACTCAGACGCCCCAGGCCGGGTGCTTTCATGCCGAACAGTAACGTGAGCTGCTTTTCTGGCTCGACGATGATCACTTTCCAACTGTCTACCGTATCGCCCACCTGCAAAAGTTCACGCGCGGGTCGACCTTTTGCCAGTTTATGACCGATCAACCTGTCCATCAGTGCCCGGGTCTGCCACAAAATATTGCCAAAGAAGTAACGCTCTTTCCCGCCGAGGCGGTTCACTACCTGCCATAACGCTTTCAGACTGGCGGGGGTTTTAACGGTAAAACCGGCCTGTTTGGCAAAATAACCGTATTCCGGGCGCCAGCGGGCAAACGCCAGGGCGTCGTATCCCCAGTCGCTGGAGTTCACCAGTTTTTCTTCTTCCTTCAGCGTGCTGCGAACGGCATCGTCAAAGGTGATAAGCCGTTGAGGTATCAGTGCGCGCAGTGCGGTGTCGTCGGCCAGCAGATCGTGCTTCAGCCCCTGTATTAATGCTTTCGCTGTGGTGGGCGGCACCGAAGTAATGACGTTTAAGAACCAGACTGAAATCCAGCGGGTCGGAAAGGGGATGGGAATCAACGGCCGGTGTTTGCCGCTGACGGCCATAAAGTGCTCAAACTGTTCCTGATAGCTCAATACCTGCGGTCCGGCGGCTTCGAGAATACGATGCGCGTTGGCAGGATGGTCCAGCAGCGCCACCAGATAGTGGAGTAAGTTTTCTAGCGCAATGGGCGTGGTGCGTGAGCGTACCCAACGCGGCGGCGTCAGCACCGGCAGGTTATAGACCATGTCGCGCATCACTTCGAAGGCGGCGGAACCGGCCCCGACAATGATCCCGGCGCGTAATTCAGTGACCGGTATGCCAGAATCACGCAGGGTATCCGCTGTGAGTTGGCGCGCGCGTAAATGTTCAGACTGCTCATGCACGGGCGCTTGCAATGAACTGAGAAAAATCAGCTGTTTGACTGGGGTGTTTCGCAGCGCATCGCGGACGTTCAGCGCCACCTGGCGTTCATGGGCGATAAAGTCGCCTTTTTCACCCATGCCGTGAACCAGATAGTAAACCGTATCGATTCCCACCAGCAGGGGGGCGAGATTATCCGGCCAGTTCAGATCAACTTTATGACAACTGACATTCGCCAGTTGCTGTTTTTCCAGCCGTTCAATACGACGCGCCGCCGCCAGTACCTGGTGCCCCTGTTGGCTGAGTACCTGCACCAGATGTTGACCAATATAACCACTGGCACCAAGCACCAAAATTCGTTGCGGCACGTCGGTCTCCTTAGCGATGTAAAAATGCGCGCCAGTGGGCAACAACGCTGGCGAGCTGTTCACGCGAGACGTCGAGGTGAGTGACCAGACGTACAATCGGTGAGGCGTTGATCAACACGTCGCGTGCGCGCATATAGTCGCCTAATGCCGCGGCATTCTCTTCGCCAACGCGAACAAACAGCATGTTAGTGTCGTGGCGCATCACATCCGCCCCGGCTTCGCGCAGTTGCTCTGCCATCCAGGCGGCATTGTCGTGATCGTCTTGTAAACGCGCGACGTTATTTTTCAGCGCATACAGTCCGGCGGCTGCCAGAATGCCGGCCTGGCGCATGCCGCCGCCGGTCATCTTACGCCAGCGGGTGGCGCGTTTAATATAATCATGGCTGCCGACCAATAAAGAGCCTACCGGCGTTCCCAGACCTTTCGACAGACAAATGGTGAATGAATCGCAATACTGCGTGATCTCTTTGAGCTCGCAGCCATACGCGACCACCGCGTTAAAAATACGCGCGCCATCAACGTGCAGCGCCAGACCGCGCTCGCGGGTGAACGTCCACGCCTCTTTCAGATACTCGCGCGGCAGTACTTTCCCGTTGTGGGTGTTTTCAAGGCTGAGCAGGCGGGTACGGGCAAAATGGATATCGTCCGCTTTGATCTTTGCCGCCACTTTATCCAGCGGTAGCGTGCCGTCGGTAGCGGCATCGATAGGCTGAGGCTGAATGCTGCCCAGTACGGCAGCGCCACCGGCCTCATACAGATAGTTATGCGCCCCTTGCCCGGCGATGTACTCTTCGCCGCGCTCGCAGTGACTCAGCAGCGCCACCAGATTGGCCTGGGTGCCGGTGGGTAAAAAAAGCGCCGCTTCTTTGCCAGAAAGCCCGGCGGCATACTGTTGCAACGCGTTAACGGTCGGATCGTCTCCATACACATCGTCCCCGACCGGGGCGGCCATCATTGCTTCAAGCATGGCGCGACTCGGACGGGTAACGGTATCACTGCGTAAATCGATCATTGCACATTCCTGGTGTTTAAAAGGCGATGTGCATTGTTTTACCTGAGCCAGTTGGTTTTTGCCAGTTCGATCACTTCGTCACCGCGTCCGCTGATGATGGCGCGCAGCATGTACAGACTAAAACCTTTGGCCTGTTCCAGTTTTATTTGCGGTGGAATGGCCAGCTCTTCTTTCGCGACAACCACATCGACCAGCACCGGACCGTCGATGGACATTGCCCTTTGCAAGGCTTCATCAACGTCAGCGGCTTTTTCCACGCGAATGCCGGTAATACCGCAGGCTTCGGCGATGCGCGCAAAGTTGGTGTCGTGCAGGTCGGTGCCGTCAGTAAGATAGCCGCCAGCTTTCATTTCCATCGCCACAAATCCCAGCACGCTGTTGTTGAAGACGACAATTTTCACCGGTAGTTTCATCTGCACAACAGAGAGAAAATCGCCCATCAGCATACTGAAACCGCCGTCGCCGCACATTGCCACCACCTGACGCCCCGGCGCGGTCGCCTGTGCGCCCAACGCCTGCGGCATCGCATTGGCCATTGAACCGTGGTTAAACGAACCGAGCAGGCGGCGTTTGCCGTTCATTTTCAGGTAGCGCGCCGCCCAGACGGTGGGCGTACCGACATCGCAGGTGAAGATGGCGTCATCGGCGGCGAAATGGCTGATTTGCTGTGCCAGATACTGCGGGTGAATGGCTTTGTCGCTCGGTTTTGCCAGGTCATCCAGCCCTTTACGTGCGTTGCGATAGTGCTCCAGTGCGTTATCGAGGAAGGCGCGTTCGGTTTTTTCCTCCACCAGCGGCAGCAGCGCGCGAAGCGTCGATTTGATATCGCCAACCAGCGCCATATCTATCTTGCTGTGGGCGCCGATGCTGGCGGGGTTGATATCTACCTGAATAATTTTGGCGTCAGTAGGATAGAAGGCGCGATAGGGGAACTGGGTGCCGAGCAGGATCAGCGTGTCGGCATTCATCATGGTATGAAACCCGGAAGAAAAGCCGATAAGCCCGGTCATGCCTACATCGTAGGGGTTGTCGTATTCGACATGTTCTTTCCCGCGCAGGGCGTGAACAATGGGGGCTTTGATTTTGGCGGCAAACTCGACCAGCTCTGTATGTGCGCCCGCGCAGCCGCTGCCGCACAATAGCGCAATATTGCTGGAATAGCGTAACAGCTGTGCCAGTTTTTTGAGCTCTTCGGCGGTGGGCGTGATGACGGGTTGCGGCGCGTGGTACCAGTGCGTACTGGCGCCCTCTGGCGCTGGTTTCAGGGCAACGTCGCCCGGCAGTACGACAACCGAAACGCCGCGATTCAGCACCGCCTTACGCATCGCAATCGCCAGAACCTGTGGGATCTGTTCTGGAGTGGAAACCAGCTCGCAATAGTGGCTACATTCACGGAACAACTCTTGCGGGTGGGTCTCCTGGAAATAGCCGCTGCCTATTTCGCTGGAGGGAATGTGGGCGGCAATGGCCAGTACGGGAACGTGATTGCGATGACAATCGAACAGACCGTTAATCAGGTGCAGGTTGCCCGGTCCGCAGGAACCCGCACACACCGCCAGTTCGCCCGTCAGTTGCGCCTCGGCACCAGCGGCAAAGGCCGCAACCTCCTCATGGCGGGTCGACATCCATTCAATCGTTCCCATGCGATTAAGGCTGTCACTCAGACCGTTCAGTGAATCGCCTGTCACGCCCCAGATACGTTTCACGCCGGCCTGTTCAAGGGTTTTGGCAATAAACGTCGCAACGGTTTGTTTCATGGTTTTCCATCTCCTTAAATGTGATATCGGTAACAAGTTTAGTCGAAGATGGCGGTTGCGTTTTTTATTTCCCCTTTGTTTTATATGGGATTGATGCGTTGTACCGTGTTGCGCAAAGCATAAAAAAAACGGCCACCGTTTCCGATGACCGTTTCTGTTGTGGATCGAATAAGGCGGTTTACGCGAGCACTAAATCACCCTGTGGGTGGCAAGAACAGGCCAGCACATAACCTTCGGCGATCTCTGCATCGGTCAGCGTCATGGTGCTGGTAACCGTGTAGTTCCCATCCATCACTTTGGTTTTGCAGCAACCGCACACACCGGCACGGCAGGCGACGGTGAGCGGCACGTTATTGCTTTCCATTGCTTCCAGCAGGGTGGTGCCGACCGGCGCATAAAACGCTTTCGCGGGTTGCAGCTTAGTGAACTTCAGACCTTCGGTTGCGGCTTCAGCGACAGGCGTGAAGAATTTCTCTTTAAAGAAGCGGGTGACGCCGAGCGCTTTCACTTCCTGTTCGACCAGATCCATATACGGCGCCGGACCGCAGGTCATGACGGTACGAGACGTCAGATCAGGAACACGTTGCAGCAGTTCTGTGGTCAGACGGCCTGACACAAAACCGTCGGTGGCATTGTTTTCAGCGACCAGCGTCACCGGATACTGACGCCACTCCTGCGCAAAAATGACATCCTGTGGCGAGCGCACGTTATAGATGACCTGCACATCGGCCTGCGGACGATACTTTGCCAACCAACGGCGCATCGACATGACAGGCGTCACACCGCATCCCGCCGCCAGCATCAGGAATTTCTCTTCGGCTTTATCTTCGCAGGTAAAGTCGCCCATTGCATCGGAGAGCCACAGGTAGTCGCCGCGTTTGACATCACGGGTTAACCACTGTGAGCCCGCACCGTCATCAATACGGCGAACGGTCAGCGTAATGTACTCACTGACCCCCGGCGTGGAAGAGAGGGTATAAGCACGCAGCGTCTCTGCCGAGTTGCGGACACTGACCAGCGCGTATTGTCCGGCGCGGTACGGATAATAGTCGTGGCACAGCAACGAAATCGTCCATACATCCGGGGTTTCCTGATGAATGTGATGAACCTGCATCCGCCACGGGCACTGATGGGTTGGCATTGTCATGATCTCACTCCTTACGCGCTCAGCAGTTGTTTCATATCTTCTTCAACGGTGGTGACGGAACGCAGACCAAACTTCTCGTTGAGTACGGCCAGCAGATCCGGGGTGAAGAAGCCCGGCGCTGTAGGGCCGGTGACAATGTTTTTCACACCCAATGACAGCAGGGTCAGCAGGATCACAATTGCTTTTTGTTCGAACCAGGAAAGCACCAGAGACAGCGGCAGATCGTTCACGCCACAGCCCAGTTTTTCCGCCAGCGTGACCGCCAGAATAATAGCGGAGTAAGCGTCATTACACTGACCGGCATCCACCAGACGCGGCAGGCCTTCGATATCGCCGAAGTCCAGTTTGTTGAAGCGGTATTTGCCGCAGGCCAGAGTCAGGATCAGGCAGTCGTCCGGTACGCTGGTGGCGAAATCGGTGAAGTAGTTACGTTCACCGCGCGCGCCGTCGCAGCCGCCGACCAGGAAAATGTGACGCAGTTTTTCACGGCTCACCAGATCGATAAGCGTATCCGCAGCGCCCAGCAGCGTCTGACGACCAAAACCAACGGTGATCAGGTGCGGGATCTCACTGTACGGGAAACCGGCCATTTGCTGCGCCTGCGCGATGACTGGCGCGAAGTTGTCGCCTTCGAGGTGACTAACACCCGGCCAACCGACGATGCTGCGGGTCCAGATACGGTCGTCATACGCGCCCACAGTCGGGTCGATGATGCAGTTAGAGGTCATCACGATAGGGCCTGGGAAGCGGGCGAATTCAACCTGCTGGTTCTGCCAGCCGCTACCGTAGTTACCGATCAGGTGTTTGAATTTACGCAGTTCCGGATAGCCGTGCGCAGGCAGCATTTCGCCGTGGGTATAGATGTTAACGCCGGTACCTTCGGTTTGTTCCAGCAGGTTGTAGAGATCTTTCAGGTCGTGACCGGAGATCAGAATACATTTGCCTTCGGTGGCTTTGACGTTGACCTGAGTGGGGGTCGGGTGCCCGTATTTGGTGGTTTCACCGGTATCCAGAATGCTCATCACTTTGAAGTTCATCTGGCCGATTTCCATCGAACACTCCAGCAGCTCATTCATATCGGCAGGCCAGGTACCCAGCCATGCCATGATTTTGTGGTACTGCGCGTAGATATCGTTGTCGTATTGGCCGAGAACGTGCGCGTGTTCCATATAAGCAGCGGCACCTTTCAGACCGTACAGGCAAAGCAGACGCAGGCCGAGAATGTTCTCGCCAATGGTGGCTTTGTCTTTATTCGGAGTAAATTCAGCGGCCTGACGTTGCAGTGCGCCCAGATCGTCGCTTGCCAGTTGCAGGTCAGCCATCGGGTTGTTGACGGTGGCGTTGGCATCGATGTTCAGACACTGTGCTTTCAGCGCTTCACGCATCGCGATGGCTTCACGGGCATAGCCAACGATGCGGGGGGAATCGAAGTTAACGTTGGTCAGCGTGGAGAAAAACGCACGTGGCGCAAAGTTATCAATCTCGTGGTCAATGATGCCGTATTCACGGGCTTTAACGGCCCATGCAGACAGACCTTGTAGGGAGGCAATCAGCAGATCCTGCAGATCGGAGGTTTCAGCCGTTTTACCGCACATACCCTGCGCGTAAGAGCAGCCGTTCCCTGCCGGGGTACGGATGGTTTGTTCACATTGCACACAAAACATGGTCACACCTTTTAAAGTTATATTTAATATACATCTTTAAGATTATGCTTGTGCGCGAGGGGATAAAAGGGATTTCTGATACAACTTGCAGGGAGATTGATTTAGCGCAATTTTGGCGGCAGGAGTCTGCCGCCGGGGAGCGATCAGGCGGAGAAAAACGCCATCAATATGGGGACCAGCAGACTCAACATAAAACCGTGAACAATCGCGGCAGGGACCATCTCCAGGCCGCCTGTGCGCTGTAGCACGGGCAGGGTAAAATCCATCGACGTGGCGCCGCACAAGCCCAAGGCGGTAGAACGGCTACGACGGACTAAACCGGGGATCAACATGATGGCTATCAGCTCTCGCGCCAGATCGTTAAAGAAGGCGGAGCTGCCAATGACCGGGCCGAAGGATTCGGTGAGCAGGATACCCGAAAGGGAATACCAGCCGAAACCCGACGCCATGGCCAGCGCGGTGTTGATCGGCAGGTCGAGAATAAATGCGTTGATCAGGCCACCCACCAGGGAGCTGGCAACCACCACGACCGCGACAATCATTCCCCGACGATTGAGCACAATTTGTTTCAGGGTCATGCCGCTGTTGCGTAATTGAATCCCCACCAGAAACAATAAAAAGATCAGCGTATATTCGCTGGCTTCAGTCGCGTGTTGCAAAAAGGCCAGCCCGCTGAGACCAAGCGCAAAGCCAAGTACCACTACGCCGCATAATTTAAGTGACTCCAGCGCCATGGCAATACGCGACGGTAGTTTTTCCTGCTGGTGGTTGTGTCGCCACGGTAAAGAGCGTTCCAGCCACAGTAAGGCGATAATATTACACAGCAAAATAACGGTAATACTGACGGCAGAATAATAAAAAATAGAGAGCAGATTACTGGCGAGATTATCCAGAAACGCCAGACTAATACCCATAAAGAAAAGGATGAGATAAACCATCCAGCTCAACAACCGGTTGATCAGGATTAATGCGGGTTTATGCCGAAGGGGAACGAAGTAACCCACCATCAGCGGGAGCAGAATGATTAAGAGTCCTGAAAACATGAACAGCGGGGTCCTTTAATGAGTATCTGTTTAGCGCCAGTGACACTACCCAATAAAGGTCGAGCAGTCAAAGAGCAAAATAAAAGCCGGGTGGCGGTTACGCCATACCCGGCTTACATTCTAAAGCAACGTGTGGACCTGCAGGTCAGATAAGTGAATCGCCATCTGATGCCACAGCGCGCGCACTATCCGTGTCAGTGTCGCGTTTTTCCAGCAGTGTGCGGTAGATAAGACCGCCGAGGATGCCGCCGATGATTGGCATCACCCAGAACAACCACAGTTGTTCCAGTGCCCAACCGCCCTGGAAGATAGCGACGGCAGTGCTACGTGCCGGGTTGACGGAGGTGTTGGTCACCGGGATGCTGATTAAGTGAATCAGGGTAAGCGCGAGACCAATTGCGATCGGGGCAAAACCTGCCGGAGCGAGTTTATCTGTTGCTCCGTGAATCACTAATAAGAAACCGGCGGTCAGGACAATCTCAATGACAATAGCGGAAAACATAGAGTAACCGCCTGGTGAATGTTCACCGTAGCCGTTTGAAGCAAATCCACTGGCTGTTGCATCAAAGCCCGCTTTACCGCTGGCAATAAGATAAAGGACTGCCGCCGCAATAATGCCGCCGACTACCTGAGCAATGATATAACCAATAACGTCTTTCGCCGGGAAACGGCCACCAGCCCATAAACCTAATGTCACCGCTGGGTTAAAATGCCCCCCTGAAATATGACCGACAGCAAATGCCATCGTTAAAACAGTCAGACCAAATGCCAGCGCAACCCCGACAAATCCAATGCCTAATTCAGGAAATGCTGCTGCCAGAACGGCACTCCCGCAACCACCAAAAACAAGCCAGAATGTACCAAAACATTCGGCCATTAATTTTCTGAACATATCCACCTCAATTTAAAAAATTGGTCATGATCTCTCATACCAACCGTATTTATCGTCATAAAAGGGTGACGATAGAATGCATGAACCGGTATTTTAAAAACGAACGCCACCCAATCACCAGTTAAATAAATCTACGAAATTTGATTTAGGGCAATGTGCAGTTATTCCTTGTGCCAATTTTCCATAGACACAGTGTAGTGCATTTCCACCCAAAGATAGTTTTATTGAAAACGATATAATTCACCGACTTAACTATTATATCGTTCGGTTATTTTTGAAATGTTTTATAACGAAGTATTCTGTGTGATTAGTACATTATTCAATCAGTTGCCTGTTGTGAACGTGCGGGCATCACATCAACCGCGAGATTTTGCCGTTATACTGCGGATAGCTTAATGGATTAGTGACTCTTTCTGGAGGAAACATGATTCTCGAACGCGTTGAGATTGTGGGTTTTCGCGGGATCAATCGACTGTCGTTGATGCTGGAGCAAAACAACGTACTGATTGGGGAGAACGCCTGGGGTAAATCCAGTTTGCTGGACGCACTCACTCTGTTGTTGTCGCCGGAATCCGATCTGTATCATTTTGTCCGTGAAGACTTCTGGTTTCCTCCCGGCGATATCCTGGAGCGAGAACACCATCTGCATATCATTCTCACGTTTCGCGAATCGCAGCCTGGTCGCCACCGGGTGCGTCGTTACCGCCCGCTGGCCGACTGCTGGACTCCATGTCGCGACGACTACCATCGTATTTTTTATCGTCTGGAAGGCGAATGCGGCGAAGACAACAGCGTCATGACACTGCGCAGTTTCCTTGATGGCGACGGACATCCATTACCCGTTGACGATATTAACGATCAGGCACGACATCTTATTCGCCTGATGCCGGTACTGCGCCTGCGTGACGCGCGTTTTATGCGCCGGATCCGTAACGGTACGGTGCCTGATATTCCGGATGTGGAAGTGACCGCCAGACAACTGGATTTTCTGGCCCGGGAACTGGCGATGCGTCCCCAGAATCTGACCGATGGTCAGATACGCCAGGGGCTGTCGGCGATGGTGCAATTGCTGGAGCATTACTTCTCTGAACAAGGCGCCGGGCAATCACGCTATCGGCTTATGCGTCGGCGATCGAATAACGAACAGCGAAGCTGGCGGTATCTGGACATCATCAACCGGATGATCGACAAACCCGGCGGGCGTACCCATCGGGTGATTCTGCTGGGACTGTTTTCAACGTTATTACAGGCAAAAGGCACCCTGAGGTTAGACAAAGATGCGCGGCCGCTGTTGCTGGTGGAAGACCCGGAAACGCGATTACATCCCATTATGCTGTCGGTCGCCTGGCAATTGTTGAATCTGCTGCCGCTGCAACGTGTTGCTACCACCAATTCTGGTGAGCTGCTGTCGCTTACGCCGGTGGAACATGTTGTTCGCCTGGTGCGTGAATCATCACGCGTGGCGGCGTGGCGTTTAGGACCCGGCGGGTTGAGCGCGGAAGATGGACGGCGTATTGCGTTTCATATTCGTTTCAATCGCGCCTCTTCTTTATTTGCGCGCTGTTGGTTGTTGGTCGAGGGGGAAACGGAAACCTGGGTTATCAACGAACTGGCGCGTCAATGTGGGCATCACTTTGACGCTGAAGGGATCAAAGTGATCGAGTTTGCCCAGTCGGGGTTAAAACCGCTGGTGAAATTCGCCCGGCGTATGGGGATTGAGTGGCATGTGCTGGTCGACGGCGATGAGGCAGGGAAAAAATATGCCGCTACGGTGCGCGGCTTGCTCGATAACGACAGGGAAGCGGAGCGTGAGCATCTCACCGTATTACCTGCGTTGGATATGGAACATTTTATGTACCGGCAGGGCTTTTCAGACGTCTTCCACCGGGTCGCGCAGATCCCGGAAAATATTCCGATGAACATGCGCAAGATTATTTCGAAAGCGATCCATCGCTCATCAAAACCGGATCTCGCCATCGAAGTCACCATGGAAGCAGGGCGGCGCGGCGTTGATGCCGTACCGACCCTGTTCAGAAAAATGTTTTCGCGTGTGCTCTGGCTGGCGCGTGGTCGGGCCGATTAACGGCGGAACAAATCTGCCATTTGCACCTGAATAGCGTCCAGCATCTGATAGCGACGACGGTATTCTGCGCGTTTCTTGCTGGCGATTTCCGACATCTCCTTGCGCGTGAGCATGCAGGGAAGATGGTAATACCCTTTCTCGTCGCATTCACCCCCGCAGGCCGTCCAAAAGGCATTGTAGTCTGCGTGGATGTTGTCCTCTTTATCCCGATAGCGCAGGCTGCGGTAAATGTGCGTCTCGTTGCTGACTGCAAGAATTTGTTCGACCTGTAAACGTTCGGCGAACTGACACACGGCCTCCATCACCAGACGTTTGGGAAATAATCCATGACACGATTTGGTCGCGCTTTGAATGGCTTCATGGGGGAGCTCGCGCTTGCCGCCCTGTAACCCGCCAATAAACAGCGTCCGTTTCCCCTGATATTCACACAGCGTGAAGGTTATTTCCGCCAGCGTTTCCCGGTCACCGTTACGTATGAGCAGGGTGCTGTCCCCCTCTTTATCAAGGGAGATCATCATGGTCAGCTCAAGAGTGAAGATTTCCCCATTTTTACCTTCCAGTTGCGCCAGCTGCAGCCCGGATGTATTCATATATGTTCTTAATTCATCTGGCGTCATAAAGGTATGCAGCAGGGCGTAATGATAACGCAATGCTTCCAGTAATTGTTTGCGGCCAAGATTTGCCGCAAGGTAGGGGCGATGAAGACGAACCGGGAGCCGCGGTTGTCGCGTCAGCAAAACGTTCAGATCCGGCCATTGTGAAAGCTCAGCCATCCATTCACGACTCAAACGGGGCATCAGCAGGGAGCGCAACATAAATTTCCGCCGGAAACTACGTTGATGCCAGAATTTCCCCGGGCGCCACAGGCCGCGGGTCAGACTGAAAAATAACCCCAGACTCGTCATGGGGCGAGAAGGGGAGAAGGCATTTTCGGTGAGCTGCGACATAGTCAACCATCCAATAAAAAGGTGTCGCCTGGATTTCACCATCAGCAAACTTAACCAAATATCAATAACTCTGTTACTCTCATTGCCTTTCAATACTTGTTT
Organism: Citrobacter sp. NCU1; assembly: GCF_010231475.1. GTDB lineage: Bacteria > Pseudomonadota > Gammaproteobacteria > Enterobacterales > Enterobacteriaceae > Citrobacter_D. Next base: position 6,536 of record NZ_NRDO01000008.1, on the reverse strand, counting down.
ATTATTGGTTGATATTGGTTCAATCACTCTGGCGCAATAGACGGGGAATTCAGGATTTTTATGAACATCAAGGGAAAACTTAAAAAGCGGTATCTGCTGGCGATAGTGGTCATCATCGCGGGGCTGATAATTGCCTGGAGAACACTGAATGCGCCGCTACCTAATTATCAGACGCTGATCGTTCGTCCCGGAGACCTTCAGCAAAGCGTTCTCGCCACCGGGAAACTGGATGCGTTGCGGAAAGTGGATGTCGGGGCGCAGGTGAGCGGGCAGTTGAAGACGCTGTCGGTGGCCATTGGCGATAAAGTTAAAAAAGACCAGTTGCTCGGCGTTATCGATCCTGAACAGGCGCAAAACCAGATTAAAGAAGTTGAAGCCACGCTAATGGAACTGCGCGCTCAGCGACTTCAGGCGCAAGCCGAATGGAAACTGGCGCGCGTGACGTTCTCTCGCCAACAGCAACTGGCAAAAACACAGGCCGTCTCACAGCAGGATCTGGACACTGCCGCTACGGAGATGGCCGTTAAGCAGGCGCAAATCGGCACCATTGATGCGCAAATTAAGCGCAATCAGGCATCTCTGGATACCGCGAAAACCAACCTGGATTACACCCGTATTGTGGCGCCGATGGCAGGTGAAGTGACGCAAATCACCACCCTGCAAGGGCAGACTGTGATCGCCGCCCAACAGGCGCCGAACATTCTGACGCTGGCGGATATGAGCACGATGCTGGTGAAAGCGCAGGTGTCGGAAGCGGATGTGATTCATTTGAAACCGGGGCAAAAGGCCTGGTTTACCGTGCTTGGCGATCCTCAGACGCGTTACGAAGGCGCACTGAAAGACGTTCTGCCGACGCCTGAAAAAGTCAACGATGCCATTTTTTATTACGCCCGTTTTGAAGTGCCCAATCCGAATGGCATTTTACGTCTCGACATGACGGCTCAGGTTCATATCCAACTCACCGACATTAAAAATGTTCTGACCATCCCACTTTCCGCGTTGGGCGATCCGATTGGAAACAATCGCTACAAAGTCACGCTGCTGCGCAACGGAGAAACCCGTGAACGGGAAGTGTCGATCGGCTCGCGTAATGATACCGATGTGGAGATCGTCAAAGGTCTGGAAGAGGGGGATGAAGTGGTTACCGGCGAGGGCAAACCGGGAGCCGCGCAATGACGGCGTTGCTTGAACTGAACGACATTCGCCGTAGCTACCCGTCAGGAGGGGAGCAGGTCGAGGTGCTGAAAGGCATCTCGCTGCACATCCAGGCGGGTGAAATGGTGGCAATTGTCGGTGCTTCAGGCTCGGGTAAATCCACGTTGATGAATATTCTGGGGTGCCTGGATAAACCGACCAGCGGCACCTATCGGGTGGCGGGGCGGGATGTGTCTACCCTCGACAGCGACGCGCTGGCGCAACTGCGGCGTGAACGCTTCGGCTTTATTTTCCAGCGCTATCATTTGCTCTCACATTTGACGGCGACGCAAAACGTCGAGGTACCAGCGGTTTATGCCGGAACCGAACGTAAACAGCGGCTGGCGCGTGCTCAGGACCTCCTGCAACGACTGGGGCTGGGGGATCGTATCGACTACCATCCCTCTCAGCTTTCTGGCGGGCAACAGCAGCGTGTCAGTATCGCCCGTGCGTTGATGAACGGCGGGCAGGTTATTCTTGCAGATGAGCCCACGGGGGCGCTGGACAGCCATTCTGGTGAAGAGGTGATGGCGATTCTGCATCAACTGCGCGATCGCGGTCATACGGTCATTATTGTCACTCACGATCCACAAGTCGCGGCACAGGCTGAAAGGGTGATTGAAATTCGCGATGGCGAGATTGTGCGTAATCCGCCGTCGCAAAAAACAGTCAGCGACAACAGTATCGCCGAATCTACCGTTAAAACCGCCTCCGGCTGGAGTCAGTTTGTCAGTGGTTTTCGCGAGGCGCTGACTATGGCGTGGCTGGCAATGGCAGCAAACAAAATGCGCACGTTGCTCACGATGCTGGGGATCATTATTGGTATCGCCTCGGTGGTGTCGATTGTGGTGGTGGGCGATGCGGCAAAGCAACTGGTGCTGGCGGATATCCGTTCCATCGGTACCAATACTATCGATATCTATCCCGGAAAAGATTTTGGTGATGACGATCCGCAGTATCAGCAGGCGCTGAAATACGACGATTTGACGGCGATTCAAAAACAACCCTGGGTCAGTTCCGCAACGCCCGCCGTTTCGCAGAATCTGCGCGTACGTTACGCAAATATCGATGTGGCGGCCAGCGCCAATGGCGTCAGCGGGGACTATTTTAACGTTTACGGGATGAGTTTCAGCGAAGGAAATACGTTTAATCGTGAACAGTTAAACGGGCGGGCGCAGGTGGTGGTACTGGACAACAACACCCGGCGTCAGCTCTTTCCGAACAAAACGACCGTGGTGGGAGAAGTCATCCTGGTCGGCAATATGCCTGCCACGGTGATTGGTGTGGCGGAAGAGAAACAATCGATGTTTGGCAGCAGCAAGATCCTCAGAGTCTGGTTGCCCTACAGCACGATGTCGGGACGGGTGATGGGGCAATCGTGGCTGAACTCGATCACGGTTCGCGTGAAAGAAGGCTTCGAGAGTGCGCAGGCGGAACAACAGCTCACCCGTTTGTTGACGTTACGTCATGGTAAAAAGGATTTCTTCACCTGGAACATGGACGGTGTTCTGAAAACGGCCGAAAAGACTACCCGTACTCTGCAACTGTTTCTGACCCTGGTGGCGGTGATCTCGCTGGTTGTTGGCGGGATAGGCGTCATGAACATTATGCTGGTTTCAGTGACGGAACGTACGCGGGAAATAGGGATCCGTATGGCGGTGGGCGCGCGTGCCAGCGACGTGTTGCAGCAGTTTTTAATTGAAGCCGTTTTGGTGTGCCTGGTGGGGGGCGCCTTAGGCATTGCCCTGTCGATGTTGATCGCATTTATGCTGCAACTGTTTTTACCCGGTTGGGAAATCGGCTTCTCGCCGATAGCCCTGATTACCGCTTTTTTGTGTTCCACATTTACCGGGGTTTTATTCGGTTGGTTGCCGGCGCGAAACGCCGCCCGACTGGATCCCGTCGATGCGCTGGCCAGGGAATAATGTGTTGTATTCCTTCAAAAAGAAAAATGCCAGCCCTGGGGGCTGGCATTTTGACTGCAGGATGTACACAATGAGACAGAAGAGCTATGCAACAGCTTCTGCTTCAATGATAGGCACGATGACACTGGCGTGATTGCCTTTTGGCCCCTGGTGAACATCAAACTGGACTGATTGCCCGGCTTTTAGCGTTCTGTAACCATCCATCTGGATGGTAGAGTAATGGGCGAAAATATCTTCGCCGCCGCCTTCAGGGCAAATGAAACCAAACCCTTTGGCATTGTTGAACCACTTAACAGTACCCGTTTCCATGCTTCGACATCCTTCGTAAATCTTATATAAGTAAGATGGAATGAACCGGTGGTAGAGTGGAGGCTGTTCAAAACCTCGCCAACTCTCGAGACTACAATTTAGAGAAATCAGGCGAGCCGTCAAGCATTTGGCGGGGGGGGTAGGGTAAAAATGAATCAAAATTTTGAAGCAGTTAACGCTATTACCGGGGAATGTGACAGATGTCGCGGATGACAGTGATAGATGATAGTTATCTATTAATTGAGGTAGATTGGTTGTGCGCATAAGCTCTTGTCAGCGGCAGAATAACTGCCGGCAACCGTAACCGAAGATGACGACTGACAATGGGTAAGACGAAAGACTGGCTGGATTTTGACCAGCTTGCGGAAGATGAAGTGCGCGACGCGCTAAAACCGCCATCTATGTATAAAGTGATATTAGTCAATGATGATTACACTCCGATGGAGTTTGTTATTGACGTGTTACAAAAATTCTTTTCTTATGATGTAGAACGTGCAACTCAATTGATGCTCGCCGTTCACTACCAGGGTAAGGCCATCTGCGGAGTCTTTACCGCCGAGGTTGCAGAAACCAAAGTGGCGATGGTGAACAGGTATGCCAGGGAGAACGAGCATCCATTGCTGTGTACGCTGGAAAAAGCCTGAATGCAGGCATAAAAATTGGGGGAGGTGCCTATGCTCAATCAAGAACTGGAACTCAGTTTAAACATGGCTTTCGCCAGAGCGCGCGAGCACCGTCATGAGTTTATGACCGTCGAGCACTTGTTACTGGCATTGCTCAGTAACCCGTCAGCCCGCGAAGCGCTGGAAGCGTGTTCCGTGGATCTGGTTGCGCTCCGCCAGGAACTCGAAGCCTTCATTGAACAAACCACACCCGTTCTGCCTGCCAGCGAAGAAGAACGCGACACGCAGCCGACGTTGAGTTTTCAGCGTGTGCTGCAACGCGCTGTCTTCCATGTTCAGTCCTCCGGTCGCAGTGAGGTTACCGGCGCTAACGTGCTGGTCGCTATTTTCAGCGAACAGGAATCACAAGCGGCCTATCTGCTGCGTAAGCATGAAGTCAGCCGTCTTGATGTGGTGAACTTTATTTCTCACGGGACGCGTAAAGATGAGCCGAGTCAGTCTTCTGATTCTGGCAATCAACCCAATAACGAAGAGCAAGCTGGCGGGGAGGAACGTATGGAGAACTTTACGACTAACCTTAACCAGCTCGCGCGCGTGGGGGGGATCGACCCGCTGATTGGCCGTGACAAAGAGCTGGAGCGTGCCATTCAGGTTCTGTGCCGTCGCCGTAAGAATAACCCGCTGCTGGTGGGGGAATCAGGGGTCGGTAAAACAGCTATTGCGGAAGGGCTGGCCTGGCGTATTGTCCAGGGCGATGTGCCGGAAGTGATGGCGGATTGCACCCTCTACTCACTGGATATTGGCTCGCTGCTGGCGGGGACCAAATATCGTGGTGACTTTGAAAAACGTTTTAAAGCGCTGCTGAAACAGCTGGAACAGGACACCAACAGCATCCTGTTCATTGATGAGATCCACACCATTATTGGTGCGGGCGCGGCATCGGGCGGCCAGGTGGATGCGGCAAACCTGATCAAACCGCTACTCTCCAGCGGCAAGATCCGCGTGATCGGTTCGACAACCTATCAGGAGTTCAGCAACATTTTCGAGAAAGACCGTGCTCTGGCGCGTCGCTTCCAGAAAATCGATATTACTGAGCCGTCGGTGGAAGAGACTGTGCAAATTATTAACGGTCTGAAACCGAAGTACGAAGCGCACCATGATGTTCGCTATACCGCGAAAGCGGTACGGGCGGCGGTAGAACTGGCGGTGAAATATATCAATGACCGTCATCTGCCGGATAAAGCGATTGACGTGATCGACGAAGCGGGTGCGCGTGCGCGTCTGATGCCGATCAGCAAGCGCAAGAAAACCGTCAACGTGGCGGATATTGAATCCGTGGTGGCGCGTATTGCGCGTATTCCTGAGAAGAGCGTCTCGCAGAGCGATCGCGATACGTTGAGAAATCTCGGCGACCGTCTGAAAATGTTGGTCTTTGGCCAGGATAAAGCCATTGAGGCGCTGACTGAAGCCATCAAGATGAGTCGCGCGGGACTGGGGCACGAGCATAAACCTGTCGGTTCATTCCTGTTTGCCGGGCCGACTGGCGTGGGTAAAACCGAGGTCACGGTACAGCTCTCCAAAGCGCTGGGAATTGAACTGCTGCGCTTTGATATGTCCGAGTATATGGAGCGTCACACTGTCAGCCGTTTGATCGGTGCGCCTCCGGGATATGTTGGTTTCGATCAGGGCGGTTTGCTGACGGATGCGGTCATCAAACATCCGCACGCCGTGTTGCTGCTGGATGAGATCGAGAAGGCGCACCCGGATGTCTTTAACCTGCTGTTGCAGGTGATGGATAACGGTACGCTGACCGATAATAACGGGCGTAAAGCGGATTTCCGCAACGTGGTGCTGGTGATGACCACCAACGCTGGCGTGCGTGAAACCGAGCGTAAATCCATTGGCCTCATTCATCAGGATAACAGTACGGATGCGATGGGGGAGATCAAGAAAGTCTTTACGCCGGAATTCCGTAACCGTCTCGACAATATTATCTGGTTCGATCACTTGTCTACCGAGGTGATTCACCAGGTTGTTGATAAGTTTATTGTCGAGTTGCAGGTTCAACTGGATCAGAAAGGCGTCTCCCTGGAAGTTAGCCAGGAAGCGCGTAACTGGCTGGCTGAGAAAGGCTACGACCGGGCAATGGGCGCGCGTCCAATGACGCGTGTGGTACAGGACAACCTGAAAAAACCGCTGGCTAACGAATTGCTGTTTGGCTCGTTGGTGGATGGTGGTCAGGTGACTGTTGCCCTGGATAAAGAGAAAAATGAGCTGACGTATGGTTTCCAGAGTGCGCAAAAGCACAAGCCAGAAGCCGCGCATTAATCTCATATCGTCTGATGAACCGGGCCTCTGCGCCCGGTTTTTTTATGTCGCTACCAGGCAATAATCGCGGGGCGATCCTGCTGGCATGCGCAACATTGACTAGTCCTGATATAGGTTGACAGTTTTTTGTCTGTAAAACGCCTGATGAACATCATCA